>JBEKCA010000005.1:0-128538 GCA_050015115.1 Occallatibacter sp.
CAAGGGGCCGACTGGATCATCAACGAGATGAAGGCCTCGGGGCTGCGCGGGCGTGGCGGCGCGGGCTTTCCAACAGGATCGAAGTGGTCCTTCGTGCCGAAGCAGAGCACGAAACCGAAGTATGTCCTGGTCAATGGCGACGAGAGCGAGCCCGGGACCTGCAAGGATCATCTGATCTTTCTCCACGACCCTCACGCGGTGATTGAAGGCACGATCATCGCCGGTCTGGCCATTGGCGCAAAGCTGGGCTTCATCTATTTGCGTGGCGAGTACCGTTATCTGCTGGAGATTATGGAGAAGGCCGTTGCCGACGCTTATGCGAAGGGATTTCTGGGAAAGAACATCTTCGGAAGCGATACTGAGTTTCAAATCATTACTCAGACCGGCGCAGGCGCTTACGAAGTGGGCGAAGAATCGGCGCTGATGGAGTCGCTCGAAGGCAAGCGCGGAGTGCCGAGGATCAAGCCTCCCTTCCCGGCCGTCGTCGGCCTTTATGGCGGGCCGACAGTCATCAATAATGCCGAGACCATCGCGACCGTACCTCATGTCATCGCCATGGGCGCTGCGGCCTACGCTGCCGTGGGTTCGGTGCGTAACGGCGGGACGCGATTGTTTGGGATCAGCGGCCACGTCGAGCGGCCTGGAGTCTATGAGCTGCCGATGGGTTACAACCTCAAGAAGATGATCTATGAGGTTGCGGGCGGAGTGCGCGGTGGGCGAGCATTAAAAGCCGTTGTGCCCGGTGGATCTTCGACCCCGGTTCTGCTGCCTGAAGAGATCGACATCGGCATGGACTTCGATCAGGTGGGCAAGGCTGGTTCGATGCTAGGCTCGGGCGGCGTGGTGGTGATCGACGACCAGACGTGTATTGTTGAATTTGCTCTGCGGACGATCAGCTTTTATCAGCATGAAAGCTGCGGCTGGTGCATCCCCTGCCGCGAAGGCACCGACTGGCTGAAGAAATCGCTGATGCGCTTTCACGCAGGATTCGGCGAAGCCAAAGACATCGATAACATGCAGTATCTTGCCGAGAACATGATGGGGCGGACGTTTTGCCCGCTGGGCGATGCGGCGGCGATGCCTACACTGGGATTTGTGAAGAAGTTTCGCAAGGAGTTTGAAGAGCATTTGAACGGCATGCCTTGCCCGTTTGCGAAGCATGTGGATTTGGCGGTGGTGTAAGTATGAGCATAAGAAGTCGTTTGGAAGATGCGGAGCTTTTGTGGAAGTCAGGGCGGTTGGAAGGCGCGTTTGTATTAGCTCTTATCGCAGTTGCTGCTACATCGCGGCGCGCTTTCCCAGGTCAAAAAGATGGGGAAGCATTTGAAAATTTCTTGAATCAGGGCTGGTTCAAACGACTGAGCGTCGAGTATCTCGGAAAGGTGCACGAAATGCGTCACATCTTCTACAAGTGGTTTCGGTGTGAGCTTATCCACGAGGGAGAATTGCCCATCGACGTAGAGATAGTCCCGGATTTGAAGCCAGGCTCGCTCAGTGTTCGTGCAGGTGGCGCGCCAGGATATGTTCTACAGGTCTCACGTGGCTGGTTTCACGAGCTAGTGGTGACTGTTATCAGAGCAGAAGTGAATCGCGATCAGTTCACAGATCACGCGGCACGAGCATAGGCGGATGCATGAATGCACGAGAGGCGATTCGCATCATCGAAATGGATGGGTGGCATTTTCACTCGCAAAAGGGCAGTCACGCGCAATATAAGCACCCGGTAAAGCCGGGTCGGGTCACAGTTCCGATGCACGGCGGTAAGGATCTGTCAAAGTCCGATGTTCAAAGTATCCTCAAACAAGCGGGGTTGAAATGATGAATCGCTATCTGGTTGTTTACGCAAAATGCAAAGGCAGCAACTTCTCCGGCCACGCTCCCGATGTGCCCGGTTGTGTCTCCGCCGGTGACACACTCGATGAAATGAACACAATGATGCGAGAGGCTCTGGAATTTCACTTGGAAGGGATTCTGGAGGATGGCGGGACGATTCCAGAGCCTACAACGATGAGCGTTGATCTCAAAGCAGAAGATTTTGAGGATGTCGATTACCTCATTGTTCGGCAGCTTGAAGTGAAAATTCCTGCTCGCAAGCATGTGGGCAAAACCGTTCGCGCAGCTTAGGAGAAAATGGCAGACGTAACCTTCATCGTCGATGGAAAGAAGCTGACGGCTCCCGCAGGGACGCTGCTGATCGACGCCTGTCGCAAGGCGGGCATCGAGATTCCGGCCTTCTGTTACTACCCCGGCCTCAGCTTGCAGGCGGCCTGCCGCATGTGCGTCGTGCGCCAGGAGAAGGTGCCCAAGCTGCAAACGGCCTGCACGACGACGGTCGCCGAGGGGCAGGTCTTCATCACCGAGTCCGACGAAATTGCGCAGGCGCGCAAAGCGACCATTGAACTTCTGCTCGGCAATCATCCGCTCGACTGCCCGGTCTGCGATGCGGGCGGCGAGTGCGAGTTGCAGGACATGACCTTCAAATACGGCGCGGGCGAGAGCCTCTACGCCGAGGCTAAACAACATAGAGAAGAACAGCAGTGGTCGCCTGCCGTCTTCTTTGACCGGCCTCGCTGCATTCTCTGCTATCGGTGCATCCGCATGTGCGGCGAGGGCATGGACGTGTGGGCTCTGGGTGTGCAGGGCCGCGGCGTGCATTCGACGATTGCGCCGAACGGCGGCGATCATCTGGACTGCGAGCAGTGCGGCATGTGCATTGACGTTTGCCCGGTGGGCGCGCTGACCTCAGGCAGCTATCGCTACAAGACGCGGCCGTGGGAGATGAATCATGTGGCCACGACTTGCACGCACTGCGCCGATGGCTGCAAGGTGACGCTGGGCGTGCGGCAGGCGAACGAAGGCTCGGAGATCGTGCGCGCCGACAATCGCGACAAGAGCGGCATCAATGGTGACTTTCTCTGCGCCAAGGGGCGCTTTGGATTTGACTTTGTCAATAGCCCCGAGCGGCTGACCAAGCCTCTGGTGCGCAACGCCGAGGGCAAACTGGAACCGGCCACATGGGAGCGCGCGCTCAAGCTGGCAGCGGGCATCTTCAAGGAGATGCGCGATACGCGCGGCGGCGCGGCGATCGGTGTCATCGGCTCGAACGAGAGCACCAACGAAGAGAATTACCTGCTGCAGAAGTTTGCGCGGACCGTACTCAAGACGAACAACATCGATCATGATCGGACCGCGGATTATTCGGTATTTGCGCGAGCGCTGGCCGGGAACAAGGACAAGGCAGCGACTCTGCGCGAAATGGCGATCGCACCGGCGATTTTGCTGATCGGCGGCAATCCCACAGAAGAGCATCCGCTGCTGGCGTGGAATCTGCGCACCAATGTGCGCCTGAATCGCGGAAGGCTTTACGTCGCCAACACTAAGGCCATTAAGCTTGAGCGGCAGGCCAAGGCAACGCTGCGATTGCCAGCGGACGGCTACTCTGCGATGGCCGCTTATCTCAATGGAAGCGATGCGGCAATCGGCAATGCGGCCTTCCGCGAAGCTGTGCTTGGCGAAGAGTCGCTGATCGTCGTCTTCGGTGCAGAATTCATCGGCCCGCAACTGACAGAGTTGGTAGCGTGGGGGCTGAAACGCCCGAATGTGCGATTTGCCTATCTTGGCGACTACGCTAACTCGCGCGGCGCGGCAGACATGGGTCTGCTTCCGGATCTGCTGCCGGGCTATCTGCCAGTCGGCGCACCTGGTGCGTTTGCGGACGAGTATCTGGGTATGCCCGCAGTGCCCGGCAAGTCTTTTAGTGAGATCTTCGACGCGGCAGCAAAGAAGGAACTGGGTGCGCTGTTGGTAATGGGTGCCGACCCGGTTGCGAAACTGGACGTGGACCCAGTGAATCTGAAGAATACATTTCTCATTGTGCAGGACCTCTTCCTTACAAAGACTGCTGCGGTGGCCGATATCGTATTTCCCGCCGCCAGCCTTTATGAGAAGAGCGGCACCGTGACCAACGCCTACGGCGATGTGCAATTGGTGAAGAAGGCTGCGGATCGCGCCGGAGTCAAGCCGGATTTCGAGATTTTAGTGCGGCTGGCTGGGGCAATGGGAGTGGATGTGAAAACGCTGGTTCCCTTCAACGCTGGAGGCGTAACTGCCGACCTTGGGCAGTCGCGCGGTGCGCAGGCAGGTGAGGCGGACCGTCATGCCGTGTGGCTGGCAGCCAACGGATTGGAGCCTAAGCTGAGCCCACTTGACCCGCTGGCGGTGCTGGATGAGATAGCCCGGCTAGTACCGGGGTACGCACTGGATCGTGTGAGTCTCTTTGGCGGCAATGATGTGCCGACCGAACCGGGCTTTGTGCCGGTGACGGCGCTGACTGCTACGATCTCGAATGGACATGGAGCGGTTGGGGCCGTTCACAATGGATTGTTTGCATCGGGCACGCTGGGTGAGCATAGCCCCGCGCTCAAGGAATTGAAATCGCATCAGGCGCGTTTTGGCGGGTTGAAGGTGTTGTGAAAGATGCTGATTGAGGTTTGTGGCTTCCCTCCCATTCGCCAGAAAAAAGGCGAATGGATGGGGCACGGTGCTTTTGTGAGCTATTGAGTCAAAAGCAAACGCAGGTCCTTCGACTCGCGCTGCTCGCTCAGGATGACAGGTTGATTGGGAATTGGGCATGACAGGTTGATTGGGAATCGAGCGTAACAGGTTTGTTGGGAAATTCAGGAATGCGGCGGTAAGAAGATAAGAGGCTGAAGGCACGTGACGATTTTGCAGTTTTTGCTGTGGAGCTTGCTGAAGGTGGCCGTGGTGACGGTGGTGATGCTGATGGCCGTCGCCTACACCGTGCTGCTGGAACGCAAACTCGTCGGCCGCATTCAGAACCGTTGGGGGCCGAGCCGCGTGGGGCCCTTCGGCCTGTTGCAGCCGCTTGTCGATGGCGCAAAATCGTTTCTAAAAGAAGACATCATTCCGACCGGCGTCTACCGGCCGCTCTATCTACTCGCTCCGATCATCGCTCTGGGATGCGCGCTGATCTCTATTGCCGTTGTACCCTTCGGCGAGACCAATGTCGGCCCGGGCGGACTGGTGAAGCCCGGCGAGTTGAACCTATTTCAGATCTCCGATGTGAACATCGGCCTGCTGGTGATCCTTGGCGTCACTTCGATCAGTGTCTACGGCATTGCGCTGGCGGGATGGTCATCGAACAGCAAGTATTCGCTGCTGGGAGCACTGCGCTCCTCGGCACAGATGGTCAGTTACGAACTGGCGCTGGGGCTCTCGCTCGTCGGCGTGGTGCTGCGCGCCGGTTCGCTCAATCTGCGCGTGATCGTCGAGCAGCAGGCGGCAAACGGCATCGGCTCGTGGAACCTCTTCGGCGGAATGCAGTTCGTGGCCTTCTTCATTTATCTGATGGCCGCCTATGCCGAGACCAACCGCTCGCCTTTCGATCTGCCAGAGGCAGAGAGCGAACTGACCGGCGGCTATCACACCGAATACAGTTCGATGAAGTTTGCCATGTTCTTCATGGCTGAGTATGCCAACATGATTACGGTGGGTTGCGTTGCCACGCTGTTGTTTCTGGGCGGCTGGACCAGCCCACTCGGCGACCTGATTCCGCCGCCGCAGAACATCTTTGTTCACGCATTGTTTCCTATCTTCTGGTTTGTGCTCAAGGTCTTTGCATTTCTCTTTTTGTATGTGTGGGTGCGGGGCACACTGCCGCGCTTTCGTTATGACCAGTTAATGAATTTTGGATGGCGCTGGCTGATGCCGCTGGCAATTCTGAACATTGTGGCGACCAGCCTTTGGCTGGCAACGGTCAAAAACTAATCGGGCTTGCCCGGAGCTTGAGATGCACCTGATTTTGTTTATCATGTTTGCCGGATTCTGCCTGGCTGGAGCGGTCAATTTGCTTCTCCAGAGTCATCCCATCAACAGCGCCTTGTCGCTGATTGTTGTGATGACTTCGCTGGCCGTGCTCTATCTGATGCTGGGCGCGGAGTTCCTGGCCATTGCACAGGTGATCGTCTATGCCGGGGCCATCATGGTGCTGTTTACCTTTGTCGTGATGCTGCTGAACGCAGGCCGCGAAGATCGCACACTCGGCAGCAAAGCGGCGCGCAGGCTGGGCTTTCCTGCAGTTGTCGCTATCCTGGCTGTAGTTGCTACGGTGATCCTTCATGCGCAGGGGTTGGGCGTGGCGAGGCTGAGCGACGGCATTACAACAACGGAAGAGTTGAGCGCAGTGCTCTTTACGCGACTACTGCTGCCCTTCGAGGTAACCTCAGTGCTGATTCTTATCGCGATTCTGGGAGCGGTTGCGCTGGCCAGTCGCGGCAATGGCGATCAGGAAAGGACGAGCGGCAAATGAACGCATTCCTTTCGCAGGAAGTCCCGCTTAGCTGGTATCTGCTGTTGAGCGCAGCGCTGTTTTCGCTGGGAGTGGTAGGCTTTCTCATCAAACGCAACCTGATTACCGTATTCATGTCGATTGAGCTGATGCTCAACGGCGTGAATCTTTCTTTTGTGACCTTCTCGCACCAGTGGCACGCGATGAAGGGGCAGATCTTTGTCTTCTTTGTGATGATGGTGGCCGCCGCCGAGGCTGCGGTGGGACTCGCCATCATCATCGCAGTCTTCCGCGCGCGCGCAACTTTGGCCGTCGACCGCATCGACCTGATGAAACTATGAACGGACCTCTTCAACTGTGGATGATCCCGGCGCTTCCCTTCGCGGGATTCCTCGTTAATGGAATCCTGGGACGGCGGCTGCCGAAGTGGCTTGTAACTACGGTCGCTCTGCTCGCGCCGCTGGCGGCATTCGGTGTTGTGCTTTGGTGTGCGGTGCTCACTCTCACGCCTATCGAGCTTCGAAGCTGGAATGGCCTAGGCTCGATTCCGGCAGTCTTATCGCTTCCCTTCACGGAGACCTGTCCGCTTGCATGGATCAACATCCCCGCGCTTCATGTCGATTTCAGCTTCGTACTCGACCAGCTCTCACTGGTCATGCTGCTCATCGTCACCGGCGTAGGCTTCCTGATTCACGTCTACTCGGTCGGTTACATGGGCGACGACGAGGGTTATGCGCGGTACTTCAGCTACCTAAATCTGTTTCTATTCTTCATGACGGTGCTGGTGCTGGCGGGCAATGCACTGCTGATGTTCGTTGGCTGGGAGGGCGTCGGCCTCGCGTCTTATCTGTTGATCGGCTTTTACTTCAACAAAAAGTCGGCGGCGGACGCAGGCAAGAAGGCCTTCATTGTTAACCGTATCGGCGACTTCGGCTTTCTGGTCGCGATGTTCCTGCTGGTGGCCAACTTCGGCACGCTGACCTTCACCGAGATCGCTGCGAAGCTCGGCATGGACCCCGGATGGAATGGAGGCGTGGTCACAGTAATTGCGCTCTGCCTGATGCTGGGTGCGGCGGGCAAAAGCGCACAGCTTCCGCTCTACATCTGGCTGCCGGATGCAATGGAAGGCCCGACGCCGGTCTCCGCGCTGATTCACGCGGCGACCATGGTCACGGCGGGCGTGTACATGGTCGCCCGGACGCATGTGATCTTTGACCACTCGCCCCTCGCGCTCAGCGTGGTTGCGATTGTCGGCGCAGCGACGGCGCTCTTCGCGGCGACCATTGCACTCGTTCAGAACGACATCAAGCGGGTGCTGGCCTACTCGACGATCTCGCAGCTTGGCTATATGTTTCTGGGCTGCGGCGTGGCCGCTTACTCGGCTGCGATCTTTCATCTGATGACTCACGCCTTCTTCAAGGCGCTGCTCTTTCTTGCGGCCGGCGCGGTGATTCACTCGCTCGGCGGAGAACAGGATCTGCGCAAGATGGGCGGCTTGTGGAAGAAGCTGCCGTTTACGTTTGCTGCAACAACGGTTGGCGTTTTAGCTATCGCAGGAATCCCTCCCTTCGCAGGATTCTTCTCGAAGGACGCGATTCTTTATGCCGCTTTTTTGCAGGGGCCGAATGGCAGGGTGCTGTGGGTTGTCGGGCTGGTTACGGCCCTGCTGACTTCGTTCTACATGTTTAGGCTGTGGTACCTGGCCTTTTGGGGTAAGTCGCGCAGCGAAGATGTTCACCCGCATGAGAGTCCGTGGTCGATGCGCGTGCCGCTTTTGATTCTGGCGCTGCTCTCGATCTGCGGCGGCTGGATCGGAATCGAGCGCGCGAACGGCTGGGTCAATATGGAGCGCTTCAGCGGCTTTCTGGCTCCGGTGTTTGGGGCGCGGAGTGCGGCGGGGGGCAGCGAAGATTTAGAGCTGGCCCTGGGCAGCCTTGCAGTCGGCCTCGCGCTGGCGGGTTGGCTGGTGGCCCACCTGCTCTACGGTGAAGGAACCGCGGTGGCGGCTCGCGTGGCCGGTATTTTTTCCGGCGGCTACAAGCTTCTCGTCAACAAGTACTTTGTCGATGAGATCTACAGCGCAACGGTGGTCAAGCCGCTGCTCGGCTTTTCCAAATACATTTTGGGCTGGGTTGTGGATGTGGGCATTCTGGGCGGAGCCGCCTGGCTGCTTGGCGGCATTGCGATGCTGACGGGTGCGATTTTGCAGCGCTGGCAATCGGGTAATTTGCGCTCGTATGCGGCATGGCTGGCCGCGGGCGCCGCGGTTGTGCTGATGTTCTTGCTGGTTCCGTGGACAACGGTCTGGCCGGCATCGATGGAGATAATCTGGAAAGCGGCGGGGCATTGAGAGAATGAACGAAATCAATAACTCGATTCTCACGTTGATCCTGCTGGTGCCGCTGGCTGGAGCAGCGCTGGTTGCGCTCGTGCCCGACCGCTGGAAGCTGCCCAACTGGATCGCACTGCTGGTCTCGCTGGTCACCTTCGGCCTGACACTGCATCTGCCGGCGCACTTCGACGGAGGACTGAGCGGCTTCCAGTTTCAAGTCAATCTTCAATGGCTTGAAGCTCCAAGAATCTTCTACCACGTGGGCATCGATGGGCTGAGTCTCTGGCTGGTCGTGCTGACCGGGCTGCTTGCTCCGGTAGGCGTCGTCGCGAGTTGGAATGCGATCCAGTCGCGGCGCAAGCTCTTCTACGCGCTTTTCCTTGTGCAGCAGACGGCAATTTTCGGCGTCTTCGTTTCTCTGGACCTAATTCTCTACTACGGCTTCTGGGAGCTATCGCTGGTGCCGATGGCGATTCTGATCGCCATGTATGGGCGCAAGGATGGGCCAAAGTCCGCGCTCAAGTTCTTTCTCTTCACCTTCATTCCATCTGCGCCGCTGCTGGTGGCTATTTTGTGGCTCTACGCGCAGACGGGCACCTTCGACTTCGCCACTTTGCAGATTTTGATCGCGCACGGAAATCTGCCCGGCTACTCGATCTGGTGGGTGGCGATGGCGTTTCTCATCGCATTCGCCGTCAAAGTTCCGGTCTTTCCGCTGCACGGCTGGCTCGGGGATACATTCAGCGAAGCTCCGGTCGCGTTGGCAATGATCGTCGCGGGCAAGATGGGGCTCTACTCGATGCTGCGCTTCCATATCGGCCTCTTCCCAAACGAGTCACGCATCGTGGCCCCAATGCTCGTGGGGTTGGCAGTCGTCGGAGTTCTTTACGGGGCTTGTCTCGCTCTGGTGCAGCAAGACTTCTGGAGGCTAATGGCTTTTGCTGCGCTGAGCCACCTGAGCCTGATCACACTGGGCATCTATGGGCTGACACAGACGGGCTGGGAGGGTTCGGTTTACCAGATTCTCAACCACGGTGTGGTCGATGGCGCGCTGTTCCTCTTGCTTGGCGCGCTCTATGATCGGTACCGCACGAGCGAGATCAATTCGTATGGTGGACTAGCAGCGAAGTTGCCGCGCATGGCGACCTTCTTTGTCTTCGCAACGTTGGCGATGATCGGGCTGCCGATGCTTGGCGGCTTTGTGGGTGAGTTCGTGATTCTGCTCGGCACCTTTACGGGCGTGAGCAAAGGCTGGGCGATTGCGGCTTTGTTTGGCGTGATCTTGGGTGCGTGCTACATGCTCTGGGTGGTGCAGCGGCTCTTCTATGGGCCGGAGAGCCGGTTGGCAGCATCGACGCCGGCGGAGGACCTACGACTAGGCCAGATGGCCGTGCTGTGGCCGTTGGCCGCGCTGATGCTGGCGATGGGCGTTGCGCCGATGGGGTGGCTGCCAACGATCGAAACGGGAGCTCATCCCCCGCGATTGAATTCGAATGGGGCCCCGGCAAGAATGGCCTCGGGGGCTGAAGCTCTCGTCAATACTACGGCGTATGCGGCACGACTGAAGTCGTGCCCTGACACGCTGCTGGGCTCTTCAGATACCTGTAAAGCTCTTACAGATTCCACGAATGCGGGAGGCCAGCGGTGAATCCTGTTCCCGAGATCTTCCGCGTCCTTCCCGAGGTTGTGCTCACGCTGACCGGCGTGCTGATCATGTTGATCGACGCGACCCTCCCTCCGCATTGGTCGCGCCGTTGGCTGGGCGGGGTGGGTGCTATTGGAACCACCCTCGCGTTGTGGGCCAGTCTCTGGCAGTTGTCGCTGCCCGAGGGCACCGGGTTCTCGGGCACGGTCGAGACCAGCGCCTTCACCGTTTTTTTTCACGTGCTCATTTGCGGCCTTGTGCTGGTCGCTCTTTTGCTCTCGCTCGACACGCTGCCCGAGGACAGCCATCATCAGGGCGAGTTCTACGCTCTGATCGTCTTTGGCACAGTGGGCATGTGCCTGCTGACCGGCGCGGTTGAACTGCTGCTGGTTTTCATCGCGCTGGAGATTTCGTCGATCGCAACCTACATTCTGGCAGGCTATCGCAAAGAGACTGGACGCGGACCCGAAGCGGCGATCAAGTATTTTCTGCTTGGCTCTTTTGCGACTGCATTTCTGCTCTACGGCATTGCATTGATCTTTGGCGCGACGGGCACTACGCAAATTTACGAGATCGCGCGGCTGGTTCCTCTCGCGGAGAATCACTCGTTCATCCTTGCAGGGCTGGGACTGATGCTGGTGGGGATACTCTTCAAGGTCTCCGCCGCGCCTTTCCATGTGTGGACGCCCGATGTGTATGAGGGCGCGCCCACGCCGGTGGTTGCGCTGATGTCGACGGCTCCGAAAGCCGCAGCCTTTGCACTGCTGCTGCGCGTGGTCTATGAGATGCTGCCGACGCTTCGGCCAGTCTGGGAGCCGCTGCTTTGGGTCGTGGCCGTGCTTTCGATGACGGTTGGAAATCTGGCCGCGCTGCGCCAGCGGAATGTGAAGCGCATGCTGGCTTACTCGTCGATTGCCCACGCCGGGTACTTGCTGGCGGCATTTGCGGGACTCGATAATGACGGGATCGCCGCTGCCGGCTTCTACATCGCGGCCTATGCGGCAATGAACGTGGGCATCTTTGCCGTGATCACGCTGGCCAGTGGGTACGACGAGAAACTGCCGATGATCGACGATTTTCGCGGCCTGGTTTACCGTTCGCCCTTGCTCGGCGGTCTACTGATTTTCTTTCTGGCATCGCTGGTCGGGATTCCCTTCACCGGCGGATTCTTCGGCAAGCTCGTCTCTTTTTCAGCGGCGATTGGCGGCGGAGCCATCTGGCTGGCGATCATCGGCCTGCTGAATTCGGGAGTGGCCGCTGCTTACTATCTGCGTCTGGCACTGGCAGCGGCACAACAACCGGCCGACGGGGGTTCCCAGACGCGTGCGCCTCAGGTCGGCTTTGCAGTGGGCGCGGCGCTGCTCTTCGCAGTTGCGGCAACGCTTGTTCTGGGCATCAAGCCCGGCTTTGCGCTACAGGCTGCCGAGCATGGCGCACATACCTTGCAAGCGCCTCCTGCAGATGCAGACGCATCCGGTGTGACAGATATGCCTCGGCATTAGGGGAGGCGCTGATCAATTTGTTCCTCAAACGAGGTTTCCCTCAGGGGCTAAAGGACGGGCCATTTCTGTAGCTTTTGCGGCACGCCTAAAGCCGTGCCCTTTCAAGAGGTCGAGAAAGCCAGTCTTTGCCGCAGGACTAAAGTCGCACCTCTTCAAGTCAGCGACATAATCAGAGGTTCCCCGACTGTGGATGCCATTCACATCCGGAAATCGATGAGGGCAGATACCCCTCTCAATAGTTCAATCCCAGCACGGAATCGGCGGAAACGGGTTTGGACGCCGAGGCGCTCTGTGGACCATGGTCAAGCAGGCTCTTGTAATAGAGAACAGTGAGCCCGAGCACTCGCGCATTGACAAAGTGTTCGAGTACCCACGCACGCGCGGCCCATCCCATTTTGCGGCGTCGTTCATAGTCGCTCAGCAGGCGCACCACCGACTCAAAGATGGCCACGGGATACCCCGGTGGAATCAACAGCCCCGTCACTTCGGGCAACACTGCGTCGCGGGAGCCGGTGGAGAGTGTGGTTACCACAGGAATCCCGCTGGCCGCGGCCTCCAAAACGGCGTTCGGGAAACCCTCGCGCCAGGTCGGCAGGACCATGAGATTCATCATGCGGTAGTAAGGCGCGGCGTCGGGGACGTATCCGGTCACGTGAATGCGCGGATGGCGTTCGATGCGGCGGCGCAAGGCACCGTCGAGCGCATCCTCGGCGGCGTCGAACCAGCCAACCATTAAGAGATGTGATTCGGGCTTTGCAGCCAGGATTGCATCAAAGGCCTCAACCAACTCCGGTACTCCCTTGTCGCGTGTGAGCCGGCCCACAAAGCCTACGATTTGGGCGTCGCGCGGAATGCTCAGCCCTTCGCGAAGCGTGTCCGGCCCTGGGTAGAACCGTTCGACATCGACACCGTTGCTGCTGCCGTCGCCCAGCAGGCGCAGCTTGCTCTCCGGCGCCACGCCCAGCACGAGCGCCTGAACCCGCAGGCTATTGCTGTTGCAAAGCACCGTGTGCGAACAGGCAGAGGCAATTTGTTCCGCTGCCAGCAGGACGCGGCGCTTGATTCCGGCGCAGGTCTCGAGTTTGAGGCCGCGCAGGAAGTAAACCCTGGCAGGCACCCGGCAAAGCATTGCGGCGATCGAGCCAAGCAATCCGGCCTTGGGCGTACTGAATTCCGTGATTTCCGGCTTGAGCCGCCAAAGCAGCCAGCAGAGGCGCAGCAAGGCCACGAGATCCGCAAGCGGCGCAATCTCGCGCTGCATCGGAATCGCAACCGATTCGACGCCCTCCTGAGCGGCAGTGATAGTGAGCAAGTCGCCAGGGCTTGAGACCAACGTTACGCGAAAGCCCGCCTCGCGTAGCGTGCGGAGACGGCCGCGAAGGACCAGACAAGTCTGCGCGCTGGTGATGCCGACAATGATGTGAGGTTTCCGCGACGGGCAGCGCCTTTGAGTCAGTCGCTTTGCCCAGGATGAAATGCGGTTGCCCACATTGAAGTATGTAGACAGGAATCCTGCATCTGCGATCTCGCTGCAGTGATTGAACACGAGCCCCTCCCCAAAAGGACCATCGTGTCCCGATTGAAAATTGGAATCGGTGGCACGTCTGGAAAGGTGCTCAATGGATCCGAGAGTTCATGATTACCAGACGCTCGCAGGGCCCCACGCCCTCAAACATCGACTCTCGTTCCCCGACTCAGCCGCTCCCCGTGACAACGCAGATGAAACTATGGTGCTTGTGATGCATATGGAGATAGTTAGATTCAGTACTCACAGGAAACATTAATGCTATTCGATATGTCAATAGGAACTTTTCCACAGGAAAACTAGACGGTAATTATCCAGATCCAACTTTGCTTAACCGGCTCGAATATACTCGGTAAGATTCTCCAAGGATTCTCACATGTCAGCGATTCGACGGCCAAGACTGCTTCTGCTGATCCCTCATCTTGGCGGAGGCGGAGCGGAACGAGTGATCGAACTGCTGGCGCGGGGACTGAATGGAGAGAAGTACGAGTTGCACCTGGGAACTCTGACGTCGACGCCGAGGAACGCAGAGCCTCTGCCAGCAACGCTCCGCGAGCATTTCATCAATGTGCCAAGAGTGCGGCGCGGGGCTTTCCGCCTGCTCCGGCTGGTGCGCGAACTGAAGCCAGATCTAATCCTCTCTGGAATGTTCCATTTGAACTTTCTTGTGCTTCTGTTGCGGCCTATCTTTCCGTGCGGAACGCGGGTCCTCGTGCGCCAGAATGGCACTGTCTCTGCGGCATTGGCCTTTGGTTGCCAACCCTGGTACACCCGTCTGCTCTATCGATTTTTGTACCGCAATGCGGACCGAGTGATCTGCCAGACGCGGTCGATGGCCGGCGATCTCGCAATGGAACTGGGGCTTCACGAGGACCGGATTGTGGTGCTGCCAAATCCTGTGGATGTGGACCAGATTCGCAACTTCGTCAGTGTGGGAGCCGAGAGCAAGCCCGGCGCGGGCCCACATCTGCTGGCCGTGGGCCGGCTTTCGCAGGAGAAAGGTTTTGATCTGCTGCTGCAAGCATTGGCCCTGGTTCGACGGCAATATCCTGACGCGCGCCTGTCGATTGCCGGTGCAGGACCGGAAGAGGCTGCGCTGAAAGCTGAGTGCCGCGATCTGGGTCTGGACTCCGTGGTGAACTTTAGAGGGCCGATCGCGCGTCCCTGGACTCTTTTCGCGGATGCAACGCTCTTTGTGCTTTCATCGCGGCACGAAGGCCTGCCGAATGCCCTGCTGGAGGCGGCGACCGGAGGCCTGCCTATCGTGGCCTTGCCCTCGTCGGGAGGCGTCGTGGAGTTGCTGAGCGGCCAACCGGGAGTGTGGCTCGCAAAGGAGATCTCTGTCGAAGCATTGGCCGCTTCCCTGCTCTTGGCTCTCGAGAGCCTGCGGCCCGGTGAGCGCTTTGATCACGCCTTTGTCGACGAGTTCCGCATTTACCACGCGATCGAAGCTTATGAGAACTTGATCGACGAGACACTTGAGGAGAACTGCCGGTAGAACGTGCGCACCGGCTGGTCTGCAGCGAAATCTGGGCTCGCTCGGGCGACCGCTCGTTTCAGATCTCGGCGCTATAGTCCGCCACCGGCTCTGTCACTCGCGCGGAGCTGAGGCGATGGCGTGAGAGCGGAGCCGCCATTAGCCAGTAGAAGACCGGGCCCAGCAGCGCCACCACCGCAGCCAGCAGCAGAGCGGAGATAGAGCCAATCTGCTCCGCGCGCGCCGCATAGAGCGCATAGCCGATCAGCACCAATGGCCCCAGACC
The DNA here is from genome assembly GCA_050015115.1 of Occallatibacter sp. Lineage (GTDB taxonomy): Bacteria > Acidobacteriota > Terriglobia > Terriglobales > Acidobacteriaceae > Telmatobacter. Next base: position 15,075 of record JBEKCA010000005.1, read on the forward strand.
CAACGCACAGGCAAAGCCGAGATTGCCCGCCTTGAAGGGCCGGTCGAGTTTCGGCTCGCGGATGCGCAATACCACCAGCGCGACAAACTCCAGCATCAGGCTCGAGCCGTAAAGCACCAGGTCAATCGAGATCAACCGCTCAAAGGGCAGGCTCAGCGCCGCTGCCCACGCCGCCCCGCAGAGCAGCACGCTCACCCAGGGCACGCGATGGCGATTGCACCGGGCGAGAGCTTTGGGCAGCATTCCATCCTCGGCCATGGCCATCGGCACGCGTGTATAACTCAACACAAGTGCGTTGAACATGCCCAATCCATTCAGCGCGCCGCCGGCGATCACGGCAAGCCCCAGCAACGGTCCGCCAAGCACCACCGCGACATCGACCCAATCGCCGGTCGAGAAACTCGCGGGAGAAATGCCCGCCGCCGCCATCGCGCCTAGTGGAATCAAGTAGCCGACGGCCACCAGAATGGTCGCAAGAACCATGGCCTTCGGATAGTTTCGCTGCGGATTCTCCACTTCGTCGGCCACGGTGGCTGCGTTGTCCCAGCCCATGTAGTTCCACATCGCAACTTGAATGGCGATCGCGATGCCACCTTCGGTGTGCGTGTGAGTCCAGTGCACAACGGGATGGAAGAGATGCCAGTGCCAGAATCCAAGCCCCGCGAGCACGGCAAAGGGCGAGAGTAGCAGCACAAACAACACCATGGAGCCATTGCCGACCGACGGCGCGCCAAGCAGGTTCCAGGCCGCGCAGACCACGATCACCAGCAGCGCCCATCCAAAGTGGCCCCAACCGGCGGTGAGCGCGGGATCGAGCTTGCCCAGATAACTCACGAAGAGAGCCGGGTAGATAGCCATGTCGAAGATGCTTGCGGCGAGCGAGAGCCATCCCTCTTGAAATCCCCAGAAAGGACCCATCGCGCGCCGCACCCAGACGTAGAAGCCGCCATCGGCGGGAATCGCGCTGGCCAGTTCGCCCACCATCAGCGCCGTCGGCAGGCTCCAGATAAACGGCAGCACCAGAAGAATGAGAATCGCGAGGCCGTAGCCCGCGCCGCCCAGAATGTCTTCAATGCCGTAAGGGCCGCCCGAGACCATGAAATAGGTAGCGGCAACCAGTGGGACAAGCAACATCTTTCCCCGCAGCCCGCTGCAGAAAATCGTCCATCGGGGAGAACGCCGCGAACCGGTCTGGAGAGCAGAAGACATCAGATTAAATCTAACAACAATTGCTCCCTCAAAACGGGATTCCGCGAAGGATTTTTTGTGTGCAATTCGCGTCTGAAATTCACCGCGCTCGCACCCGTTCCGGCGGCGGCTTTACGCCTGCTTTGCGGGCGCTTGCGGAAGCAGCTTCCAGGTCCAATACCAGAGGAAGAAGAAAGTGCTCACGCTCCAGAGCGAAGTGGCCAGCGCGATCCCGGCCACGCCAAACCAGCGCATGAGAATCAGGTTCAACACAATATCGAGCGCCAGATTCAGCGCGCCGCAATAGAAGATCAGATCGCTGCGGCGCATCGCGACCAAAAACCTGTAGAAGACGCGGCTTGAAACGAAGAATGGAATCTGAATGGCGTACATCGCGAGCACCGGTGTTACCAGTGCCGTGTCGTGCGGCCCGAAGACGCCATGCTGGAACGTGAGTCGAATCAGCAGGTGCGCTCCGGCGATCAGAGCCAGGGCGATGGGAGTCGAGACCAATGCTGTGAGACGAACCCATGTGCGCAGCGTGTGACGGCACCCCGCCCAGTCGCTGCGCGCGATCATGCGCGAGAAGTGGGGCACGACGGCCGACGAAACGGCTCCTGCCAAGAGAGTAACGACTACGCTCACGAAGCGATTTGCGTAGGCCAGAGCTGACACGCTTCCGGCGGGCAGCATGGCGGCCATCGATTGATCGACCAGCAGGCCGCCGGAGGCCACGACGCCGCTCAGCAGCACCGGGCCATACTGCTGCGCCACCTCGCGCGTGGCTTCGGTAGCTCCGTGCCACCAAAGACGAAAGCGATAGCCGTGCGAGTCCATCATCCAGGCCACGGCTCCGGCATGAACGAGTGCACCGGCTAGCGTCGTATAAACCATCGCCCAGATGCCGAAGCGGCCGCTCAGGAACAGAGCGCCCGCAATCACCATCGCCGGAGTCACGACCGGAGCGAGAGCCGGCAATGCAAATCGGTCGAAAGTGTTCAGGACGGCGGTGCAGTTGGTGGCGATGCCGGTGATCAGTACGACAGGAAGTAGCGCATAAAAGAGCCGGATCGAGAGAGCCAGTTTCTCCGGCGGAAAGTGCGATGCGATAAGCGGAAAGAAGCCATGCGCAGTGAGAGCCATGACGACTGTTGCTGCGGTCAGCAACAGGCAGACCCAGAGCATCGAGCTTGAGAGTAGTTGCTGCGCGCGGTCGTGACCTTCTTGTTCGCGGACGCGAATCAGCGTAGGCACGAGCGCCTGATTCATCGATTCGGAGATCAGATTGATCAGCAGGTTGGGGATGAGGAAGGCCGCGAGGAATGCGTCCATCGCGTCGGAACGGCCATAGACGCCAGCGACCGTGAACTCCTTGAAGGTAGCGACGAGCTTGACCAGAATCCCCGCCGCAGTGACGGATGCAGCCGCGCGAAAGATGCGGCGATTGACGCTGCCGCCCTGGAAGAGACGCGCGAGTTGGGGGAGTGGAAACATGCTGGCGGGATTACTCGCCAGTCTACAGGAACGGCCAGGAGAATGCTGACTCGCACTCAGGCGGCCAGCGGCCTGATCTTCCGTCGCTTCTTCTGAGATTCGATCCACAGGTCGTATTGCAACTGCGCCTTTGAGAAAAAGTCGGGAGAAAGCGCGAGAGCCTCGCCGAGACGGATACTGATGTCCATGGTCACGGCGGTACGGCCGTTGAGGGTGCGGGAGATTGTGGCGCGGGCAACGCCGATATGCTCGGCGAGCTGGGTCGCGGTTGTGTTGCCGAGAAACCCCTTTAGAAGCTCATCTGGGTTGGCCGGGTTGTGCATCATTGTCATGGTCAAAGTCATTGCCCCTTACAGATTAACCGAAATTGCAGAAGGCGTCTCGGCGGCTGGAAAGCACACATCCAGCCTTTCACGGTCCTCGGCTGCCAATCGAGCGGCCAGCGCGATCAGGGCCATCAGAAGCCATGTAGTGCGGCTCTCCTCGACCGTAGCTACCAGCGTAATGATCATCCAGACGAGCAAGGCGGTTCCCAGCGCCCACCGGAGCGGACCGCGAGTTTGCGCTATGGACCAGATTGCTGCAGCGAGAATGGCAGTGGCGAGAAATAGCCCGGCCAGCCCGCCGCTGACGGCGATGGCGAGCGCCGTGTTGTGCGCTGTATCGATCGGCGCAAGCCCAGCCGCGGAGACAAACGAGCCCGCCCCCGTGCCAAAGAACGGCGCGCGTGCAAAGGCGTGCCAGCCGGCATGCCAGATGTTCAGGCGCTGGTTGAGGTCGCCATGTTGAAGCTGCTCTGCGATGGTAGCGATGCGCTGGAGCGTCGCGTGAGGAACGGCAAACCAGAGGACCGCAATCGCCGGCGGCAGAGCCAGAGCCCCTGCGAGCAGCCTCCTGGGGTGTCCGGCGGTGAGGAGGATACCGCTGCCGGCCAGAGCCAACACGGCCGCCAGGAACCCTTCGCGAGAGGCGGTGAGCAGAACGGCGGCGAAGCCCAGCGGCAGGTAGCCAATCGCCAGCAGACGCCAGTACCAGCGGCGTTCACTATTGGCCAGCAGCGCCGCCAGCGGAAATGCCAGATCAAGGTAGCGAGCAAGATCGTTGGGGTCCATTCCGTTGGCGGCGAAGCGAATTTGATCGCTGGCAATGGCCTCGGCGGATGCGAAGCTGGCCAGCGTGAGCACGGCCAGAACCCAGGAGCCGGCTACGGTCGCGCGTAAAAGCGCGCGTAAATCGTCTGCACTACCGGCAAACTCCCAGAGCAGCCAAACTATCATCATCTCCTGGAAGAAACTGCGCATTTTGTCCAATGTGAGCAGCGGTTCGATGGACCAAAAATAGGAGCAACAGAACCAGATGAAGAGGGCCAGAACCAGCCACTGCATCAAGCCAGGAGCGCGCAGCCTGCCGGATTGAAGAACGGCGGGAATCGCCGCGAGCAGCAGAAGAAGTCCGGCGACGCGAGCGATGTTGCCCAGCGGTTCGCCCAGGTCCAGGGAGTACTCCCATGGAATCGCGAACACGAAGAGCAGCAACAAGAGCCAGCAGATGCGGCGCATCAGAGTGAGCCTCTCGGGCGAAGGTTTTCAGGAATCTCTGCCGGCCTCTTCCGAGGCCTCAACTTCGACGAGCCCCGCCGGAACAAACTCGCGTCGCAGCATAACGGCTGGAAGCTCTAAAACTGCGAACAGCAAGAGCGCACGCTGGAAGTTGATGACATGAAGAGCAAACAGGGACACGCAAGCAACCAGAACGATGGAGCAGAATGCCGGATAACAATAGATCAAGCCAAGGCTCCTGAATCGCCCCCTGATGCAGAGGATCCAGGGTACGGCCAGCAGCGCTGAAGCCGCATCCAGTGCAATCCTCAATGCTCGCGGCAGGCCCAGGCCGGCTACGTCGCCCCGTAACAGATGGAGAACATAGACGAGGCCAGCAATCAACACAACGTAAATCGCGAACTCAATCGCTCCGAGCGGTGTAATTGGCCGGGCTGGCAATCTTCTCCTCGGCGCAGACGTGGGCTTTGTCTTTTGCGCGATCGCGTCCTCGGGCAGTGATGTCGCGAGCGCTGGATTGCCTGAGAAGACAAACGCCGGAAGTTGGAGAACAAGAAAGAGCCCGAGCGTCTCCAGGCTGTTAGTGAACTTCAGCGCGAACGCTCCGACGCAGCCGGTGAAAACGATCAGGAAGTAAGGCCAGAAGACCCAGCGAGGCAATCCGGCCTCTTTCAGGCGGCTCTCCAGGCTCCTGATCCAGAAGATACCCAGAATCACCAGGCCATAGCCCGCGACAGCCAGGACGCGCTTGCTGCCCGGGTGCAAGTGCGCGAGCCGCAGTGCTATGCCGCCTGCAAACACAACTAGCAGCACAGAGAGCACGAAGGCGATTCGGCCAAACTGCCGAGTGGGTCTTGGGTCAGGCAAAGTCATCTCCTTCGTTGCTTTTGATCTTCTCTATCCGTCAACAAAGCCGGCTGTTGAGGCCCGCTTTCGAACCTCTGCGTATGCACCAGGCCCGCATGGCAACCGACTTAATTGGTTATGGTGGTCGTTGTAGTGCTTGTCGTGCCGTCGCTTGTTCCGCTGCTCGTTCCAGTGCTGGTACCGGTGCTACTGCCGTTGCCGGTACCTGTATTGGTGCCTGTGGTTGTTCCGGTGCTAGTCCCAGTGCTGGCGCCTGTACTGTTCGTGGCCGAGTTGGCGACGGAGGTTGAAGTGGTCTTGATTGAGTGCCACTGAGAATAGACCAGGCCGGCATAGATACTGACACCGACCGCCGATTGAATTGCCGACTCCAGCGTCTTGTTCCACAGTTCTTTGGCCATCGAGTGGGGAACAAAGAGAATATCGCGATCGTGCACCGGCTGGTCGGGGTCCTGGCCGTGGACCATGCGCTTCAGATCAAGCATGGTGATTGTGCGTCCGCTCTTTTGTTCGCGTATGAGCAGGGCCTTGCTGTTGGCGGCGTTGGGCAACGAACCCCAGGCCAGCGAGAGCGCCTGCACAACGGTCAGTCCCTGCGCCGGATCGACGGGAAATCCGCCCGGCCGCTGCACATCGCCGACCACGAAGACCAGTCCAGCGCGGCTCACTTGAACCGTGTCACCGGGTGCGAGTTCGGGGTTGTGGTCGGCGGCCGTGTCGGTTCCGCTGGGATCGAGCACAACCGGATGCGGAGTTCTTGCGTCGTCGCGATGGAAGATATTGACCAGGCGGCCGGCGTTGGGAGCCAGGCCGGAGGCGGCGGAGATCAGGTCCAGCAGCCTATGATGCAGGGTGTAGGGATAGACGCCAGGGTGCACCACTTCGCCAAGCACGCTCACGTCCTGACCGGCGTACGAAGTAACCAATACGGAAACCTGCGGATGCCGCAGCATTCCCTGCGCAACGAGCGCGGCCTCGATGGCGCGCGCAGCCGCCTGCTCGTCCAGACCCTCGACCTTTACTTCGTGAATCATGGGCAGCATGACAACGCCCGATGGAGAGACGCGCACTGCGGAATGAAACTCCGGTGTATGGTACTCGCTGACGTCAAGATAATCTCCCGGCCCAATTGGAGCCGGCATCGGTGAGCCCAACTGCGTGCCGGCCATCGGCAGCGGCCCCGCCTCGCTTGGGCTATTCCAAACAACTGGCGCTTCCTTGGGATTGGGCGGCTTCGTACCCTGCTGCGTAGCCGGAGCGCGGACCACTCCCGAGGGAAGGCCCGAGGTGCTGGGCGTAGGCGCCTGCGCATTCGCCGACAGGCCCGCAAGAACAACCGCAAGCAGCGCCAGGCCCACACGGGCTGCCGAGGGACGAATCGATTCCAGCAAGAGTGCACCTCCCACTGCCAGCCACAAGCTGACAAAGAGCGTGATGGCCATATAAAGCAGAAGATCGGGAGCAACCGGCTTGTTGGGCTGGCGGGCATAGTCCACTACCGAAATGTTTGAAGCCTGCACACCAGCGGCCAGCCCGGCCTCTTCCGACTTCTCAAGCACGCGCACGTAGAGTTCGCGATTGGCGTTGGCCTGCTCGCGCATGGCTGCGTACTCGGTGGCCGCTTCGTTGGCCTTCATGCCTTCACCGGTCGCTTCTTCGAGATTCTTGCGGACCAGTTGCTCGCGGTCGGCGGCCGTCTGCAAAGCGCTGCGGAATCGCTCGACCAGCCTGGCGTCTTCTGCCGTTTTCTGCCTGTCCAGGTCCTGCAACTGGCCGCGAATCTCGACCACGCTCGGGAAGTTAGGACCGTGTTCGATGTTGAGTTGTGCCTCTTCCTGTTCCAGTTCGCTGCGCCGCGCATGAATCTGCTGCAACTGACCGTCAGCGAAATCGCCGCCCTCTGCCTGTAGATGCGGGTCGGAGGCAACAACCAGTTCCGGATCGCCCTCGGAGGCCGCGCGGTACTGCGCCTCACGCAGGATTCGGTCGCCAGCGGCTGCCACCAGTTCGCGGCCCAGTTCATCGATTTCGAGCAATGCAGAGGTGTGCTCGGACTCGCCGCGCTGGCCGTTGGCCATCGTCTCGGGTGTGCTGAGCAGGCCATGCTCCCGCTGGAAGGCTGCCAGCCGCTGGTCGTCACGATCGACGCTGGCCTTCAGGTCTTTCAATTGTCCTTGCAGCCAGTCAGAGGCCTGCGAGGTGGCTTGCACGCGCGCGTCGGCGTCCTGCTGGTTATAGGCGCGAATCAAAGCGTTCACGACATGGGCCGAGAGAGCAGCGTCGGCGCAGCGGAAGCGAATCTGGATCAGCAGTGTGCGCGGCACGGTCTCGACGCGGAGTCGCCGTTCAAATCTCTCCAACAGCCACGCCTGGGCATCGACGGCAGGGGCTTCGGGATGGAAATCCGCAAAGCGGTTTAAAGATCGCCCCATAAAACCCTGCGTCTGATAGAGCTTGAGTCCAGTAATGACCTTCCACGCCAGTTGATCGCTGCGAAAGACATTCGCGAGAGTCTCCTGCTGCACCGGCGCGGAAAGAATCGAAGCCGAGACCAGCGGCTCTGCGGCCTGCAGGCTAAGCGACGAAGACGGCGAAGTCCGCAACGCCACCTTGGCACTGGCTTCGTATTGATTGGGAGCTACGAGGCAATAGAGAAGGCAGGCCAGCAGCATTCCACCGATCAACGAGCCAACCAGCCAACGGCGGCGGATCAAAAGCTCCCACAGTTCGCGCAGGCTGCGTGCGGAAGTATGGCTGGAATCGCTCAATAACAAACCGGCATCTCGGGACTGATGGATAGAAACGGCGTTCACGTCCTGCACGGGTTGGGAACCTCTGTTCCAAAATCCCTCCGGCAGGGCTTTCCCGAGATTCAGAACCAGCAGAGTCGAAGGAGGAGATCTCCGTCAGTTTGCTTCATAGGAATCAATCCGTCAATAGAGTCTATGGCCCAGGAAAGCATGAGATCGAGCATTCCCCAACTTCGACAGGGGCTAGTGCACTCCTCCGCCGTTGCGATACCACTCGACAGTTCGGCGCAGGCCCTCGCGGAAATCGACAATGGGCGCGTAGCCGAGCAACTCCCCAGCCAGGCGAATGTCGGCCAGCGAGTCGCGGATGTCGCCGGCGCGCACAGGAGCGTAGGCAGGTTGGCCTTTGTAGCCGGTCAGCTCCCGCAAAATCGCGCAGGTCTCATTCAGCGTAATGCGGCTGCCGGTGGCCGTATTCATCATGCGTCCCGAAACTTTTTCAGCCGGAGCGGCGGCAGCCAGCAGATTGGCATGCACAACATTGTCGATGTAGGTAAAATCGCGGCTCTGTTCGCCGTCTCCGTAGATGGTAGGCTGCTCGCCCGCGATCATGCGTCGGCAAAAGATGGCCAGCACGCCCGAGTAGTGCGATGTCGGGTCCTGGAAGGGACCGAATACGTTGAAGTATCTGAGCGCCACCGTCTCCAGCCCGTAGACGCGCGTGAAGGCGCGCAGGTAGTGCTCGCCAGCCAGCTTGGCCACGGCATAAGGAGAAATAGGGTCGGGCAGCATCCTCTCGTGCTTGGGCAACGTCGGAGCATCTCCATAGACCGAGGACGACGCCGCATAAACCAGCCTGCGCACCCCGGCATCGCGCGAGGCGACCAGCAGATTGAGCGTTGCATCGACGCAAGCTACGTTCGTGGCCACAGGATCGGCCACCGAGCGCGGCACCGAGGCCAGAGCCGCCTCGTGAAAGACAACCTCGACGCCGGAACAAGACTTTGCGCAGGCTGCCGGATTGGCAAGATCGCCCTCGATGAACTCCATCGCCTCAAGGCCGATGAGATTGGACCGCTTGCCTGTGCTGAAGTTGTCGATGCCGCGAACGCTCTCGCCACGCGCCATCAGGGCCGCGGCAATCGAGCGGCCGATAAAGCCTGCTGCGCCAGTTACAAGGTACTTTGCCAAAACGATCCTCCACTCTCTCAACTATTCGCGATGCTCAGGGTGAGAGAGTCAAGACCAAAATAATTGCGCCGGCTCCCGCTCCCAAAATGGGTAGAATTCCGTTCAAGGACTTAATCGGGGCCAGACTGAAACTGCCAGCGCCAACAAAAACACAATTTGTATCGCCGACCTGACGGCTAATCCCGGAACAGGCCGTCCGCCAATCGTCAGCCGCTCTCGAGCGGCCTTCACATTAGCCGGGAAGATACAAACCAGCATAACAGCGGCCATCGCTGCAACTGCCGGGGCCACACGCGGAAACTGCAGCCCCAGCACGATCAGAAGCTCCGCGATTCCGGTAAGCGTGACCCACGTTTCGGCCGGACCAAAGACCTTTGGCACCATTTGCACCAAGTCGACGCGGCGCTTGCCCCAATGCGCCGAGGCCGTCAGCAAAAACATCACTCCCAACGCCGCTCGAAGGGCATTCTGCCAATCTGCGAAATACGCAATCTCAAAGCCTGCCAGCCTGAACGCCACAAATGAGATCGCCAACACAATCAGGGGAATCATGGCGCGCCTCCTCCGTCTACCATAACGCAGGATGCTCGCGATTTCCTCCTGCCGTTCGTGACCCTAGCGTGTCCTACAATGATAAACATGACCGCTGCCACCGAAAGCCGCTTCGCCGGACTCAAGCATAGAATCGAATCTCGCGAGGCCCAGATCGGCATCGTCGGGATGGGATATGTTGGCCTGCCGCTGGCTCTGCTTTTTAGCGGCGAGCGATTCAGAGTGACAGGTTTCGACATCGACAAGCATAAGGTCGACACGCTCAATGCTAGCGGCTCCTATATCGTTCGCATCCTCCCCGGCGAAATCGAAGAGGCGCAGAAGTCCGGCTTCCACGCAACGGCGGACTACTCTGAGATCGCCCAAATGGACGCGGTGATTATCTGTGTCCCCACGCCGCTCAACGAGCACCACGAGCCCGACTTGAGCTACGTCACAGGCACGGTCGAGTCGATTGCGCCGTGGATTCACAAGGACCAGCTCATCGTGCTCGAAAGCACAACTTATCCCGGCACGACTGAAGAGGTTGTCGTCCCCCTGCTTGAAGCGGGCAACAGGCGCGGCCTCAAGGTCTCGCGCTCGCTCGACGAGCCCGGCGTGCATGTCGCCTTCTCGCCGGAGCGCGAAGATCCCGGGAACGACACCGTAGCGCGCCACGACATTCCAAAGGTCATCGGTGGTTGCGGTCCCGCGGCTACCGAACTGGCTTCGGCGATGTATGGCGCAATCTTTGGCCGTGTCGTTCCGGTAAGCAGCCCCGCGGTCGCTGAAATGGTCAAGCTGCTCGAAAACATCTACCGCTGCGTAAATATCGCGCTGGTCAACGAACTCAAGCAGCTCTCGATGCGCATGGGCATCGACATCCACGAGGTGATCGACGCGGCCAAAACCAAGCCATTCGGCTTTCAAGCCTTCTATCCCGGTCCCGGCCTCGGAGGCCACTGTATTCCTATCGACCCGTTTTATCTCTCGTGGAAGGCCAAACAATTCGATTTCCGGACACGATTTATTGAACTGGCCGGCGCGGTCAACACCGACATGCCCTACTTTGTGATTGAGCAGATCGGAGCTGCCCTCAACGAGCAGCGCAAATCGATCAAGGGGTCGAAGGTGCTGGTGCTGGGTGTGGCCTACAAGCGCGATATCGACGATCTGCGGGAATCGCCTTCGCTCACGATCATCGAACTGCTGCGAGACAAGGGCGCTGAGGTGGCATACAACGACCCCTATTTTTCCCACGTGGGCCGTGGACGCCACTACGACCTGAACATGAACAACACTCCGCTCGATAACTTGGAACAGTACGATGCGGTTGTCATCGTCACCGACCACTCCGCCTACGACTACAAGGCCATCGTCGAGCAGTCGCAGTTGGTGGTCGACACGCGCAACGCGACCAAAGGAATAACGTCGCCGAAGATCGTGCACTGCTAGTGCCTGTCTCAAACGTTGTATTGTGTCAGGGCACGACTTCAGTCGTGCCGCAAATGCCACAATGAGCACTGGGCTTTAGCCCCTGAGGGATCGCGATCAGATCGAGGGACTCCATGCCGATCGACATGCGCGGTCTCCGTCCGATATCCGAAGGGCCTCGACGGCTTTGGCATCTGTTTTCAAGGGAGGCATGAATCAGCTATTGCGCGACAGCCCCCAAGCCAATCGTGTATCTTTGCCGTGTCTGACTAGTTCGGTCGCTTATGCATTTTTTGGACCTGACACTGTCTGAACCTCAACACTTTTCCCTCGCGGAGAAGCTGCTGCTGATCGCGCTGGTTGCGGCCTCCGCCGCGGGCTTCTGGCGGCGCTTCGGCACGGTCCTCGGCAAGATCCTCGATTCGAAAAAGGACCCTGGCTTTCGCCTCTCTCCGGTCGGCAGGCGCATCTGGGATTTCGTCTGGGAGGTAGGTTGCCAAGCGAAGGTCATCCGCCAGCGGCCTCTGCCGGGGCTGGCCCATGCCTTTGTTTTTTGGGGATTCTGCGCCTTTGCCCTGGTCACGCTCAATCATTTTGCAACCGGGCTTGGATTGGGATTTCTGAATCCGTCGGGTTGGTTTGGACGACTCTACTTCGATCTTGCCGCCGTCTTTGCCTTGGCCTGCGCCGCGGGTATTCTGGGGCTTTTTGTCCGCCGCTTCATGATCCGCCCCAAATGGCTGGGCGTGAAGCTCTCTTATCAGTCCGGCGTCATCGCGTTCCTGATCTTCCTGCTCATGGTCACTTATCTGGCGGCGTTCTCTGTCGCCGGTGCCAGCCCCGCGGCGCGGCTTCTCTGGTGGGTCCACACACTGGCGATTCTGTCGTTTCTGCCGATCATTCCGCACACCAAGCACCTGCACCTGGTGCTCAGCCCGGCCACGGTCTTTCTCTCGCGCGGCGGCTTCAGCCAGATCCCGCCGCTTGCTGGCGATGAGGACTTTGGCCTGGTCGCAGGCACGGATCTCACGCGGCTAGTCAGCCTGCAGGCCTATTCCTGCGTCGAGTGCGGGCGCTGCACCGAACACTGCCCCGCCGCCAACACCGGCAAGCTGCTTAATCCGAAGGAAATCATTCTCGGCCTGCGCGGCTACCTCAACGATCTCGGCCCGGCCTCATCGGAGCCGCTGCTCGGCAAGTACAACTCGCAGGACGCCACTTTCCAGTGCACCACCTGCGGAGCATGCGAATTTCAGTGTCCGGTGGGCATCGAGCACCTGCCGATCCTTATTGGCCTGCGGCGCGGCGCGGTCAACACAGGCTCCTGGGCCGACAGCCGTGGCACCAAGCTATTTTTGGCTCTCGAGCGCGGGTCGAACGCCTTGGGCCTTCCCGCCTCAGACCGCGACAAGTTCATCGAACGAGCCGGTCTGCCGCTCTTCGACGGGACACAAGAGTATTGTTTATGGCTGGGCTGCATGGGCGGCTACGACCCCAAGGGCCGCGAGATTATCGCCGATCTTGCCCACGTGATGAATTATCTGGGTGCGAGCTACGGCGTCCTGCGCAAAGAGAAGTGCACCGGCGACCCGGTGCGCCGCCTGGGCAACGATCTGCTCTTCCAGCAACTGGCCGAGGAAAATCTGAAACTGCTGGCCGAAAACAAAGTCAAAAAGATCCTCACCATCTGCCCCCACTGCGTCCGCACCATTCAGGAGGACTGGAAGGAGTACGGTACGCCGCCACCGGTCGAACATCACAGCGAGTTTCTAGCGCGCCACGCCGACAAGCTGCCCCGTCCAGTCGTGACTCCTGCGACGAATCCCGCGAGCATTGTTTCAGTCGGCAATCCCGCGACGAATCCCGAGAGCACTGTGTCAGGGCACGACTTCAGTCGTGCCGATAAGGCCGACAACAAATCAGGGCCTTTAGGCTCTGCGGACAAAGCTTTCATCCCTGGGAAGATCGTCTTCCACGATCCCTGCTACCTGGGCCGCTATCGTAACGTTTACGATGAGCCTCGGAGGGTTGTGGCCCTGGCCGGAGAGTTAGTCGAGGCTCCCCGCAACCACGAACGCAGCTTCTGCTGCGGCGCGGGCGGCGGGCTGGCTTTTCTCGGCGAGGAGACCGGCGAGCGAGTCAGCCACGTGCGCGCTGCCGAACTGCTTGCAACCGGCGCCAAAACCGTGGCCACGGCCTGTCCCTTCTGCAACAGCATGTTCCGCGATGCGCTAGCGGAAAGCGGCGATGGCGCGCCGCAGCTGCTCGACATCGCTCAAATCGCCGCCTGCAATCTCTCCCCGGCAGACAGGGCTCGATCCAACTGAGGCACCGCATTCTCCGCCGGAAATTCCGGTTGGCGAGGTCGAAAGTGCGACTACCTTTGTGCAAGTGCCTTCTGGATTGCTCGATCAACTTCACCAACGGCATCCGGCTCGATGCCGAGACTTTGATAAACGATGGTGCCGTGACGGTCGACAACATAGGTGCGGGGGATTCCGCCTGCTGCGAAGAGCGAGTATGCGTCCCGCTTTGGATCCCATGCGAGCGGGAAGGTATAGGCCGGATGGGTCTTCTGAAACTTGAGGACAGTGTCTTTATCCTGCTCGCGTGCGATGGCGATGAAAGCAAAGTCAGGCGAGGATCTGTATTTCTGCCAGACTTGCTTTTCCAGCTCTGGCATCTCGACTTCGCAGGGGCCGCACCATGTGGCCCAGAAGTTCACCACAACCACCTTGCCTTTCTCGGCAGCGAGCGAGAAGGTGCCGGAAATCCCTTCGACGGAGATGGCCGGCATCCTGTCGCCGACCTTGGTGCGGGTGTCATACCGGTCGGTACCGCTCCGGCACGAGGCGGGCAAGGTAAAGATCAGAAGAGCGAAGCAAGAGAACACAACGAATTGGCGCGGATTCATGAATCTATTTGTAGCCGATGAGGATGGTTCGCGGAAGTGGAATATTCCGCCCCTAGGCAATAAGATGATCGGGAGCACTGAACCATGAAAATCATCGTAGCCATCAAGCAAGTGCCCGAGCGGGATGCGCAGGTGCGCGTCGACGCTCAGGCCAAGTGGATCGAAGAGGCCGGACTGCAATGGGCGCTGAACGAGTCCGACGCCTACGCCCTCGAAGAGGCCTTGCAGCTCAAGGAAAAGCACGGCGGCGAAGTCGTCGTCGTCAGCGCCGGGCCGGAACGCATTGGCGCGACGATCCGCGAGACGCTGGCCAAGGGAGCGGACCGTGCGATCCAGATCGACTGCGCAGACCTCGGAAGCCGCGATGCGCTTGGCGTTGCGAAACTGCTTGCCGCTGTCGTGAAGCCGGAGAATCCCGATCTGGTGCTCACCGGGCTGCAATCCGACGATCTCGGATTGGGCCAAACGGGCGTAATTCTGGCCGAGTTGCTCGGACTTCCGCACGCCTCGCTAATCCTCCACGTCGAAAAGACCGAGACCGGCTTAACCGTTAAGCGCGAACTCGAAGAAGGCTGGTTCCAGACGATCGAGCTACCGACCCCAGCGGTGCTGACGATTCAATCCGGTGGTAGCAAGCTGCGTTATGCGACACTGATGGGAATTAAGCGCGCCAAAACCAAAGAGGTGCGCATGGTCAGGGCCGCCGAGTTGTCCATAAACAGCGCTCCGGTGGTGATCTTGGAGCGGGTAGCATTACCTACCAGCCAGAGATCGACCCAGATGCTGTCCGGCACGGTAAAGCAAGCCGCAGCAACGCTGATCGAGAAGCTGAAGTTTGAGGCGAGGGTGCTATGAGCTGCGTTTGGGTGGTGTTGGAAAAGCGAGACGAACGCATAAGCCGCGTAAGTTGGGAAGCCCTGGCCGCCGGACAAAAACTGGCCACGCTTACCGGGTTAGCCGTGAATGCGGCGGTAGTCGGAGAGCAGACTGAGGCCCTGGCCGCCGAAGCCGCGGCCACAGCGCTGTCTAAGGTCGTTCGGGTGGAGCATCCGCTGCTTGCCGATTACACGTCCGATGGATTTACCCTCGCCTTGCAGCAACTCTTTGAGAACGAGAGCCCCACGCAAGTGGTTTTCCCGCACACCTATCAGGTGCGCGACTACGCACCGGCATTAGCCGCGCGGCTGGGCCAGGTGCTGATCAGCGACGTGACGGCATTCGGCGAGGGTCCCGTCTTCACGCGGCAACTGATGCAGGGCAGGCTCAATGGCTCTTACCGGCACGCAGCCGGAAGGCCGTGCTTTGTCTCAGTGCAGGCTGGAGCTTTCCGGGCCGATTCAGTAGAAAACGGCGCGGCAGAGATCGCGATTTTCTCGCCCACAATCGAAGCGGCGCAGATTCGCACGCGGCCCGGTGAACGATACCGCGCCTCGGCGCAAACCGTTGACCTGGCGTCGGCGCAAAGAATCGTCAGCGTGGGCCGGGGCATCAAAGACCCCGACAAGATCCCATTGGTCCAGGAATTGGCGACGGCCCTGGATGCTGAGTTGGGCGCATCGCGACCCATCTGCGACAACGGCTGGCTGCCTCTGGAACGGCAGGTTGGCAGCTCCGGCCAAACCGTCTCGCCCAAGCTCTACATGGCGGTCGGAATCTCCGGAGCGATCCAGCATCTGGTCGGCATGAAGGGCTCGCAATGTGTAGTGGCCATCAACAAAGACCCCGGCGCGCCGATCTTTGAGGTCGCCGACTATGGCATTGTCGGCGATCTCTTCGATGTGGTCCCGGCTCTGACCGAGGCGCTGAAGACGGCCAAACAGTAGGCCCCCCGCTGCCGCCAATCGTCTATGGTTTCCCACCCATTCCGCGGAAAAAAGCGGAATGGATGGGGCACGGAGTCGCTTTTTTCTGTCGACGCACCTTCTTGCCGATTTGTCCGCACATAAGTCCGGCTCTTCCTGAATCAATTCCCCTTATCCTCTTCACCGCCCTCTGAAAAATGCGCACCACCACGTGTCAGCTCTGACACACCGTGTGTGCCGCAACACGTTCTGTGCCCTTCAATTCGTTTCTAATCCCTTTGTTTTCAATCAATAACCTTTGGCGCTCAGCTTGCATTTTGTCTTGGCGTAGGCAATCAGCAAGGGGGATGCGATGAAGGCAAGGGGGATGCGATGAAGGCTTTGATGCTCGGCAAACTGGTGATGATGGCAATGGCAGTCGTGGTAGTGGCAGCTCAGGTAATGGCGCAGCAGGTAGCAACACCGGCCACCGCAACTCAGCGGGTGATCGTGGTCAGCCTAGAAGATCACAAGCTGGCTCTGGTTGAGGACGGCCAGGTAAAGAAGATCTATAGCGTCGCCGTCGGCAAGCCCTCCACTCCCAGCCCCGAAGGCACCTTCACCATCGCACGTCGCGTCGCCAACCCCGTCTATCGCCACAACGGCAAAGCCGTTATGCCGGGACCGCACAACCCAGTGGGCACGCGCTGGATGGGCCTGAGCATTCCCGGCTATGGAATTCACGGTACCAACGAGCCCAACTCCATCGGCAAGGCCGCCTCTCACGGATGCGTTCGCATGGCCAAGGCAGACCTGGAGGAGTTCTACGAGTTGGTCGCAGTCGGCGACACGGTGAAACTGGTGGGCCAGCGCAACGAAGAGACCGCGCAGTTATTCGGCACAGGCCAAACCCCAGCAGCAACGCCCGAGCCAACGCTTGTAACGAAGGCCGAGCCTGCAACCGCGACAGTCGAGATGGCAAGCGCAACAACGAACCAGACGGCAATGCACGCGGCAACTTACGTTGCGGCCTTGCGTTAAGGGGGTAGAGCGATGCATCTGCTGGCTGAGGCAATGAACGGTTTGGGAGCGGCGCTGTTGCCGGTGGCTGTGGGGCTGCTCTTTGAGGAGTTGACATTTGGTGGACTGGTCCGGCTGATGCTGGCTCCATGGCCGGGAACCGGAAAACGCGGGACAACCTGCAACAGGTCTTCGTCGCGGGGATGTGAACACGGGGAGCGCAACAAGCAAAAAGGAGTAGGACAATGATCGCACTGAAGCTGTTGTTGACGGTTGCGGGAGTCGTGTTGTTGGCTGCCGCGTTGGCGATTCCGCTGTATGGACTGTGGCTGCGCGTCCGGGATGCGCGCCGCAAGATTGAAGATGAATCCACTGAAACTCAACCTCGCGAGATCCAATGGCGCGGTTCCGTGGCGCTGGCGCTGGTGGCTTGTCTGCCGCTGTTGATTGCCGCCAGTATCGTCGTTGTTCCCAGCGGAATGGGCGGCGTGCGGATCAGCCAGATCGGCGGCACAGAGCCGGGAACTCTCTATCCCGGCGTTCACTTTGTCACTCCGATGATTGAGAGCATCCAGCTCTTTGACCTGCGCGACCACCTCTTTACCGCAGGCGTTGCTGAAGAGACTGCAAAGGCCGCGGCGCAGAAGACCGGGCTGAACGTACAGTCGCTCGAAGGTCTGAACATTGGTCTGGCCGTTACTGTTCGTTACCGGCTCGATCCCAACAAGCTCGACAGCGTGCAGGCCCACCTGCCCCAGCCCGCCGACCAACAACTGGTGCCGCCGGTGGTGGCCAGCGCATGGCGCGAACTAGCCCCTGCTTACACAGTTCGCGAGATCTTCTCGACCAAGCGTGAAGAGGTGCGTTCAAAGGCTGCTGACATCATCACGCGCAAGCTGAGCGCTGACGGCATTGTGGTCGAAGAGGTCATGCTCTCCGACATTCGGCTGCCCGACGAATATGCCAAAGGTCTGGAGGGACTGTTACTCAAGGAGCAGGAGGACGATCAGCTTGGCGTGACCACCGACATTCAACAAAAGCAGGTGCGCATTGCCGAGCTGCAAGCAGAGGCCGAGGCCGTGCAAAAGGTGAAGGAGGCTGAAGGCGAGGCTCAGTCCAAAGTAGTCGAAGCCAAGGGCGAGGCCGATGCAATGCAATACACGCTGCCGCTTAAGGAAAAGCAAATTGAGCAGAGCAAGCTGGAGGCCCAGGCACGCAAGGAGGCTACCATCGAAAACGCCGACGCCGACGCGCAGGCCAAGGTGATCGACAGCAAGGCTGAACTCCAGCGGCGCAATCTGCTGGCCGACGCCGAGGCCAGCCGCATCAAGCTCATCGCTGCCGCCAACGCAGAGCGCATGACCAGCGAAGCCGAGTTGCTGAACAAATCTCCGCTGTTGATTAACAAGATCGTGGCCGAGCGGCTCTCGGACAAGATCCAGGTGCTCATGGTGCCATCGGATGGCAAGTTCTTCTTTGCCAACGATGTCTTCAAGAGTGTGGCATCGAGCAATCCAGTTGTGAAGCAGGAGATGGATTCGGAGTCCGAGCCGGACGCAGAGCCGAAGAGCGGTCATTGAGAGATGCTGCTTTAGATCATGGGTTTCCCACCCTGGCCGCAAGAACAAAAACGCGGCGAGGGTGGGGCACCCGGCGCACTTGCTTTAGGGGATGACGGGCGTTCCGGTTCAGCGCAGGTCCCAAACGGTATAATCCGCGCATACGAAACATTGAAGGAAAGCTGATCCCAATGAAGCTGAGATGGCTGATTGCCGTGGTCGCGAGTGGAGCAATGGGACTGATAGCAAGCGCCGCGACCGCTCCGAGCCCGTGGGAGCAGCCCGCCGCGGCACTGGCTGGCCAGGTCGCCGAAATCCTCGGTCCCGGCCAGGCGCATCTCACGATTCGCAACCTCTCGACCATTCCAACTGACGAGATTCCCGCGATCCGGCGGCTGCTCGAGCGGGAGTTGAAGGCACACGGCGTGACGACCTCCGAAGCAGAAACGGCAAACCTGCTTCGCATCACGCTGAGCGAGAATCTGCGCGAGCGGCTGTGGGTGGCAGAGATTGTTGAGGGCAATGAGACGCGTGTCGCAATGGTACACGTGGATCGCTCGATCAGCAACGTAAAGCCCGGGAACGAGCAGATCCAACTGCGCAAACAAACGATCTTCGCCACCTCAGAATCTTCATCGGACGAACCCATTCTGTACGCGACCGAAAAAGGCTCACTGCTGCTCCTCATGCACCCGGAAGGCATATCGGTCTTCAATCGCGGTTCCGATGGCTGGCAGCGACAATCGCGTTTTTCCTTCAGCGCGCAACATTCGCCGAGTCGCGATTCGCGCGGCCTTCTCATCTCGACAGCCGACGGATTTACTGCTCTCATCCCTGGCCTGCAATGCACGATGGAATCCAACACAACTCAAAACCTGGCCCCCGGCACCGAGAGTTCCTGGTCACATCACTGCCACGCGAGCGACGACCCATGGCCC
The DNA here is from genome assembly GCA_050015115.1 of Occallatibacter sp. Taxonomy (GTDB): domain Bacteria; phylum Acidobacteriota; class Terriglobia; order Terriglobales; family Acidobacteriaceae; genus Telmatobacter. Next base: position 34,301 of record JBEKCA010000005.1, read on the forward strand.
ATCGCTGCCGGGTTCTCCGCTCAGTCACACCGAGCCTTGGCGTCGACCTGCCTCCGTTTTACTCGGCAGCAGTGATTCCCCGCCCCGGATCGAGCGTGGCGCTGCTCATTAACAGTATCGATGGCAAGGTTCAACTCGTCGAGAACGACACGCTCAAGGTAGTCAACGGCACACGCGACTGGGGCAGCGATTTCGCCGCGCTCAACTCCGGCTGTGCCGCCGGAACGCAGATCATCGCCTCCGGCTCCGGCGAAGCGCTCAGCGACAGCCTTCGAGCGTATGAACTTCCCGCGCAGGAGGCTGTCCCGGCCAGTGCTCCGCTCGCAATGGAGGGCACGGTAACCGCGATTTGGAGCGCGCCCGACGGCAAGAGCGTATTCGCCGTTGTGCAAAAAGCGGCGAGCCCGGGGTCGACAGAGGAATACGAGGTGGACCGTGTTACGGCAAGTTGCAATTAGTAGATATTGTAGATATCCCAAGCCTTCAGCCGGCTCGGGGCAGCCTTTAGCCACAGGTACAGAAACGTGGCGAAGGTGGGGCACCCTCTGTCTGATGCCGCTCCTGCTGGCGCTCCCCGCCGCTGCGCGCACGCGCCCTCACTACGGCGGCACACTGCGCATCGAGATCGCGGGCGAACCCTGGCAGAGACCAGGCGGAGCGGCGCGGCGTCTGGTCTTCGACAGCCTTACAACACTGAGCGCCGATGGGACTCCGCAACCTGCTCTTGCCACCGACTGGAAATCCGAAGACAACGACCACCGCTGGCAGTTCCGGCTCAGGCCCGGCGTTCACTTCCACGACGGTACTCCGATGACTTCGGTGAATGTCGTAGCCTCGCTCACAAGCCTCTGCGCCGCAGGGTGTCCGTGGACGGCCGTTCACGCGGTTGGCTCCTCAGTGATCTTCACCAGCGACTCGCCGATGCCCAACCTGCCCTCTCTGCTGGCCAGCGATAACTACCGCATCGCACTCACAATCGCCGAAAACGGCGCGACACCCACTGGGAACATCGGCACCGGGCCGTTTCAGCTCACGGGCTTCACGAATGGAGTGCTGACTCTTGCCGCCAACGACAACTGCTGGCAGGGCAGGCCTTTTCTTGACGGCATCGAAATCCGCGTCCATCGCACGATCCGTGACCAGTGGCTCGACCTCTCTGTGGGCCGCACTGATCTGGTCGAAGTTCCCGCCGAGCAGTTGCGCCAGGCCCGCGAGCAACGGCTGACCATCGTGGCCTCGCCGCCCGCAACGCTGCTGGCGCTTCAGGTCGCAGACTCCGGAGTTCTCGGCAACCCAAACCTTCGCGCGGCGATCGCGCTGGCCATTGACCGGGGCGCGCTCTCAAACGTGATCTTTCAAAAGCAGGGCGAGGTTACGGCCAGCCTGCTCCCAGCCGCGCTCACCGGCTATTCGTTTCTCTTTCCCACCGCCCGTGACCTCAACAAGGCTCATGAATTGCGCGGCGGCATCGCTCCTCCTCCGCTCACAATGACGGTCGAAGGTGACGGCGCAATGCAGCTCGCGGCCCAGCGAATCGCCCTCAATCTCCACGAAGCCGGCTTTGCGGTGCAGGTCGCACCGGCGGCCCAGCATCCCGACCTCATTCTGCGACAGCTTCCGCTTGCAGGTTCACAGCCTGCGGCGGCATTGGCCTCTCTGCTTCAGACAGCGGGTCAAGCTGCTTCAATTGAGGAGAACGGCATTGCCTCCGTTTTCAAAGTGGAACATGAAGTTCTTACTCACAACACGCTGATTCCACTTCTATACATGCCTCGCGCAGTCGCGGTGGGCGGCCGGGTGCGCGACCTGCGGCTAGCCGCCGATGGAGCACCCGATCTGGCCGGTGTTTCGCTGGAGGATGCACAGTGAGCCTTCGGCAGAAACTGCTTTTGCTGCTCTCGCTCACCGTAGCGGCCGCCGTCGCAGCGGTGGCATGGACGGTTCTGGTTCGTATCCGCCAGGTCTTCGACGAACGCGACCGGCAGGAGACGGCGCTCTTTGTAAGCCAGTTTCAGCGCGAGTTCCAGCATCGCTCGACTGAAGTGGCTGCGGCCGTCGAGCGGATGGCGGGGACGGAACGACTCCGCTCTATGGCCTTTGAACTGGCGCAGACCGGGGACGGATCGCCTTACCTCACCGAGGCGACGAATCTGGCGCAAGACTCGCAACTCGACTTCCTTGAAATCGTCGGTCCAGACGGCAATGTCATCAGCTCCGCGCAGTGGCCGGCACGCTTTGGCTACCCCGAGCCCGCCGCATCGCAGACCGCTCAGCCGCCCTTTCTTAAGCGCGAAGAGCTGCCCGATGGCAGCACGGCCCTGGGTCTTTTTGCCGTGCGCGCTGTCCGCCGGACAGAGGCGGCTGGCTCGGAAGCTGTGCCGGTGGTCCGGCTTGTTGGCGGCAAGCGGCTCGATCAGAGCTTTCTCGCCGATCTTCCCGTGACACCTGCCATGCAGATCGGACTCTATAGCGACGGTGTGGCCGCCGCAAGCACGCAAGCCGACGCGACGCCAGCGGCTAGCCCCGCTGCCGCATTCGATCCCAAACGCCTTGTTGGGGCAACGGGCGACGTGCCCTTCGCAGCCAGCTACCAGCCACTGATTGAAGCCGCAATGAAGACCGGCCAGCAGTCGAGCGGCATCCTCTACCTGACCGGCCGACGCGAAGACAGCGTCAACGCCACGGCGATTCCGCTCAAAAATGAGTCAGGCGCCGTGCTCGCGGTGCTTACCGTGGCTGTTTCGCGTGCTGGCCTGATCCAGGCCGAACAGCACATCAAAGCGATTGCTTACGGCGTGGCAGCACTGGGAATCCTGCTGGCCGTCGTCTTCAGTCTGTGGATCGCGGCGCGCATCTCGCGGCCTATCGAGCAGTTGGCCCGCGCAGCGGAAGAAGTGGCCCAGGGCAACTGGGAAGCGCGCGTCGAGCGACCTGGCAGCGGCAACGACGAGCTGAGCGTGCTGGCGCGCAGCTTCAACCACATGACCGGCCAGCTCGCCAGCCAGCGCGAACGGCTGGTGCAGAGCGAGCGGGTCGCCGCATGGCGCGAACTGGCCCGGCGCTTGGCCCACGAACTCAAAAATCCGCTCTTTCCCCTGCAATTGACGGTCGAGAATCTGGTGCGGGCGCGCGAGTTGTCTCCTGAGGAGTTCGACGAGGTCTTCCGCGAAAGCACGCAGACGCTGGGCATGGAGATCGCCAACCTCAAAACGATCATTGGCCGATTCAGCGACTTCAGCAAAATGCCTAAGCCTGAAGTGGAATGCATCGATGCCAAAGACGTGGTAGAGCGTGTCCTGTCGCTCTACGGAAGCACGGGCGGCCAGGGCGAAGTGAAGATTCGCTTCGAGAGCGATCTGGCCATTAAGCCGATGCCGCTAATGGCCGACCCAGAATTGCTGCACCGCGCGCTGAGCAACCTGGTCCTGAATGCAATGGACGCCATGCCCGAGGGCGGCACTTTGAGCCTCTCGGCCAAACCTCTCGGCGACAAAATCGAGATACGCGTCGCCGACACCGGCGAAGGATTAACGCCCGAGGAGTGCGAGCGGCTTTTCACACCCTACTACACCACCAAGCAGCACGGAACTGGCCTTGGTCTCGCGATTGTTCAGTCAGTGGTGGCCGACCATGCGGGGACGATAGCCGTCGAGAACCGGCCCGGCGGCGGAGCCGTCTTTGTGATCGCGCTGCCAAAAGCCGTCGAGGCAAAACCATGACATCAAAAGCGAAGATCCTGATCGTCGATGACGAAGCTAACACGCTGGCTTCGCTCTCCCGCGCCTTCCGGCTTGCGGGTCACGAGGCCGTGGTCTGCGACAACGCAGCCCGCGCGCTGGAACTGGCCCTCGCGCAACCCTTCGATCTGATCCTGAGCGACGTGGTGATGCCCAAACGTGACGGCCTCGCGCTGCTGGAAGACTTGAAGAAAGCGGACGTGACGGCCCCGGTCGTCATGATGAGCGGCCAGGCGCACATCGAGATGGCTGTCCGCGCTACGCGGCTCGGCGCGCTCGACTTTCTTGAGAAGCCGCTCTCCACCGAGAAACTGCTGGTCACCGTCGATAACGCCCTCAAGCTCACCCGACTCGAGACTGAAAATCAAGACCTGCGCAGCCGTGTCGGCAAGCACAATCTGGTTTGGACCGGTGAGACGATGCGCCGGGTGATGGCGCAGATCGAGCGCGTGGCGGGCAGCGAATCGCGCATCTGCATCTACGGAGAGACCGGTACAGGAAAAGAGCTGGTGGCCCGCACGCTGCACGAAAAGAGCAATCGAGCGGCGGGTCCATTTGTGACCCTCAACTGTGCGGCGGTTCCGGCGGAGCTGATTGAGAGTGAACTCTTCGGCCACGAAAAGGGCTCATTCACCGGCGCGGCGCAGAGGCACACGGGCAAGTTCGAACAGGCCCACCGGGGAACGCTCTTTCTCGATGAGATCGGCGACATGCCCGCCGCCATGCAGGCCAAGCTGCTGCGCGTGCTTGAGGAGGGCGAGGTCGAGCGGATCGGTTCAGGCAAGCCGACGACGGTCGATGTTCGCGTGGTCGTGGCGACACATCGCAATCTTGAACAACTGGTCGAGTCGGGCGGTTTTCGGCGCGACCTCTACCATCGCGTCGTCGTCTTTCCCGTCGAACTGCCTCCGCTGCGCCAGCGCCGCGAAGATCTGCCCGCGCTGGTCGAGCACTTCGCACGGCAGGTGAGCGCGCAAAATGGATGGAAGCCGGTTCCCTTCTCCGCTGAGGCGATTGAAGCGCTCAAGCAATACCGCTGGCCGGGCAATATCCGCGAACTGCGCAATGTGGTCGAGCGGCTGCTCTTGCTGGCCGGAGCCGAGGTGGACGCAGAAGCGGTCAGCCTGGCATTGCCCGCCGCGCATTCGTCCGCTAAGGCCTCGGTTCTGTCCGATGGCGAGACGACCGGACCGCTCTCAGAACGTGTAATGGCCTTTGAGCGAGCCACAGTGCTGGCCGAGCTCGACCGGCACAATCGCAACATAACCCAGACCGCCAAAGCGCTGGGACTCGAACGCAGCCATTTGTACAAAAAATGCCAGCAGTTGGGAATCGATCTGCAAAGCTTGCCCGAGAAAGACTGTTGTCAGTGATCAGTGGACAGTGTTCAGTTCTTGCTCTGCCCGTCCGACAACTTCGATTCTCCAACTGCCTGGTGAAATGATCTGCAAAGACGCAAGGAAAGGTTCGTAGTATCCCACCCAAAACGCCAAGGGCGCGTTTTGGATGGGGCACCGGGCGCGAGAAAGGGGGAAAGACCTTGGATACGGGTTTTCAGGAATACTACGCCAGCCTTGACGATGATGAACTCCTGCACATTGCGGGCGACCGAAAGCACTTGCGCGAAGAGGCAGTCTTGGCGCTCGACTCTGAAATGTCCCTGCGTGGCCTGACCCGGCAGCAGGTCCTGAGGAAGAGAAAAGAAGAAATACGGAGGGATATTGAGGATTTGAGGCCGCGTCAGCCGAAGGGATTCATTTCAAAGTATCTCGACGCCAAGATCAAAAAGCATCTCGTCGCTCAAATCAATCTGCGTGCATATTTCCTAGGCTTGATCGGACTCGTTCTTTTAATGTTTTTCATCCATCGTGTTCCAGACGAATGGTCAGATCCCTCATTTGTTGTATACATGCTAGTTCTTATCGCATGCCTGGCAGTACAGCCATGGATAAGGCGAACGCTCAGCTTTTGGCTTTCTCTCGCGATCTCTTGTGTTACTCAGTTTGTCATCGGACATTGGCTCAGGGTGTATCATCCCGCATTTTTCTTCTTGAGCCTTTTCGCGGGATACGCATTGTGCGGCGCAGCATTTGTGCTCTTGCAAAAGCTCAAGCCGGAAGCAGATGGTTCTTCCGAGAAGCTATGAGCTGCCGGGTTTCCCAAAGTCCCCTGAAAGGGCCTGTGAGATTACGAGACTATTTCTTGCCATCTATCCGGACTACTAGCCAGTTAATTATCTCGCTACCCCACCAGTTCCATCGCCCGGATGGTCTCCTTGCGCACGGTCAGCCGCTCCACAAGATCGGTGCGCACCTCATAGCCGCGGCCGGGGGTGTCGGGGATGGCGATCTCGCCCGCCGATGAGACGGTGACCCCGGGCTCGATAATATCTTCTGCCCAATAGCGTGCCGACGCTGAGACGTCGCCGGGCAGCGTGAAATTCTCAAGGCTTGAGAGCGCGATATTGTGCGAGCGTCCCACGCCAGACTCCAGCATTCCGCCGCACCAGACAGGAATGCCCCGCTCCTGCGCAGCATTGTGTACGGCAATGGCTTCGGAGAATCCGCCCACCCGCCCCAGCTTGATGTTGATGATTCTGCACGATTCCATTTCGATAGCGGCCAGCGCATCGCGGCGATTGTGGATCGATTCATCCAGGCAGATGGGCGTGTTCAGGCGCGTTTGCAGCATCGAGTGGTAGTAGAAGTCGTCGTGCCAGAGCGGCTGCTCGATCATCAGCAGGTCAAATGCGTCAAAGCTGACAAGATGATCGGCATCGCGGAGCCGGTACGCCGAATTGGCGTCGCAACTGAGCATGATGCCCGGCCAGCGGCTGCGCACTTTTTCAAAGACCTCAGTGTCCCAGCCCGGTTTGCACTTCAGTTTGATGCGCTGATAGCCCGCCGCCAACTCAGTTTCGATGATCGCCATCAATTCGGGAATGGACGACTGAATACCGAGTGAAACGCCGCAGGGAATCACGTCGCGAACTCCGCCGATGAGATGTGCGAGCGAAACCTCTTGCCGCTGCGCCTCCAGGTCCCAGATGGCGTTTTCCAGCGCAGCTTTGGCCATGCGATTGCCGCGCACCTGGCGGAAGATCTTTGGGCACTCGCCGCCGTGAGCGGGCGACGCAGCCGCCAGCGCCGGGGCCAATTCATTGACGATCACCGCCCAGGCGCTATCGGTCGACTCGGCAGAGAAGTGCGGCCGTTCGCCTGCCGTGCACTCGCCCCAGCCGGTCAATCCCTCGGACTTGACCTCGACCAGCAGGATTCTGCGGTTACGGGTCGTGCCGAAGCTGGTTTCGAAGGGGCGTACAAGGGGCATCTGCAGTTCGCGCAGAATGATCGCATCGATTTTCATAGAGTGCCTTGAGCTCGTTGATGTGTAGGGCCAGAATTGGCCTGAGTAAGGGGACCCAACTCGAAGACTCCATTTCCTTCTGCATCGAGGGCGTAACCAACTACGGCCAACCCCCGCGAAAATGCCTGCTGGAACTTGTTGCGGTTTTCCAACTGAACGGCCCGAGCCTGTTCCCGGCCAGCTTCCGAGGCCTTCCATTCGTAGATGGAAGCGGGAACCGAAATGCGCTCTTCGATTATCTTCGCAGATGCCAGGCGGCCATCCAAAATCGCCGCAACCCTAGGCGAATCGAGCTGCCACTCGGCGACGAGGCGGTCTGTGGGCAGTCCACCCTGTAGACGAGATGAGGATACACCATAGAAATCAACCTCGTACCGGCGGGCAACCGCGCCCAGCTTGGTGAGATTGAGGTAGGCATTCTTGATTTCAAGAGGGTCGAAGGTCCATTCGATGAGGCGAATGCCGCGTTCGAGGGCCTCTTCGCGCTGGGCGAGCTTGAGCCGCACGCCGAGACCGCGATTGCGATAGCCCTCACGCACGGCGAGCATGTGGGAATGCAGATAAGGCCGAGGCTCACCGTTGTTGGATTTGCAGCCCGGCAGCGAAAGCACAAAGCCGACCAGCGATTCGGGGCCACCGCCGGCGCGCGAACCGGCGAACTGTGTATCGAAAGCACCAATGACCTGCCCACCAACCTTCTGCCACACCAGAAACGCCTTGCGCGGAATCACATCCGTCGGGTCATAGCCCCAGGTCTCGATCTCGAGCTGAACGCAGGCTTCGAGTTCGTCAAAGCCCGCGCAGGAGCGAATCGTGATCACTGCTCGACCTCCGGAGTCGGAGCAGCCAGTTTCCGCTTTGCTGTGGCCCAGAGTGCTTCCAACTCATCTGGAGCGAGCTCTTCCAGAGGCCGTTTTGAGGCCAGCTCCATCTCGCGAAAGCGCTGGCGGAAGCGCAGGTTGCAGCCACGCAAGGCCATCTCGGCATCGACGCCCAGGTGACGGCCCAGGTTGACCACGGTAAAGAGCAGGTCGCCCAATTCGGCCTCGACTGCGGGCTTGCGCGCGGGGTCGTCCGACGAGGCTTCGGCCTCAAGTTCAGCAGTCTCCTCGACCAGCTTGGGAAGCAGGTCGCGCCAACTGAGCCAGTCAAAGCCGGACTTCTGGGCCTTTGCGCCCAGCTTTGCAGCCTCGGCCAGGGCAGGCATAGCCCGCTGCACTGAATCCAGCCTTGATGCCAGAGATATTTGAGCCGATGGCGCATCTCCTGCCGTCGATGCTTTTTCCGCAGCCTTAATCTCCTCCCAGTTGCGCAGCACTGCCGACGAAGCGCCTTGCACATCGGCATCGACGTTGGCGCGGTTGCCCGCCGCGCGCGAAGCCTCTTCGCCGAAGACGTGGGGATGGCGGCGAATGAGCTTGTTGTTCAGATGGTTGAGCACATCGGCGATCGTGAAGTGGCCCTCGTTGGCCGCCATCTCGGCATAAAAGAGTACCTGGAGCAGCAGATCGCCCAACTCCTCTGCCAGGTGCGGGAAGTCGCGGCGCTCGATAGCGTCGAAGACCTCGTAGGCTTCTTCGAGCGTGTATTTGCGGATCGTGTCGAAGGACTGTTCGCGATCCCACGGACAGCCGCCGGGAGCGCGCAGCTGGGCCATGATCTCAACCGAACGCTCAAATAGACCCGCCGACGCCGCCGGATCGGTTGCAATCGACGCGGAGGACTGCACTGTGGAAGTTTCAGGCGGAAGGTCCATGCACCTTCAGTCTACCTCGCGCCGTCCGCAACTCATCGAATCAACCAGGTGCCCTCCCTCGATTAAATCGCGAACTCTGGGTGCCCCATCCATTCCACAGTCTCATCGTGGAATGTGTGGGAGACCACGAACCCCAACCGGCCTTCGCCCCTCGAAGCCGTATACTCAATCTCGCGCATGATTCGCATTCTGGGAACGATCTTTGTGGGCCTGTTGGGGCTGGCCTTCGGCAGCTTCCTCAACGTGTGCCTGAGCCGCTGGCCCGCGGGCGAGAGCATTGTTAGCCCGCGATCGCATTGCCGCCAGTGCGGACGAACGCTCACCTGGTGGGAGAATGTGCCGCTGGTGAGTTGGCTAGCACTGCGTGGCCGTTGCCGGACGTGCAACGCGTGGATCGGCTGGCGGTATCCTCTGGTGGAACTGGCGGTCGGGATGCTGTGGGCTTACACGGCATTCGAGGCGTTACCGAGAGTTCTGTATCCCTACAAAATTGAACTCTTTCCCCATGAGCACATCGTCTCTGTTTTTCAATCAATGATCCTGTATTGGCTGCTAGTCGGTCTGGCGGCGCTGGATGCAGAACAACTTTGGCTTCCTGACTGGATCACTCTACCAGCAACAGCGTTGGGGAGCCTGCATGTCCTAGTTCCATGGCTAGGATTGTGGACTCAGCACATCGACTATGAAGACATATCCACTAAAGCTGGATGGTTCGTGTCTGAGTATGTTCTCGGCATCCTGGTTGCTGCCGCACTTATCTTGCTGATCCGCTGGGTCTATTGGCTGGTTCGGCGCCGCGAGGGCATGGGGCTGGGCGACGCCAAGCTGATGGCGATGCTTGCCGCTTGGCTCGGTTTTCCTGGCGCGCTGCTGGCCTTTGGGCTGGGCGCAGTCATGGGAGCTTTGTTCGGTTTGATTCTTCTCGTGGTTCCGGTTGCCAAGATGGGAGGAAAAGCGTGGACAACCACGAAGCTGCCTCTAGGCACCTTTCTCTGCATCGGCGGCATCATTAGCAGCTTGTGGGGCGAGCCGATCATTGCAGCCTATCTGCGTCGGGCTGGGTTCTGAGAACGTTAATGGACACGGCAGACAGTCAATTTCCAATAGTTCTGAGAATGTGCGGCGCAGGCAGCGAAAGCGGACGAACCGGTTCTTTCACAGAATCATCAAATTCTCAAACAGATCGCTCAAGCACACAAAGTGATGCTGGAAAATGTGAAATAGGTTGAAGAATCGATTTGCGCAATCAAATAATGTGGAGAATGTCGAGAGAGGGCACTCAGCGAACACATCTCCCGAGTCTGCCCCTTCTCTCGAGCCTTGGCTACGGGGCACACACACCGAATTCCCGGCAGCGGGGCGCGCTGTGCTGCACGCGCTCGATCTGGCACTAGAGAACATCAACCAATGGACCGCCGGCCTCACCGATGCCGAAGTTCACTCGCAACCATTAGGGCTGACTTCAGTCGCCTTTCATCTGCGGCACATTGCCCGCTCGACAGACAGGCTTCTGAGTTACGCCGAAGGCAAGCGACTCTCGGCCGAGCAGTTGGCAGCGTTCAAGGCCGAGAAGGCCGGAGATGAAGCGCCGGCCGAACTTCTGGCCGAAGTAGAGGCGTCATTTTCCAATGCAGCGGACCGAGTGCGCGTTCTCGCGACAGCCAATCTCGACACCCCGCGTGGCGTGGGCCGCAAACAGTTGCCAACCTCGATTGGCGGCGCGCTCATTCACGTAGCCGACCACACCCAGCGCCATGCTGGGCAAGTGATTACAACAGCCAAAGTGCTCAAGGCATTGCGAATAATTTGAGGCTGTCTTTCGTCGGCGCGCTTTGAAGGGGCACGTTTCACAGACCTCGGAAAAATGCGCCATGGAGCCCCGTGAAGTGTCAGGGCACGACTTCAGTCGTGCCGCAAAGACAGCAAAATCGGCTCGGGCTTTAGCCCCTGCGGGAAGTCCTTTGAATAGCTCAACTGGATTTATAAAATCTGTCGCGGGTTGCACGGCGACTCCGCCTACTCCCCACTCGCCACCGAATCCACAATGTGCCCCATCTTCTCCTGTTTGGTCCGCACATAGTCGGCAAAGCTGTCCAACGGCTCCACCTCGGCGGAGACGCGCTCGACAACGGCAATACCGGCCGATTCCAGAGCCGCAACCTTCTCTGGATTGTTGGTCATCAACCTAACCGAAGTCACGCCCAGCATTTTGAGCACCTCGGCGGGCAGTTCATACTCCCGGCAGTCGGCAGCAAAGCCGAGCTCGACGTTGGCTTCGACGGTGTCCAACCCATGATCCTGTAGTTCGTAGGCCTTCAGCTTAGGCATCAGGCCGATTCCGCGGCCCTCTTGTGCCTCGTAGAGCAGAATGCCCGCGCCCTCCTGCGAGATTCTGCGCAGTGCCAGCTCAAGTTGCAAACGGCAGTCGCAGCGCAGCGAACCAAAGACATCCCCGGTCAGGCACTGCGAGTGGATGCGCACAACCGGCGGTGACGAGTGAATGTCACCCATTACAAGCGCCACGAGCTCTTCCACGTCCCTCTTATCGCCGGTGGCAACTGCTCCCTCATCGCAAGGACGGGTCGTCGACAGGCGCCCCTCAAAGCCCAGAATGCGGAAAGCTCCCCAGCGGGTTGGAAAATCCGCATCGGCGACCTTTTTCACGCTCTCAAATCCCATCTCTCTATTCTACTTGGCCAGCGATTCCAGTCGGCGGCAGCCGTCACCGAACTTCGCTTCATCCGTCCACCTCCGTGCCATCCGGCATCGGCTGGCAGCTCGGACACCAAAACGTCACACGCGCACCGGGCCCTTGAAGCCGACTGCGAATCGCGTCGCCGCAGCGTCTGCAGGCTTCGCCTTTGCGGCCATAAACGTACAAGCTCGCGCCGGGGTCAGCCTCATGCGTAGTACGGCGTTTTCTGCCGCCGTAGGTCACGATCCCGTCTCCAGAATCCTCCAGCACATTGGCGGCCACCAGCTTCCGAGCGTTGGCAATCAGTTCAGCAAGCTGTTCGCGCCCCAGCGCGGCGACTCTGCAAAACGGATTCAATCGCGCAACAAAGCAGGTCTCCGATTTGAAGACATTGCCCACGCCAGCCAGCACCTCCTGATGCAGCAGCACATCGGCGATCTCTTCATCCCCGTGAGCCAGCACGCGGTGCAACGCTGCCTCCGCGTCGAACTCGGAACTGAGCACATCAACGACGGGCTGTGGGATCTTCGTGTCGCGGGCCAGCGAGAGCGCAGTATGCATCCGCGCCACAGGAACGCGAAAGCCGACGGCCATGTACTCTGTGTTCTCAATCACGATCCGCATGTTCATACGAGGCTGCTGCCATCGTTCGCCATGCCGGTAGATATGCCAACTGCCATTCATCAACAGATGAGTCGCCAGCGTGCCGCCGCCTGAGAAGTGAACGAGCAGCCACTTGCCGCGCGATTCCACACTTTCGACGAGTTGGCCCGTGAGCGGCGTGTCGTCATTGAAGCGAGTAAGCAGCGGAAAAGTCGAACGGAACCCGGTGACCGGCTTTCCCGTCAACGCGCGGCCCAATGCACGCGCAGTACGAAAGATTGTGTCGCCCTCGGGCATAGCCTATTGCAACTCCGCTGGCGGCTCGCGGTGCGTCACTGCCAGAGGAATGCGCCACAGATGCATTCCCAGCGGGCCAGGATGGAAGCCCGCATCCATCAGGAAGCGGGCCATGGGATGCGCCGCGACCGGCTGTCCGTTGATCGTCGTAATCAGCGCGCCCTGATGAATCGAGGCCCTCATTCTCTCCTGCCCGCGCGCGCAGAGAAAATGCGCCAGCCCCACAGCAACCCGGGAGCGCTCCGGCTCTTCGTTGGGCAAAAATACGAGGAAGTTAGGATTTCCGCGCCTGAGCCAAGCCACCAGTTGCCCATTGCGCAGAATCACCTCGGCATAGGCCGCGCGAGTCAGCACACGCGGAGCTGACTCTGCGTCTTCCTCAGCAACCGGCAGATCGGGCCAGCGCAAGACAGAACCATAAGGGTTGGCCGGATCCGTGGCCGCCAACTGCACAAACTCCGGCTTCTCCTGCGGAGGCTCATTACGCAACTGGCGCAGCAGATCAACCGCGGCGGGCAGCGCAAATTGCGTCGCTCCGAGGCCGGCCACGAAGTACCCGCGCCGGATGCGCCCGCCCTCTTCCATAGCCTTGAGCACGTCGTAGACCGCGCTGAAACCTCCCGGTACATTCTCCGCCGCGACCGACTCCCGCATCAACACGCCGTAACGGTTGAGCAGTTGTAGCGCAAGCGCGTGACTGGCCTCGGTCGCCGTCGGCGCACTCTCGTTTCCCTTCCCGGCGCGCACCGGCAGCAGCGACCAGCGCCCCTGCGCGGTGGGCGGCGTCGTGCGTCTTGAACGGAAGACAGCTCCAGTCTGTAATCGTCGCGGCGCTCGCGCACTCTCCGGCCTGGCGATGTACGCGCGCAATGCATGAAGTGAGTCGTTCGTGATGAGCCCGCGCCAGACCAAGCTCCACAAAGCATCGATGGTCTCGCCGGGATAGCCTCCGCCGACAGCCTGATGCAGCGGGTCGAAGAAACTTGCGCCGGTCGATTCAAGAACGGCCAGCAGCCTCTCTTCGCGCTCAGTGATCGGTTCAACCATGGGCCGTGATTGCAACAGCAACGGTAGCTTGTCAGCGAGAAAGAGCGCGATCCGCCCATCTCGTTCGCCAATCGGCTCGACCCCCGCCCAAGCCACCTCACCCGCTGCGATCAGCGTGTCGAGTCCTGCAGGCGCAAACTCCGTCAGTCTCGCCGGCAAGATGGAACTCTCGATCAGCGATGCCGGCAGTGGCGCGCCCTGCAAGCTCTCGACCGCATCGAGCAGCGCATCCAGATGCGCTCCTCTACGCGGAGCAAGCAGCCCCTGCCAGTGGCTAAGGAAGCGCGCCAGTGTATGCTGCTCCACCGGCTCGACCTCACGGCGCAGCTTGGCCAGCGACTTGCGGCGAATCTGGCGCAGTATCTCCGCATCGCACCACTCCCGATGGAGCCCGCCCGGACGGAATCCACCTTCGAGCACTCGCCCCTCATAGGCAAGCTGGCGCAGCGCCTCTTCAACCGCCGCCGTATCAAGCGCAAAGCGCTCCGCGACCTCGCGCAGCACGAATGGCCCATGAGTGCGCGCGTAACGCCGCACCAGTTCAAGCACAGGATGGGCAACTGGCTCGAGCAGCGCCGTCGCCAGCCCCGGAGGCAGCGGAATCCCCAGGCCATCGCGATAACGGGCCGCATCTTCTGCCGCAATCAGCCGTCGCTCACCGGCGATGCGCAGTTCCAGCAAGCGCCGCGAACGAACGAGACGGTCTACACTTTGCAACAACTCCGGCGAAGCCACTCGCCTGGCAAGCTCATCGCGCGATAAATCGCCCAGCCGCAAGCACAGGTCGTGAATCCCATCGGCCGAGCGGGCGCGATATGACTCGACGAGACACTGTGCAGCCTCTTCCACTTCTTCAATCCCGTTCGCATCGAGCAGTTCGCGCAGATCGGCCTCGCCAAGCAATTCGCGCAACTGCTCCTGATCGATCATCAGCGCCTGCGCCCGCCGCTCGGCCAGTGGAGCGTCGCCGTCATAGAGAAAGTTGGCCACATAACTGAACAAGAGCGACGCGGCAAAGGGCGACGGCTTCCGCGTCTCCACCACATGCACGCGGAGCTGCCGCTGCTCGACGGCACGCAACGTCTCAATCAATGCCGGCATGTCGAAGACATCGCGGAGACACTCGCGATAGGCCTCCAGCAGCAATGGGAACGAAGGGTAGCGCGAGGCCACGCTCAGCAAATCATAGGAGCGCTTGCGCAACTGCCACAGCGGCGATCGCGCATCGGTCCGCCTGCGCGGCAAGAGCAGCGCGCGTCCGGCTGCCTCGCGAAAGCGCCCGGCAAACAAAGCTGTTGTACCCAACTGGCGCAAGACCAGTTGCATGGCCTCGGCCGACTCGACCATAAACCAATCCGGATCGGGGGGCGCATCAGTGTCGGGAAAGCGCAGCACGAATCCGTCGTCGCCCCACAGCGTCTCCACCTCGGGCCCGCCAGCGGCGCGGATGCGAGCGCTCACCGCCATCGCCCAGGGAATGTGAATGCGGCTGCCGAAGGGTGTCAGTACGCAGACACGCCAGTCGCCCAACTCGTCGCGACAGCGCTCGATCACAATCGTCCGATCGTCGGGCACTACGCCGGTCGCGGACTCCTGATCGGTGAGAAACTGCATGAGGTTTTCCGCAGCGCCGGGATCGAGATCATGTTCACCCACCAGGCGCGTCAGAGCAGCCGGTTTCGGCAACGCGCGCAACTCGCGCACTAGAGCACCGATGCGCTGGCCAAACTCCAGCGGCCTCCCTGGTCCGTCGCCCTTCCAAAACGGCATCTTGCCGGGTTCGCCGGGAGCTGGTGTCACAAGTACGCGATCGTGCGTAATCTCCACAATTCGCCAGGTCGAAGCGCCCAAGATAAAAGTCTCGCCGGGATGGCTCTCGAAGACCATCTCCTCGTCCAGTTCGCCGACGCGCACCGCCTTGCCCTCGCTGTGCGCCAGAAAGACGCCGTACAGTCCGCGATCGGGAATGGTCCCGGCATTGAGGATCGCCAGCCGGGCCGCGCCATCGCGAGCCGTCAGCACGTTGCGAATGCGGTCCCAGGTGAGACGCGGCCTGAGCTCCGCAAACTCATCGGACGGGTAGCGGCCGCTGAGTAAATCAAGCACGCCTTCAAAAGCCCCTCGGCTCAGCTCGCCAAAAGGCGCCGCATGGCGGACAAGTTCAAAGAGCGCGTCGACGCTGACTTCGGGGACAGCGGAGTTGGCGATGTCAGCGGAGTTAGCGGAGTTCGCCGAGCGGGGCAACTTTCTGTTCCCTGCATATTCCGGCGGATGGGCCACGATTGCCACCAGTTGCTGCGCCAGCACGTCGAGCGGGTTGCGCGGAAAGCGCGTCGACTCGATGTGGCCCTCATGCATCGCGCGGGTCACTGCGGCACAGGCCACCAGATCGGCGCGAAACTTCGGAAAGAGAATCCCCTCGCTGACCGCATCCACGGAATGGCCGGCGCGCCCGATGCGCTGCATCCCACTGGCGACCGAAGGCGGCGATTCGATCTGAATCACGAGGTCTACCGCGCCCATATCGATGCCCAATTCCAGGGTCGAGGTAGCGCAGAGCGCGCGAATCTTCCCGGCCTTCAACTGCTCCTCGATGATTGAGCGCTGCGCGGCTGCCAGGGACCCATGATGCGCTCGAACCACATCTTCGCCGGCCAGTTCGTTCAATGCGCCGGCGAGCCGCTCGGCTACCTGGCGGCTATTGACAAAGAGAATTGTCGAGTTGTGGGCTCGAATGATTTCGAGCAGCCGAGGATGAATCGCGTTCCAGATCGAGACGCGCCGAGGCGCCTGGGAAGCCGGTCCGCTGGGCAGGTATTCCTGCTCCCCAAGGCGCGCCATATCTTCAACCGGAACTTCAATTCTCAGCTTTAATCGCTTGAGGGCGCTTGCATTAACAATTGTCACAGGGCGATAGCATAACGCCGCCGGATCCGAGCCATCCTCAACCCAAGCTGCCTCGCTCTCGTGAATCCTCGGTCCCTTAATCCCTGGCCCCTGAGCCTCCACGCCGCCCAGAAACCGCGCCACCTCCTCCAGCGGCCGTTGCGTCGCCGAGAGGCCGACGCGTTGAATTCGCCGTTCAGTCAGCGCCTCAAGCCGTTCCAGCGAAAGCGCCAGATGCGCCCCGCGCTTGGTGGGCACCAATGCATGGATCTCGTCGATGATGACCGTGTCGACCGCCCGCAGCGCCTCGGACGCCTGTGAGGTGAGGATCAGGTAAAGCGACTCCGGTGTGGTGATGAGAATGTCGGCCGGGTGGCGTGCAAAGCGGGCCCGCTCCCGCTGCGGTGTGTCGCCGGTGCGCACGCTGATCGTCGGCTCGCGAAACGAGACCCCCATCCGCCGTGCCATGTTGGCCATTCCCGCAAGCGGAGAGCGCAGATTGCGCTCCACGTCCACGGCCAGCGCCTTCAGTGGCGAGACGTAAACGATGCGGCAGCCGGAGGCGGCGGTAGGAGCGGCGTGGTCTCCCACATCTCCGGGCAAAGCACGCCCGTAGATATGGGGCACCCCGGGACCGGGTTCCTTTTGCTCCCTGATCCCTGTTCCCTGTTTCCTGCCCCTAAGCATCAACCGATCCAGGCACCACAGAAATGCGGTCAGAGTCTTGCCTGTTCCGGTCGGCGCCAGAATCAGCGCGCTCTCGCCGCGAGCGATCACCGGCCAGCCCATTCGCTGCGGCGCGGTGGGCGCGTCAAAAACGGCGCGAAACCACTCCACGGTGACTGGATGAAAGCAAGTGAAGGGATCGACCTGTGCAACTGGGTCGGTTGGGGGCTCGGATTTGGGCCGGTCGAGAGACACGTTCCTACCAGAATAGCGCGGAATTTGGCGAAGAGGAAGCGAAACAAACGAAAGCCGGGTCGTGCCCGAATCGCGATGGAAACACGCATCAAGAACCATAGCAAGCAAGGCAGCATCGTATAAGTAAAGCGCTGACAGAGAATACACATGTCACCATGAAAATCTGAATTGAATTAAGCCTCGCAGCGGAAGCCTTAAGGGCGAAGGCTTACCATGAACTTGCCGGAGTTTTGATGCGAGACCATCTGGCTACACTCCTTCGCGACTTCCATCGCTTCAATCGACAGATTGCAGTGGTCCGCTTCCAGGGCATCCGGCGGCGGGCAACCACCTATGGGGAGATTGCGCGGCTGGCGGGGCGCTTCGCGGCCTTGCTGGATCAGCGTGGCATCGGTTCGGGCGATCGCGTTCTGCTTTGGGCAGAGAACAGCGCGGAGTGGGTCGCGGCCTTTCATGGCTGCATTCTGCGTGGGGTGCTCGCGGTTCCGCTGGACGCCTACGGGACGACCGAATTCGCCGCGCGAGTGGCTGCCGACGTGCGGCCCAAGCTGTCGGTCGGCGACGCGCTGCTGTTGCGCCAGCTTCCCTCAGAGTGGCCTCGCCTGGCCTTTGAAGATTGGCCAGGCGCGCTTCCTGCCCAGCAGCTTGGCCCAGTCGAGGGTCTCGCGCGCGAGACGCCGTTGCAGATTCTCTTTACCTCAGGCACTACGGGCGAGCCCAAGGGCATCGTACTCACCCACGGCAACGTGCTCGCGAGCATTGAACCCATCGAAAAGGGCGCGCGGCCCTATCTGCCTTACGAAAAACTCGTCCATCCTCTGCGCATTCTCGAAACGCTGCCGCTGAGCCATGTCTTCGGACAGATGATGGGCCTATGGGTTCCGGCCATCCTTGCCGCCGAGGTGCACTTCGAGGACCGTCTGGTAGCGGCGCGGCTCATCGAGACTATCAAGCGCGAGCGCATCAGCGTTCTTGCCGCGGTGCCGCGCGTGATGGCGCTGTTGAAGACCCATCTCGAAGCCAATCTTTCCGGCCTGACTGAGCGCGTGGCCGGCTCCGGGAAGAGGATCGGCGCATTCGGGCGCTGGGTGCGCTTTCGCGACGTGCACGCAGCCTTCGGCTTGAAGTTCTGGGCGCTGGTCTCCGGCGGCGGAGCACTCGCAGGCTCTCTGGAGCAGTTCTGGAACCGCCTGGGATTCGTCGTAATCCAGGGCTATGGGATGACCGAAACCGCGGCAATCGTCACCCTTAATCATCCCTTCCACGTGGCCGCCGGAACGATCGGCAAGCCGCTGCCGGGGCGCGAGGTCAGGCTTGGGCCTGACGGCGAGGTGCTGGTCCGTGGCGCAACGATCTCGCGCGCCACCTGGTCGGGCGGAGCGCTGCAGCCGCGCAATGATGAATGGCTGGCCACCGGCGATCTGGCCGAGGCCGATCCTGGCGGCGAATTGCGCTTCCTGGGCCGCAAGAGCGAGGTGATCGTGACCTCCGCGGGAGTGAACCTGCACCCCGAAGATCTCGAGGCCGCCATCGATCAGGAGCCCGGCGTGGCTGCCTGTGCCGTGGTGGCGATGGAGACGGCCTCGGGGCCTGAGCCCTGCGCCGTTCTTGCTTTTCGCGGCAATAGTCAACAGGCGGCGGCAGCCGTCGAGCGCGCCAATCAGAGGCTGGCGGAGTTTCAGCGGATGCGCCATTGGGTCCTGTGGCCCGAACCCGATCTTCCCCGCACCTCAACCGGCAAAATCCGGCGCAAGGCTGTGGCGGCCTGGCTGGCAAAGGGACAGGCAGCGGCCTCTGCAAACGGACACAGGTCGACCGAGGCAAACAGTCTTGGAGCTTCGTCGGACTGGCTGCTCCGGCTGGTCGTATCCATCTCTGGTGAAGCACCAGATGGCTCTGGCGAAGCGCTGGCGGACAGCGGAAATCAATTGCGGCTGACCGAGGATCTTCACCTGGATAGTCTGGGCCGGGTGCAGCTGTCAGCGGCTCTTGAGGAGCGCACAGGGTTTGCTCCCGAGAGCGGCCTGCTCGAAGGAATATCCACGCTGGGCGAGTTGCGCAGACTCGTAGCCGGGGAAACCCAGGGGGAGTGTGCTGCAGTATCAACTGTCCCAAGCGGCGATGGTGGCGAAAGCGCCGCTTTCTCCGCACCCATAGACGCCGATCCGTCCCAGAGACTCCGTGGCCCGTCCTTTCGCGTTCTTTCTGGCGAAAGGGTGGTAAACCACGAAGCACACCCTCCGTCCGACCACCCACAGATCCTTACCGACGCGGCGCAGCCTCATTACATTTATCCGCGCTGGCCGTGGCTTCTGCCTTTTCAATGGATCAGAGCTGCGTTCATTGAGGCAGTCGTTCAGCCTCTGGTCTGGCTGCTGGCCAATCCGAAGGTAGTCACCTCGGAATTGCCCGCCTCTACTGGGCCGATGCTCATCATCGCCAATCATGTGACCACCTTTGACGGGCCGCTGGTTCAGTATGCCTTGCCGGGCGCGGTGCGGCGGCGGATCGCAGTAGCAATGTCCGGCGACATGCTGGAAGAGTACCGGCACTTCCGCAATCCCGAACGGCCGCCTGGGCAAAAGGGTTTCTATCTGCCTGGGCCGTTCATCTATATGCTGTTGACAGTACTCTTCAACGTCTTCCCGCTTCCCCGCAAGCGAAACTTCCAGCGCAGCTTCGCGCACGCAGGAGCGGCGATGGATCGGGGTTACAACGTGCTGGTCTTTCCCGAGGGCACACGCTCTGCCGTCGGCGAACTTGCGCGATTCCGCGGAGGGATCGGCCTGCTGGCCAAGGAGTCTGGAGCGCAAGTGCTGCCGGTGGCCATTCGCGGCTTAGGTGAGTTGAAGGCTGGCAGTCAACGCTGGTTCCGCTCGGGCAAGATCGAAGTGCATGTTGGTCAGCCGATCCGTTTTTTAGCAGAAGAGTCAGAGGCCGCAATCACCGCGCGCCTGCACGCCGAAGTAGAGAGGCTGCTTGGAGGCTCCAACTAGAGCAAGTTCCCCTGTTTGCGATGAAAACCAGCGGCAACTCCGACCTTGCGCTAAACGCCAGTTTCAGGTGGCTGCGATGGGATCTTTTGGCGGAAGCAAGAACCTTTACAAAACTAGAGGAGCTTGACGACGCTGGGAGTGAAAGCTTCGCCATCGACTTCAAGCAGGCCTACTGTGACTGGTAACTCAAACCGCCGAGGGCCGCATGAGCCGGGATTGAAATAGAGAACACCCTTGCGGCGATAGAAGTTGGGCACATGGCTGTGCCCGAAGAGCACGGCGGCGAACTTTCCTGCCGCGGGGTCGAGGTGCAGCGTTTCGAAATTATGGAGCATGTAGACGTAACGGTCGGCGACGAGCACCACTTCGGTCTCGAGCAGTTTGCTGCACGGTCCTTCCCGGTCCACGTTGCCGCGAATGGCCGTGACGGGGGCGATCTTCTCAAGCTCCTTGAGCACTGCGAGCTTGCCCACGTCGCCGAGATGCAAAATGCGCTCGACACCGGCAAGTGCGGTGACGATCTCCGGGCGGAAAAGGCCATGAGTGTCGCTGACTACGCCGATTTTCATCTACAATCCCAGTTCCAGCCGCGTGCGGGGATCTAATTGATCGCGCAACGCATCGCCGATGAAGTTGAAGCCGAGCACGGCTCCCGCCACAGCCAACGCCGGAAAGATTACGAGATGTGGGGAGTCGAAGAGATGCAGACGGGCGTCGTTGAGCATCGCACCCCAACTCGGCGCTGGCGCAGGGATTCCAAGCCCGAGAAACGAGAGCGTCGCCTCGGCAAGGATGACTCCGGCCATGCCAATCGCCGCCTGCACGAGGATGGGCTGGACGATGTTGGGCAGAATATGGCGGAAGAAGATGCGCATTCCGCTTGCGCCGAGGGCGCGGGCCGCGTCGACGTATTCGCGGTCGCGGACGGACATCACTTGAGCCCGAACCAGTCGCGCGTATCCCGCCCAGCCGCCGATGGCTAGTGCAAGTACCAGATTGGAAAAGCCCGGCCCGAGGAAGGCTGCGAAGGCGATAGCCAGCAGAATGCCGGGCAGCGCCAGAAAAGTATTCATCGCGAAAGTGGTGAGTGCAATGTCGATCCAGCCGCCGAGATAACCGGCAAGACCGCCGACGGTCAGTCCGAGAGCCAGCGAGACTGCAACCACGGTGACAGAGACGGCCAACGAGAGGCGCGCTCCGAAGAGCAAGCGGGAGAGCGTGTCGCGGCCCAGCTCGTCGGTTCCGGCCCAGTGGGCAGCGGAGGGACTTTCGAGGCGATGGAGCAGATCGATGGAGGCGGGATTTGCCGGCGCGAGCCAGGGCGCGGCCAGCCCGCCCATCACAAAGGCCGCGAGCAACACCATGCCCACCACTGCCAGCGGCTGGCGGCGGATGCGATTGCGAAGCGCGGGAATCGTGCTGGCGTTGAAAAAAGGCATCGGCATAGCCAGAATACCGCGACAGTGGCGGCGAAGCCGGGTTGAAACTGCTATGAACTCCTTTGGTCGAGCCTGGGTTGTCTGGATGGCGCTTGGTTTGTACGCAGTTTTGGGACAGGCCCAGCCGACGCAGACTGTGAGTTCAGGCGCGATTCAGGCCGAGGCATGGCGAATCGTCGTGCTGGCGAATCAGGCTCGCGCCGCCGCCGGCGCAGGACCGCTGAAGTGGGACCCTGGGTTGGCCGCCGCGGCGCGCCAGCATTGCCTGCGGATGGCCGCCGAGGGGCCGATTTCCCACCGCTATCGGGGCGAGCCGGAACCTGCGGAGCGCGCCGCGCGGGCCGGGGCGCGTTTCAGCCTGGTCGAGGAAAACGTGGCGCTGGGTCCCGATCCGGCGACGATTCATCAGCAGTGGATGCATTCGCCGGGGCATCGAACCAACCTGCTGAACCCCGCAGTGGACAGCATTGGAGTGGCCACTGTGGCTGGGCGTCACGGGCTTTATGCCGTGGCCGACTACGCGCGCAATGTGCCGGTGCTGACAGTGGCTCAGGTTGACGCCAGAATTGCCGGGATGGTGCAAAGCGCTGGTATTGCAGTTCAACGCGATGCGAGCGCGGCTCGCGAGGCGTGCAGAACGGATGATGGCGTGCCGAGACCTCAAAACGGCGGGCGGAGCCGGTTTGTGATGCGGTGGGAGGATGCGGATCTGAGCCGCTTACCGAGAGAACTAACAGCGGAGCTGTCGGCAGGCAAATTCCGGCACGCGGAGGTTGCCTGTTGCCCGCCGCAGGGCCAGCAGGGCTGGTTTACGGCTTACCGAATCGCGGTGCTTCTGTATTGAGGTCTCTCGTGCGTCCGGACGCATCCGGCATCCATCCCCGAATCCGACGCCGTAAGCTGAATCTATGGATCTGACTCTCGCCGCAAACGCACCTGCAATTCGTCCCCGCCTCCGTATCGTCATTCCCGGTGGCAGCGGACAGGTGGGCCAGATGCTGGCGCGTCATTTTCAGGAGCAGGGCCATCACGTCACCGTGCTGACTCGCAGCCCTTACTCGGCGTCCTGGCAGACGGTGCATTGGGATGGCGAAAACGAGGGTTCGTGGATAGAACATCTTGAAGGCGCTGACGTCTGTATCAACCTCGCCGGACGCAGCGTCAACTGCCGCTACACTCGGGCCAATCGCCGCGCCATCTACGAGTCTCGCATTCAAAGCACGCGACTGCTGGGCAACGTGATCGCCGGCCTCGCCGACCCGCCCAACGTGTGGATAAACGCCTCGGCTGCGACCCTCTACAGGCGGGTCGTGGACACAGATCGCGTGGATTTACCGCTTGACGAGAAGAGCGCGGTCGAGCAGGAGGCGCTTTCCCGCCCTGAACCCTGGAGCAGTCGGCGCGGCTTTACACCGCGCGTCGTGCGCGACTGGGAGGACGCGTTCTTTGCCGCAGATACGTCGCGCACTCGCAAGATCACGCTGCGCAGCGCTGTTGTTCTAAGCCCCGCACCCGGTAGCGCATTTGGCGTGCTGTCCAATCTCGTTCGCGCAAGCCTCGGGGGAACTCAAGGCAATGGCCGCCAGTTCGTCTCCTGGATTCATGAGGCCGACTACGCCCGCGCCGTGGACTTCCTGCTTGCTCATGAGGAGTTGGATGGACCTTTCAACTTCGCCGCGCCCAGCCCCCTGCCGAACCGAGAGTTCATGGCGGCGCTGCGCGATGCCTGGGATGTGCCCAATGGCATCCCCGCGCCCGCGCTGGCCATTCGACTCGGCGCAATCCTCTTGCGGACTGAACCGGAACTGGTGCTGCAAAGCTGCCGCGCCGTGCCTGGACGCCTGCTCGATGCAGGATTTCAATTCGATTTTCCCGAATGGCCGGAAGCCGCCGAGAATCTGGTGCAAGAGTGGCGGCACAGAAACGATTGAGGGAGCGTTGCACGGAGCGGCGAAGAGTTAAATCTGTTCCGCGTCGTTACCTCTCCCAATGGAAGCGGACGCCCCAGGAATCAAGCGCAAAATCAGCGGGAAGAGGAGGGCCACGATGAAATAAGCACCGGTGGTGGCAAGCGCCAGCCACGGCAGCCCCGCTCCGCAGGCCATGCCGATGCCGGTCACCAGCCACACAGTGGCCGCCGTGGTGAGTCCTCTGACCCGGTTATCGCTGACAAAAATAATCCCAGCGCCGATGAACCCGATCCCGCAAACGATCTGTGCGGCCACGCGCGAGGGGTCCAGGACGATGCGACCATCGACGAGAACGTCAGTGAAGCCATACTTTGAAATCAGCAGAAAGAGCGCGGCCGCTGTGCCGACCACGGTATAAGTGCGCAGCCCCGCATTCTTGTGACGAATCTCGCGCTCAAGGCCAATCAGCGCCGAGAGCAGGAATGCCAGACCAAGTTCAACGAATTGCTTGATGTCTTGTCCGCTGATTTCAGAGATCTGCATCGTCGCTCCTGTCTACTTCGCCGGGGTGATGTCAGTGACCGGCAGATCGATGTGGCCGAGCAGGATTTCAAACCTGCGCTGCTCTTCTCGCTTGTAAGTCTCCTGATCCGGCCATAACTCCTTGATGAAAGCCTCTTCGTCGGGGTTAGCCGTCGTCGCCACAGTCGAGTTCTTGTAGCGGATCGTCACACGATAGTCCCAGCGCAACTCTTCCGAGGTGTGGTATGCCGGAGACTCGATCTTCACCGAGAGGATGCGCCCAGTGCTCTGGATTTTCTGGAGCAGCGGGTAGTGATTTTTCAGGAAGAGTTGCAGGAACTCTGCCTGGTGGCCCCACTGGCACTTGTAGTAGTACTCGACGGTATAGGCTTGGTCGGCGCCACCCTGCGGCGGTGCGCCCTGCGCCATGAGCGGCGCGGCGAGGGATACGGAAAAGACCATGGCCAGAGCAGCGAGAAGAACCTTGCGCATACAACCTCCTTGATTGAGTGCATTGTAGCGCAGAGCGATTCGCCCGCTCGCAGCAGAAGACTCAGAAGCGGAGATGCAACAGCCGCTTGAACTCCGGAGTGAACTCCTGCGCCACATGTTCGGCGGCGATGAATCCAATCTCGATGTGGCCGGTCTGGACGCCCTGGACCATCGCACTGTAATGGTGTGGCCACCACATGGCCTCGATCATCGAGCTACTGTATGCGCCGGTAATCTGCGGGATATCCAGCGTTTGATGACCGCCGTGGTCGTAGGTCAGGAAGGTCATCTTGAGCGCGTGGCCGGAGCGATGGAAGAAGCCCGAGCAGCCGCAGGCAAAGTAACGGGGATCGGTGCGCTCAGCGTCGGCCATACTCTCATGCACCGTGTTCTGAATTAGATTGCTTCCGTAACTCGACCCCAGGCGGCGAATGAATCCGCCGGAACTGCGGCCCCATACGGCTGGATCGGGAATGACCTGAAGATACGCGGCGGTCGCCAGAGACTCGACATGGATGGCTGGAGAACGTCCGTCTTCGCTCACCCAGCGGCGCCACCGCTCGCGCCCGTCAAGCGGCTTGTAGGTGGCGGCATCGAAGGGACCATGCACGGTAAGCGACTGAGCAAGCGTTTGAGTAAAGCCCAGAGAGGGAGCAAGAAGTAGCGCGAGGAGCGCAAGCCGGTTTTTCAGGGTCACTCTTTCATTGTCAATGAGGATCTGTTGGAAATGCGGCGTCAGCCCATAGAAAAACCAAAAAACTTTGGCGTCAAGGGATCTTCGACCCCGTGCCTGAGATTCCCTGCAACTTTCCAAAGCACTGCGAATCCAAGAGCGCACAGGAGAATCGTTCCACAATGTCTCAAAAAATCGCCTTCATTACCGGCGGAAATCGCGGGCTCGGCCTTCAAACCGCTCTCGAGCTCAAGGGTGCCGGAGTAAAAGTCGTCATCGGCTCACGCGACAAGGTCGAAGGCGAAAAAGCACTCGCCAAGCTGCGCGCAGCGGGAGTCGATGCAGACATGCTTCACTTCGACGTCACCAAAGCCGCAGACCACAAGGCCGCCTACGATTACTTCAACTCAATATATGGCCGCCTCGACATCTTGATCAACAATGCCGGAATCGCCGGCGGCAGTTTTCCAGGAACCGGCCCCGAACACTCGGCTGCAGAAGTTCCGTCCGAGCTACTGCATAAGGTCTTCGAGACCAACTTCTTTGCGCAGGTGGCGCTGACCGACACGCTGCTTCCGCTCCTGAAGAAGAGCCCGGCAGGACGCATCGTAAACCTGTCGAGCATTCTCGGTTCGCTGAGCTTGCACTCAACACCCGGTTCGCCGATCTACGATGCCAAGACCTTTGCCTATGACGCTTCGAAGACGGCGCTCAACGCCTTCACGATTCATCTGGCCTACGAATTGCGCGATACCAAGATCAAGGTAAACTCGGCGCATCCCGGCTGGGTCAAGACGGATATGGGCGGGTCAGAAGCGCCGATGGAATTGAGCGAGGGAGCTAAGACCAGCGTCGCGCTGGCTACGCTGCCCGACGACGGCCCGACGGGCGGCTTCTTTCATCTCGGGCAGCCGCTGCCCTGGTAGTTAAGACCGCCGGGCGATCTTCTTGATGCTCTGTTACGACCTCGCTCTGTGTCAGGGCACGACTTCAGTCGTGCCGAAGAGGCCGCAAAATCGACCGGGCTTCAGCCCCTGCGGGATCGCATCAGACCGGATTAGATCTTGGCCGGCGATTTCAGCCTCAACTCTCGCATGGCGATCTGCAGATCGGCCCAGGCTTCCTTTTTCTGACGCGGATCACGCAGCAAATACGCGGGGTGATAGGTGACGATAAGCTGCGTACCCCAAACCGCGTGCACGCGCCCACGCAGTCCGGCGAGCGGCTGGCGAGAGCCCAGCAGCCATGTCGCCGCTGTCGCGCCGAGCGCCACCAGAACTTGCGGGCGCACCACATCGATCTGGCGGAAGAGGAACGGCGAACAGGTCGCACCCTCTTCCTGCTCGGGCACACGATTGCCCGGCGGCCTGCACTTGACTACGTTGGCGATGTAGACGTCTTCGCGTCTGAGTCCCATCGCGGAGATCATATTGTTCAAGAGTTGCCCGGCCTTGCCCACAAAAGGCAACCCCTGCGCATCTTCGTCGGCACCCGGCCCCTCGCCGACAAACATCAGCCGCGCCGCTGGATTGCCGTCGCCAAAAACCAGCTTATTGCGCCCACTGTGGAGCGCGCAGCGCGTACAGTCGCCGATCTCGTCGCGAATGATTTGAAGTGCGGCGGCGCGCTCGGATGCTGGAATGGCGGTTGCGATTGTGAGAGGCGCAGACTTGTGATTGCGGGGCGGAATTGGACTTCCCTCTTGAGAGTCTGCCGATTGTGTGCTTTGATCCCAGGTCTCAGAAGCGAGACCAGGAGCACCCGTAGATTCGTGGTTTCCCACCCTTTCCGCAGAAACAAGCGGAAAGCATGGGGCACGGAGTTCTTGGGGCTCTTCCGGCTGAACCGCAAGCTGGGCCAATACTGTGGGGTCAACAGGCCTGCGATAGAACTCCGTCAGTCCGAGATCGCGATAGAAACGGACGCGAGCCTGCAGAGCGTCGCGGGTTGCAGAATCGAGCTTTTCGGCCAACGTCTATTCTCCGCGCAGTCTTTATTCGATGATCAGTTGCCGGCGGCCCGAGGCCACCGGAATGGTCTCGCTGAGCACCTGGTCCTGCCGGGACTTCTGATCGACGTGGTCGCTCATCTCCATCACCATCGAGGTGGGCCGACGCAGCGTCATGACCTCATCGAGAATGCGGTCGGCCAGCGAGCGCTTCGACATCTCTGGCAACTCAATAGCCGTCGTTGCAGTCAAAAAGGTCGCTGCGTTCATCTCCGAATCGAAGCCCGTGCGCTCGCCGCTCACATCGTTCACGACAATCGCGTCCACGCCCTTGGCAAGCAGCTTGGCGCGGCCATTTTCCATGCGGTTTTCGGTCTCTGCGGCGAAGCCGACAATCATTTGTCCCGGCCGGCGGCGGCGCACCACTTCAGCCAGAATGTCTTCGGTCGGCGCAAGTTCCAGGGTCAGCGGTCCGCTGCGCTTCATTTTTTGGCCTGACACATTGACCGGCCGGTAGTCGGCCACCGCGGCAGCCTTGATCACCAGCGTTGCCTCGTTCATGCGTGCCAGCACAGCCTCGCGCATCTCGTCGGCTGTCGTGACCTTGACCACTTCACAATGCGATGGCGGATGCAGCGCCGACGGTCCGCTGACGAGAATCACCTTTGCGCCACGGCTCTGCGCGGCCTCGGCCAGCGCGTAGCCCATTTTCCCGCTGGACCGGTTGCCCAGAAAACGCACCGGATCGAGAGCCTCGCGCGTGCCGCCGGCCGTGACCAGCACGACCTCGCCAGCCATGTCGTGGCAGCGGCCGAGCGCGCAAAGCACAACGTCGGCAATCGCATCAGGCTCGGCCATCCGTCCCGTGCCGACCATGCCACAGGCCAGTTCGCCCGTGCCCGGCTCGATCACGCGCACGCCGCGCTGGCGCAGGAGTTCAAGGTTGGCCTTGGTCGCCGGATGCCCCCACATATTCACGTTCATCGCCGGAGCCACCAGCACCGGCGCAGTGGTTGCCAGATACATCGTGGTCAGAAAATCGTCGGCGATGCCGTGGGCAAACTTGGCCAGAATGTTGGCTGTGGCCGGCGCGACAACCAGCGCATCAGCCCACTGCGCTTCGCCGATATGTTCAATCGAGGAGTCGTACGCGCCGTCGGCAGTTCCCGCATCGTCCCACAGGCTGGTGATGACCTTGTGGCCGCTCAGCGCCGCAAAGGTCAGCGGCTGCACGAACTTGGTGGCCGCCTCGGTCATCACAACGTGGACTTCGAAGGCCTGGCGTTGTAGCGTGCGCACCAGCTCTGCCGCCTTGTATGCGGCAATTCCGCCCGAAACACCGACCGTTATCCTCATAGGAAGATTGTATCGCGAGGCCAGCCGCGTTGCTCGCAGCCAGCCGGGTGGCCCGCTCATCAACCATGATGATTCTCCGTCTGCCTTGGGGAAGCTGTGCCCCGTTCATCGCGGTTTTATCGCGATGAGCGGGCGTCGAGGTCAGTTCGTAGCCGGACTATGATGAAGCCATGCCATACGGCTTGAAACGGTTCCAGAAAGCGGAAGCTCTCCACTTCATTACTTTCAGTTGCTTTCACCGTCTCCCTCTTCTCGATGCGCCAGACGCCAAAAACACAATTGAAGCCGTTTTGGAACTGACTCGTGCACGCCATCATGCGAGGATCTATGCCTACGTCCTGATGCCCGAGCACGTCCATTTACTGATGAACGAGCCGCCATCGAGTCTCGTGGCCCAGTTTCTTAAAGCCGTAAAGCAGATCGCTTCCCGCAAATTGAGGGGCCAGCACGAGAAGTTTTGGCAGGATCGTTACTTTGACCGCAACGTCCACGGTGAAGCTGCCCGATCCGAAGTGGTCCGGTACATTCATCGGAACCCTGTAAAGCGCGCGTTAGTCGCATCTCCCAGCGACTACCCATGGAGCAGCTTCAACCACTACGCGACCGGCCTTCGAGGGGCGGTTGAAATCGAATCGGAATGGACGGCGAGACTTCGCGGCCCGCTCATCGCGATAAAGCCGCGATGAACGGGGCACAGCTTTCGATCCTGGCCAAGGATTAAAGGAGGTAAATTCCATGCACGGGCCACCTGCCAGAAATGACTATTCGACAGGGCAGGAGCCCGTACTGAACGGTAGTTTAATCTTGTCGCCCAAGGCGAACGTAACTTTTATTGTTGTTTGTACTTCGACGGGTTCGCCGCGCAAAAGATAAGGCCGATATTTCCACTCACGGATGGCCTTGAGCGAAGGTTCCAGCAGAATCTCCGGGCCACATTCAGCGTGAAGGTCCGAGATCTCTCCTGCCTTAGAAATCGTCGCCTTGAGGATCACAATTCCGGATATGCGTGCCTTTCTGGCTTTTTTAGGGTATTCGGGATTGACCTTGTGTATCAGCATGCTAGCCGCTACATCGTCAGGAATGATGACCGTCCTCGAATTGGATGGGGGCACCTTCGCGGGCGTATTGGCCAGAGGGGTGTCCCCAGGAAAATTGTCCATGAGGCCGAAGGCGGCTTCATACACCTTGAATTCATCGGAATGAAATTGGCGCTGGTTCTGCCCATTCGCGGAAGTGGAAATCGGCGCAATGAAAACCAGAGCTGCTGAGAAACAGCGGATTCTGTGCCTCACGGGAGTCCAACCGCCTTTTTTGAGATCGTAACGATTCTACCTGATTACATGGATAGAATCGGGCGGCAGTTGCAGTTGTCCAAGCGGTACCTGAATTCGGTTTTCGAGCAAAACTCTCTCTCCTTTCGGTAAACCAGCTATCTGAAAACTCCAATACCACAGCTCGCTGACGGATCACTCCACTGCCCCACCCCGGAACGATACAATCGCCTCTAGGCCGTTGCGCAACCGCGCGGGTCTTCAAGGAGCGTCTTCACCCATGGGCTATCAGGTTCTGGCCAGAAAATACCGTCCGCAGCGCTTTGCCGACGTCGCCGGCCAGGATCACGTCACACGCACCCTGCTCAACGCCCTCGCGCAGAACCGCATAGCCCACGGCTACATCTTCTCGGGCCATCGCGGCATCGGCAAAACCACCATCGCCCGCATCGTCGCCCAGGCCCTGAACTGCCGGACCGAAATTGGATCTGAAGCGCGGCCAACGCCCGAGCCCTGCGGCGTTTGCGATTCGTGTGTGGAGATTCGCCAGGGTAACGCCGTCGACGTGATCGAGATCGACGCGGCCACCAATCGCGGCATCGACGAGATCCGCGAACTGAGAGACGCCGCACGCTACGCGCCGAGCAGAGACCGGTATAAGATCTACATCCTCGACGAAGCCCACCAGATCACCGATGCTGCCTTTAACGCCCTGCTCAAGACCCTCGAAGAGCCGCCGGCGCACGTCATCTTCATGATGGCCACGACGCAGCCCGAGGATATTCCGCAGACCATTCGATCACGCTGCCAGCACTTCAGCTTTCACGCCGTCAAATTCGACGACATTCTCGCCCAGCTCAAGATGATCGCGACCAACGAAGAGGTCACCGCCGAGGACGCCGCACTCGCTCTGCTGGCCGAGGCCGGCGACGGCTCCATGCGCGACGCGCTCTCGATCATGGACCAGGCCATAGCCTCCGCGCCGGTCGAGAATGGCCGCGCCGTGCTGGCCGCCGCGCAGATTCGCGAACTGATGGGCTCGGTGCCCAATGCTGTCTTTGAACGGCTGCTTGAGGCCGTCGCCGCCGACCAGAGCGCCGAACTGATGGAGCAGTTGAATCTGCTCGTCAATGCCGGACACAGCCCTTCGTCGCTGGCCCGCCAGATGGTCCGCTACCTGCGCAATACGCTGATGGCCAAGCTGGGCGGCGCAGAGACCGAGTTGCTGCAAATCTCCGGTGACGAGAGAGCCCGCGCGGCTCGCACCGCTCTGCTGTTTACCGAAGAAGAGATCACCCGCAATCTGCAGATCGTCCTGCGCACTTTCGACGATCTGAACTACCGCCAGGAGCAGCGCTTCCATCTGGAACTCGGCCTGCTCAAGCTGATTCACGCTCAACGCCTACTGCCGATCGAAGAGCTCTTGAGCGGAGTGGCGAGCGGCGTGAGCGTGCGCTCGTCTGGACCATCGTCGGCCCCAGCCTCGCGGCCTGCTGCGAGCTCAGCTCGCCCGGCTCCTCCAGCGCCAACTCCGGCCGCCGCGCCGCTTTCGCCTTTTGGCTCAACGGGCGGCGGATGGGGCACGACTCCTAAAGCAGAAACGACCTCAAAGCCAACAGCCTCGGCGTCGACCGTCGCGACGTTGGAACGTACCGCGCAAATCTCTGAAGCTGTGACTCCGTCTGCGACAACTGCTACCGCACCAGTCTCCTCCGCCACCACAGAAATCGCCGTCGCGCCTGCCGCCCCTGCAACGATTGAGTCCATTCGCCACGCCGTCGGCTCCGCACTGGTCGAGGCTGGTCACGAATCGGCGGCGCAGTTGCTCGGCGCGGCCACGTGGGCAATCGATGGCGCGAGTCTGCGCATCGAGGTCGCCATCGCGAGCAAGAGGATGCTGGCCCTGACCGTCAACGCTGCGGCCGAGAAGATTATCCGTCAGGAATTGCAGCGGCTCGGCGCTCCCACACGTTTTCTGATCGTTCCCGGCGAAGCGGCCAGCCAGCAAAACGGCCCCGCTCCGATGGCCACACCCATCGCCGGAAGCATCCAAGAGGCAGCACTGGCCAATCCGCTAGTCCAGCGCGCCAAAGAGATTTTCAATGCCGAAGTGCGCAGCGTCGTCGATCTGCGCCAGAAGTGAGGGCAGAGTCCACGAGAAGCATGCCTCAGGGGCTAAAGCCCGCATCAAAATTCCGGTGTTTGTGGCACGACTGAGGTCGTGCCCTTTCAAAACGGTGGTATTTTCAGAAGCTGTACAGACGCGCTCAAAGCAGAGCGGACTCCTTTGAAGGGGCACGGCTTCTTAGGTTGCAGTGGAGCGATGCTTTGTGTCACGGCACGAATTCAGTCGTGGCGAAGTGCAACAACTAAGACTCTGGGCTTTAGCCCCCGAGGGGCGCTCTTTGTGGCTCTCTAGGAGACAGAACATGATTAACCCACTCAAAATCGGCGAGATGCTTTCGCAAGCCAACCAAATGCAGGAAGAGGTCCAGCGCAAGCTCGCCCAGACCGTTGTCGAGGGCGCGAGCGGCGGCGGCGCGGTCACCGCGACGATGAATGGAAAGAAACAGCTTCTCAAGCTCCACATCGACCCGGCGGCGGTGATCGGCCTGGGCGGAGACAAGCCCGACGTCGAGATGCTGGAAAGCCTGGTCGTGGCCGCCGTCAACGACGCCGGAAACAAAGCCGATGAGGCCATCCAATCCAGCGTCAAAGGACTGCTCGGCGGACTCAATCTGCCGGGACTTGGCTGAGGTTTCCAAAAGAGAGGAGGCAAGATGTTGCTCGATCGAATCGATCGCAGGAGTTTCCTCCGACTTGGCGTGACTGCTGGCGCGGCGGCCCTTGCTCCACGCTGGATGCATGCACAGTCCACTCCGCTACCCGACCGGGTTGTCGAGGGCCGCGCCCTCGCGCTCAAGACGCCGATCACAACCACCAGGCTCTACGACAACATTTATCTGCTGCAAGGCTTCGGCGGCAACATGGCTCTCCAGACCGGCCCTGAAGGCAACATCCTCATCGACTCCAGCTTTGCAACCTCGGTTCCAAAACTGCGCGAGGCCATCGCGGCCGCCAGTCACGACGCGCAGCACACGCTCATCAATACGCATTGGCATTACGACCACACCGACGGCAATGAGGGCATGCATGCCGCCGGATTCACCATCGTCGCTCATCGGAATACTCGTGACCGCATGGCCGCCGACCAGACGATTCCCTTCTTTCACCTGGTCATGCCCGCCTCTCCCGCCGCAGCTCTGCCATCGATCACTTTTCCCGATACTCTGCGCATCTGGCACAATGGCGATTCGCTCGATTTGGCTCACTTCGATCCTGCGCACACCGACAGCGATATCTATATCCACTTCCAGAAAGCCAATGTCCTGCATGTGGGCGACATCTGGTTCAACGGCATGTACCCTTTCATCGACGAAGCTACCGGCGGCACAATTAGTGGCATGATCCACGCTTCGGAAAAGGCGCTCGCCGTCGCCGACAACAGCACGAAAGTCATTCCTGGCCACGGCCCTGTGGGCTCAAAGACCGAACTGCAGAAGTTCCACGACATGCTGGCTGCCATTCGCGACAAAGTTGCCGCTCTCAAAGCATCTGGAGCCAGCGAGCAGCAAGCCATCGCCAAAAAGCCGACGGCGGATTTCGACGCTGTCTGGAGCAAGGGATTTTTCGTCGACGGAGATGTCTTTACCGGACTCGTTTATCGGACCCTATAGGAGGCACGAACCGTGTCACGTTACGCCGAGCCGATGGCGCGGCTCATTGAAGAGTTGAAGAAGCTCCCCGGGGTCGGAACCAAAAGCGCCCAGCGCTACGCCTTCCACATTTTGCGCGCAAGCGACGACGACGCCTCGGCGCTAGCCGATGCGGTGCGCGGCCTCAAGGCCAGCTTGCGACTATGTTCGATCTGCAACAGCGTCACGGACGTCGATCCTTGCCTCTACTGCTCCAGCCCCACACGCAACCATCGCCTGGTCTGCGTGGTCGAAGAGCCAACCAGTATCGAGACTGTCGAACGGACACAGAGCTATCAGGGCATCTACCACGTGCTGCACGGAACCCTGTCGCCACTTCATGGCGTGGGCCCCGACCAGCTTCGCACTGGCACTCTGGTCGCACGCGTCGAGCGGGGCGAGGTGGACGAAGTAATCCTGGCCACCAGCCCAACACTCGAAGGTGAAGCCACAGCTCACTGGCTTGCTTCCGCGCTGCGCGGCCTGCCGGTTCGAATTACAAGGATCGCCACCGGCGTGCCTGCGGGCAGCGACATCGAATACGCCGACGAAGTGACCATGACTCGCGCGCTGGAAGGCCGTAGAGAGGTATAGCCTATTCCTATCCGGGGAGTATTACCTCACGGGCTGAAGCTTTGCTTCCTTCTTTGCTCTCGATGGCACAGCTGAAGCCGTGCCCTTTCAAAACAGTTATTTATCGGGAGACACATCAGCCCATTCATCTCAATGCAACCGGACTGTCATACACTGAAACAAATTCACCGGCCGCGGCTTTCATCTTGCGGACCCCCAAACGGAGAACCCAAAATGCAGGATGCCGCCACCGCGACCCAGAGCCAGACCGCGCCTCCAGTCTCCGAAGCCATCATTCGCGCTGCGGGGATTGAAAAGTATTACGCCCAGCCCAGCCAGAACCGTATTCAGGTGATTTCTGCCACCGACCTGGCCATTGTTCCGGGCGAGATTGTGGCTCTGCTCGGCCCCTCCGGCTCAGGCAAATCGACGATGCTGCGCATGTTGAGCGGCCTCTCGACGCCCACCGCCGGCCAGGTCTACTGGCACGAGCGGCCAATCAGCGAATCCGAAATTAACGTGTCGATTGTCTTTCAGAGCTTTGCACTCTTCCCCTGGCTCACCGTGCTCCAAAACGTCGAGGCTCCGCTCCAGGCTCGTGGCGTTACCCCCGATCTGCGCCGCGAACGCAGTATGAAGATGCTGGACACGGTCGGCCTGGACGGCTTCGAGGCCGCCTATCCTAAAGAGCTGTCGGGCGGCATGAAGCAGCGGGTCGGCTTTGCCCGCGCCCTGGTCGTCGAGCCTGAAGTTTTGTTTATGGACGAGCCATTCAGCGCGCTCGACGTGCTTACCGCCGAGAACCTGCGCAGTGAGTTGCTCGAGCTATGGGCCAACAAAACCATGCCCACAAAGGCCGTTTTCCTGGTCACCCACAACATTGAAGAAGCCGTTCTGCTCGCCGATCGCATCATCGTGCTCGGGCGCAATCCCGGCCATATTCGCACTGATTTCCGAGTCGAACTGGCCCAGCCCCGCGACCGCAAGACAGAGGCCTTTACAAAGCTCGTCGACTACATCTACAAGGTGCTCACGCAGCCCGATGTAGTCCCGGCAGAGGCACCTGACCAGAAAGTCTCTGCGCGCGACCAGCGCCAAATGCACTATCAGATGCTGCCCCACGCACGGCCAGGCGGCATCGCCGGTTTGCTCGAACTGCTGATCGACAAAGGAGGCCGTGACGACATTTACCGCCTCGCCGACGATCTCGCCTTTGAGATCGACGACTTGCTGCCGATCGTAGACGCCGCGCATCTGCTCGGCTTCCTCAAGATCGAGGAAGGCGACGCGGTAATTACCACCACCGGCTCCGAGTTCGCCAACTCCGAGATCCTGCGCCAGAAAGAACTCTTCCGCGATGCGGCTGTGGCCAACGTTCTGCTGCTGCGCCAGATTCGCCGCGCTCTGGATTCCAAGCGCGACCACACCGTGCCAGAGGACTTTTTCATGGATATGCTCGACGAGCAGTTCAGCGAGGAAGAGTCCCAGCGCCAGATTGAAACCGCCGTCAACTGGGGCCGTTACGCCGAGATCTTCGACTACGATGCAGGACACCGCCGCTTCATCCTGCCCGACGCGCCTGAAGAGGAAATCTCAGCCAGCGAGGAGGCCGAGTGAAGCCTCA
The DNA here is from genome assembly GCA_050015115.1 of Occallatibacter sp. Lineage (GTDB taxonomy): Bacteria > Acidobacteriota > Terriglobia > Terriglobales > Acidobacteriaceae > Telmatobacter. Next base: position 70,168 of record JBEKCA010000005.1, read on the forward strand.
GCACCCACTCGCGCGAACGCTCGTTGTCGCCCGAAGCTGGCCCTTTTTCATCGATCTGGGCGTGGCCGCCTGCGGCCTGACCGTCTTCTTTTCTCTCGTCAGCACAGGCATGTATTGGATGGGCAAGCCCGTGCCCGTGGCGCCCATCTCAACCTCCATTGGCGCGCTGCCGGTCTATGCGTTTTATTCCGTTGTTCGAATCTCCATTGCCTATCTGCTCAGCCTGGTCTTCGCCGTCAGCTACGGATATATCGCCGCGTATAACCCCAGGGTTGAGGCCTGGATGATCGCAGTTCTGGACATTCTTCAGTCCATCCCAGTGCTCAGTTTTTTGCCTCCCGTTGTGCTGGCCATGGTCGCGCTTGTTCCCGGCCATCAGATGGGCATTGAGATGGGTGTCATCCTGCTGATCTTTACCGGACAGGTCTGGAATCTCGCTTTCAGCTTCTATTCATCTTTGAAATCCATCCCCCGCGAGATGATCGAAGCCTCACGCATCTACCGCTACTCGGCATGGCAACGCTTCTGGCAGCTTGAGATGCCCTACTCCGCCATCGGCCTGGTCTGGAACTCCGTTGTCTCGGTCGCGGGCGGCTGGTTTGCACTGATCGCCTGCGAAATGTTCACAATGGGCGATCGCAACTTCCAGTTGCCCGGCCTGGGCAGCTATTTGCAAACGGCAACCGCAGAGGGCGACATACACGCTCTGGTGGCCGGTTTCGCCGTCGTCATTCTCATCGTCGTCGCGACCGATCAACTGGTATGGCGACCGCTGATCGCCTGGAGCGACAAATTCAAATTCGAGCAGGTCGAGTCCGCCGAACGGGTCACCTCCCCGATACTGGACCTGCTGCGCCGCTCTACCCTTTTCAGCACCCTGCCCGGCCAGATCTGGCACAGTCTCTCTGAGCCCATCTACCGCCGCATGGCACGTACCAAAAAGTGCCGCACCATTCACCCGCTCGACGAAGATTCCTCCAGCAAGAAACCCTCCGCCGCGCTTTGGACTTTGGCCGGCATCGCAACGTTGGTCGTCGGCTGGGGTGTCCTGCACGCCGCCCTCATGCTTGAGACCATCACCTGGCCGGAGCTTCGCCTGCTGCTCGAAGGCGCGGGCGCGACGTTCCTCCGCGTGAACGCGGCGCTCCTCATCTCCGCTGCCTGGACGGTTCCGGTCGGTGTCGCCATCGGATTGAACCCCCGGGTCGCCCGATTTGTCCAGCCGCTTGCGCAGGTAATGGCCTCGGTCCCGGCGACGGCCTTCTTTCCAATCCTGCTGATCGGCCTAGTGAAGATCGGCGGCGGGCTGGGTATCGGGTCAATTGCACTGATGCTGCTCGGGACGCAGTGGTATATCCTCTTCAACGTCATCGCCGGAGCCATCTCCATACCCTCGGATCTGCGCGAGGTATCGGCGCTCTATCATTTCACTCGCTGGCAGCGCTGGACCAAGCTCATCCTTCCCGGCATCTTTCCCTACCTGATCACCGGCATGGTCACGGCCTCGGGCGGAGCCTGGAACGCCTCTGTTTTCGCCGAATACACCCATCTGGCCGACCGGACGCTCGAGACCGTCGGCCTCGGTGCGCAGATTGACGCCGCCACCGATAGCGGCCGTTTCCCGGTTCTGTTGTTGGCCACGATTTTCATTTCGCTGATGGTGGTCAGCATGAACCGTCTGGTCTGGCGACGCCTCTACCGCCTTGCCGAGACCCGTTATAAACTCGAAGGCTAGCGGTAGAGCGGAGTTAGCAGAGCTAGCGAAGTCAGAGGGGTTAGCGGAGTTAGCGCGGCAGTTGTAGATCGTCGATTCCGGAGGGAGCCGGGGGTTTCAACCTCCGGAGAGGATGCCTATTTGGGTCGCCTTTAGGCGCGGGCATTGGCCTTTTTCCTCGCAAGGATACATCTGCAACTGTAATCTTAGAAGGCGCTGAAACGAACGCCGCTAACACGCGCGAAGCGCGGCTAACTCCGCCAACTCCGCTGCGTCCAAGGAGGAGTTCATGATTCGAGTCGGCTTAGTAGGTTTCGGATTGGGCGGGCGCGTCTTTCACGCTCCGCTGATCTCGTCTGTTGATGGACTTGAGCTGGCTGCGGTCGTCGAACGCAGCACGAACCTGGCCGCCGAATGCTATCCCGGCATCTCCACGTACCGCTCACTGGACGAACTACTGGCCGATTCCTCGATCGATCTGGCTGTCATCTCCACTCCGAGCGGAACCCATTTTGAATTTGCCAGCAAGGTGATCGAGGCGGGAAAGAACCTCGTTGTCGACAAGCCGATGGCCGTTAGTTCGGCCGAGATCGCTCGGTTGATGGCTCTCGCCGCAGCCCGTGGAGTGCTGCTCATCCCGTTTCATAACCGTCGCTGGGATAGAGATTTTCAGACAGTTCAGAAACTGATACAAGAGGGCACGTTGGGCCGCATCGTCCATCTCGAATCCACCTTTGACCGATGGAACCCAGGATCGGCGCGCCGCCCGTGGAAGGACGATCCGGCCCAGGGCGGCGGAATCCTGCTCGACCTGGGAACCCATCTCGCCGACCAGGCTCTGGTGCTCTTTGCCAAGCCCGAAGCCGTGACCGCCGAGATCGTCCGTGAGCGGGACGAGGCGGAAAGCAACGGCGCGGACGACTCCTTCACGTTGTGTCTGCGCTACCCCGGCCTCTCAGTCACACTCACCTCCAACTGCCTCTCGGCGCTCGCGCGTCCCCGATTCCACCTTCGCGGAACCAAAGGGAACTTTCGCAAAAAGGGCTTCGACCCGCAGGAGGCAGCCCTCAGCCGCGTGACTCGCATCGGCGAAGGCCCATTGGGTGACGAACCCGTCGCCAGATGGGGACTGCTCAGCGTAGATGTTGATGGCGGCCTGGTCACCCATCCCGTCGCGCCTGTGCCCGGTGACTACCGACTTTTCTACGGTGGCGTCCGCGACGCGTTGCTGAATAAAACCCCGCCGCCCGTCGCTGCCGTGGAAGCCTGGCGGGTTGCACGCCTGCTCGAATGGGCCAGAGAGAGCTCGGCTCAGCGCCGCGAGATCGCCTGCGATTGGAGCAAAGAGCACGAAGAGCCCTTGGCCTGAGCACTGTATGTGGTCCATCTTCGGCGCACGATATAATTTGGCATCGCTTGAATCGGCACGTTCGAGGCGAGTTGGCCTGTGGGTTTCCCCTGAATTCTCCTGAGAGCCATATTCTGATCCGTTCGTCCCGCGTATTTTCATTGATCGCATTCCAAGCCAGCCTGATCCGGCTTGCCGGGTGGCTCCCTTGATTCCTCAACCATGGGCCGCAGGGCTTTTTCGCGTTGCCGCCGAGCTGGAGGATCTGGATATGGAGCCTAGCGAAAGCGAGTTGATTGAGTCAGTGTTTGCCGGTGACAGCGAGATGGCCATGCGTGTGCGCGCGCTCGACTGGTCGGCTACGCCGGTCGGTCCCGTGGAACAATGGCCGCAAGCCCTGCGAACGAGCGTACGAATCGTGTTGGACAGCGCCCGCGCTTTTGAACTGGAGCACCAGCCGGAAATCGAGAAACTGCGCGCTAGCGAACAGAGATTGGCGGAGACAAGCCGCCTTTACCGTGAACTGCAGCGGGCCGATGCAGAATTGCAACTACAAGTCGCGCTGCTGCAGCAGCTCCCTGTGTCCGCCTGGACGCTCAAGCCTGACGGGACACCTGATTTCGTAAATCGAGTTTGGCTTGAGTTCGCCGGCCAGACCCTTGACTTCGTCCGGTCGCATCCCGAGGCCTGGATGACTGCGGTCCATCCTGAGGATCGCGAGATGGCAGCCAAGAGCTTTTGGGAGGGGGTGCATTCGGGAAATGGTTTCGCGTTTGAAACCAGGTCTCTCCGTGCTCAGGACGGGACATATCGCTGGCACCTCAATCAAGCTGTGGTCTTGCGCGATGCAGAAGGAAAAGTCCTCAAATTCGTCGGTACGACGACCGACATCGACGACCAGAAGCGTACCCAAGAGGCTTTGCGCCAGGCCGAACGGAAGTTCCGCGGTCTTCTGGAATCCGCTCCGGATGCCGTGATCGTGATGAATCGCCAAGGAAAGATCGTGTTGGTCAATGCTCAAGTGGAGAAATTGTTTGGCTATCAGCGGGACGACCTCCTTGGGCAAGAGGTCGAAATGCTGGTGCCAGAACGGTTTCGTGGCCGACACCCGCAACATCGCAATGGGTTTTTCGCCCAGCCCCGGGTGCGGCCGATGGGCGAAGGTCTGGGGTTGTACGGACGGCGGAAAGACGGAACCGAATTCCCCTTGGAAATCAGTCTCAGCCCGTTGGAGACGGAGGGAGGCACGCTTGTCTCCGGCGCGGTACGCGACGTGACCGAACGCATGCGCACCGAAGAGGCTTTACGCCAGGCGCAGGCAGATCTTGCGCGCATCAACAGGGTGACAACCATGGGAGAGTTAACGGCATCGTTGGCTCATGAAATCAGTCAACCGATCAGTGGTGCTATGAACAATGCCAAGGTCGGACTCAGAAAGCTCACGGCCGATCATCCGAACCTCGACGAGGTGCGCGTGGCATTTGCCAGAATTGTGAGAGACGCAGAACGAGCTGCAGGGATTATTGCCAGGATTCGCTCACAATTCGAAAAGGGGGTCCCGAGTCAGGAGAGTCTGAATGTGAACGAGATTATTCCAGAAACTATTGCCCTCTTGCGCGATCAGGCGATGCGACACAACATATCGATCCGCACCGGACTGGCAGCCGATCTACCTCAGATCTTCGGAGATCGCGTGCAGTTGCAGCAGGTCGCTATGAATCTGATCGTCAACAGCATCGAAGCGATGAAAGACGTTGATGGAATACGAGAGTTGGTCATCCAGTCGCAGCGGGCCGAAAACGAGCAGATTCTTGTTTCATTCAGTGATAGCGGCATCGGGCTTCCGCCGCAGCTCATGGATCAGATATTCGAACCGTTCTTTACGACTAAACCTCACGGCACCGGCATGGGGCTTCGCATTAGCCGGTCAATCATTGAGTCTCATGGTGGGCGCTTGTGGGCGGTCGATTCTCCCGGGCACGGCGCAACTTTTCACTTTCACCTGCCTTCCGCGATTCCAAGCCATCGATAGCCCCCGGTTCGGATTTGCAAGCAAGGATCATGATCGCCATCGGCATCGGTGTCAGCACGGCATGACCGGTGATCGCCAGACCGATTGCCAGCTACCCTCAACTAGTCCTTGGGGAGGGGACTTGGCCTCCGGGCAGGGCCATCCACCTCTGATTTGTGCCCAGATGAAGTTTTGGTGAGGCACAATGATTCCAGCCATAACCATGATCTATTTAGGTGACAATTGCCCACTTCATTGAGCAATTTATCAAGAAGCGTTCATTTTTCACTTGCACGGCGGTTATTTGTGTACTAAAGTTCTTCTGACGCTCGCAGGTAACAAATCACTGAATTCTGAGGTACTGCTCGCTGCTCTGAAGTGCCAATTCTCTGTAGTAAGGCACCCAAGGCAGATCCAGAAGATCGAAGGGTTGGGTTAAAAGCGGGTTCATACGGCGTCCTTCCCCAACTGTGCAACAGCCCTTGCTGGCGGAGCTGATCTCCGGCACGGGTAAGAAGAGAAGTTGGAATCAAGCCTCGACCAGGGAACGTCCCTGTGTTCCTTCCCAACCAGACCGGCCAAAACCGGTCCAATGCTCCCTCGGAGCAGCCATCAGAGGAGTCATCATGAATCGCAGATTCTTTTCGGTCCTGGCAGTGTGCTTCGCTTTGGCACTGCTGATCGGTTGTCCGGGCAGCGCCTCGGCCGCCACATGCGCAGCGGCTTGGAACTCAACGACGGCCTACACCGCAGGCATGACAGTCAGCGAAAACAGCATTAATTACGTCGCGAATTGGTGGACGCAAGGGAATGATCCGGCGACCAACAATGGCGGCTCCGGAACAGGAGAGCCGTGGACCTCGCAAGGCGCCTGCACAAGCGGCACAAGTTGCACCACGGTGCTTGGCGCATTCACGCTCAGCGCCTCCGGTACAACCAGCACCGGAACGACGTTGTCGTGGACCACTCCGACGGCGGCGAATTGCACGGTTACAGGTTATGAGGTTTATCAGGGTGGAGTCGCAAAGGCGGCCGTAGCTGCCGGGACAACGACTTACGCTGTGTCAGGATTGACGGCAGGAACCGCTTATAGCTTCTATGTTGTGGCCACGGATTCCATTGGCAACACGACAAGCAACACCGTGAGCGTGACCACGACAAGCGCCAGCTGTGCAACCGCGCCTGGTTCGCTGACTCTCAGCGCGTCTGGAACCACCAGCAGCGGCACCACGTTGTCGTGGACCGTTCCGTCCGAAGGCACGGGCTGCACGCTGACCGGCTATGAAGTTTATCAGGGCGGAGTCGCAAAGGCCGCCGTAGCCGCTGGAACAACGACTTATGCCGTGTCTGGCCTTACGGCATCAACAGCGTACAGCTTCTATGTCGCCGCTACTAACGCCAAAGGGACCACGGACAGCAATACACTGAGCGTAACGACTTCGGCTCCTCCTTCGTGCACGTCGGTTCCTGGCTCGTTGACAGTTAGCGCCTCTGGAACCACCAGCAGCGGCACCACGCTGTCGTGGACCGTTCCAACCGAAGGCACCAGTTGCACGCTGACCGGCTATGAAGTTTATCAGGGCGGAGCGGCAAAGGCTGCCGTAGCTGCCGGAACAACCACGTATGCTGTGTCTGGCCTGACTCCTTCAACGGCGTACAGCTTCTATGTTGCTGCCTCTAATTCCGACGGCGCCACGAACAGCAACACGCTGAGCGTAACGACTCTTTCGGGCTCCTTGCCCACCTGCGGGCCAGCGTGGGTCTCGACGACGGCCTACACTGCGGGCCAAACCGTCAGCTACCAGGGCAATAACTACACCGCCGCCTTCTGGACGCAAGGAAACATCCCATCATCCAACAGCGGCGGGACCGGAACCGGCGAGCCTTGGAGCCTTCCAACTGCTTGCAGCAGCAATGTCTGCACCAGCGCTCCCGGCGCGTTTACCGTTTCCGCTTCCGGAACAACTAACACCGGCACAAATCTGGCGTGGACCGTTCCGACCGAAGGCGCGAGTTGCACGCTCTCGGGCTACGAAGTTTATCAGGGCGGAGTGGCAAAGACGGCCATCGCTGCCGGAACCACGAGCGACGCCGTGTCGGGCTTGACAGCGGGCACGACGTATAGCTTCTACATTGCGGCCACAAATGCCGATGGCGTCACAGACAGCAACACCCTCTCCGTGACCACAACCGGCACGAATCCCTGCACGGCTGTGCCGGGCGTACCCACTGGCTTGACCGGCTCTTCTTCAGCTTCCACGACCGTTTCCCTGAGCTGGACCGCTTCCACAATTCCCACCGGCTGCACGCTAACAAATTACACAATTACCGGTGGCCCGTCTTCAGTAACGAGTACAGGAACCAGCGCCACCATTACGGGGCTTACGCCAAACACCTCGTATACCTTCACGGTCAAAGCGACGGATTCCTTCGGAACTTCGGCCGCAAGCTCCAGCTTTACCGTGAAAACTCTCAACGGGCCCAGCAGCTACTTTGTTGGTGGATGGTATGAGGAGTGGGGCACTTACTACGCAAACTACAACGTCTCCGACTTGCTGAACACGGGCATGGTTCCGTCGCTGACGCATGTGATCTACGCCTTCGCCGCCCCATCGCAGGATGGCTCTAGTTGCGTGCTGGAAGATGCCTATGCTGACTACCAGAAGGTCGTTCCGCTGCTCACTGGCGCGCCGGCACTGCCCACGGGCCTTGCGGGCAACCTCGGTGGTCTATGGCAACTCAAACAGCTCTATCCCAACCTGAAGATCCTGATCTCGATCGGCGGATGGCATCCCGCATCAGCAGAAACTTCCACGTTCCCCTATTCATTCAACCTGGCGTTCAAGGCCGCATCAGCTACGGCAGCCAGCCAACAGGCCTTTGTTAGCTCGTGCATCAGTACGTTCATTCAAGGCAACTTCGCATCCGGATTAACGGTGCCGGGTATCTTCGACGGCGTCGACATCGACTGGGAGTTCCCAAACGCGACGGAAACGGCCGGGTTTACCGGGTTGATTACCGAGTTCCGCACTCAACTGACCACCTTGTCGGGAACCACGGGCAAGACCTATCAGGTGCTTGCCGACTTGGCCGCCGGGGCCTCCACTCCGGGAGCGGCCGCGGACTCGGGCAGCGATGGGGGTTACGACACCATCGATATTCCTGGGCTCTCGGCGCAGTTGGACTTCATGAATGTCGACGGCTATAACTACGCCGGCGATTGGTCCGCTGCTACCGATGAGGCCTCACCGCTCTATGATGATTCCCTTGATACCGCGAACGCGCTGTATCCCAACAACTCCATCGATTACACCGTGAAGTACTATCTCGGGAAAGGCGCTCCGGCGGCGAAGTACACTATGGGCATGCCAGCCTATGGCGTGGGCTGGGCGGGTGGTCTTACCTCCACAAACAGCGGTATGTACCAGACCGCAACTGGCGAGGTAGATCCGACGGGAGCTACAACCACAAATGGCACAGCAGCGGTTCCCAACACTAACGGCGTTGGAAACTGCCCGACGGGCGAAAATCAGTCTTCTCCCACTACGGGCTGCGACCCCCTGTTGACAGACGGATTGGCAACCTATCGAACGATTGAGAACCTGATAGGCGCCGGCGGCTACACTGTCAGCTACGACTCAACAAGAGTCGATGTCAATATGTTCAACCCGACAACAGACACTGTCTGGAACTATGACAACCCAACGTCAATTGCTGCAAAGGTAGCCTACATCAAGGCGAATGGTCTTGGTGGCGCCTATGTCTGGGCAGTGAAAGACGACGATACCAGCGGCTCCTTGACGAAGGCTCTGGGGAACGGCCTCAACTAATCGGGATCTGGGCTCGATTTGAAGGACAAAGGCAGGCTGGATTCGTCCAGCCTGCCTTTGCTTTTGGAGCTATAATCATCGTAAAGAATTCCCCTCCCTGCATTTTCGGATCACTGCACATATTTCAACAACTTTGCTGTGGCCTGATTTGTCGGAGCTATTCACACTAGCCCTCTTTCCGAGCCACAAGCATATTGCAGCACGTGTCATCATAGAAAACCAAAATCAGAGAGCCGTCCAGAAATCGGCGATATGTACAGTCCGAACTTTGGTATTGGTCGATACCTTCGTCCAATAGACCCATTGTCCCGGTTCTGGTTTGATGAAGGTGCCGTCGATGAAGGCAGATGTGATCGCTGCAACGGGTGCACTTCACTTCCGGCGGACACGGTAACGAGATTGGAGTCATCAATGAACGCAGTGCAAGTCGAACAAAGGGCCTATGAGATGCCCCCGCAAGAAGGGATCAGCATCGCATTTTTTCTCACCGTCGCCGACATCGAGCGATCGGCTCGCTACTACGAAAAGGTCTTTGACGCTCGCATTCTGAGCCTGGGTGACGGCAACGCGCCGGGGTACCTTCAGCTTGCGAATATCTGGATGATTCTGAACGTTGGGGGAGGGCCGACCCCGGATAAGCCGACGGTAACGCTCAGCGTCCCCGACCCGAATCACATCAACAGCTTTATGAATTTCCGCGTTGCGGATATTCAAGCGTGCTATAAATTATGGAAAAGTCAAGGAGCGGAGTTTATCACCGAGCCGATCCCCAAGTACGGCGAGATCCGCTGCTACATCCGGGATCCTGACGGTTACATTATCGAAGTCGGACAGAGCACCGATCTGACCTACGGTTAACGCTCGGCCCTGATGGGATGCAAGAATGGGCGTTCCTGACCGTAACGTCCAGGCGATGGCTTCGTCGTCGTGCTTCTGCCAATTATGCTTTGCATATTCACCCGTTCCGGCATCGAAAGGATCACCAAATGGACGGCACAAATGGGCAGAAAGAGACCGCGCCCGGCGCGGCGAGCAAGCTGAGTGTGAACGTCTTTACCGCCCCTGGAAAGGCAATGGTCGGCGAACGGCCAAAGCCCTTTGGCGAAGCACTCGGCTTTGACCCGATGACGTCGACATTGATCTTTGGCGAGAACGACGCGGTACTGGTAGACGCAATGACGACGGTTGCCGAGGCCGAGGCTCTCGCGTATTGGGTTGCTCTGCACAACCGCAACCTGGAAACCATCTATATAACGCACGCCCACTTCGACCACTTCTACGGTCTGGGCATTCTGCTCGATCATTTCCCCGGTGCCCGGGCGATTACAACGCCCAATGCGCTGAACGCCATGCAGATGTCTTTCACTCCACTTGTGGAGCGGTTAGCCCGCCGCATATTTCCTGGGCAAGTGGCCACCAGGTTGGTTGCGCCCGAGCCCTATGAGCACGACACGTTCACTCTCGAAGGCCACGAATTGCGCATCATCGAACAGGGCCGCACCGATAGTCCTGATTCGACATCTCTCTACGTTCCATCAATCGGCCTGATCGTCGCTGGAGATGTTGTGTACAACCAATGCCACATGTACGTCGGCGACACCACGCCCGAGAGCCGGAAAAATTGGATCGCGGATCTGGACCGGTTGGCTGCGCTGAATGCAACGATTGTTGTCGCCGGCCACAAGAAGCCTGGAGCGCCTGATTCCCCTTCGGCGATCCAGGATACGAGGCGTTACCTTGAGGACTTCGATCGGCTGCAGAAAATCGCGGCGTCCGACCAGGCCCTGTTCGATCAGATGGCCGCGCTATACCCGGATTGGGTAGCCAATCAGTCGTGGTTGATGTTTGGATTCCCGGGGGCGTAGCCGGCATTCAACCGCGCTGGTCCGTCCTTGCGACCGATCCAGGATCTGATGGACTTACTCGCCCATGTTGGGACAGACTCGATTTCAAAGAGGAGAACAGAATGACAACAAAAGGAAAAATCCTGGTGCTAGTCTCGAGCGGCCACGGCTTGCCATTGAAAGACGGCAAGGTCTATACCGGCGCCGGTTACTATCTCAACGAGCTGACGGTTCCGACTCGCGCACTGATGAAGGAAGGCTACGAAATCACTTTCGCCAACCCCAAAGGCAATACGCCGCAACTGGATGTCCATTCCGCCGTCCCCGATTTCTTCGGCGGGGATGAGGCTAAGCTCCAGGACTATTTAAAATTCCGCGACAGCCTGACGGGACTCAAGAATCCAACTCGCATCTCGGATGTCGTCGCATTGGGTCTGGATCAATATGACGCTGTTTTCGTTCCCGGCGGGCATGGCCCGATGATCGATCTTCTCGACGATCCCGATGCCGGGATCGTGATGAGACACTTTCATCAAAAATCCAAACCCACGGCGGTGCTTTGCCATGGCCCTATTTCACTTCTCTCGGCTCTTCCGAATTCGACGGAGGTGGTGGGGGCGCTGGCAGCGGGCGATGCCGCTAGAGCACACACAAAGGCTCGAGGCTGGATTTATTCTGGATATAAGATGACTATCTTTTCGACCGCGGAAGAGCAGCAGCGGGAGCCACTCGAGATTGGTGGCAAGGTTCTCTTCTACCCGGACTTCGCCTTGCGCGCCACGGGCGGTGACGTAAGCGTGCTCGCCCCATGGAAGAGCTACGCCCTTCAGGATCGCGAGTTGATCTCAGGTCAGAACCCGTTCTCGGACGAAGCGCTTCTGAAACTTCTGTTACCGGCACTCAACGGAAAGAAGTGAGCCGGTAAGTGGGGCTGGCGCAGCTCCGCCTTTTTTGCATCCATCACTACGAAAAAAGACAGCGAATGGGGCTCGTACGGACTCTGATTGATTGTGCGCACGCTACCGGCGGACATGAGTCTTCTTCTTCAATGCACACCCAACAAATGTCAAGGCAACAGCAAGATCTTCCCGATACCACCCTTTTCTGCCGCTGCTTGAGCCTCTGCAGCTTCATTGAGTGGCAACTCCTCGCTAATCGGGATTATCAACTTGCCATCTCGCACCGCTTCAGCCATGAACTCGAGCGTTTTCCTGTCGAACTTCGAGAAGACAAACACTGCCTTTACAGATGGGTACTCCGCGGTGTTCTTCGGCGTTCCGGCAACCGAAGCAAACACTCCTCCCGGCTTGACCTTGGCGATCAGCTTCTCGGCAGTTCTCCCGCCTACAGTATCCGCGACCGCATCGAGCGGCGGAAGATTCGCAATTGCGGTGTCGTCGTCGGTTGCGACCACCTGATCCGCGCCCACAGTCTTCGCCTCATTCACCTGTTTTTTCAAAACTCCGGCGATCACCGTCGCCCCGCGTTCCTTCGCTGTGAATACCGCTGAACGCCCGACATTTCCTTGAGCACCTACGACCATAACCGTCTGGCCCGCTTTGATTTCAGTAGCTGCAAGCAGTTGGTTGCCGGTCGTCGTCACCAGCGGCAACGCGGCCGCCTGGATCAGATCAAGGCCCACTGGAATATCAGCGAGAATCTCCGCTTTCGCAACGCAGAGTTCGGCGTACGTGTTGTCCGCCATTGCGAAAACCCGGTTGCCGGCGGTAAAGGCTTCAACTCCCGGTCCAACCTTCACCACAGTCCCCGCCATATCGACTCCTATCAGGCTGGGGAATTGCATAGGGTAGAAATCTTTCGTTAATCCAGCACGCCGCTTGTAGTCGATCGGATTCACGCTCGCGGCGGCAACCCGCACCAACACTTCTCCCGGACCCGGAACCGGGTCAGGATAATCCTCGAACTTCAGTACATCCGGACCGCCGTATGCATGAACAACAATTGCTTTCATGACGCATCTCCAAGTTGTGCCAGCAGGCATTTGTGAATCGGTGCTCTGTCGGATTTGTTAAACTCCTGTGAAAAGTCACCGCCCCTGATTGACGGAGCGTCGGATCAGTTTTACGTTCACATTCATGGATAACACGGACTTTGACCAGTTGCTTCGCTCCTACAGACAGGCCGTGGACGCCTGGGTAGAAGCGATTCGCACCGAGGAATTGCTCGCCACAGAAGACCACTCCATGGTTCAGATGGAGAAGTGGGATGACGCCGGCTTCAAACTTCACGATGCCGAACTTATGGCCAAGAAGACGCGCGACGCATACAAGAATGCCATGCGAAAAAAGAACTACGGCTTCTAAAGCATCTCTCTCAAGAAGTCATCGACGGAAGCTTAACAGGATTTTTGTGACCGAAGCAACTTGATATGGGATTCCGCAAACGACCTGCCCCACCTCAGGGTTCGATCAACGAGACACTGCTTGCATAGCAGGTTCGAGAACATGATCGGTCACCTTGGTTGATTTCAATGTGCTCAGGATGTCTTTGGCTTGATTCGCCTCAGCCGAAGCTCCATGAGCAACAACCAGATACTGGCCCGCCTTTATGGCCGCCTCGTAGGTTATAATGCTGTCCTTCGGTATGCCTATGCTGTACAGACCCGCGCCGATAGCACTTAAACCGCCGACGACTATCGCGTTTTCCAGACCGGCGACGATCAATGCCACTAGCGGACCGCCGACCAGCACAGGACCTATCGCGGGCACCCAAAAGAATGCGGCGCCGAACAGTAAGCCCCAGACTCCGCCCCAGAAAGCGCCCAACTTTCCCCAATACTTCATGCGGTCGCCCGCATTGTAGTAGCCAACGACGTGCTCATCCGTGTGATAATCTTTCCCGACAACCGACAGTTTTTTCATGTCGAAGCCCGACTTCTGAAGTTCCTTCACTGCCTCTTCCGCCGCCGAGTGGTTGTCATATACTGCGATCACAGCGTTTGAGTCTGCCATATTTTGTCTCCTCTCCGAGTTTGGTTTAGATCTCACTTAGCGCTTGCCATTACTTCTTCAGTAGGCCGACGCTTTGACCGGTGGCTGCTTAGCTCTGCACTCGGCGCCCGCGCGTCAGAACACCTTCGGCGGCTGCCTCTCTTCTATTTTGAGCATGAGTGCCCAGGTCGTGCCACGACGTTCCCGCGATGTTGACGCCGAAGTAGTTTGCGGCCTTTTCGATGTTCGCGAACGCCAAGCACGGTCGACATTGGAAACGTCGATGACTTGATCGAAACGCGCGACCGCATTGCGCACATGTTGTGCGTCGGTCAACGATTCTTTACGCTGCTTCGGAAGCGCGTAGACGCTGTCGGGTAAGTCGCTCTGGATCGTCAACTGCCCATGCTTCCCGTGAGGTTTCCAGGTCGCTTCCGGCATGTCGCTGCCCCCTCGTCTTGAATGCTTAGCTAGAAGGCGAACGCCGTGTTGGCCCCTGCACAAATGCGATCAAGTCACGGGGAATTTGCGGTGAACGTTCTCCATTTCCTGATTTCAGTCTCTGCTCAGATTTGTTCTTGTCTCATGGTCGCTGAGCAGCCTTTCCGACTCCTTTCGAGCAAAAGCACAAACTTGGCGGCCGCTCGTCAACAGGAATCGGCCGCCATTCACTGATTACAACCGAGCTGATCCCGCGAATCAATTGGACGATGGTATTGGCGATACTTTGGTGTTGCCCCGTTAAATAGGGTACGCGCCAACCTGCACACAAATGACAGGCTCGCACGTTGATGTTGGCCGATACCTTCGTCTAATAGATTCGTCTTCGCGATTCTGGCCTAATTGACCTCAAGTGATTTGGATAACGAATGAGGAGGGAATATCGCAACTTTGAGTGCTGCTCTGAGCGATGAAGCGATAAGCGGACGATTCTACTCCAAGCAGGATCATTGATTTAGATCCGGTGCGCCATCGTACGGGAGACGTCTGGCATGTGTGGGTGGGAGGCATTTCCGCAGGTCAACTTTACGGTTATCGCATTGCCGGGCCATATCTACCCGAAGAGGGTCATCGCTTCAACTCACATAGGCTGCCTCTGGATCCCTATGCGAAAGCAATTGCCGGGGTCGAGAACTGGGATTTTATAGCCGCGAGAGGCTACGATTCATCCAGCCGCCTGACTGACTTGAGCTTTTCGATCGCCGATAATGCCGCGACCACACCGAAATGCATCTTCATCGACGACCACTTTGACTGGGAGATGGACTCGCCTCCGAGGCATCCGGCGTCTGACACGGTCATCTATGAGACACATGTTCGCGGTTTCACAATCCATTCGAGTTCGGGTGCGGCTCATCCTGGAACCTTCGATGGCTTGACCCGAAAGGATACCTTATCTCCAAGACCTGGGCGTGACCGCCATTGAGTTGATGCCTGTTCTTGAATTTAATGAAAACGAATCGAAGCGGCCGAATCCAATCACCGGAGAGAGACTCAAGAACTACTGGGGCTACAACCCCGTCGCCTTCTTCGCTCCAAAGCGGTCTTACGGAATTGGAGGGCCGCACAGACGGCAGATCGAGGAGTTTCGAGAGATGGTCAAGGCTTTTCACCGCGCAGGTATTGAAGTGATACTGGACATCGTGTTGAACCACACTGCCGAGAGCGATGAACTGGGTCCGACAATTTCTCTGCGCGGAATTGAGAACTCGACCCACTATATATTGCAGGAAAACGGTCGCCGATACTACAAGAACTTTTCAGGCGTCGGAAATACCCTCAACGCAAATCATCCCGTCGTGCGGGAGTTCGTCAGGAACGTGCTTCGTTACTGGGTCATGCACATGCATGTGGACGGCTTTCGCTTCGACCTTGCCTCTGTCCTGGGCCGGGATGAACATGGAAACATATTGCGCAACGCTCCCCTTCTCGAAGGCATTGCCGAGGACCCTATCCTCCGCGGCGTAAAGATGATCGCTGAGGCTTGGGACGCAGACGGCGCATACCAAGTAGGATGTTTTTCCACCACGCGTTGGACGGAATGGAATGGCCGCTTTCGAGACGATATGCGCCGCTTTTGGGTTGGCGAAGTGTGAATGATCGGATCGTTCGCAAGCCGCATCAGTGGTAGCTCGGACTTGTACCAAAACTCGGGTAAGGGCCCCGATAGCATCCTCAACTTTGTTACTTGTCACGACGGCTTTACACTGAGCGACCTGGTGAGCTATAAGCAGAAGCACAATGACGAAAATGGCGAGTTCAGCCACGATGGACCTGATGCCAATTACAGCGACAATTGCGGGACGGAAGGGCCGAGCCAGTATCCCGGTGTTGAGGGCATGCGCAACCGAATGATCAAAAATTTCTTGTTAACTCTGTTTATCTCGCGCGGGGTCCCCATGTTGCTTGGCGGCGATGAATTTCGCCGAACCCAGCGCGGCAATAACAATGCCTACTGCCAGGATAACGTAGTGAGCTGGCTGGACTGGAGCCTGCTCGAAAAGCACAAAGAGATTCACCTTTTCACTCGGGGAGTGATCGCCTTTCGCCGCGCCCATCCGGTTTTGCGAAGAGAAAAGTTCTACACGGACGAGGAAATAAAATGGCTCGCGCCAAACGGAGCCACTCCCGACTGGGTGGACCAACGGCAAAGATCCATTGCGTGCCTGATTTCAGGACAGACAAAGCCCGACTTGTTCTTGCTGTTCAATGCTGACAGTCGATCAATTGATTTTTCGATTCCCGCCTTGCCAACCGGAAAGATCTGGCGCTTGGCGGTTGATACTTCCCGAGCCGCTCCTGACGATCTCTTCGACGCTGGGAATGAACCTTCCACGGAGCGCCAGATCTTTTTTCGGCTTGAACCTCGATCGAGCGCGATTCTCTTGACGGATGATAGCGAGGTGTTACGTGACAATTAATCCTGCTGCCGGAAAGCCGGCCGACCCATCCATTCTTGTTAACGTCCCGAAGCTCGTCACAGCCTATTACGAGTTACGGCCCGATCCGAGTGATCCAAGACAGCGGGTTGTCTTCGGTACGTCTGGCCATCGCGGATCTGCGTTCGACGTGGCGTTCAACGAGTGGCACATTCTGGCCACCACTCAGGCGATTTGCGATTACCGCAAACTTCAGAAGATTGACGGGCCGCTCTACCTGGGGATAGATACCCACGCATTGTCAGAACCGGCATTTGCGAGCGCGATGGAGGTGCTTGCGGCAAATGACGTCGAAGTAATGATCTCCGAGGGCACACCATACACCCCGACCCCAGCCGTCTCTCACGCGATTCTGGTCTACAACCGTGCTCGAGCATCGGGACTTGCCGACGGTATCGTAATCACGCCATCTCACAATCCTCCCGATGACGGAGGCTTTAAATACGACCCTCCGCATGGAGGACCGGCGGATTCGACCGTGACTTCGTGGATTGAATCGAAGGCCAATGATTTTATTGAACACGGCCTCGACGGTATTAAGCGCGCACAGTTTGCCCAAGCGCTACGCGCGATCACAACGCACAAACACGACTATTTGAGCGCCTATGTCGGCGATCTCAATAGTGTTGTCGACATGAATGTGGTGCGCGACGCCAAGATCAAGCTTGGTGTGGATCCACTCGGAGGAGCGGGCATCGATTATTGGCCGCGGATTGCGGAGAAGTATGGTCTGGATCTGACGATCGTCAACCAATCTGTAGATCCCACATTTCGCTTCATGAGCGTGGATTGGGACGGAAAAATTCGCATGGATCCTTCCTCACCTTATGCGATGCAGAGACTGATCGCATTGAAAGACAAATTCGATATCGCGTTTGCCAGCGACACCGATCACGACCGCCATGGAATCGTGACCAAAGGAAGCGGGTTGCTGCCTCCGAATCACTATCTCTCCGTGTGCGTCAGTTACTTGTTCGCAAACCGGCCCAATTGGTCTAAGGACGTCGCCGTCGGCAAGACCGTAGTCAGCAGCAGCATGATTGACCGGGTCAGCGTTCGCCTGGGGCGAAAGCTGTATGAGGTTCCTGTGGGCTTTAAATATTTTGTTGAAGGACTGCTCACGGGCCGTTTGGGTTTTGGAGGTGAAGAGAGCGCCGGTTCCTCCTTTCTCCGGCGCGACGGCAGCGTATGGACCACTGACAAAGACGGAATCATTCCTTGTTTGCTCTCAGCAGAAATTACGGCGCGATTGGGCAAAGATCCGGGTGAGATTTACCGTGAACTTACCCGCGAGTTGGGAGAGCCCGTCTACGAACGCATTGATGCTCCCGCTATGCCCGAACAAAAATCCGTTCTGACAAGATTGTCCCCGTCGGACATTCAGGCTAGCGAAGTTGACGGTCAACCGATCCAGAAGATTCTGACCAACGCTCCGGGAGATGGCAATCCGATTGGAGGAATCAAGGTGATTGCCAAAGACGGTTGGTTTGCGGCACGTCCTTCGGGTACAGAGGAAATCTACAAGATTTACGCCGAAAGTTTCCTCGGTCAGAACCATCTACGACAGATCGAGGAAGAAGCGCAGACTATCGTTTCGGCAACGCTGGCTCGCAGCGCCAAGGCGGCCGGAACCGATAAGCCTTAAAGGAGCAGCGACAGGAGTTTGTCATATGAGAAGCTCGACATTCGATGACCTTCCCCTCGATCCAAGCATTTCAGATGCTCTTACTGATTTGGCCTTGGACCTTAGGTGGTCGTTCAATCACTCGGCGGACCAGCTTTGGGAGCAACTCGATCCGGAGCTCTGGGCACTGACCCATAACCCTTGGGTTCTGCTGCAAACGGTATCGCGGGAAAAACTGCAAACTGTCAGTTCGAACGAGGGATTCCAAAAACTTCTGGCCGATCTCCACCGCCAGAAAATACTTGTCGAAGCCTCGGAAGCGTGGTTTCAAAAGGCACACCCGCGTTCGGGCGTGTCGACAGTTGCGTATTTCTCCATGGAGTTCATGCTGAGTGAAGCGCTGCCAATTTATTCTGGCGGACTCGGAAACGTTGCTGGCGATCAGCTCAAAGCCGCAAGCAACCTGGGCGTCCCGGTTGTCGGAATTGGTTTGCTTTATCAGCAAGGCTATTTTCGGCAGGAAATTGATGCCGAAGGCCGCCAGCAAGCATTGTACCCATTCAATGATCCCGGCCAGCTTCCCATTCGACCGGTGCGCGAGCTAAACGGCGAGTGGCTGCGCCTGGCCGTTGATTTGCCTGGCCTTAAATTGTGGATCAGAGTCTGGCAAGTCGAGGTGGGCCGGGTCAAATTGTATTTGCTCGATACCAACGATCCCGCAAACCTTTCGTCTTTCCGTGGCATAACTTCTGAACTATACGGTGGCGGTCCGGAGCTGCGTTTAAAACAGGAGGTAGTTCTCGGTATCGGGGGCTGGCGGCTCCTTCGAGCCTTGGGACTCGAGCCCGAGGTCTGCCATCTCAACGAAGGTCATGCCGCATTTGCGGTGCTGGAACGGGCGCGTTCCTATATGGAAGACAATGGCAAACCATTCGATGTCGCGCTTGCCATAACCCGCGCCGGCAATCTTTTTACGACCCACACTCCCGTGGAGGCGGGCTTTGACCGCTTTGCTCCCAGCCTGATTGAGCGATATCTCAGCAAGTACGCCGAGGACAAACTGTCGATTTCATTCGACGAGCTTCTAGCATTGGGGCGGCGTGATCGGCACGACTCGTCCGAACCGTTCAATATGGCCTATTTGGCAATCCACGGCAGCGGCGCCATCAATGGCGTGAGCAAATTGCACGGTCAAGTGAGCCGGCGGCTCTTCCAGCCGCTGTTTCCCAGGTGGCCTGAAGCAGAGGTTCCGGTAACGCACGTGACGAACGGAGTGCACACCCCTACCTGGGACTCTGCTGAAGCAGACCACTTATGGGAACTTCACTGCGGAAAACAATACTGGTACGGAACACTGGCAGACAATGAGAAGGATATTCGTGCCGCCAGCGACTCCGACCTCTGGCAACTCCGCACAGATACCTGCAAGGATCTCGTTGCGTACGTCCGCGGAGTTTACGGCCGTCAATTAGCGCCTCGGGGAGCATCGCCGGAAGAACTCACGCAGGCCGCACAGATACTCAATGAAAATACCTTGACTTTGGGATTTGCCCGTCGCTTTGCGACATACAAACGCCCAAATCTTCTGCTCCACGATCCGGCGCGTCTTATCAACATACTTACAAATCCAGAGCGCCCTGTTCAGCTCGTGCTTGCAGGCAAGGCGCATCCCCAGGACGTCGAGGGGCAACAAATGATCACGCAGTGGTTTGAGTTTGTTCGCCGCCCTGAGGTTCGATCCCGGGTCGTCTTCCTTTCAGATTACGACGTTCTCATGGCGGAGCATCTGGTGCAGGGTGTGGACGTTTGGATCAACACCCCGCGAAGGCCATGGGAAGCAAGCGGCACAAGCGGCATGAAGGTGCTGGTGAACGGCGGGTTGAATCTTTCGGAACTCGACGGCTGGTGGGCGGAGGCGTATTCCCCCGAAGTTGGCTGGGCGATCGGAGATGGGCACGAACATGGCGATGACCCTTCCTGGGATGCAACTGAAGCTGAAAGCCTCTATGCGGTGCTCGAAAGGGAGGTGATCCCAGAGTTCTATACCCGCGACGAGCAGGGAATTCCGCGCGGCTGGCTTGCCCGCATGCGCGAAAGCATGGCCCGCTTGACTCCGGCCTTTTCGACCAATCGCGTAGTCCGCCAATATACCGAAGAACACTATCTCTCGGCAGCGGCAGCATTTCGCCAGCGCGCCGAGAATCGAGGTTCGATGGGAGCAGATCTCGTCGCCTGGCAGGCTGAACTGGCGAAGCATTGGCTGGCGCTGCGATTCGGCACTGCAACGGTCGAACAGCATGCCGTCGAGCAACAAGGCGAGCAATATCTATTTCGCGTTGAGGTGTTTCTTGATGATATCGACCCCGATGCCGTGGGCGTCGAACTCTACGCGGAGGCACAGAAAGACGGGGAACCAATCACGCAAGTTATGACACGTGGCGAACGCCTGGCCGAAACAGCGACCGCATTCACCTACAGTGCTTCCGTCCCGGCGGGTCGCCCAGTTGTTGACTACACACCACGCCTCGTTCCGCGGCGCGAAGGCGCGTTCGTGCCGCTTGAGGCTCCTTTCATTCTCTGGCACGAAAAACCGTCCTGGCGATGAACTTTGAGATGCAAGGTTGATTGGAGACGCAATCATGATTGAATCCTCCGATATTCGGCTGATGAAAGTGCCGCTTAACAACGGAACTGGCTGGATGCCCGCACTCGGCTTCGGCACGCTCATTCCCGACCCAGCAGTGACGATAACTGCGACGAGAGGCGCGCTGGACGCGGGGTTTCGACACTTCGATTGCGCGGAGCGATACCGGAATGAGCGCGAAGTTGGCGAGGCGTTAGGGGCAGGACTTGCTGCAAACCGCATCCCGCGCGAAGAAGTCTTCATAACCACGAAGTTGTGGAACACCAATCATCGACCCGAACGGGTTGAGCCGGCTTTTGATGGGAGTCTCCAAAGACTCAGGCTCGAGTATCTGGATCTCTACCTCATCCATACTCCTTTTGCATTTCAACCGGGAGACGATCAGGACCCGCGAGATCAAAACGGCAACGTCCTCTATGACACCGGAGTAACCTTGCTCGATACCTGGAGAGCAATGGAAAGTCTCGTGGACCGCGGCAGGTGCCGGGCCGTCGGACTGTCCGACGTCGGCTTGAAAGAACTGTTGCCTATCTATGAATCTGCAAGAATCAAGCCCGCCGTGGTCCAGGTCGAAGCCCATCCATACTTGCCGGAAACGGAGCTTCTGGAATTCTGCAAGGCGAAGGGTGTTGTGTTTCTGGCTTTTGCGCCATTGGGTCATGGGATGAAGCCGGGGCTGCTCGAAGATCCTGTCATCACGGCAATCGCCACACGAGTTGGAAAGACGCCGGCACAGGTGTTGCTGGCTTGGGCGGTGCAGCGCGGTACGGCTTTGCTGACAACGCCCAAAACCGCGGCTCGTTCGCGAGAAAATTTTGACATCACCACCCTCCCGGAAGATGCGTTCAATGAAATCAATCGCATTCAGGCCAGGCAGAGGCTCAATTCAGTTGTGAAGACAGGTGTCCCCGGTTTCATCGCACAAGGCAGATGAATATGGGACCAAATGAAAACTGTAATAGATAAGACAAGACGCCCAGAATTGTGCAAACGCAGGCCGATCATTCGTATCAGCTCATCAGTGTCCACTAGCCGAACACTGGATACGTGCTCTCTTCCGTTCCGAATAACTACATCACCAAATTCACTAACTTGGGGGCGGTTCTGACCCGTAAGCAATACCTAAGGACAATAGACTTCGCTGGCCGCAAGGCGGATGATGTTGTGGTGGGTTGTCGCCGAGAAGAGAGTCCATGGTGACAGACTCAGTCGCACTGTTGATGGCCAGCCCTGAGAGTTGTGACCGGCACTTCGGAGAGAGCGCACTGGATTTGCCAATCGACGCTGGAGGAAATGCAGGTCCTCCGCGTTCGGGAAATCTGCTTTTAAGTGCGGACTGAGATATCCATGATAAATCCACGTTCACTTGTGTCAATCGTTGATGATGATGAATCGATCCGCGAGTCGTTGCCAGACCTACTCAAGGAATTCGGTTTAGCATCTGAGACATTTTCCTCCGCTGAAGAGTTCCTCGCGTCCGGCGGGATCCCGCGAACCCAGTGTTTGATCCTCGACGTTGCTATGCCGGGAATGTGTGGGCCCGAACTCCAAGATGAATTGAATCGTCGCAAGGCCAAAATCCCCATTGTGTTCATCACCGGACAACGAGACGAATGGTTACGCTTGCGGCTGATCGAGCGGGGTGCAATCGCATGTTTGATCAAGCCGTTCAGTGATGCTGCGATGCTCGATGCGCTGAATTGCGCGTTTCAAGTCAAATGATCGTTGTTCCCTGGAATAATGTCGCAGTTATACAATTGCCCATGCAAGTGCACTTGAATCTGGAGTGAGGGCTTGCCCATGCCAGAGACCCCGTCAATGGTTCTCGTCGTCGACGACGACATTTCTATTCGCGAATCGCTCGAACTCCTGCTTCGCGATGAAGGCCTCGATGTGGAGACGTTCGTTTCAGCGCAGGATTTTCTCGGTCGCCCACCGGTAACTGTTCCAAGTTGCTTGTTGCTGGACATTTCTCTTCCCGGACTCAACGGTCTCGATCTGCAGAAACGTGTTGCAGTGGAACGGCATGAGATGCCGATTATCTTCATCACAGGCCATGGAGATATTCCCATAACCGTGCAGGCGATGAAGGCGGGAGCCATAGAGTTCCTGACGAAACCGTTCAGTGACGAGATTCTGCTGAGTGCCGTTCGCAATGCCTTGGTACGCAGCAAGGCATTACTTGACCGCTCCACGGAGATCCGGGCTTTGAAAAACCGGTACTCGTGCCTCAGCGCTCGCGAACGCGAAGTGATGGCGTTAGTGGCCGCCGGCTTGCCCAATAAGCAGGTTGGCAGCGAACTGGGGATTAGTGAAATTACGGTCAAAGCACATCGCGGTAGCATGATGCGAAAGATGAAAGCTGAATCACTTGCAGAATTAGTAACTATTGCCACACGTCTACGCCTGGCGCGCCCATCCGGGTCCGCTCTGCGCCCGGCCGGGTCGGCTTCAAGCGGACACTGAGATTCGTCACTCCGTCTTCGTTGAGACTGTGGCCAATCAGGCCGGCACTGAGGTATCGATCAATACCTTCGTCTGATATTGCGTCCGCATACATTGCTGTTCCAATAAGATCTCAATTTCTATGCACGAGCATGGGTTGTTGTTTGTATAGGTTCGGGCTGGCAGGGAAAACTTTCCAGGTTTGTCGGGGACAATAGGAGTTTACTATGGCAAGCGGTATGGCAGTCATCGTCACTGGCGGCTCGCAGGGAATCGGCGCCGCTATCGTTCAGGCGTTTCTGGAGCGCGACTACAACGTTGTTGCGACCTCGCGAAGCATCTCGAGTGCGGGGTACGCGCCATCCTCCAGCCTTGCACTGGTAGATGGAGATATCAGCCGGGCAGAGACTGCGGAGGAGGTGGCAAGAACCGCGATCGAGAGGTTCGGCTCGATCGACCATGTGGTGAACAACGCGGGCTTCTATTTTTCGAAGCCATTCACGGAGTACACCGCCGAGGAGATTCGCGGCTTCGTCTCCACCAACCTTTACGGGTTCGTCTTCATCACGCAGTTGGCCGTGCGGCAGATGCTGGCTCAAGACAGGGGTGGCAGCGTGACCAGCATTAGCGCATCGCTGGCCGATAACCCTGTCGCTGGAACCCCGGCATCGGTTCCAATGATGACCAAGGGCGGCATTGATGCGATCACGCTGAGCCTCGCGAACGAATACGCAAAAGACAAAATTCGCTTCAACGCCGTCGCGCCGGGCGTTGTGAACACGCCTCTGCACAAGGGCACCCTGGAGGCGCGGTCACCGATGGGCACGATCTCTGAGCCGAAGGACATCGCTGACGCTGTTGTCTATCTGACGGAAGCCAGTCACGTAACCGGGGAGGTGCTGCACGTGGACGACGGTGCGCACGTGGGCCGATGGTAGCCGATAGGGGTTCGCAGCCTGGCAACGCAGAGCGCCGGCTGCAGGACCTTGGCATTCAGCTTCCGGCTGCCCCTACGCCGTTCGGTAGTTACGTCGAAGCGGTGCAGACAGGCAATCTCCTCTTCCTGAGCGGCATGCTCCCGGTTGTGGATCACAAGCCGAAGTATCTTGGCCGGCTTGGGAAGGAAGTGGATGCCGAGTCGGGACGGGATGCGGTACGGGCGGCGGCTTTGGGCGCGCTGGCAGCGGCCAAGGAGCAACTGGGGTCGCTCGATCGCGTGACGCGCGTGGTTCGACTGGGCGTGTTCATGGCGACGTCGGGAGATTTCTTCGACCAGCCGCGGGTTGCGGATGTGGCATCGGATCTGTTTCGCGATGTGTTCGGCACCGACAAGATGGCAGTGCGACTGGTGATTGGCGTTGCCAGCCTGCCGCTGGGTATGCCAGTCGAACTCGAAGTGATATTTGAAGTTGCGGAGTAGATCGGGAGATGTATGAAAATCGCTGGATCGACATATCAAATCCTCGCGAGAACCGCAGTCTTGGTACTGATGCTTGCAACCGCACTCGGCACAAATTCCCAGACAAAGGATAAACCAATGGAAAAGCGGGTTTCTTATCGCACAGTTAGGGTTGATGGGCTCTCCATCTTTTATAGGGAAGCGGGGCCGAAAGAAGCACCGGTCATTCTCTTGCTGCATGGCCTTCCGTCGTCGTCTAGGATGTTTCAACCTCTATTGACGCGGCTTTCAGACAATTATCATCTCGTTGCGCCAGATTACCCGGGCTTCGGGCACAGCGACTGGCCGGACCCGAAAGAGTTTCCCTACACCTTCGACCACATCGCCACAGTGATGGAAGATTTCGTGCAGACATTGGGCTTGTCGCACTACGCGCTTTACATGCAAGACTACGGCGGGCCGGTTGGCTTTCGCATGGCCTTGGCCCACCCAGAGCGAGTGCAAGCGCTCATCGTGCAAGATGCGGTGGCCCACAACGAAGGCCTCGGTGCGAACTGGGCAACACGGCGCGCGTTCTGGGCGGACCGGCAGACAAATGAAGAAGCGCTGCGCAAGAATTTGTTATCCATGGCGGCGACGAGGACGCGGCATGTCGGGGACGATCCGAATGTCGAGTTGTATGATCCGGATCTCTGGACGGATGAGTATGCATTTCTGAACTCGCCGGAACAGGCGCAGATTCAGAGCGATCTGTTCTATGACTACCGCACAAATGTCGAGAATTATCCGAAGTGGCAGGCGTGGATGCAGAAGACGCAGCCGAGGTTGCTGGTGATTTGGGGCAAGCACGAGTTGTCATTTGATTCGGGAGAGCCGGAACGCTATCGCAAAGACGTGCCGAGTGCGCAGGTGCACGTGCTCGATGCGGGTCACTTCGCGCTCGACACGAAGGCAGACGAGATTGCGGCTCTAATAAGTCAGTTCATAAAAACAGAGAAGTAGACAGCAGTGTCAGTCGTGCGGAGCGAAATAGATGTTAGTAGAAATCAGCTTGGATCGCCGGCGGTTTCTTGGCAAGGGTGTAATGACCATCGCTGCTGCCTAACTCGGCATCGCCGGATGCGCGAATGCGGAGTCGCGATTCGGATGTCGAAGCATGGCAAAGAGAGATCGAGGATGGCAGGACGAACTGCTGAATCCTGGAAGATTGGCGACACTCGCTGTTTGCATCGAGAACAGTGCCCGACACGAGCTAAACAACATATCCTGATACGACATATGCAGGACCAGAGAAAGCCAAGTCAGCACGACAGTGCTGGCTGGATCTCTGGTCCACGCAAAGTCCCAAGAACAAACACGAACCGCAGGTGAGCTGCCGAATGCTCTCGGGCGTGTGGAGAACCTTACCGTACCTGGAGGGTACCAGTGAGAGGTGTATCGCTTGAGGATGGCCCAACGAATACCTGGTAATCGCCCTGTGCCAGGTTCCAGAGGTCGCGCGCCCCATCGATCCCTTCTGTAAACGCCTGTAGCACCCGCTCGTCGATTGCAACCATGACAGTCTGCGATTCACCGGGAGCGAGCGTAACTCGCTTCCATCCAACCAAGCGACTGAAAGAATCGCCGGCATCCTTCGGAAGTCTGGCGTACACCTCGGCGATCTCGGTGCCTTCCCGTTTGCCAGTGTTCGTGACGGTAAAGCGGACTGTCTTCGTAGCGGGATCAATGCTCAAGTTGGAATAGGCGTAGGTTGTGTAGGACAAGCCGAAGCCGAAGGCAAAGAGCGGCTGTTTGTGTTGCGTCTCAAACCACTTGTAACCGACAGCGGCGCCCTCGTCGTAATGGACTGCGAAATTCGCATAAGGGGCGCTCAAGACATTGCCGTTTGCTTCAAACGCACTCGACGATGGCGCCGGTTGAATGACAGGCCGGGTCAGATCGTTTTCGCTCCTGGGAAAGGTTAGAGGCAGTTTGCCGCTCGGATTGACGTCACCGGCAAGCACATTGGCGAGCGCTTTGTGGCCAGCGCTGCCTGCATACCAGGCCTCGACAACGCCCGCGACTTTGTCGATCCAGGGCATAGTGACGGCAGTGCCGGTCTCGAGCACAACGATGGTGTGAGGATTCGCTTCCGCGACTTGTTCGATCAAGGCATCCTGATTGTCGGGAAGCGACAAACTCGGCAGGTCCGAGCCTTCCGACTCCCATTGATACGCGAAGACAATTGCGAGATCGGCGCTTTTTGCAAGACTTGCGGCGGACTTCAGGTCAGTTCCCGAATCGTAGTCAATTTTTGTATTCTGCAGTTTGAGACGGAGAGCTTTGAGCGGGGAGGTGGGAAACCAAACCGGTTCGCCCCACCTGGTTGCCCCCTTGCCGGCAGGCATAATGGCATTTCCGGCCGGCGGGTCCACTTGAGATGAACCGCCGCCTGAGATCATGCCCACGTCAGCATGACCGCCAATGATCGCAATGCTGCGAACACTGGATGGGTTGATTGGAAGCACGGCCAGGCTGTTCTTGAGAAGGACGATGCTCTTTTCTTCGATTCGCTGCGCAACTTCAAGGCCCTTTTCGATATCCGGAACGCTCTTCTGAATCGGGTCGTCGACGATTCCCGACAAAAACTCCGCGTAGAGAACTCTGCGTGCATGGTCGTCAATCTCTGAGACTGGCACTCTTCCGGCCTTGACGGCTTCTTTCAACTTTGGGCCAAAGAAATCGGCCATCGGTTGTTCTTGATCGAGACCGGCCGCCGACGCCTTCTCGGTGCTGTGTGTTGCCGCCCAATCCGAGATGACAAAGCCCTTGAAGCTCCAGTCCTTTTTGAGCACATGGCGCAAAGCGTATGAATCTTCGCAGGCATAATCCCCGTTGATTCTGTTGTAAGAACACATCACCGCACCGGGATTCGCGATGGAGATGGCGATATGGAAAGCCAGCAGGTCTGACTCCTGCATAGCCTTTTTTGCGATGATTGCATTCACAAAGGCGCGTCCAGTCTCCTGGTCGTTCATCACAAAGTGCTTGATGTCTCCGACAACATGTTGCGCTTGTTCGCATTTCATGAGGTGGCCGACGACAGTCCCGGCTAGAAGTGGGTCTTCTCCGGCGTATTCGAAGGAACGGCCGTTGCGAGGCTCACGAACCAAATCAACCCCGCCTCCTAGCGTCATATTGAAGCCCTGCGCCCTGAGTTCGCTCCCGATTACCTGGCCAAATTCACAGGCCGATACCACATCCCAGCTTGAGGCCGCGCCCAGGCTTGATGGCAACGCGGTCGAATATCGTCCATTCGCTCCACTGTCTCGCACCCCGTAGGCAGCATCGGAGATCACAAGCGGCGGTATTCCGAGGCGCTCGACACCTTCAACGTACCCAGCGCCACCATTCGTCAACGCGGTGAGGGGCATAGTCCACTGCGGATCGTAGGCCTTTCCGTTCCCATGCAACAGCGCCAGTTTTTCATCGAGTGTCATCTGCCGCAGAACCAAATCGGCACGCTGCTCAGGAGAGAGACTGGGGTTCATCCAAGGCCGGTCAGCAATCTGAGCACCGGCTACGGATGCTGCGGCGAACGATGCGAGGAGCGCGATGCAGAAGAAAAAGAGGTGGAAACTGGAGTATTGCCTGGACACACGTCTAGAAGATGCATTCAGGAGAGCGATGAGAATCATTTTGGGCCTTCCATTCTGTTTTGAAAGATAAGCTTAGCGCCTCTGGTGCGGCGCTCTTGCAGATGCGGGACTTCATCGACGACGAAAGTCGCCGGGCCAATTCCATTGAGCCTTATTGGAACCATGCACGTTGACACTGTTTTAGGTCGGGATTGCGTTGGGTTCCCCGGGAACTGACTCATACATTCAGGCTAAACGAGGCTGGAGCCGGGTTGAAAGGTCCATCGTGCATCAAACAGCGTTCAAGAGATAAAAGCCGTATGTTTACAGCTAGATAGGCTCTCTTTCGAATTTTGTTTGGTGGTATGTATGATACAGCAAAAGAGAGGATCACCATGTCTGGACGGCGACAACGGTGGGTGGGCCGGGGTGACCTTCAATTACATTCGCTTCAATCACGGCCTCAAGATTCAATTGGTCCCAGTTCTTCGGAGCCTTTTGAAGCAGGGCATCCAAGTACGTTGGATTGGAGACGACCTCACTTGCCGCTTCGGTTCCCTCCCCCACAATGCCGGCCAGGATAATGACCGGCTCACCCGTAACTTTATCGTGAAGTCTCGCGACTACGGCGTAGTCGCGCGCAAGGCTCTTGCCCGGGACCAGCCATTGAAGCGTCCAGAGCCTTCTAGGCGAAGTCGTCCGATCGACCACATTGCGAACGTGATCGTCATATTCGAATCCAATCGGCAAATCCTGTGTTATGCGCATCGTCCAAGCATTGTCGAAGGCGCCAATCAGAACGAAGGGGCCTTCTCGCAATTGAACGAATCCAGTGTCGGAAGCGGCCAGCACACGAAACTCGCCATTTTTTGGCACGAGAGGCGCAATGGAACGCGCTAGCGTGACAACATCGTAAACATTGAGGCTGCCGCTCTCTCCTGCGGGAATCATAGGGATTGCTCTGCTTTGGAGATCGACAGAGTCTGTCGGTACGCCGAGACAATAGGTGACCCGGCTCGTAGTCGCGGTGATCGGCTGCCAGAAACGCGCTAAATCTGAAGACACGTTGGGGCGTGCGGCTTGACTCGAAGGCATGACGTGCCCCATACCGAAGCCGAGCAGCAAAGCCAAAAGCAGAGCAATCGCTATCGAAATCCAATGGTGAAAGGCGAGACGTGCAGGTGCTTTTTGGGAAACTGCAGGGGGTGCCTCTGGCGATACAGGGCCTTGGGGTGACTCACCATGCCCGATAACCGCCGGTTTATCGGCTGAAGTGGAGGATTGAGGCGCAGGCTCGCGAAACGAGGGGACGTAGGAACCTGCCGACAGTTCGATGATCAACTCCCCAGCATGGTCGGCGCTGTAATAGTACTGAATTAGCCTTTTCCGCACCTCGGCCGCTGTGGTGCGAACCACCGGATCGAGATTCACATCGTAACTCGGTTCGCGTCCGAAGGCCTCGACGCCGATTGTCCGTTCCTTCAAATCACTTGCGTTGCCAAGCAACGTTTGCTCGACAGTGTATGTGAGCAACACCGGGTATCGCTTGCTATTGGTAAACAAAGGGTGGGCGACAAGACGTCTCAACTGTTCACGAATCGTTATTGCATGCGGCACGGATTCAGCCAGGATCGTATCTTTGTCGGATTGCCGCGATATCTCCATCCAGCACTCCTCGGCCCGCTTGCATGTGCCCGACCCCGGGCAGGCGGCAGCACTCAACTCATGACCCTTCCGGCGTTTCCGCGATCCATTCCAGCGAGCCCGCTGGCGCGGATATCAGAATTGAGACTGCTTTCTACTTCGCGAACTAGCTGGAAGCCCTCATCATTATATTTGTCGAGCCGGAATCATGGATCACACATTCTATTGATTATCAGGCCGTTGTTACTTAAAGTTTTGAATGATAACGGTTTATCCAGATGCGCATCGGAAGTTGCAATGGGAGATGAGTGCGTCGGCGTCGGCCCGTCTACGTCTGAGATGCATGGCGTTCAGGTGATTAGCGAGTTTGTCCGACAGCGTCCTTTTCCACGCGCATCATTGGCGAGTGGCCGGCCGACTGCGTGCCGCGAACCACACGGGGCGTGATCATAATCAGCAGCGTCGAGTAATCCTTCTGGTAGTCGTTGCTACTGAGATTGTTCAGGCCCGGAATCTCGCTGATTCCCGGCGTGCCGTTGATGGCGCGGCTCTCTGACTTGTCAAGTTCGCTCACCACTGCCGCCGCCTCACCCTCCCTCAAGGTCACTACTCCGGAGTAGGCGCGATTGTTGAGAATCGGGTTGCCGTTGATGGAGCCTCCGGAGAGGGCATCGATTTTCATTTCCATGGTGAGAGCGACATCGCCATTGCGCAGGACCTTGGGCGTTGCGCTCAGGGTCAGCCCCAGGTCCTGGTACTCCACCTGCGGAATATTTGGCACCCCGCCGTAGGAGGCGAGCAGGGAAGAGAGGCTGCCGGAGGTGCCCGCGCCGGTGAGTCCCGGGATCGAAGGGACGCTGGCCGCAATGCTCGAAAACGACGAGGTCTGGATGGGATAGCGCGAGCCAGTCCGCAGTGTCCCCTTTTCACCGTCGCCGAGGCGCAGCTGAATCCGATCGAGCTCGCGCGAGTCTGAGGAGTTCAAGCTGAGGTTGGCCGAAATCTGACCCGGGGAAAGCGCGGACGAAGTGAGTCCACCACCAAAGAGGGCAATGCCGTTGGAGAACAGCGAACTGGAGACCTGGCCGGACGCAAGTAGAATGCCGAGAATCCCCAGCGTGTCGCCAGGCGCGGCAAGGCCCGAAGAGATGATCTGCTGCACAAGAGCCTGATTTGCATTCAGGATGGATTGTTCTTCGCTGTAAACATTGAAGGCCGAGACATTCTGAGGAGGCGCGACTCCGGTATTGCGCTCGCTGGTGTGCGCAAGCTGAATGACGCGCACCTCGAGCAGCACCTCGTTTCGCCCTTCAAGCAGCTCGCGCATGGTCGCGTTGAAGGCGTTCAATGTCTCAGCGGGCGCGCGGACCGTGACTGTTCCGGAACTGTGCCCAGCTTGCGCCTGCGGTGCATTGAAGACGTTCTTGGCGAGGTTCGAAATATCATCCAGTTCTCTGTCGCTCAACCCCGATAGATAAACTGTCTCCGTCTCCTGGCGCATGAAGCTGTCGCGAATTTCCTTTTTGTCGTCGGCTACCAGCGCGCGGTGCGCATCCAGCGGAACGTAGAACGAGTGCGTCACCATTCCCGCGATGCGCGCCGCGGTCTCAAAGTCGACTTCATCCACATCCAGCCGGGCCGGGGTGCTCCGTAGGCTCTCGTCGAGAGTGACTTCAATTCCATAGGCCTTGAAAACCTGCTGCACGATATTGCGCCGGTCGCTGCGCAGATGAAAGCTATGAAACCCCGGGGTGGGGGCAAGAACAGCGCCCTCGCCGGCCGTCTCGGCGCCCTGCTGGTAGCGGGGAACCGTCTGCCCTGCGACGGCATCGTCTCCAAGCTCGTTGATGTGCTGGGTCACCTGAGGGTTCTTCGGATCCAGTTCGCGAGCGTAGGCCAGCGCTGCGCGCGCCGCTGCGGAATCACCCTGGACCCTGGCCTTGGCTGCGGTTTGAATCAGCGCTGTTACCAGGTGACCGCGAGCCACATCTGCCGCCAGCGCGTAGTCGGCATTGCCGGGATCGAGCGTGGACGCCTGTTCGTAGTCTCGCAGCGCTTCTTCAAACTGCTCCTTCTCGAAGAGCTTGCTTGCCGCGAGAAAGAGCTTGACTGCCTTCCGGCGGTCTGAGTTGCGCACCGGCTTTGTTTGAGTTACATCTTGGGCGGGAGCGGCGGAAGGTAGAGTCTGCGAAGATGTTGCCGTCTGGGCTTCCCCATTGCTGGTGCCCAGCGCGAGCAACAGGCTGGAAAGGAGGATCGTTGGGAGCTTCCTCATCCTCGTGCCGTCCGTCCCATTGCCAGCAGATCGGCGAGCGAGGATGCGCAGACCTCCGGTTTGCCTTCAAACAATGCGTCAAAGCTGTAGCTTCCCGTGGCGACGGCAATGACCGGCAGATGGTTGGCGTGCGCCGCATCGATGTCGCGCGGAGTATCACCAACTACGCAGATGCGAGCATCGGTTCCGGCTAGTTCTCTGGCTTTGCTTGCCGCGTTGCCAACCAGCTTGGCGCGATCGGGAAAATGATCGCTAAAGCCGCCAAAGCGGAACCACTCGCGCAGTCCGGCCTCTTCGATTTTGATCCAGCCGATCATCTCCAGATTGCCGGTGGCTACGCCCAGCAGAGCGCCCTTGCCGGCCAGATGGGCGAGCGTGTTTTCGACGCCCGGCATTAGCCTCAGCTTCAGCTCGTGACGTCGCTCATGCACGGTCTGCCGCATCGCCTCGAGAATCGCCTCCACCTGCAGCTCCAGAACCTCGGCAGGAATTCCCGCTCTGCGGCAGGCTTCGCTTAGGATTGCTGTATCCGTGCTTCCGTGGACGGGCACGCCATCGAGCGTGACGGCAAATCCCGTCACCCGCTCGATGCTCGACGCGAAGGAGTTCATATGAATGCGGTCGGGATCGCGCAGCAATGTGCCATCGATGTCGAACAGATACGCGTCCTGCCCATCCCAGTCAAAGCCGGGTTCGATGGCTATTCGCACTTCGCTGGTCGGTGGTGTGGTCAGCATGTCCTCGATTGGCGCGGTCAGCCTTGGCGAAAGATCTGGCGTACCGCGCTATAGACAGGACGTTCGCTGCGCGGCGGACGCTTGAGACTGGCCCGCACCTCGGCCAGGCTAAGATCCAGCTCCGCCATGGTGCGGCTCAGCGTGTTGCGATGGATGCCCATCTCCTCGGCCGCCTTGCACTGGTTGCCCCGGTGCGCCAGCAAAACCTGGCGCAGATACTGCCTTTTGAATTCGCGGACCGCCTCCTCATAGCGGATGCCGCTGGAATGCATTTGCGTCACCAGGATGTCCAGTTCTCGTCTCACGTCAATCCCTGCTTCCTTTTCTTACCTTGACAAAATCTGTGGTGCTAATCGTTCCAAAAAATCACAATCCACGAACATCTGGGTGCAGCCACCGGGGTGATTCTTTTTCAAGAATCCTGAGCCCTCGTTTGATACGCCCGGAGAGCTCCGCTGGGGTCACATGCGTACTCAAGTGACACGCTCCAAAAAACATCCTTGGCATCCTGGCATCTTCCAGCCAGCGTGTCTCGGGAAAGAATGCTACGGTCAACAGAACGATCAATGTGACCAGCAACACTCCCTGAACAAGTCCGAAGGCCGCTCCGGCAAGCCGGTCGAGGCAGCCCAGGCCCAGGTGGTGAAAAGTTTTGTAGAGAGCCGTGCCGACCAGCGCGGCCACTCCCATCACGACAAGTGCGAGCAGCAAGAAGGCGATCACGCTCGCTACGGATTTGATGCGTACCACGGGCAAGATCACTGCCGCGAGTCGCGCATAATTCCATGCGGCCAGCGCCAGGCCAAGCAACAGGCCCGCCAGCCCGCAGAATGAACGAAAGAAGCCCTGCGCCAGCCCGCCCAGCACGGACAGCGCCATGACAAACAAGATCGCCCAATCCACCCATTGCATACAGCGCTCCGTTCACGCTTTGCTCGCCCCGCTTTTTGCCTTAGAGATTCAAATCCCGCCCGGTCAAGCGGCGGAAGGCCTCGAGATATTTTTCCTGCGTGCGCGCCACTACGTCGTCTGGGAGCCCGGGCGCGGGCGCCTGTTTATTCCAGTGGATTGATTCAAGATAATCCCGCACGAACTGTTTGTCGAATGAGGGCTGCGCGCCGCCTGGCGACCAGGTAGCGGCCTCCCAGAAACGCGAGGAGTCCGGAGTCAACACCTCATCGGCAAGAATGATGCGATCCGCTGTCCTGCCAAACTCAAATTTTGTGTCGGCTAGGATCAGGCCGCGCGACTCCGCGTGTGCTGTGGCCTTGTTATAGATGGCCAGCGTCAGACGCTTGAGTTCAGCTGCGTCGGCCTCGCCGATGGCCGCCACGGTTGCGTCGTAGGAGATGTTCTCATCGTGCGTGCCGGCTTCGCCTTTGGTCGATGGTGTATAGAGCGGTTCCGGTAGCCGCGATCCGTCTTTGAGCCCGTCGGGCAGTGGAAGGCCGCAGACCGATTGGCTGGCCTTGTATTCCTTCCATCCGGAACCAGTCAGGTAGCCGCGCACCACGCACTCAACAGGGAACATCGAGGCGCGCTTGACCAGCATCGAACGGCCTTCCAGTTGATCGGCATAGGGCTGCAACGGCGCGGGAAATTGGCTAACCTCGGCGGTAATCAGATGGTTAGGAACGAGATCCGCGACCAGGTCAAACCAGAAGAGCGAGATCTGCGTGAGAATCTTGCCCTTGCCCGGAATGCCCGTAGCCAGCACATGGTCGAAGGCCGAGATGCGGTCGGTGGCCACCAGCAGCAGATCGTTGCCAACGGCATAAAGATCGCGCACCTTGCCTCGACCAAGCAACGGCGTATCGCCCAGATTCGTATTCAAAAGAGCTGTCACAGGTTGGTCTTCCTCGGAGGGAACTGAAACCTCGATTTTCTAAGCCGCGGCGCGCTTTGTCAATCACTCTTCTTTGTCTTCTCTGAACGAGAGTGTTGTTTTCGAGTGCGCCGCAAGCAAACCGCAGATTGGAGACTTCCATATTGAGCGGCGGAATTGTCCTGTTCAATGGGTCAAATGGCTAATCTGCAATGTCTTGCATCTTGATACACGGCCCTGTGACGGCCATCACGGACCGCAAATTCAGCATAGGAGACACTCCAATTGTCAACATGGTTCAGAGGGCGAGCAAAAATGTCCTCTTAGAGCCGGGAGACACGAAGTAGCCGTGGAAAGGGGAAGCCGCTGCTAACTTCGTTTGTATAGGGATCACCAGTAGCCGCGTGCTACCGACCTCCAGCGCCGGCTACTGGTCCCCGTCTACAGCTTGTATTCAAGCAAGCACCTCCGAAGAGACGTGATCCTTCGGAGGTCATTTTTTGCCTGAAAAACACATGAACGAACCTGACATAATCAACTTCTCTCGAAGTTATGCGCCCAATTCAATTTTGGGGACCTCGCTCCTTCAAGATCACCGAGGAGTACCAGCGTCATGAAAAAACAGATTCCTGAGTTCAAGAGCGATGCCGAAGAGTTCGAGTTCTGGTCGTCAAAAGGCGAGGGCGCAGACTCGACAAAGATTATGGATTGGTCGCAGGCGAAGCGTGCCAGATTCCCCGACCTGAACCCGACGCTTCGAACAATCTCAGTACGTCTGCCCGTGGCGATGATTGAAGGCCTGAAGATTCTCGCCAACAAACGCGATGTGCCTTACCAGTTATTGCTCAAGCTGTTCTTCGCGGAGCGGCTGGAACCGGAGAAGAGGCTTAGACGAGTAGGATAGGAAGTTGGAATTGTCAGGAAGATGAACGATGACAAAGCGAACGATATTTATTGCGGTTTCGGCCTTCTGCTTACTTTGCACGGTTGGATTGGTGGTTTGGCATTGGCAGGCTAATCCCGCTGCACAAAAACCACGGGAGGAAGCCTCGATTAGTGAGTCTCCCGCGCCAACTGCTATGACGGGGCAATCAGCGCCTGTGCAGATTCAGGGCTGTGCAGCATACATTCAGCCATTTCCGGGAGAAGAACTGGAACCGCGGGTTCTACCCGGAGCCAGCATCGAGACGATCCGCAACGTCTATGGACCAGAGTTGAAGCACGTAAACGAAAGCAGGGAGTGGGAGTGGAAACCGGAGAACTTCAGTTTGCAGGTGTGGGGCGATAGCGATCAGAAGATTGCGAGATCGCTTGGCATCGATGCCAAGCCCGGTCGCGTGATCGCCACCCCCGACGGGATCGAGCTGGGTAAGGACACTTTCGCTACTCTGCTTCAGAAGATGAAGAACCGAAGGATTGCAGTCAGTGAAAAAATGGAAGGTGCGGACGGTACGTGGATTCTCTTTGTCTCGTTTCGGTCTGTTTGCAATCCAGATGACTGGAGCGAATACTCCTGGTATCTGGACGGAACACCCGCAGTTGATGAGGCAGTTGGGAACGCAACTCCATTCCGATCAGATCCATTTCTGAACAAGGTCGTGGAATACTATTCTGCGGGCGTTGGCAAGCAATCCATAGGCGACATTGAAGGACAGCCCTCTACTCATAAGAGTAGAGAGCCAGGCGACCCTAGATCGCCCAGCTCTTCGGGGAATAACAGCGATACTCCTACCGGTTCTTAGCCACTTCTTCCACGGTGACTGGATCGAGGAATGGCATCTGCGCGCGAAGCTGTTTGCCGACGATCTCGACCGGGTGCTTGGCTTCGGCTTCGCGGAAGGCCATGAACTCTTTGCGGCCTGAATTCTGGTCGGCGAGAAAGCGCTTGGCAAAGCTGCCGTCCTGGATTTCCGTCAAAATCTGCTTCATCGCCTTGCGGCTCTCTGCATTGATGACGCGCGGTCCCGAGACGTAGTCGCCCCACTCGGCGGTATCGGAGATCGAATAGCGCATGTAGGCCAGGCCGCCGCGATAGATCAGGTCGACGATCAGCTTGAGCTCGTGCAGGCACTCGAAGTAGGCGCTCTCGGGCTGATAGCCGGCCTCGACCAGCGTCTCAAAGCCCGCCTTGATCAGCGCGCTGACGCCGCCGCAGAGCACCGACTGTTCGCCGAAGAGATCGGTCTCGGTCTCCTCCTTGAACGTAGTCTCGAGCACTCCGGCGCGCGTGCCGCCGATGCCCTTGAGATAGCTGAGGCAGAGCGCGTGAGCCTTGCCAGTCGCGTCCTGCTCGACCGCGATGAGGCACGGAACGCCGCCGCCCTCCGTGAAGACCTCGCGGACGCGATGGCCGGGAGACTTGGGAGCAGCCATGCCAACATCGACGCCTTTAGGCGGAACGATGGTCTTGTAGTGAATGTTGAATCCGTGCGCGAACATGAGCAGCTTGCCCGCGGTGAGATTGGGTCCGATTTCGTCGGCATATAGCTTGGCCGCCGTCTGATCGGGAACCAGAACCATGATCACATCGGCCCACTTGGTGACGTCGGCGACGGTGCCCACTTCAAGGCCGGCCTTCTGAGCCTTGGCGATGGACTTCGAGCCGGCCGCCAGGCCAACCTTCACCTGGACGCCAGAGTCCTTGAGGTTGAGAGCGTGAGCATGACCTTGCGAGCCATAGCCAATAATGGCTACCTTCTTGGCTTGAATGAGCGTGAGGTCGGCATCTTGATCGTAGTAAGTCTTCGCCATGATTTTTTCTTATCTTCCTTTGTCTGCTTGTTGGTGAAATGTTTTTGTGAATGGGCCAGAGCGCCGGCCCGGAATTTCGTCTTTGATCTGAAATAGTCAAGCGGAAAAGCAACCGCGGGTCCTTCGACTCGCTCCGCTCGCTCAGGATGACAGAATTATGAGGCTACTCCGGCTCGACGGTCGCGCCCTCATCACTTGTCTCGACGAGCGCTTCCTCCGGTTCGTCTGTCAGCGTGCGCATCGCCTTCAGCACGCCGCTGGTGTGGTGGCCGCGGCGCATAGTCATCTTCCCGCTGCGACAGATTTCGAGCACTTGGCCCTCGCCCTCGTTGAGCACCTGAATGAGCCCCTCGATCTTGCTCTCGACGCCGGTCATCTCGATGGTCATCGACTCGGGCGCCAGATCGACGATGCGAGCGCGAAAGACCTCAACCAGCTCAAAGACCTGCGAACGCGTGCGGGGCGTAGCGGCGACCTTGATGAGCGCCAGTTCGCGTGTTACAGATGGCGCCTGGCCGATGTCGTCCACATCGACGACATTCTCCAGTTTAAACAGGCTGGCCTGGATGCGATGGCCTGCCTCGGCCGAGGCTTCGCAAACCAGCGTCAGCCGCGACAGGCCCTCGCGCTCGCTGCTGCCCACGGTGAGCGAGTTGATGTTGATGTTGAGGCGGCGGAAGAGAGAAGCCACGCGCGTGAGCACGCCCGGCAGATCTTCAACGTAAGCGACGAATGTGTGCAGCATGATTAGCCTCTAGCTTCTCGCTCCTGGCTTCCAGCTCTTGCTTCTTTGCTTGCAAAGGCCGCTCCTGAAGTTGGAGCGGCATCGAACAAGCTAGGAGCTAGAAGCTAGCAACTAGAAGCTGTTTTCTACGATTCTTCCAGCGGGTCCTTGCCCCCTGGCCTGCGGATCATCTCGTGCAATGCGGAGCCGGCGGAGACCATCGGATAAACCGACTCTTCCTTCTCGACCTTGAAATTGAGCAAGAACGTGCCGGGAGCCGAGCGTGCCTCTTCGACGGCCGAGGCCACCTCGCCGCGCGTGCGGACGGTGCGACCGGCGAGTCCATGAGCATCGGCCAGCTTGACGAAATCAGGGCTCACCATCGGTGTGGCTTCGTAGTTGCGCTCGTAGAAAAACTCCTGCCACTGGCGCACCATGCCCAGGTAGCCGTTGTTGATTACAGCGATATTGATCTTGATGCCTTCCTGCGCGATGGTCGCCAGCTCTGCCGCAGTCATCTGAAAACCGCCGTCGCCGACGATGACCCAAACCTCTTTATCGGGGCAGGCAAACTTTGCGCCGATCGCCGCGGGCAGCGCAAATCCCATGGTGCCGAGACCGCCGGAGGTGATCAGCGTGCGCGGCTTCTCGTGGTGATAGTACTGCGCTTCCCACATCTGGTGCTGGCCCACATCGGTGACAATGATGGCGTCGCCGCTGGTGATGCGCCAGATGTCGTGAATCACATGCGCCGCGTAGAGATGGCCGAGGTCGGGCAGGTTTTTGA
Organism: Occallatibacter sp.; assembly: GCA_050015115.1. Lineage (GTDB taxonomy): Bacteria > Acidobacteriota > Terriglobia > Terriglobales > Acidobacteriaceae > Telmatobacter. The sequence goes on from JBEKCA010000005.1 coordinate 109,277, forward strand.
TGTCGCGGACTGCCGAATCGCCGCGGAGGCCATCGATGGTCTTGAGCCATGCAGCACCGTCGCGGCCGCTAACGCGCGGCAACAGTTCTTCGAGCACCTCGCGCAGGTCGCCGATCAGTGGCACATCGACCTTGACGTTTTTGTTGATCTCGGCCGGGTCCACATCGATGTGAATCTTTTTGGCCTTGGTGGCGTAGGTGGAGAGCGATCCTGTGACGCGATCGTCGAATCTCATGCCGCAGGCGATCAGCAGATCGGCATCTTGAATGGCGTGGTTGACCCAAGACTCGCCGTGCATGCCCATCATGCCCAGATCGAGCGGATGCGATGCCGGGAAAGCTCCGAGGCCGAGGAGGGTAAGCGCCACCGGAATCTGAGATCGTTCGGCAAGCGCGCGGACCTGTTCTTCAGCGCCGGACTCGATGATGCCGTGACCGGCCAGAATGACGGGACGCTTGGCATTGCGGATCAGCTCGGCGGCATGCGCCAGACCTGCTGCCTCGAATTTGCGCATCGGATGCGGACGAACCGGGCGCGGCTTGGCAGCTTCAAAATCGAAGATCGCCGTGGCCTGCTGCGCGTCTTTCGTAATGTCGACCAGCACCGGGCCGGGGCGCGCGGACCGTGCAATCTGGAAGGCGGAACGAATGGCCGGAGCGATATCTTCCGCGCGATTGACGAGGACGTTGTGCTTGGTCACGGGCAGTGTGATGCCTGTGATGTCGACCTCTTGGAATGCATCGGTGCCCAGCACTTTGCTGGAAACATTGCCGGTGATGCAGACGATGGGAATCGAATCGAGCATTGCCGTGGCGATGCCGGTGACCAGATTGGTTGCACCGGGGCCGCTGGTGGCAATCGCAACACCGACCTTGCCCGAAGCTCTGGCATAGCCGTCGGCCATATGCGCTGCGCCCTGCTCGTGGCGCACCAGCGTGTGGTGAATGGGGAACTTGCGCAGCGCGTCGTAGACGGGGAGGATCGCCCCGCCGGGGTAGCCGAAGACATCTGTAACGCCCTCGCCCACCAGCGTGGCCCAGACGATCTCAGCGCCGGTGAGACGGGTGGGGGTGGTCAGGTGAGCGTTCGAGGCTTGCGTATTAGCGTCGGTTCCCATGATGAACTCCTTGGTTGAGAATCAATATTCTGTGTCAGCCCGATGCAGTTCTTAAGTTGTCGCGCCCTCGGAGGAAGAGCTTACGCGATCCACGTATTTTCGGAAGACGCCGCGCGGCCAGCGCAATGCTGGCGGCGAAAAGCTCTTCAACCGCGCCGCTATTTCCTCGCCGCTGATCTCAACGTCGAGTTTGCGGTTGGGAATATCGAAGTGAATGACGTCGCCTTCGCGCACTGCGGCGATAGGTCCACCGACAAAGGCCTCAGGCGCCACGTGGCCTGCGGTGAAGCCTCTGGTCGCGCCGCTGAATCGGCCGTCGGTCAGCAGCGCAACGGTCGAGCTGAGTTCGGGGTTACCGCTGACGGCCGCGGTCACCTGCAGCATCTCTCTCATACCGGGCCCGCCCTTGGGGCCTTCATAGCGAATCACCAGCACATCGCCTGGCTTGATCTTGCCCGTCTGCACCGCGGCGAAGCAGTCTTCCTCGCAATCGAAGACGCGCGCCGGGCCGCGATGCTCATAGCGGTCGGCCGCGGCGATCTTCATCACCGAGCCCTCGGGCGCGAGATTGCCTTTGAGAATCACCAGACCGCCGTTTGGCTTGATGGGCTTTTCGAAGGTGTGTATGACGTCCTGCCCGGGAGTCTCGACGGCCAGAGATGCTTCTTCCGCAAGCGTCTTGCCGCTGATTGTCAGCGTCGAGCCGTCTGCGTAGCCCGCACCGATGAGCCGCTGCGCAAGCAGCCGCGAGCCGCCGGCCGCTTGATAGTCCGCAGCTACGTATTTTCCCGCCGGAGTCAGCGAACAGATGTAGGGCGTGCGCTTGCTGATGACATCAAAATCATCAATAGAAAGTGGAATGCCCATCTCTCTCGCGATAGCCAACAGATGTAGCACCGCATTCGTTGAACCGCCGCTGGCAGCCACGCTGGCGATGGTGTTCTCTATCGACTTGCGAGTGATGATCTGCGAGGGGCGGCGGTTGGCGCGCACAGCATCCATCAGAATGCGGCCAGCTTCGCGCGTGGCAGACAACTTGTTTTTCGCCGTTGCGGGAACGCCTGAAAGCTCAATCGGCGAAATCCCCAGGATCTCGCCGCTCATGGCCATTGTGTTGGCGGTAAACTGGCCGCCACATGCGCCTGCGCCGGGACAGGCGTTGGCTTCGAGAGCCTCAAGGCCTGCGTCGTCGATCTTGCCCGCTGCGTGTGAGCCGATGCCCTCGAAGACATCCTGAATGGTAATGTCCCTACCGTTCAGTTTGCCCGGCGCGATCGAGCCGCCGTAGAGCAACATGCCCGGAATGTCGAGGCGGCAGAGAGCCATGATGATGCCCGGCATATTCTTGTCGCAGCCGCCGATGCCGACGAGCCCGTCAAAGAGGTTGCCGCGAGCAACCAACTCAATGGAATCGGCGATAACTTCGCGCGAAACCAGCGAAGCCTTCATCCCCTGCGTACCCATGGTGATGCCGTCGGAGATGGTGACGGTATTGAACTCCATCGGCGTGCCGCCAGCCTCGCGAATACCCTCTTTCAGCGCCTCGGCGATCTCCCGCAGATGCATATTGCAGGTGCCGATCTCGGTCCAGGTGTTGGCAATGCCGATGATGGGCTTGTGCAACTCTTCCTTGCTGAATCCGACGCCGCGCAGGTAAGAGCGAGCGGCCGCGCGGCTCGGGCCTTCAGTCAATGGAACGCTTTGTCGCTTGCCCTCGATGGTCATTGCTTCCCTTATAGCGGCTTTCGCGAAGGTAGCGGTGTTAGCGTCGCTGGTCGAGGAGTAATCTAACTCCGCTAGCTCCGCTAACCGCTAACTCCGCTCTTACTTTGCCTTCAGCCAGCCAGCACTCTCGTGCTCTCTTTCAAACGCGTCGAGCGCTGCCTCGTGGCGCAGCGTGAGGCCGATGTCGTCAAGCCCTTCGATCAAGCAGAACTTGCGGAAGGGATCCACCTCAAAGCTCGCCTTGAAGCCTTGGTCGTCAGTGACGGTCTGGTCTTCAAGAGAGACGGTGAGCTTGTAGCTCGGAATCGTCCTGGCATTGGTAAGGAGTTGGGCTACTTCGTCTTCGCTGAGCCGCGCCAGCACGATGCCGTTCTTGCCTGCATTCGAAAAGAAGATGTCGGCGAAGGTCGGAGCGATGACCACGCGGAAGCCGTAATCGGAGAGCGCCCATGCGGCGTGTTCGCGACTCGATCCACAGGCGAAGTTCTTGCCCGCGATGAGAATCTGCGCGCCTTTATAGCGCGGGTCATTGAGCACAAAGTCTGGCACAGGCTCGCCTGTTGGCTTCTGCCGCCAATCAAAGAAAAGAAAGTCGCCGTAGCCGGTGCGCTCGATGCGCTTCAAAAACTGCTTTGGAATAATCTGGTCCGTATCGACATTGCTGCGGTCGAGCGGCGCGGCCAGTGACGTGAGTGTTGTAAACTTTTCCATTAGGCCTTGCCTCCTTCGAGCGCCGGTTCGTGGACTGCCCATTTGCGAATGTCGACGAAGTGCCCGGCAATGGCGGCTGCCGCGGCCATCTCCGGCGAGACGAGATGTGTGCGTCCGCCGCGTCCCTGACGGCCTTCAAAGTTCCTGTTACTCGTGGACGCGCAGCGTTCGCCGGGTTGAAGGATGTCGGGGTTCATCGCCAGGCACATCGAACACCCAGGCTCGCGCCAATCGAATCCCGCCTCGATGAAGATGCGGTCCAAACCCTCTTTCTCGGCCGCCGCCTTGACTGCCTGCGATCCGGGAACCACCATCGCGTTCACATGGGTTGAAACTTTGTAACCGGCGGCGATCCGCGCAGCGGCGCGCAAGTCTTCCAGACGCCCATTGGTGCAGGAGCCAATGAAGACACGGTCGATCACGACCTCTTCCATCGGCGTGCCCGCCTTCAGGTCCATATATTCGAGTGCGCGTTCAAAGCCCTTGCGCTCGATCTCGCTCTTGGCCATCGCCGGGTCGGGCACATTGGCCGTGACCGGCGTGACCATGCCGGGGCTGGTGCCCCAACTCACGAAGGGAACGAGTTCAGAAGCATCAATGGTCAGTTCGCGGTCAAACTTTGCGCCAGCGTCGCTGGGCAGCTTGCTCCATTCGGCAACGGCCTCATCCCAGGCAGCGCCCTGCGGTGAGTGGCGGCGGCCCTTGAGATAAGCGAATGTCGTCGCGTCGGGAGCGACCATGCCCGCCCGTGCGCCGGCCTCGATGCTCATGTTGCAGACGGTCATGCGGCCTTCCATCGAAAGCGCGCGAATCGCCGAGCCGCCATATTCGATCACGTAGCCGGTCGCCCCGTCGGTTCCAATTTGCCCGATGATGGCGAGAATGATGTCCTTGGCCGTGACGCCGCGCGGCAGCTCGCCCTCGACCGTGATGCGGAAGGTCTTGGGCTTGGACTGCGGCAACGTTTGCGTGGCCAGCACGTGCTCCACTTCGCTGGTGCCGATGCCAAAAGCCAACGCGCCAAATGCGCCGTGAGTCGCCGTGTGCGAGTCGCCGCAGACGATCGTCATGCCCGGCTTGGTGATGCCCAGCTCCGGCCCGATGATGTGCACGACGCCTTGATCGGGCGAATCAACTCCATACAGCTCGATGCCAAATTCGGCGCAGTTCCTGTTCAGCGTGGCGATCTGCTTGGCCGCGATCTCGTCGACGATGTTGAGCCGGCCTGCCTTCGTCGTTGGCACATTGTGATCGACTGTGGCAACGGTGCGATCCGGGCGGCGTACCTTGCGGCCCGCCAAGCGCAACCCCTCAAAGGCCTGCGGCGAGGTAACTTCGTGCACCAGTTGCAGGTCGATATAGAGCACGGTCGGCTCTCCCGCGGGCTCGACCACCAAATGCTGTTGCCAGACTTTTTCGAAGAGTGTCTTCGGTTCGGAACTCATTGGACTCCTTTAGCCGCTAGCTTCTAGCTGCTAGCGGCTAGTTTGTCAGGTTTTGCATTCCGGGTACGTTTGCCCCATCGTCAGATCCGATCCCGTTCACCGAATCAGCCTCGACGATGAGGTCGAGCTAGTAGCTAAAAGCTAACAACTAGGAGCTGTCCTACGCGTGAACGAGCAGTTCCTTCACCGTCTCGCGCACCTTCGCGCCCATCTCGCGGGTTCCGAGCACGGTCAATCCCTCGGGATTGGTGCGCGCCAGGTCTTGCGTGCGGAAGCCATTTTCAAGCACCTTGCGAACAGCCTTGACGATCACATCGGCCTCCGCATCGAGCCCGAAGGTGTAGCGCAGAAGCATGGCGCCGGTCAGGATGGTGGCCAGCGGATTGGCGATGTTCTTGCCCGCATGTTTGGGCGCGGAGCCGTGGGCCGGTTCATAGATGTTGATCTTGCCGCCGGCGGTTCCGGAAGGCAACATGCCCAGAGAGCCGGTGATTACTGACGATTCGTCAGTAAGAATGTCGCCGAATGTGTTTTCCGTGACGATCACGTCGAAGTCGCGCGGGCGCTTCATCAGGTGCATCGACATCGCATCGACATACTGGTGCTCAAGCTCGACGTCGGGGAATTCCTTGGCAACCTCGATCACCGTGTCGCGCCAGAGCTGTGAGACTTCGAGCACATTGGCCTTATCGACGCTGGTGACCAGCTTGCGGCGCTTCTGGGCCAACTGGAAGGCGACGCGGGCCACGCGGGCCACTTCGTCGCGCGTATAGACCATGGTGTTGAAAGCTACGCCTTTTTCCTTATCCCATCCGCGCGGCTTGCCATAGTAGAGGCCGCCGAGCAGTTCGCGGACAAACATAATGTCGGTGCCGTCGATGATCTCGGGGCGCAGCGGGCTGTTGACTGTCAGTTCCTTGAAGGCAAAGACGGGGCGCAGATTGGCAAAGCCGCCCAGGGCCGCGCGAATTCCGAGCAGACCGGCCTCGGGGCGCAGGTTCGGAGGAAGAGAGTTGAATTTATCGTCGCCCACCGCGCCTAAAAAAACGGCTTCGGAGTCGAGAGCTGCGGCAACGGTGTCGGGAGGCAAAGGCGTTCCATCCTGCTCGATGGCCACACCGCCAATGCGCTTGTAATTCAGATCCAACGTGTGTCCGCCGGCGGCCGCAACGTCCTGTAATACTCCGATAGCTTCCGCGGTAATTTCGGGGCCGATGCCGTCCCCAGGGGTAACGAGAACTTTCAACTTCATCTGTTAATACTCCTTTTCTTAGATTGTAGAGGGTTTTCCTGTCTGCTCGCCACTTCAATGCGTTGCCGACGAATTAATCGAGTTCTGAGACCGGTTCGCGGCGCTTTTCGCGGATCTGGTCGGGCAAGAGGCCAATCAGATCCTGGTCGTAGATGTTCTTTTTGCGGTCGGCCAGGGCGACAAAGCGATAGTAGGTGTGCTGCAACTCCTCGCGGGTGAGCGAGAAGCCGAGTTGCTCCAGGCGGTTGCGCAGTGCCGCGCGGCCGGAGTGCTTGCCCAGCACAAGATGGTTCTTCGCGACCCCCACCAGCGATGGAGTCATGATCTCGTAGCAAAGCGGGTTGGCCAACATGCCGTGCTGATGGATTCCGGACTCGTGGGCAAAGGCATTGTCGCCCACGATGGCTTTGTTGGGGGAGGGGCGGAAGGTAATGAGCTGGCCAAGCACCTGGCTGGTCGGGTAGATGTTTTCAAGCTTGATGCCGGTCGAGACGCCATAGCGGTCCCCGCGAACATAGAGCGCGGCCGCGATCTCTTCCAAAGCCGCGTTGCCGGCCCGCTCGCCGATGCCGTTGATGGTGCACTCGACCTGCCGCGCGCCATTTTGGACGGCCGCCAGCGAGTTGGCCACGGCCAAGCCGAGGTCGTCATGGCAGTGCGAGGAAAGGATGATGCCCTGGGCGTCAATGGCGGGAATGCGTTCGCGCACCTCGGCAAACATGCGGCCGTATTCCTCGGGCGTCGTGTAGCCCACCGTGTCGGGCATGTTGATCGTCGTTGCGCCGGCCTCGACGGCTACACGGACCATCTCGACCAGAAAGTCACGATCTGAGCGTGTGGCGTCCTCGGGCGAAAACTCGACGTCGTCGACCAGCGAGCGGGCCATGCGCACCGATTCACCGGCCAGATCGAGCGCCTCGGCGCGGCTGATCTTGAGTTTGTATTCGAGATGCAGATCGCTCGAAGCGAGAAAGACATGGATGCGGGCGCGATCGGCAAACTGCAGCGCGCGGGCGGCCATCTCGATGTCTTCGGTCTTGGCGCGGGCAAGGGAAGCGATGCGAGGCTTGCGGACGGCCTGCGTGATGGTGGCGATAGCCGCAAAGTCGCCTTCCGAGGCCATGGCGAAACCGGCCTCGATAATGTCTACGCCCAGGTCGTCGAGAGCGTGGGCCATGGTCAGCTTTTCCTGAGTGGTCATGCTGCAACCGGGAGATTGCTCACCGTCGCGTAAAGTGGTGTCGAAGAAGAATACGTGATTCGAGATCATGTCCATGGGTTTGAGCCGTTTCCTTCTCTGTTCCTTGTTATTCTCGGGCACTAACGCATATAACACAAAGTTATAATTGTTTGCTTGTCGATTAGAAATCGTTATAGTACAGTGGACAGTGATCGGTGGTCAGCCTGACCACAGCTTTCCCGGTGGCAATCGGCAATTTTTCGCGAAGCTTCTCGGACCACCGTTCACTGTCCACTGTTATGGAACTTCACCAGCTCGAAACCTTTCTCGCCGTAGCAGAAGAACGCAGCTTTTCGCGCGCCGCCATCCGACTGCACCGCACCCAGCCTGCGGTGAGCCAGGTGATCCGCAAGCTCGAAGAGGCCGTCGGCGAGACGCTCTTTGACCGCGCCGCCCGCGATGGCTCGCTGACCGCATCTGGAGTGCTGCTGCGCGACTATGCGCTCCGGCTGCTGGCCTTGCGCCGCGAGGCAACCAGCGCCCTAGATGAGTTAAAGAGCCTGGAACGTGGACATTTGCAACTGGCGGCCAACGAGTACACCTGTATGTACCTGTTGCAGGCCGTCGACCGCTATCGGCGGGAATTTCCCCACATCACTGTCGCGGTGCACCGCATGTTGGCCTCGCACATCCCCGCGGAGTTGAACCTGCGCACCTTTGAACTGGGAATGACTTCCTTCCGCCCCGACCCGGCGGAGTTCCGTTCGATCGCGGTTTACAACGACAGCCTGGCCTTCATCGTCAGTCCCAGCCATTCATTAGCCGGAGCCAGACGCGTCTCGATCAGCGATCTGGGCGAAGAGCTTTTCGTTGCCCACAACGTTGCCTCGCCTCTGCGCCGCAAGGTGATCGAGGCCTTTCAAAAGTACCGAACGCCCCTGAATATGGGCATTGAACTGCCCACCATCGAGGCCATCAAGCGTTTTGTGGCCATGGGCAACGGCGTAGCGCTGGTGCCGCACCTGGCCGTAGCCAGAGAACTTGAGGCCGGGGATCTAGTGCGCGTGCCGGTAGACGAACTGGAGATGAAGCGCGTATTACGGCTGGTTCACCGGCGGAAGGCCACGCTATCCTATGCAGCCAGGGCATTTCTAGGCACCGTCAAGACGCTGGCTGTGGAGAATGGTCCTCCGTTCTACTACCAGGTGGAGCGGGCGGGCTGAGCTACTGCCGACATCGTGCTCCGAAGACCGCATATTCCTTTTGAAACTTCTGCAAGCGCCCGTTTATCCTCCCCTGCGTCTAAGCTCTCAGATCCTTCCGGGACAACCGTTTCCGCCATGGACCACCCCGGCCATTTACAATGCTGAGAGTGGGGCCCGGCTCGAACCGGCGCACCGGAAAAGAAAAGCTCGTTGCCAGCCGGACGGTTGAGCAGTCGTGAGGTTCAGGACCGAATGAAGAAGATCGCCATTGTTGCATTTCTGCTGGCCGTGTGCGTGGCAGCAGGCCGCGCCCAGGAAAGCCGCCAGGATGTCAGCCTGAGCGGAACAGGGCTCATTGAGCCGTTCGTCAGCTCGTCAACCGACGTTTATGTTCACTCAACTGTCGCCTATGGTGCCTTGGCCAGCTACCGTTTTATGCTCACGCCGTCAAACGCACTTGAAGCCAACTACGGCATCACTTACCAGAACAAGATTCATTACACGACCAACCCACTCCTTTACCCAATATTGGTCCGTACCCAGGAGATTTCGGCCGCCTTCGTTCACAGCTTCAACTACCGCAAATTCAATCCCTTCGTCGAAGCCGGACCCTCTGGGCTTATTTTCATGCCCATTCTCAATTCGGGCACCGGGACACTGGACGCACACCGGCAGACCGGGGTCGGCGGCATGTATGGAGCCGGAATCGCCTATGAGATCAGCCCCAGCTTCGACATTCGCGCCGAGTACCGCGGACTGGTCACCAAGGTGCCGACTTTCAACAATACCAACCTGGCCACAGACAAGTGGTACAACATTTACGTGCCGACGGTTGGAGTGGCGTACCACTTCTGATCCCGACGGCTACTGCCGATAAAAAAGGGGGGTGGGCTTTGGCCCATCCCCTTTTTCCGATCTCAACATCCCGCCAGCGAACCAGACACGGTCCGCCGGAACATTGAAAAATCAGCGAGTCGCGTTTTCCGGTCTCAACGCCGAGAGCAGCGACTCGCGCTTCAGTCTTCCACCGTCGTTGCCTACCCCGCGGAATGAAACGGGGATTTTGGCTAATTTAGAGCCTCTCCGTAAATTGGGACCGCCGGTCTTCGGTTCAGCGGTACTGTGGTCTTAACAGCGGCGGGCGACGTCTGGCGGCGAGGACGCCGCCAGCACAGCCGGTCTGGAGACCGGCGCTCCATTGCTTTTTCCAATTTGCGGATAAGTTCTTAAATTAGTCTTGCGCTATCAGCCCAGAGGTCGAACTCTGCCAGAGCAACGGCGAGAATGCCGGCAAGTGGCGCAGCAACCGCATGAAAAAGGGCGCTCCATGGCTGAAAACCACTCTCATTCAGTGCGCCTGGGCGGTCCCGCGGAAAAAGAGCAGCTATTTTAAGGCTCAGTACCTGCTCATCCGCTCAGGCGTGGAACCAAGAAGGCTATAGGCGCTGGCCGCCTCCATACTTACAGCCGCCTACAACATGCTCAAAAACGGTAACCTATGCCAGGATCTCGGCTCCAACCATTTCGACAACCGAGCCAAAGGCAAGCACGTTCTGCGACTCGTTAACTGCCTAGAGAACCCCGGATTCGACGTTCAAATCACCCCGCTGGCAGCCTAATCGAGGGCTTGTTTCGCATCAAAAGCGGTTTAGCTACTCACTCAGCAACTTCGTCTGCGCTGTCTGTCTCGGCGTTGCCGCCCTCTCCAGGCGCAAGGAAGAGATTCGCAACCAGCCCATGCTGGCGCGTGTAGAGGTCGTAGTAGCGGCCGCCCAGCGCGAAGAGTTGCGCATGGTTGCCCCGCTCGACAATACAGCCCTCTTCGACCACAAGAATCTGATCGGCGCGGCGAATGGTTGACAGACGATGGGCAATGACGAATGTCGTGCGCCCTTGCATCAGTTGATTCAACCCGGCCTGAATCATCGCTTCGGATTCCGAGTCCAGTGAACTGGTAGCCTCATCGAGAATCAGAATACGCGGCTCGGCCAGCAGCGCGCGGGCAATCGAAAGCCTCTGCCTTTGTCCGCCCGAGAGCTTTACGCCGCGTTCACCGACGATCGTGTCGTATGCATCCGGAAAGCGCTCAGCAAATTCGTCCACACGGGCCGTGCGGCAGGCAAAGAGAAACTGCTCTTCGGTTGCATCGGGGCGCGAAAACAAAATGTTCTCGCGAATCGTGCCGTCGAAGAGAAACGAGTCCTGCAACACCACCCCCAACTGCGAACGAAAGGTATTCAGGTCCACATGCGCAAGGTCCACATCGTCCACCAGCACCCGACCCTTTGACGGCGTGTGGAAGGCGCAGAGCAGGCTGATGATGGTCGACTTGCCCGACCCCGATGAGCCCACAAGCGCAGTCACGGTGCCTTGCTGCGCGACGAAGCTGATGCCATGCAGCACAGACTTCTCAGGGTTGTAGGCAAACTCAACGTCTTCAAAACGTACCGTACCCTGGATAGGCGGCATCGCTACTGTGCGCTCCGGGCTCTTGTTCTCCTCGAGTTCGGCCATCAGTTCATTGGTACGGTCCAGGCCCGCAAAGGCCTCAGTCAACTGCGTACCGATCGCCACAATCTGGAAGATCGGCGCAGTCATGAACACCAGAAACATGTTGTAGCTCAGATAGTCGCCAAAGGTCCACTTATGGGCCATGATCAAATGCCCGCCCATGCTCATCACGATGGCAGTCAACAGGCCCACGGCAGTGGTCGCCGTGGCTGTCAGGGCGCTGGTCATGGTCAACGACTTCATTACGTTGTCCAGCAAGCGGCCAACGCCTACGGTAAAGACCGCTGCCTCGCGCTCTTCGGCGTGGTAGCCCTTGATGACGCGCACGCCTCCCAGCGATTCGGTCAGCCGGCCGGTGACTTCGGCGTTGATCTTGCCACGTTCGCGGAAGATGGGACGAATCACCCTGAAGGCGTATTGAAGGGCGAATACGAATGCGCCCATCACTGCAAAGGCAGTCAGTGTTACCGGCGCACTGAGGTACAGCAGATAGACAAAGGCCAGAATAGCCGTGAACAGCCCGCCAACAAACTCAACGAGTCCCGTGCCGACCAAATTGCGCACGCCTTCGACGTCGGTCATGATGCGGGCAACTAAGGTTCCCGTCCGGTTTTCGTCGTAGTAGCTAACCGAGAGCAGCCCAACGTGCCGCTGGACCTGGCGGCGCATCTCGGCAATCAACCTCTGCCCGGCCTTCGAGAGCAGTTGAGTCAACGCAAACGAGGTAATTGCCTGCACCACCATGGCCGTGAAAACCACCGCGATAATTCCTGGCAAAAGCTCCGGGTGCGGGTGATTCTGGTTGAGCACCTTATCCATGAGCGGCTTGGAAATGTAGGGCATTACCAGCAGGGCAACGCGGTTGACTATCATCAGCCCCATGCCGGCGACGAGCAGCCCCATGCGCGGGGCGACCAGCGACTTGATCTGCGGCCATATCTTTTTCAAGCTGGGTTTGCGCTTTGGCAGCTCGGCCTGGCTTGCGCGCTGGCCTCGTCCGTGCGGCGAACGCTCGGCCCGCCGGCTCATGTCCATGCCCCCAGGGCGAATTGTACTCATGCGTTAGACCTTCCCCGAGCGGCGCGCTGCACGGAAGGAGCGCACGCAGAGAATGACATAAATGAACAACAGCCACGCCATTGCGGTCTTAGCCAGCAGGGCGGTCGGGTCAACTTCTTTCGAAAAGAAGCTGCGAACGATCTCAGCCATCACTCCCAAATAGCCCACCAGGCCGATGGTCACGTTGACGTGCATGAAGAGCTTGCGTTTGCGTTCACGCTTGTCCATCGCGAGCAGGCCAAAGAGACCCATCGCCAACCCCACCCAGGTTGGAATCAAAGCAGTGGGATGTTCACTGCCCGTGCCCAAAAATCCAATCAGGCCCAATAAGATCAAAAGAACCGCAAACACCAACGTCACTTTCGCCATTGGAGGCCTCCATCTTTTATTTTCTCAAGCTGCGCTGAAACAAGATCCGTTCAAATCCCTGCCCACTTAGTGCGTCTTCGGCCAGGTCCTTTGATGGCCTACTCGATCTGCCGGATGCTGTTCATTCCACTGCTGTGAGAATCTCAGGCCCCAGCAGGTCGGCCATTGTTTCGCGCCGGCGTATCAGCCGTGCCTTCGAGCCCTCTATCATCACCTCGGCCGGTCGCAGCCGGCTGTTGTAATTTGAACTCTGCGCCATGCCGTAGGCTCCGGCATCGAGAACCGCGACAAGATCTCCCGGCTCCACCGGCGCCAGTTTGCGGTCGCGGGCAAAAAAGTCGCCCGACTCGCAGATCGGGCCGACGACATCGACGATGCGTGGCTTCCCTGCCCTCGGCCTCACAGGCACGATCTTGTGGTAAGCCTGATAGAGCGCCGGGCGGATGAGGTCGTTCATCGCGGCGTCGGTAATCACAAAGGTCTTTTTGCCGTTGCGCTTCACCTGAAGAACGCGCGCGACGAGAGCCCCGGCCTGCGCTACCAGGAAACGCCCCGGCTCGATCATCAGACGGCCATCGAAACCATCCAGGGCCTCTTCAATGGCCGCGACGTATTCGCGCACCTTGGCTGCCGCATCGAAGCTGCCAGTGCGGTAGTCGATGCCTAGACCTCCGCCAGCATCGACGGACTTCAAGACGATTCCATCGCGGCGCAGTTGGCGCACCAGCTTGTTCACCCGCGCCATCGCCGCGCCAAAGGGTTGAGCCGAGCGAATCTGCGACCCGATATGAACGCTGATGCCGGAGGCCTCAAGCCAGCGATCGCCGGCAACGCCCTTGTAGATGGCCGCCGCGTGCTTGATGTCGACACCGAATTTGTGCTCTTTGAGGCCGGTCGAAATGTAAGGGTGAGTCTCGGCAAAGATGTCAGGATTCACGCGCAGTGCGAAGCGCGCCTTCCTTTTTTGCTTGGCAGCTCGCAAGGCGAGCAGTTCAAGCTCCGCAGCGCTCTCGACGTTGAACTCAAGAATTCCCACCGTGAGTGCTAGGTCGATCTCAGCGGCCGTCTTGCCCGCGCCTGAGAAAACGACCCGCCCCACTGCGTCGGGCGCGGCGGCAATCACCCGCTCCAGTTCACCGCCGGAAACGATGTCGAAGCCTGCGCCGCGCGCGGCCAGCAGCTTGAGAATCGCCAGTGCGGAGTTGGCCTTCATCGCATAGCAGATCATGTGATCGCGGCCCGCCAGCGCCTGCTGAAAGAGCCCCAACCGCTCGACGATCTGATCGGCAGAGTAGACATAAAGCGGGGTCCCGTGACGCCTGGCAAGCGCTTCGAGCGAGACTGCGCCGCAATGCAAGACGCTGTCCGGTTTGGGGTAATGAAACGGACGCGGAGATGAAGGCAAAGCAGAGGTCAAGAGAGGCTTCCCAATGGAGAAATCCTCTCTTGAGCCTACAGCATTTCGATGAGCCATTCGAACCTTGAGAAGAAGTCGTATCCAGCGCGGAGCATCAACCTTCAAATTGCCGCAGCCACACGGCCATCAGCGCCGCGACCTTCTGCGGTTGTTCATAAGCGGCAAAGTGGCCCGCATCCGGCAGCAGATGATACTCGCAGCCGCCTGGCGCTGCGTGAAAGGCCTCCATGTCAGCAGCGCTGACGGCGGTATCCTCGCCGCCGGCAATCGCCAGCACATGCACAGTGATCGTCGCGACCGTCGGCATCGAGTCTGGCCGCGTGGCGAGGCCTGCTTGAACAGCAAGCATAGCCTCCGGCGTCAGTGTTACTTGAGAGATCAGCTCGGCTACGATCCCGGGATTGCGCTCGATAGCCGTCGTCCCGGTCAGACTCTTGATCTGTGTCTCGGACATACTCCGCAAAAGCTCTGCGCTGCTGATGGCACGGAGCTTCTCGATGCTGGCAACGCGCCGGCCGATATTGGCCGCCGCATCCGGCTGGGGCTTGGAGCAGACGAAGGCCAGCCCGCGCATTCGTTCCGGAGCCCTCCGCCAGAGTTCCAGCAGCACATAACCGCCGATAGAGCATCCGGCAAAGAGTGCAGCAGGCATCTCCAGGTAATCCAGTAGCGCCAGAATATCCGAGGCTAACTGCGCCATCGACAACACCGGCGCATCAGGAGCAGCGGCGAAGCCGCCTACTGGCATGGTTCCAAGCTGAGACTGGCCATGCCCGCGCAGGTCAGGAACAATGGCGCGCACCCCGGTCAGATTGTCGATGAGCGGTCGCCAGAATTCGCCATCGAGCGGCGTGGGATGAAGAAAGAGCACAGGTAAACCCGCCCCACTCTCGCGAAAGGCCAACGTTACCCCTTCCGATTGATAAGCAGCCTTCATATCTAACGAGAATACTTCAAGGGAGCGGGAACGGGCTCCTCCGGGATGCCGATCCATCCGGCCAGATAAGCGACACAAACTAGACCACCGGAGAAGAAGAAACCAACAACCGTCAAAACACGCACCAGCGCAACATCCCATCCGTAGGTCTGAGCTACACCGATACAGACGCCGGCGACCGTTCGACCTGCAATTGGACGAACCAACTGCCTGCGGGGAATATACGGAATGACAGGAACGACCGCGCCGCAACTGGAACAGAAGCGCGCACTCGGCGGCAACCCGGTCCCACAGCTTTGACAATAGACGCCCATCGTCGATCTCTCCTTCAAAAACTCAACCAACTCAATATACGGCGGCGGCGCACTCTCGGTTCCATTCTTTATCTTCTCGCACGTGGGCTACCGGATCGTCACGAGCCCTTATACGCGCTGCGAAGCCGCTTCCGCGCGGTATCTGCGCGCGAGGTGTTCGGCCCAGCATCAATGGCCATCTGATAATCCTTGACTGCGATTGGCCGCTCTCCGTTCATATCGCGGCATTCGCCTGCGGCCAGCAGCGACCGGATCTTGAGCTCAGGGCTGACGTTTTTGGTCCATGCGGCCTGTTCATAGGCCTGCGCTGCCTCGCCGAAGTGCCGCTGGCCGCGCAGTGCATCACCCAGGCCAAAATCGGCCAGTTCCAGGCACGCCTCGGCAAAATAGCCGGGCTTGGCGCTATTGGCCAGAAGCTCCCGGTAAGCGGCAACCGCACCCATCCCCTCGCCCGCATCTTTGCGCAGGTTGGCCTCTTCAAGGCAGAAGAGATAGTCGTGCGGATACTGATTTTTGAGCCCGCGCACGACATCGATCGCCTCTTTGTACCGAGCTTCGCGGCGCAGGAAGAGGGCAATCGTGGTCCGGGCCTCGACGCTGGTGATCACGCCGCGATTCCCGTCGTCGGTGAGCATCTCCAGTCCGCGCGCCTTTGAGCCGGTGATTCCGGCAAAACCGATGAGCATCTTGAAGGGCCAGGGCAGCGCGCCGACCACATACTCGTAAACCCCCACCACCAGCTTGGCATCGACGTATTCGGGGTCCAGTTGCAGCACGCGGACTTCGTCGTCTTTGGCCTTGGTGGCCAGCCGGAAACCCGCGCCATATCCGCGCTCGACCATGGCGACATATGTGCATTTCAGGCTGCGAACCCAGCCGCGGGCAAAGAGAGCGTCGATGTCGTTGGGATTGTGATCGATGCGCGAGTCTGCTTCGCGGATCGCCTCATCAGCAAGCCCTAGAATGCGGTCGCGGGTCTTCGGGTCCTCTTCGGTGGCGTGGCGACCGGTCAGGAATCCGTCGTTGGCGTAGAAGGTCGTGTCGAGCAGATCCTGCCGGTAGAGCTCCCGGAAAATCTCCGCGTCGAGCAGCATCGCGGTGGCCTGCGGATCGCCCGGATGCATCGCGTGAAAGCGCTCAAAGCGCTCGACCGCCCCCGGATAGTCAAGGTTATAGAAGTGCTCGTAGGCCTCGCGCACCAGAGGATCGCGGTTGAGCGGATTGGTATGCACCCCAGAGGCCCATCCAAGGCTGCCCGTCGTCAGCAATAGAAAGCCCAACGCCAAGACCCGCATCCAGATTGAGACGCTCTTCAAACCCAACTCTCCTCACCCTCCACAGGATACGCTGCGGAGTTTGCGGCCACTCAGTAATCTCTGGTTAGCCGGTCCGGCAACAGCAGCAAAATCGTCTCCCAATTTATACCTTGGGTGAAGGACCCGACCCCGTCCGTGTCCCTTTCAAAAGACGATGGGCCTGGAAACGCTTCTTGCGCCCCGAACGAGCTCGAGCATTTGGTCCTCGAATTCGCGGAGCAGAGCCTCGAGGGAACCATCCGGGCAGTGAAGATCACTTACCGCCGACATCTCGGTGGCCACATGCTCGACGTCTGGCAGCGTCAGAATGTCGCCCCCGTGAATGCCGTTGTAGACGACCTTGGAGAGAAGTGTCGGGAAGCGTTCCGGGGTTTCCTGGAGTAGTCCTCGCAGAAAGCCGACTCGGGCGATATTTCCAAGACGATGTGATACCAAATGGCCCATCGGCCCGTGTTCGCATGCGGACGACAGCCATTCGAAGAAACGGTGTTGGTCAGCACCTTCTTCCTCCCAGCGCAGCAAAACCTCGCCCGTAGTCGGATCAATGTAGACCAAATCCGGCTGCGGAGGAGGCGTCTTCACCTTCCCTATCTCGTAGCAATTACAGTAAACGCAAGCATCAAGACCCATGCAAATCATTATTACCGATTAAACGCCAGACGGCGTTTCTGGCGCTAAACGGGCATCATGGCTGTGTGTCGGCCATTCGGAAATACACCATAATCAGATTTCCGAAGACGATCGCCTCGTGCCTTAATTGGGTGCCTCATTCGCGGTACGTTTTTGTCGTCGTTATGGTTTGCAGTCAACAATCCACTAGAATAAAGCCATGCCTATCCCCGACCGAATGAACCCGAGCTTTGGCCCCGCGCGCACACCCGTGGTCGACCCGATTGAGGAGGCCCGCAAGCGCCTGATCGTCGCGCTTGACGTGCCCGACGCCGCCTCCGCTGCCAATCTGGTCGGCCAGTTGGAGAAAAGCTGTCACTGGTTCAAGGTCGGGCTGGAGCTTTTCGTCGCGGCCGGTCCGGCCGTGATCGAGCCGCTGGTTGCACGCGGCCACTCAGTCTTTCTGGATCTGAAGTTTCACGACATTCCCAACACAGTGGCCGGGGCGGTGCGTTCGGCGGCAACTCTGGGCGTGCGCATGATCAACGTCCATGCAGCCGGGGGCCCCGCGATGCTGGCTGCGGCAAAGGCCGCGCTGGAGGGAGTCGAGAATCCGCCCGAGTTGCTGGCCGTAACCATGCTCACCAGCATGGATCAGAATCAGGCAAACGCCATCGGCATCGATCGCTCGACCGCCGCGCAGGTTGAACTGCTGGCCCGCATGGGCCTCGATGCCGGGATTCGCGGCTTTGTCTGCTCGCCGCAGGAGGTTGCGACCCTGCGCGCCCTCACCGGCCCTGACGGAGTTCTGGTTACTCCCGGCATTCGCCCAGCGGGCTCGGCGGTTGGAGATCAGAAGCGCATAGCAACACCCGCCGAAGCGCTGCGCCAGGGAGCCAGCTACCTCGTTGTGGGCCGTCCTATTACTCAGGCCCCAGACCCGGCCGAAGCAGCCGAAGCTATCCTCAAAGAGATGGCCTCGGCGCTCGAAGCGTAACTCGACTCCTACGCTGGCTCTTTTTCCTCTCCGGCCGGCTCTCCAAAGTGGCCGCAGCGCCCCCGAAACTCCTTGCGAAACCTCTCACGCTCCTCGGGCGTCATCCGCTCCCAACGCTCAAAACCACGCCGCCGCCAATGCGAGTGACCGTGGCCGTGATGACCAAAGCCCCCAAAGAGCATCCTGCAAAGAACCAGGAGCCCAAGAGCCTGCCAGAAGCTAATCGTGTGCCATCCAAAAAGCGCCGGTGTGAGCCAGTTCCAAAGATGCATCACCACTTCGCCGAAGATCACGACCAACAGCACCACCGCCGGCGGAGCGACAAAGAAAATCCATTTCCTTCTCATCATGTCTCCTTCACTTCCTGTTCAACTCATTGTGAATCGCCTGCAACCTGCGGCGCAGAGCCAGCACCGCGTATCGCTTGCGCGAGAGCAGCGTGTTGACGTTGACGCCGCTCTCTGCCGATAGTTCCTTGAAGCTGCGCCCTTCGACTTCATGTGCCAGAAAAATCTCGCGCTGTTCGACGGGCAGTTCCCTCAACGCAACTTCCAATTCAACGAGCAGCATCTTGCGAAGATAGATCGCCTCCGGCCCGGCGTCGGAGGACGGCAACAGATCTTCGATGCGCAATAGCTCACCGTCTTCGTCCATCGCGGCGGCGTCCGAGAAGTTCACCGGCTTCTTTTTGCGGAAGAGATCGGTAATGCGGTTACGCGCAACCGCAAAGAGCCAGCCGGTCACGTAATCGATTGGCTGCAACAGGCGGTTGGCCTCGACCAGTTCGTAGAAGACCTCCTGCACGAGATCCTCCACGTCGGATTCATTGGGCACCCGCCTGCGAATGAAGTTGCGCAGGCGCGATCCTTCTTCCGCAAAAACATTCGAAATTTGGCGGTCCTGTTCAACCATCGCGGCGGCGCTCATCGTCTCTTCCATCCACTGCTCAAGACGAATGGCGAGTGCGGATATTGTATGAACCCCTATCCGGCAGTTGATCTGTTGAAATCGCCTGGAAGGATAGACTGGTAGCGGTTTTTCATTGCCATGGGGGTTTCACCGGATGGGTGATCTGTCAGGGTCGGAGATTTCCGTTTT
>JBEKCA010000006.1:0-128326 GCA_050015115.1 Occallatibacter sp.
GAACCCTGCCTCAAAGGCAAACGTCCGCAAGACCAAGATCCGGCGGTGGACTTCTTTTACTCCGCCGCAAAACGCCGCTCTCGCGACGTTCTGTGGTCTATTTTTGCTCTGGCGCTTATACTCTGTTTGCACGAATCGAGAAAATGGCGTTTAAGCGGCTACTGAGGTCGTTGATGTTGACCTCATCTTGATTGATCTTGTAACTCACCAGTCCATCGCGGGCACTGATGATCTGCACCACTATGGCAGTGTCGGGACTCTTAGCCGGATCCTCCGACCGTTTTGGCAGCGCCGCATCGAGGCCGTGAGGCATCGCCGGCACGATAACCATGAAGATGATCAACAGGACCAACAGAATGTCGATCATCGGAGTCACATTGATTTCGCCAGATAGTTGACCTGAAGCATGACCATTCTCGACTGTCATAGGATAATTTCCTCCTCGTCCATTGGATCTCGAAGAAGCATTGGAAAAACTCACGGCATCCGGAACTGAGACTCCTGATGACTTAGACACCGCAGCAAGCCAAGGAGTTCCCGATGAACAATAATGGGTTTTGAGGATTTGTCTTCGATGCTCTGGATTCGTTCGGTTGTTGCGAAATTCGCGGCAGAGCTTAGACTTTGAAAGGGCGATCAAGGTCAAGACACTTGACACTGGATGACCGGAGTTAACCGGAGATTGGGCAGAAACCAAGCCAACTTCCCATTGGGCGACAAACCGACCGGAATTCCGGCTGAATGGGAACAAGTTCATGACTATTGGTGTCTAAGCTAAGAGTGACATCCATAAATTGGTTGAAGCGCAGCGCTGCGGAGGATTCTGTCTAACAAGGACTCGGAGGACAGCTTTGATTGGCGTTACACAAAGAACGATCTGCACTAAGGTGCTCGCTGCCGTCGTCATTGCAGTTGCTGCTGTTTCTGCCTTTGCAATTCTTGGAGGACCAAAGCAGGGTCTTCGATCCGAGGTTACTGTGGAGAACGCTGATATGGGGATTCCGGGCATCTCGAAGGTGTACGAAGCCAAGCTCTTCAATCGGGGCTATTGGCCGATCAGAGTCCATTACTGTGACTTCGTGTCCGACACCAACACCCCGGGAACGATGGTTGCATACGGAGTTGAGCAGTGGGATAACGCCACCGGCAGTTGGAAGGTCGTCGCTAAATCGACGGGTGTCGACTTCTGCAAGCCATACCCTACCAGCATGGGCCAGACAAAGGTCAAGAGCAGGCTCTTGTGGCCTGGCCAAAGCATAACCACTGGAGAGGAAGCCACTGCCGCCCGAGGTTTTAACATCGGCGACCGAGCCAGATTTGTCATATTCCCCTATGCGACGGAAGACACATCGTATGCGGTCGCGACTCCAGCGTTCATCATCGACGAGCAAATGACCACAGACGAGCCTCTTCGCATTCGACATTGATGCAAGACTCGGCCTTGCAGCGGGGTTTGGGACAGAGGAATCTGTTTGACCTGAATGACCGGTCATACGTACACGACACAGAACTTGGCCCTTTCAGAACTAAGTTACGGCACCGATGGGGTCGCAGACGATTGGGCGACCGTCCGACCGGAGTACGAATGCCAACCCCGGAACCATCCTCGAACACTCGGTGTCTAATAAAGTAAATGCGATCCCAAAGGCTGATCTTGCGTATCGGTGCGCCTGCTATACGGATTAGATTTCATGTCCTCGAAGCCAGGTCGCGGCCCTAATCGTGCGGCAAACGAGGGTCCTCGGAGGATCCACTCGATGTTCGATCTTCCTATACGCCGCCGCTACCCTTACCGCGCCACCCTGGTGTTGGTTGTCGTTCTCGCCATGGTGTGGGCAATCTCCGGTTATCAGGTTGAAATCCATTACGCAGCCAAAAAGGGCAACCTAGCCGACGTAGTTACGATGCTTGATGTTCGCCGGCGCTTTGAGATTCCAAATCCACTTTGCATTGCCCGCGCGCAGGAGATCGCGCTCACGGCAGAACGTATGATCGTCCGCACGAAGATCGCTTGAATTCAACCAAGGAGGAGCTTCACTTATGCCGCTCATTGAGATCAACCAGGTCCGACTCGTAAGTGCAACGATACGGGTCGAATCAGCAACCGCAACCTTGATCGATCAGTACGCGACCTTTCTCCACGCATCGGCCGACGATGTTGTCGACAAGGCGCTCAACTACGTTTTCTCGAAGGACCGCGAGTTCCAGGAGTACCTGAAGACAGCGCAGTCCTCGCGTGTAGTGCCCACGTTGCGAGTTCGCCGGGCTGTCAACGGAGACGGTCCTGAGCCTTCCGTGAATGGCGGTAGACCAGTAGCCGGGGTAGAGGTGGCCGATGGTATCCGTCGCGCAGCAGCTCCGAAGGCGTGATTCGTGCCTGAAGAACCCGTTCGGTGCTACGCACCGGCTGAATTTAGACACTCCACCCCTAACAGGGCGCTAGCTGGCGCCGGCAGCGCCAGTTGGCGCCGCATTGAAATCACAGGGCTTGCAAAATTGACAGCGCTGGCTGGCGCTACAGAGCGCTAACCGGCGCTGGGGTTTACAAGCGTAAACACAAGGAGAACCAAATGACTGAACAGAAACAAACCGGTCATGCTCAACACCGATCGAGAACCATCGTGCGCACAATCACAATCGGAGGAAAATTCACTCCGACTGAATACGAGTCACTCTCGAAGATCGCATCAGACAGTGGGCAACTGCTCGGTGAATGGGCGCGCGAAGTCCTGCTTCGCGAATCGCAAACGGAAGAAGCCGACCTCCATTTGATCTCCGAGGTAGTTGGCATCCAGTTGCTGTTGATGAACACTCTCGCCTCTATGGCGCGTGGCGAAAAAATCTCTGCGGAGCAGTTCCAATCAATTGTCAAGTTAGTCCAGACAACCAAGGTCAAAGCGGCGGAAGAAATGCTATCGCGCCGCCGGCAACCAAAGGAGGCATAAGGTATGTCCAGCGTGCAAAACTGGGGTCGCAAAGAATCTTGGATCTGGCCGCCCCGCAACTTCCTTTATACCTACGGCGCAATCTTCATCGCAGCCGTTCTCTGTTCATTCTTCCTCTATCTGAGGTTTGAATTCGGCATCACTCCACTACAGCGGTATTACCTGCCGTATTCGATTCGGGCCTGGGCTTCAGGATGGAGAAACTCGCCAAGCCGATACCAGTTGATCTACGTTGCTGGTCTCCAAGCCTCTTTCCGCGAGTCAGGCCTTGAGTTATCACCGGAAAGAGTTCACGGCCAAGGAACAGAATTACTGGTCCCAGCGCGGCGAAATCGTGGGCGAGTGGCAGGGAAAGCTCGCCACGCACTTTGGCCTTGCCGGAGCGGTCTCGGCCGACGACTTTGCCAAGCTGAGCCAGGGACAACATCCGGCAACCGGCGAGCAACTTGTGCGTCAGCGCGCGTCCTATGAATACCAGGATGCCGACGGGAAGACCATCAAAACGATGGAGCATCGTGCCGGGTGGGACGCAACCTTTTCCGCGCCCAAGTCCGTCTCGCTCACTGCACTCGTTGACAGCAACCCAATCAAGCTCGTTCGTCAAAGCGCAAAGCGGGAGAAGGTACCTGACGTGCTCGAATTGGCGGAACTACAGATTCTTCTCAGCAGGTTGTCGGTACGGGAACGTACGTTGGTGCTTCTTGATGCCGCGACTGGACTTCGGGTCAGCGAACTGCTTGCAATTCGCTGGAGCGATGTTGACTTCGAGAACCTGGAGCTTCGTGTCACGCGATCGATCTGGCATCAGGTTGTGGGCCGCTGCAAGACGGAAGCCTCTGCCAAGCCCGTCCCCATGGACGACTACATGGCGGAGGACCTTCTGAACTGGCGGCGCCTGAGTCCCTACCCTTTGGCAGACGACTACGTCTTCGCAAGTCCGACAATGAGGGGAGCGCAGCCCTACTGGCCGGACAATCTCATGAAGCGCCACATACTGCCGGTGGCACGTGAAGCCGGCATTCACAAGAACATCGGCTGGCACACTTTCCGGCACTCCTTCGCCACACTGTTGAAGGCGAATGGAGAGGATGTCAAGACCGTTCAGGAGCTTTTGCGTCACGCTACCAGCAGGATCACGCTCGACGTTTACACGCAGGCAGTGAACTCGACTAAGCGGGCCGCACAAAGCAAGGTTGTAAAGATGATGGTGTCAGATGTGGGTCAAAAGAGAGATCAAAAATACCCGCAAACTGTGCAGTAGCGGGCTTATTGGACCCTTATCGGACCCTGATGAGCTGTCACTTTAAGTCGCCATTCGCTCCTAAGTCATTTGGAATGAATGGCGGGGACGACGGGGCTCGAACCCGCGACCTCTGCCGTGACAGGGCAGCGCTCTGACCAACTGAGCTACGTCCCCAGATTGTCTTTTCAACAATATGGATGCATGTCACGTAGAATGAGCGATTTCTCGCAGCTTTTTTCTTTTCGCTCTGTTCTACCATTTCGCTGGCTTGGACTCAATTTCGTTCCAGTGTGGACAACCAAAAGGAACGCCACTTCCGCCAACCCAACAACGACTTTTAGTTTATCAGATGAGGATGCGGCTTTGGAAAACATCCCCATTGCAGAATCTTCCTCGTCTCTCTTAGAGCTTATCCGTACATAGTCACAGTCTACCTCCCCGGGATCAAAGCGGAGGAGCGACATAGCTTGCCTCTGCCTTTTGAAGCTGACCAGCAATTTGCGAATCCGGTTGATCCATGAACGCGTCCTCTCCACGACCCAACGGCGGCCTCGAATCCGGGTATTGTGAGCTTTTCATGGGCCACTTCGCGCCGTTGTTTAATGTGCGGCTTATAGTCCCGCTTCTCAACTGCGTTCGATGCCGGCGCGCCCTTGTAGCCCGCACCAACATAGATTGTACTGCGCCTCTCGAGCCGTCATCTCCATGACGAGTTGGTTCAGCGTGGCCTCAAGCAATTTTACGTCATGCGTGTTTGCGCCGCTGCGACGATCGATAGCGCCGGACGCCAATCCCGTCGACCAGGAGGCTTCATCGCAGGACGATTCTGCTGTTGATATCAACTTGTGTTCTTCGCAACGTCGCTATTTATGGCAATCGTGGGCAGATGCCCACGGAGAGCGAGACCAAGGCGAACGGTGTTGTTCGTGCGCGGTTGCGGGTTGTCGACTTCATCCTTACGGTCGTCCCCTGCTAATCGAGTGTAGTGCGTCATACAGATTGTAGATTAAGGGTCGCATGGGCGCGATTGACCTTCTCTAGGATGTTTGCGTTGACCCTCGGTTCCATAAACTCAGGAACGGTTGCATCCGAAGGAGATGCCGCCGAGTGCAAACAAGAGATAGATCAGGCAGGCGGAAGAACTTGCGGCCAGTTGACCCGGGATCCTCCCGCCTTTCCAGTTTTGCGGTCCTGCCAAGTCCAGAAGCCATCTCGTGCCCCTGTTATCCTTATAGAGTGATTTCGCGTTCAAGGCTCAATGGATTTATGGCGATGGGCCTGCTCTTGGTAGTGGCTCTCGCCGCCTGCCACAAGGAAGAGCAGGCTGTGGTTGGCGTGGCCACGACCGCCGTCAACGCCGAGAAGAAGGCCCAGGAGGCCGCTCAGGCTTCAGCCACCGAAGCCGACCGAGAGCGCGCGGCCCTCGATGCCATTCCGTTGCCCACCAAAAGCATGTATGTGGACGTGCATGAGCCCAGCGCATGGGCCAATCCCTTTCTGTCGGTTGACGCCGAGACGCTGAACCTTCGCATTACGATGGCCGACGCCAACCCGAGTACGGTGGGCCAGGGAACCATGTTGCGTCCCGAGGCCGCGCGCCGTCAGGAGATTCAGATCCATCCCGGCGATCTGGCCAAAGCCCTTATAGCTCTACCCCCCGGCGCATGGCGCTATGGACGCGTGATCGCACTGGCTGAGTCGCCCGTGGCCAACAAGAAGGATGGCCCAAAGATCCGCCGGAACGTGGAAGCCGCTATCAAGGAACTCAATGACCTTGGGGTTGTCGTTGAGGAATGGCCGACGCGGTAGGGTCGGCTTCGACAATTCCCCAAGTATCTATTGCCGGATGAACTCTACGGCCTTCGGTCCGATCTCATTGGAGCACTCCATCGGCGAAAGATGGCCGCAGTCTGCGACGACATCCAGTTGAGATTGTGGAATCAGGCTGTGCATCTTCTCGGCCTGATGAAGCGGGAAGATGCGATCTTCCGCGCCCCAGACTATCAGCACCGGCATTCTGAGTTTCGGCAGCAGGTCTTCTGCTGGAGTGTTATCGGCGAACATCGATGTTATGGCGCGGCGAATAACCCATCCGTTCTGTTGAGTTATCCGCAAGATATCGCGCGCTACAAATCCCGGAACTGGAAACGGATGTGGATACAATAACGCATTGAGCTGACTCACCTCGGCATTCGTCGTTGGTGTGAAAAGGCGCGTGTCCCACGAGGGCTGTTCGTGAAGCCCAGCGCTGTCAAAGAGCATCAGCCTCCGCACACGTTCAGGGTGATTGGTCGCCACAATCTGCACGATCCAGCCACCCATCGAGATGCCGCCGAGATCGACCTGCTTCAACCCCATTGCGTCCATGAAGCCGACGACGACGACGGCCTCATCGGCAACGGAATAGGAAAAATCGGCCGGCTGTTCACTGTGCCCGTAGCCGGGCAGGTCGGGTAGATAGACTCGATAGCCGGCCTTGACGAGATAGTGCGCAAAGCTCAACCACTCCTCCGCGCGACCGCCCAATCCGTGCACCAGCACCACCGGCGGTCCGGCCGCGGGTCCCAGCACGTCGTAATGGATGCGAAGGCCTGCGACGGTTGTCGAGCGGCTTTCACCGCCTGCAAGAAACAGTCGCACCGGGGTGACTCCTTTGAAGTAGAAGCCGCTGATCGGGCGTTCCCAAACTCCCAAAGCACCGAAGAACACCAGCGCACCCCAGACGAACCAAAGGAGCTTCTTGTGTTTCATTTCTTTCCTTCTGTGACCTAGCCAGAAACCCGATAAGTCAAGGTTAAATCAAGAACTTATAATTTTGTCTACACGTCCATGTTAAAAGAGCCGCAGCCTCTTCCAAGGTTGCGGCTCTTAGCGGCTTAATTTCAGCCGAAGTTACATCTCTTTGGTGCCTTCTACAAAGGCTTTCAGCTTGCGTGATCGACTTGGGTGGCGAAGCTTGCGCAATGCCTTGGCTTCGATCTGGCGGATGCGCTCACGAGTTACCTGGAAGCTCTGACCGACTTCTTCCAGAGTGTGTTCGGAGCCGTCTTCGAGGCCGAAGCGCATCTTGATGACTCGCTCTTCGCGCGGAGTCAGGGTGCGCAAAACCTGCGAGGTGTACTCCTTGAGGTTGACGCTGATGACAGCCTCGGAGGGCGAGACAGCCTGGCGGTCTTCGATGAAGTCGCCAAGGTGCGAGTCTTCCTCTTCGCCGATCGGCGTTTCGAGAGAGATGGGCTCTTGCGCGATTTTGAGCACCTTGCGCACCTTGGCCACGGGAATATCCATGCGCTTGGCGATCTCTTCACTGCTGGGCTCACGACCGAGTTCCTGAACCAACTGGCGGCTCGTGCGGATCAGCTTGTTGATGGTCTCGATCATGTGCACAGGGATGCGAATAGTGCGGGCCTGGTCCGCGATGGCGCGGGTGATGGCCTGGCGAATCCACCACGTTGCATAAGTCGAGAACTTGTAGCCTCGGCGGTATTCAAATTTGTCGACGGCCTTCATCAGGCCGATGTTGCCCTCCTGAATGAGATCGAGGAATTGCAGGCCGCGATTCGTGTACTTCTTGGCGATGGAGACGACAAGCCGAAGATTGGCCTCGATCAACTCGCGCTTGGCCTGCTCGGCGTCCATGTCGCCCTGGATCATCTCGCGCTGCGTGCGCTTAAGCTCGGCGATGAGTACGCCCGCCTCGCCCTCGATCTTTTCGAGATCGGCCTTGCAATTCTTCTGCTGGCGGCGGTATTCCTTTTTGAGTTCCTCGCTGCGGCTGGCCTCGTGCTTCTGTTCGAGTGAACGGATCTGGCGCTCGAGGGTGCGCATCGTGTCGACGGTCTTGTTGACCTTGTCGAGCAGGCGCTTGCGCTCCATCGCCGTGTACTTCAGTTCGCGCACGATGCGCGAAACGAGCACCTTTTCGCGGGCGACGAGCCAGCGGTTATGGCGATACTCGCGGATCTTGGCTTTTGTGGCGGGCGCAGGGCCGACGAGTTTCTCTTCGAGCTGAGCGATGCGTTTCTGGTGCTTGAGCAGCGCCTCGATGCGGGCTACTGTTGCCTTGACGCGCGTCTGAACTACCTCTTCGGTGAGTTCCTCGTCATCGAAAATCACGACCTCTTTAATGTTGCGCACGCCGCGCTTGAGGTCTTCGCCGAGGGCCATGATCTCGCGAATCACGATGGGCGAGCGCGAAATGGCCTTCATCACGCGCAACTGGCCGCGCTCGATGCGCTTGGCTATTTCGACCTCGCCCTCGCGCGTAAGCAGGGGTACCGTGCCCATCTCGCGCAGGTACATGCGGACCGGGTCGTTTGTCTTCTCCAGGGTGCCGGGCGTCAAGTCGAGTTCGACGTCCTCGCCCTCCTCGAGCTCAAAATCCTTATCGCCGAATTTTGGGCCATCGAGCAGGTCGATACCCTGTGTGCCGATGGTTGTGATCAGGTCGTCGAGATCGTCGGGCGAGGTGGCCAGATCATCCGGCAACATGTCGTTGACGTCGCCGTAGGTGAGATAGCCCTTCTCCTTGCCGACCTCAATCAGCGTGTCGATATCGGGTTCATGCTCGTGTTCGTGTTCAAACTTTTCTTCGATTGCCAAAATACTCCTTTTCACTTGTCGCAAGGCAGGCTCAGCACCGTCTTGCGCCGGTGCGGTGTCCCTTGCAGCGCGCCACCAATTTTTTCCGGCGGAACTCCGGAACGAGGCGCATCTGCACGCGGGTCTGCGGTCATCCGCAAAAAAGCGGTTTCAGGGGGTTGCTCGGAACAGGATGACAAGCGCTTCAGGATTCACCTGGGTCGCCCGCGAGCCATAGCTCATTTTTGGGGCAAAGGGGCGCGCATCCGCACAGAGAGTCTTAGAATACCACTACTTAGCCCAGTTTTAGCAATAAAAACCACGGCCAAAGCGAGAAAATTCAATTCAGTCACCCAACCTGACCATGGCCGCTTTGTCTTCCGTCCGCTCCTGCTTCTAAGTATTTGACGCGGAAAGGGGGATTTCGACGCAGGAATTGGGGCTCCGCGGCAAGTCCACAGGCCTGAATTAAAAAGTATCCCGCTCATCGAGGAGGGCTGGAATGTTCCTCTTCCCGTGGACTATCGCGACGACCTGCAACGGTTTTGTTTCGGGGCGATAGACGACGATGAAGTTGGGGTAAC
Organism: Occallatibacter sp.; assembly: GCA_050015115.1. Lineage (GTDB taxonomy): Bacteria > Acidobacteriota > Terriglobia > Terriglobales > Acidobacteriaceae > Telmatobacter. The sequence continues at coordinate 9,354 of JBEKCA010000006.1, forward strand.
GGGTTACCGCCCAGAATCGAACCGGAAGCGGCGTGATCTCCCTTCGCCTGGAACCGAGCATGGGGTGCCGGGCAAGGCTGTAGCACGCAGTCAAAATTGCTGATTCCACAGGATTTGCCGCGCTTATACTATCCTCGGCAATGTACTCCCAAATGTCGTCCAGATCGTTAAGCGCTCTTGGGGTGAGCTGGAATGTGGCAGGCATCGATCAGGCGATGCGCCGTCTTGCCCTGCGGTCCGCAAGAAGCTGGATGGCCTGCTCGGCATCCACAAGCTCATCGCGCACCGATTGCTCAAACCCTTCCGCGATCTGGGCGGCGATGGCCTCCTTACCTTCCATCATCCAGTCCTCGTTCCGATACTGCTCCTGAATAACAGCAAAGGCCTGATCAAGCACCTCTTCCGGGCTCATGCCCGATCGAGCAGCCCGATCGATGATCTTCTGCTGCTCGGGTTTGAGTTCGAGGATCATAGAGGCTCCTGCTAAACCAATGAAGATTTTGTCTCTGTTATTTTCTTGGAGAAACAATACCGGTTTCTGATCGGGTAAGTGCATCATTGGCACTTTGTTCTCGCCTCTTCTTCAGAGCCGCAGCGAGAGCGGTTATGGATTTATCTGGTCTCTCAGTGAGACCAATCAACACACCCATAAAAAGACCCTTAAGAAAATCAGAGACACTTTTGAAGGTGGTTCTCAAAGATTCCTCCTGGCCTGCCCAACCTTGCGAAGGTGAATACCTTCCGTCACTTCATTATGACCTCATCGGCGAATTTGCGGAATGGTTCTGTGCAGTTTACCGCTCCGGGGGCTGCTGGCTATGCAACTGACGAAGTGCGCGGTCGAGGTCGAGCTTTTGTTGCGTTAGCAGGGCTAACTCGGTAAAGTCGCTGCGGCGCTCGGCTTCGGCGATGAGCGCGCGCAGGTCGCGCTGGCGGCTCTCGATGGCTCGCTCGTGAATCTCTTGAATGGCGCTCTGGACCTCGGACTCCTCGGGCGGCCTTGTTTCGGCAAGCAGCGTCTCGGCTAGCAGAGCTCGCTGGGCCTCATCTTCGACGACGTCCATGGGGTCGCGAGCCTGCCGGGCGGCCAGGACCTGGAGGGCAGAGAATGCGCCAAGATGCTCAAACCATGATGGTTGCTCGGCAAGAGCCTGGATGGCCAGGCGGCGCGCGCCACTAAACTCCGGGTCATCAATGGACAGAGCGCGGAGAAGCACCCGCTCGACCTCGCTTAGCGCTGTGGTCCGCGTTTCAATGTGGTCGCGACGGCGTAGCGCTGCCTGGCGCAACTCTTCGCGGAGGACGGCTGAGTCGATGCCCAATTTCTGCGCGGCGTCGGCGGCAAACTGGTCGCGGGCGAGTTTCTCAGGCATGAGGCGAATGTGTGGCAGAAGGTAGTTCATAGCCTTGACCTTCTGCTCGGAGCTGGCGCCGGGGAAGAGCATCCGGGCCCGCTCGATGAGGTATTCGGCCTGGCGCCGCGCGCCGCGCAGGGCAGCCGTGTACGCCTCGACACCCCGTTCGCGAATGTAACGGTCGGGATCGAGACCGCCTTCCAGGGTGACAATTTTGATATTGAAGCCTTCTTCGGTGAGCAAGGAGATGGACTTCTCAGCCGCATTCGAGCCGGCGGCGTCGGGATCGAAGTTGACCACAACTTGAGAGGTGTGGCGCTTGAGCAGAGCTACCTGCTGCTCGGTGAAGGCCGTGCCGCTGGTCGCGATCACGTTTTGAATGCCGCGCAGGAAGACCGAAATGCAGTCCATCTGGCCTTCGACGAGCAGAGCGAACTCGTGCTGGCGGATCGAGGTGCGGGCCTTGTCGAGATTGAAGAGGACTTGGCCTTTTGAATAAAGAGGCGTCTCCGGCGAGTTGATGTACTTTGCGCCTGCCTTATCGCCGGTTTCGAGGGTGCGCGCGGTAAAGGCGATCACCCGGCCGCTCTCGTTCGAGATCGGAAACATGACCCGCTTGCGGAAGCGGTCATAGATCGGGCCGAGAGTGCCGTCGCCCTGCTCTTTCGACGCGAAGAGGCCGCAGGCACGGAGGGTTTCGTTGTCGGCCATCGGGCTGAGCCGGTCGCGCAGAGCGTTGAAGCTGTCGGGGGCGTACCCGATGCGGAAGGCCTTGATGCCCTCCGGGGTAAGGCCGCGGGCAGCCAGATATTCGCGTGCGACCGATCCCTCGGGACCGCGCAACTGCTCCTCAAACCAGGCGGTCGCGGTCTCGTGCAGCTCCAGCAGCTTGGCCCGCATCCGCGCCCCGGCGGCCTCCTCCGGCGAGGAGAACTCGCGCTTGGGCAGGGGAATGCCGCACTTGCCTGCGACGACTCTCACGGCCTCGGGGAAGGTGACGTTTTCGATCTTGGCCACGAAGCTGAAGACGTCGCCCGAGGCCTGGCAGCCGAAGCAGTAAAAGAACTGTTGCGACCCTCCGTTGACGTTGAACGACGGCGTCTTTTCCTTGTGGAACGGGCATAGCCCTTTAAATCTCTGAGCTCCCGCGTTGCGCAGGCGAATATAGCCCTCAATCACCTTGACGATGTCGGCTTGCTGCTTGACGGTTTGGGCAAAGTCGATCACGGGGCTCTTCCTTGAGAATAAGCCCGGCATGCGGGAGGCGCCATCTTTTGCCCTGCCGAGCCCTAGCCTGTCTCGTGCGTCGATCGGCGCGGTTGAAGCCGAGCCCTTTCAAAACACTGATTTGAGTCGGGGTTTTCCTTGGGGAAGAAGACTTATAGTGCCAGCTATGCAAGCTCTTCGGCTAATTTTGCTTCTGTCTTTCTCAGCCTTCGCTATGTCGCAGACTCCATCTCCGGCTGCTGCAATTTGGCAGATGCAGGAGTCGGGCACGACGGCTGGGTTGCGCGGGATCGATTCGGTGGACGGCATGGTCGCCTGGGCCAGCGGAACGGGCGGGACTGTGTTGAGGACCATCGACGGCGGTGCGCATTGGGCGAAGTGCGCAGTTCCCGATGGTGCAAAGGACGGCGCAACGTTGGACTTTCGCGACGTGCAGGCCTTCGACGCGAGGACCGCCTTTGTCATGTCCAGCGGCAAAGGGAAACTATCACGCCTCTACTTAACAGTGGATGGCTGCAAATCCTGGAAGCTCAACTTCGCGAACCCCGATAATGATGGCTTTTGGGACACGTTCAACTTCAGATGGTTCGGCGACAGGAAGTATGGCACGGGCTGGCTCCTCGGCGAGCCTGTGAAGGGAATGATTTCTTTATTCGCAAGCGATTACCGGGGGAGATATTGGACTAAGCAAAACAATAAGGGATTGTGCATAGCGTCCGACTCGCAGAGGGCATTTGCCACGAATTACTCTTCCTTGTTCGCATTCGGCGGTTTTTTGGAGATCGGCTCAGGTGGTACCGGAGGCGCATCCGTATATTCGGAGACTGAGTCGGAGGTCTGCCTTGACTGCTCCGAAGAGAACACGGACAGAGAGGGAAGAAAGAACAAATGGATTCATGCGCCGGTTCCGCTCGGACACGGTACGGATTCATCGGAAGTTATGTCGATCGGGGCTCGGCCCCAATTCGTCGGTGCGCCCGCGGGCTATCAGATCCTCGTCATTGTCGGCGGAGACTCTGCCAATCCACACGAGTCGCACAATACCGCCGCATTCAGAATCTCTTATGACCAACCTTGGATTGCCACCATGACCCCGCCCCACGGCTTCCGTTCCGCCGTCGAATGGAGCGAATCTCTCAAAGCCTGGATCACGGTCGGCGCCAATGGTTCCGACATCAGCCGCGACGACGGCAAAACCTGGCAGTCGCTCGACAACGGCAACTGGAATGCTCTTTCGCTTCCCTACGTTGTCGGACCCAACGGCCGCATCGCACGAATCAATCCGGCAGCCCTCCCCGCAGCGGTTACTAATGGAATCCAATCCAGGGCGGAATCCAGCCCCAACACAGTAAAATAGGGGCAACCGGATGACCCAGAACTCTCCAGCGGCGACCGACCAGGAGACCCGCACCGCGCGGGCCCCGGAGTCGCGGGTCGGCGAGCAAGAGGTCTCCGGCGAAAATCCACCCAAAGCGCCGATTATTCAAGTTAGAAATCTCGAAAAGACCTACACGACTGCGCGTGGAGCGCTGACGCTCTTTCGCGGGATGGATTTTGATATTCAGGCCGGCGAGATGGTGGCGATCGTCGGCCAGTCGGGCGCGGGGAAGAGTACTCTTTTGCATATCCTTGGCGCATTGGATGCGCCTACAGTAGGTGCAGTGAATTGTGCCGGGACCGACGTGGCGCGGCTCTCGCAGCGCGAGGCAGCGGCATTTCGCAATCGCGAAATCGGCTACGTCTGGCAGTTTCACTATCTGCTGCCGGAGTTTACGGCTCTGGAAAATGTCGCCATGCCCTTGATGGCGCGCGGTTTGCGCAAGGCCGAGGCTCAGGCGACGGCGGCTGGTTGGCTCCGGGAAGTCGGATTGGAAGACCGTGGCGACCATCGGCCGGGTGAGCTGAGTGGCGGCGAGCAGCAACGCGTAGCGCTGGCTCGCTCGCTGGTCAACAATCCTCGGCTGCTGCTGGCCGACGAACCGACAGGCGACCTTGACGAAACCACCGCCGGCCGCGTTTTCGATTTGATCGAACGGCTGCACGCAAGCCACGGCCTGACCTCAATCCTTGTGACGCACAACATTGACCTGGCGGCGCGATGTACGCGAATCTTACGGCTAGAGGCTGGACGGCTCGCCGTTAGTAGTCAGGGAGCACCGATGAGCACTCAAAAGGATGTTTGACACCGAGCAAGTTTGGCAAGGAAATTGCACCATTTCGTTTGTTTTTGAGTCTTAACAATTAACCCATCGGGATGGGATGATTTGATCCCGTAAAGGTTGACAGGGGCAGGATGGAAATCTCCTTCGCAGCATGACCGCAAAAGACTTACGGGCGAGGAGAACTTGAAGCCATCCTAAAGAGCTTTTCGGGGCCGAGTGAGAATTTGCCAGGGTCCCCGGCGGCGATATTAGAGGTAAGGGCGCGAGCAGGTCGGCTGAAGCCGGAAGCGTGGTCCCCGACGACAGGTCTTTGTCGTTGGGGTGACGTTAACCGGACAGCCACTCCCGCCGATAGCCGGTACAAGGGGGACCAAATGTTCGAACGCTATACGGAGAAGGCACGGCGCGTGATCTTCTTCGCGCGGTATGAGGCTAGCCAGTTTGGCTCGCCCTATATCGAGACCGAGCACCTGCTGCTTGGGCTTTTGCGCGAGGACAAGGCGTTAACTAACCGATTCTTGCGCTCGCATGCCTCGGTTGAGTCGATTCGCAAGCAAATTGAGGCACATACGACGATCCGCGAAAAGGTCTCGACCTCAGTGGATCTTCCACTGTCGAACGAGTGCAAGCGTGTGCTCGCCTATGCGGCGGAAGAAGCAGAGAGGCTGGGGCATAAACACATCGGAACAGAGCACTTGCTGCTGGGCCTGCTGCGCGAGGAGAAGTGCTTCGCCTCGGAGATCTTGCAGGAGCGCGGCCTGAAGCTGGCGCAGATTCGCGAGGATCTGGGCCGCACCGCGCAGGAGAAAACCCCGCCGCAACAGCGCCAGCGCGAGTCGAGTTTGCTGGCCGAGTTTAGTCGCGACCTGACGCAGGCGGCGATGGACGGGCAGCTTGACCCGTTGGTCGGCCGCGACGGAGAACTTGAGCGTGTGATTCAAATTCTTTGCCGCCGCACGAAGAACAATCCAGTCTTGATTGGAGAGCCCGGCGTAGGTAAGACCGCGATCGTCGAAGGGCTGGCGCAGCGCATCGCCGACGGCGAAGTGCCCAGCTTCCTTGCCGAAAAGCGCGTGCTTGGCCTCGATCTCTCGCTCATCGTGGCCGGCACGAAATACCGCGGCCAGTTTGAAGAGCGGCTCAAGACCATCATGAAAGAGCTGATGGAAAATCAGAACTCCATCATCTTCATCGACGAGCTGCACACGCTGGTCGGCGCGGGTTCGGCAGAGGGTTCGCTCGACGCGGCCAACATCCTCAAACCGGCTCTTTCGCGCGGAGAGATTCAGTGCATCGGGGCAACCACCCCGGCCGAGTTCCGCAAGTCGATTGAAAAGGATCGCTCGCTTGAACGGCGCTTTCAGGCCGTCAAAGTGCCGCCGCCCAATGAGATCGACGCGATCAAGATCATCCACGGCATCAAGGACCGCTATGAGAAGTTCCACGCGGTCAGCTACACGGATGCGGCGATCGAGTTCGCGGTTTCGCACTCCAATCGCTACATCCCCGACCGCTTCCTGCCCGACAAGGCGATCGACCTGATCGACGAGGCCGGTGCAAGAGTCAAGTTGCGCCAAACCTCGCTGCCCGAGGAGATTACCGAAGTCCAGAAGCGCATCAAGTTCATCGTGCATCGCATGGACTCGGCAATCGCCAATCACGAGTTTGAGAAGGCTCGTTTTTACAGTGACGAAGAGCGCAAGGAACGCGAGACCCTGCGTGGCATGAGAGACAAGTACCACCTCGACGACTCGGCTGCTGGTATCGTTGGCCGCGAAGATATCGAGGATGTTGTCAGCCGCTGGACGGGCGTCCCTGTCAACAGCATCAAGGAAGAAGAGACGCAGAAGCTGTTGCGCGTCGAAGAAGAGTTGCACAAGCGCGTCATCTCGCAAGAGAAAGCCATCAGCGCGTTGGCTCGCGCCATTCGCCGTTCGCGCGCCGGTCTCAAGTCGCCCGCGCGGCCCATTGGAAGTTTCCTCTTCCTAGGCCCCACGGGAGTCGGCAAGACAGAGATGGCTCGCACGCTGGCGCAGTTCCTGTTCGGATCGGACAAGGCGCTGATCCGCTTCGATATGTCGGAGTTCATGGAGAAGCATTCAGTCTCGAAGCTGATCGGTTCGCCTCCAGGCTACGTGGGCTACGAGGAGGGCGGCCAGTTGACCGAGCGGGTCAAGCGGTCACCTTATTCGGTTGTGCTGCTGGACGAAATCGAGAAGGCGCACCCGGATGTCTTCAACATTCTCTTGCAGGTCTTTGAGGACGGCCAGTTGACTGACGGCCTCGGCAACACGGTCGACTTCAAGAACGTGATCCTCATCATGACCTCGAATATCGGCGCGCGGCACCTGCAGAAGAAGCAGGGGCTGGGCTTCCAGAGCGATCGCGAAGAGCTGGTCAGCGAGAAGGTTGAAGAACTGGTCAGGCAGGAGGTCAAGAAGACCTTCAACCCAGAGTTCCTCAACCGGCTCGATGAAGTGATTCTCTTCCAGTCGCTCTCCGACTCGGACCTGATCCAGATTGTCGAGCTGCTGGTTCAGCAGTTGAACGCCAACCTGGCGCAGAAGTCCATCACCATTTCGGTGACCGAGGAAGCCAAGAAATGGATTCTCGACAAGACGCTCATCGATCGCAGCTACGGAGCGCGCCCGTTGCGCCGCGCACTGCAGCGCTACGTCGAAGACCCCTTGTCGGAGGCTCTGATCGCCGGGCAGATCACCGCGCGGCCGGCCTTCCTCGAGGTCTACCTCGACGCCGACCAGCTCTACTATCGGCCGGTCAGCTCGGATGAAAATGCCAGCGAAGAGAAAGCAGCGGGCATTTTGCTCTTCAGCAACTGAGGGGTGTTGCGGACGTGACAAACTGACGAACCATGGTTGCGGTTCCCTAAACCGCAACCACTCAACAGCCAAAGCTCCCCCGGCCGACCAGCCGGGGGCTTTTTTCTGGACGAAATGGCGAGTCTCCGATGATGCGGCATCAGGACAGGAATCTCCCTCCAGGGCAATTTGGTCTTTACATAAAACACATCCTTGCGCCGTCCCTACGGGACTCCGTAACGAACGTATGGAATCCCTTTTCCCCACGCTGAAGCGCGGGGTTAACCAACTCTGCGCCTCCGGCGCGTCTCGCTGACCGAGGCGCGCGAAATAACCTTTGCGTAGAGATAGAAGCTATTTTGCGAGAATCTGGGCATGTTCTCGAGTTGAACCTGGCGTGGTCAGGTCAGCTTCGGATCGGCAAGGGTCATGCAGGGGGATGGGATGCGAACGAAGGGTTGGGAAGAGCGGCTGCGCGAGGTGGATGAGACGGCGATGGCGTTCAGGGTGGCGCGTCGCGCGTCGGCCGGTCTTCAACGGGACTGGCTGCGTGCAGTGCGGTTAGCCGTGGGTGTACCGGGGATGGAGGTTGCAGGCCGAATGGGGGTGGTGCTGAGCGCACTCTATCGAATGGAGTGCGCGGAGAGGAGTGGAGCGATCCGTTTAGAAACACTGAGGCGGGCAGCCGAGGCACTGGGTTGTGACCTGGTGTACGGACTGACGCCGAAGCAGGGGACGGTGACGGAGATGGCTGCGGCCATCGAGTCAGCGCGGAGACAGCGGCGGGTCGAGGCTCGAGCCCTGAGGCTCCAAAAGGCCAAGGAGGAGCGGCTCGAAGCGGCGAAGAAGAGCTGGCTCAGCAAGGAGCGAAGAAACCACGAGGAATGGTGGAGGGATCTCTGGAAGGTTTGGTACGGTCCGATTCCCGCGGGGTTGCGGCGGCAGATGCCCAAGCCGCCACCGACGACGCCGTTTTGGCGCGAGCAGATGCGGAAGTCGTTGAGAAAGGCGCTGCGAGCGAATGGGATCCGGTTGAAGTGAGGAGAGTAGGGGAGAAGGAATACGGAGCAGGTGATCCTGGTTCCTCCAGGAACCGGACCAGGGTGCTGATTTGGGGTTCGTGGTATCCCAAGTCCGAGAATCCGGACCTGGCGCACCCGGTCATCCCACACGCTCTCCATAAAGAAGCGAATGGATGGGGGCACGCGCCGGAAGACCCGCTCATCGCCATAAGGCGATGAACGGGGCACAGTTTCTGGTGCTGGGTTGAGTGGGTCACCTGCCCGTGAATTCCGATCAGTCGAGTGGTAACAGGGGCAGGGTCAGATTTTCGGCGGCGGCGGGGCGGCTGCGCGGGGCCTTCTTAAAGGTCGCGTCGCGGCGGTGGAGGGGGTATTCGGGCTGGCGGCCATCGAGAATCTGCTGGATGGTGAGGATTTGCAACTTGGGGTAAGTGGTGCCGTCGGTTGATTTGTAGAAGCCGGCTTCGGCGGCTTCCTTGAGCATGGGTTTGGTTGGGGGTTCAAAGCAGAGGAAGACGCCGATCTCAGCTTTTTCGCGGGTGAGCACGCCGACGAGGTCGCGAACCTGGGGAACGGAGACGCCGCCCGCCTTGACCGAGAAGACGATCTGTTTGGATTGGCCAGAGTCGTCGTCGTGGAAGTAGAGGCGACCGTCGATGCCGCGGTCGGCTCCCTTTTTCTGGTCGGCGGGGCGCGCGCCGACCTGGCCAAGCGCCCACCACTGGAACTGGTATTTGTCTTCAGCGGCGAGGGCCGCTGCGCCTCGGTAATCCGTCGGCTCCCCTATCACTTCGTAGTGTGATTTGATCTCGGGGCCGAAGGCGTCGGAAAGGCGTTTCTTGATGAGGCCGATGGCGAGGTGAGTGATGTCGATGCCGATCCAGCGGCGATTGAGGCGCTGGGCAACTTGCACAGTTGTGCCGCAGCCGCAGAAGGGATCGAGGACTACGTCGCCTTCGTTAGAGCTAGCTTTGAGAATGCGTTCGAGGAGGGCTTCGGGCTTTTGGGTTGGATAGCCGAGGCGCTCGGCGGAGAGATTGTGCATTGTTTTCACGTCTGCCCAAATGTCGCTCAATGTAACTCCTGGCTGGTCTTCGGGATAGAGCTTGAGCCTCGGCATTCCTCCCTTCTTCTTCGGCCAATGGATTCTGCCCTTTGCCTCCAGTTCGTCCATGTTCTCTTTTGACATTGCCCAGCATCTCGATGGAAGTGGTGTGATGCCGTGCCACTCGTAAATCTGGCCCGTTGAGGCCCGAGACATGGAGGCTGTAAGGTCCCTGCGGAAATAGCGGCGGCCGTCCTCATCAACTTGGTCGAAGAACGTGTCTTTATACTCCTTGGTGTACGGAACGAATTGCTGCGTCCATCCCGGTTTGAGTCCCTTACTGAAAAACAGGAGCACGTCATGGACCGCGCCGAATTTCTGGCTGACGTTTGCGTGCGCAGAGGTGCGCTGCCAAATAATCTCATTCCGGAAGAACTGCGGCCCAAAGACAGCGTCCATCAAAATTTTCAAGTAGTGGCTGGCGGTGGGATCGCAGTGCAGATAGATGGAGCCGGTCTCTTTAAGCACGCGGCGCAGTTCGACGAGGCGCGGCGCCATCATGGCGAGATAGGCCATCATGTCGGAGTTGCAGAGGAAGGTCTTGAAGGCGCGGAGGGCGTCGGCTACGCGACCGCCCTGTTCGACGATCTGTTCATAGGCGCGCTGGGCGTCGATGTTCCATTCCCAGGTATCTTCAAAGGCGTGAATCTGGGAGCTGGATTGCGAGCCATCCTTCTCGGCGAAGAGGACGTTGTAGTCTTGCCGGGAGTTGAAGGGCGGGTCGAGATAGACCAGGTCGACGGACTCATCCTTGACGTAGCGCTGAAGGACTTCAAGATTGTCGCCGTAGTAAAGCGTGTTCTTGTCGGTAGACACAGGATTGGGTAGAGCTTAACACAGGCACCCGCGGTGCGGCAGACGGCGCCTGCGCGCCATGGGGTTCGCGGTATCCCATATCTGACGCGACAAGACTGCATCAGACATGGGGTGCCCGGCGAAACGAGGGAGATGCATCAGGCGTGGCTGCGCCGGACGACCTTGAAACCGACCAGGAAAGCCCCCAGCAGAATCAACGACCAGGTCGCTGGTTCGGGAGTCGGGGTGGCGGCAGACTCGATCGTCGAATCGGCATTGAATCCGACATCCGAACCGGCGCCCAGCGTCAGGTCTAGAACCTCTGTGACCGAATACGGACCACCCAGCGAATTGATGTTGAGGGTCCGGTCGTTGTTAAACGAGCTCGCGGTGATATCCGGAAACCCCGGACCGTCGACATCCGTTGCACCAGTGCAGCTCGTGAGATTGGCGTCGGTCGCACTGAGGCAACTGGTAAACGATGCCAGGTTGTCTGGGTTGTCGACGGTGACCGAACCGGCGATGTCGCTCGCCATATGGAGTGCGGAGCCGGCAGGCTGCGTGAAGCCGGAATCGCTGAAGACAAATTCGATAGAGGCCGTGGCGCCCGAGGTGTTTTGGATGTCCAGGCTGGCCGACTCTAGTTCGGCAAGACTCGAACCGCCGGGCGAGTTGGACAACAGATGAATGTCGGAGACAGCAAAAACGCCGAGATTGGGCGATCCTGCACTCAACATCGAACCGGAAGGGCCGCTTTCAAGAGTAAAGAAAGTCGCGCCTCCGTCGAGGCTGTAATCGATGATCTCTGAAGCTTGTGTTTTTGCCGCACTGAAAGCCAGCACCATCGCGATGGCCGCAACAAATGGCGAGCTGTGCAAAAAACTGCGCATGGCATACCCCTTCCGCCGGACATTAAGACAATTATTGACTGTGACTTATAGGCCGATAGTTTCATTCATCAGCCAACGTTGTCAACGCAAGTCTTTGATCGTTGGATTCGATAATAGAAAGGCCACTGCTCGTGTATTTGCCGTTGTCTTCATCGAGATAGACGTCGAGTTCAGGGATGTGAAGACCCCTGCTCCTTCTGATCACCACTCTTCAAAGGCGACGTTACCGCTGCTGAAGACCGAATGCTTGCAGAATTGCTCGTCGTCGCGATTCGGGTGATCATTGCGGAAGTGCGCACCGCGGCTCTCGGCGCGGGAAAGCGCCGAAGCCAGAATCGCACGCGCCACGCGGCTCATCGCCAGCGCCTCCGATAGGCGGCGGCTCGTCTTTCCCTGTTGCGTAAACTGCGCAAGATCAGCCTCGCATTGCGCTTGGGCCGCTTGGCCATTGCGAAGAGTAGATTCCCCGCGCAGCAATCCCGCATAGGCCCACATCGCTGTTTGCAGATGCGCGATCTGCACATCCACGAGAGAGTCTTCTGCCTTTGCCATGGGTTTCAGAGCTTCACCCAGCTTTGGGATGGGGCGCAACTCCAGCCCATCGTCCAGCATAGCTTGCGCCGCGCGCGCGCCAAAGACCAGCCCCTCAAGCAGCGAATTCGAGGCCAGCCTGTTCGCTCCGTGAACTCCGGTGCAGGCAGCCTCGCCCGCCGCATAGAGCCCGGGCAGAGTCGTGCGGCCAAAGAGATCGGTCTTGATGCCGCCCATCAAATAATGTGCCGCCGGTCGCACCGGAATCAGGTCGCGGCCAAGATCGAGGCCATGCTTCGATAAAAAAGCGCTGATGCCGGGGAAGCGCTTATGCAGGTCGATGCCGGTCACGTGTCGCATGTCCAGATGCACCAACCTCGACTCGCCCGGCGCTGAACCCATTCCCTCGCGCGTGATCGCCCGCGCCACCACATCTCGCGGAGCCAGTTCGAGCAGTGGATGATAGCGCTCCATGAAGCGCTCGCCGCGATTGTTGAGCAGGATCGCGCCCTCGCCGCGCAGCGCTTCTGAGAGCAGAAAGCGCGGCGCGCCGGCAAGAGAAAGCGCCGTGGGGTGGAACTGATAAAACTCCATGTCGGCCAGTTCTGCGCCTGCCTCTGCAGCCAGAGCAATGCCGTCGCCTGTGGCCACGGCGGGGTTCGTCGTGTCGGAGTAGACCTGACCCGCTCCGCCCGCCGCCACCAGCACAGCCCGCGCGCTCACGCGTTCCCTGTCATGCTTCGTGTCGCGACCCGGCCGCCGGTCGCAGTAGAGCAGGTCCGCCCCAACCACGCGGCCATCCGCCACAACCAGGCCGGCGATCGTCGTCCACTCGGCAAAGCGAATACGCTTGTGCACGCGCGCAAAGGCCGCCAGCGAACGGCTAATCTCCGCTCCGGTAGCGTCGCCGTTGGCGTGCAGGATGCGCGGCAGCGAATGCGCTCCCTCGCGTGTCCGCAGCAGTTCGCCACCCTCCTCGTCAAAGGCCGCGCCCCACTCGATCAGCTCCGCCACACGCACCGGACCCTCGGTCACCAGCGCCTGCGCAGCCGGCCGGTACACCAGCCCGTCCCCGGCGTTCAGCGTGTCTTTGAGGTGCAGAGCAACGTCCGCGTCGCCCTCCATGGCCACGGCGATTCCGCCCTGCGCGTAGTGCGTATTCGACTCGGCCACCGCCTCCTTGGTGACCACAAGAACCTCGCCGTGGCGCGCCAGTTCCACAGCCGCACGTAGTCCGGCTACGCCCGCCCCCATCACGAGAAAATCCACCTGCGACGACCCTGCCATAAGGGTTTAGGCTATCACCGAAGGCCAGCAGGCAGAGAGTAAGAGCCGATCCGTAAATTGGTAGCGCCGATCGGCACCGCTTTGCCGCACAGTCTCTTCTATAATGATGCCGTCACCCAAATCACACGAAAGAGCGCGATGAATATTTGTCCATGTGGGGATGCGGTTGAGGGCGAGGGAACTCTCTGCCGCCGTTGCGCAGCCTTTCACGCTCTCGACCTCGAGGCCAACGCCGCCGAGGCGGAGGTCAGAAAAGCCTATCGCCTTCTCGTCAAAGTCTGGCACCCAGACCGCTTTCAGGGTGACGAGAAGTTGAAAGAGGCCGCCGAGGCAAAGCTCAAAGAGATCAACTCCGCATTCGAATTTCTGACCTCCACCACGGACGAGCGCGGGCCATGGCGGCCGACGTCGCGGCCCGCCGAGAACCGGCAGAATTCTCAATCCCAGTCCGCAACTGCGGAGGCCGCGTCAAGTCAACCTTCAACCGGCGCGGCAAACCCGGTCGCCATACCGGATCTAGCTCCCCGTCCGCGGCTTTGGCCTGCCGTTCGATTCAGCCTCAAGACCGTGGCGGTTCTCTTCGCGCTTCTTCTTTGCCGCTATCTCTGGATCGCCTTCGACGCTCCAGACCCTACAGGCGGGGATGTGGCGCGAGTCTACGACAAAGGCAAAGAAACGATCCTCAGAGGAACCGAGGGGCCAAGATCCAGATTCATTCGCGCTATACTACGAGACTGGCAGCGCTTCGTTCCGAGCGACTCTACAACCGCGCAGCCCGAGACGCCCCAGACAAGCCAGACCGCACCGGAAGCCAGCCAGCAGTCCGTGGCTTCCTCATCGCAAAAAGCAATCGCCGCGCGTCCGGATCGAGCACCGGCGACCTCGGCGAAGACTCTCTCCTACATCACGGTCGGCTGGACGAGAGACGAGGTGCTGGCCCAGCAGGGAACCCCCACCGCATCCTCTGAAGACAAGCTCGTCTACGGCAATTCGGAGCTGTATTTGAAAAACGACTCAGTCGTCGGGTGGCGCATCGATCCCGGTTCATCCTCGATCCGGGTCAAACTCTGGCCCTCCGCTGCCGTCGACCCCAGTCTCGCGTCCTACACAGTGGGCTCTTCGAAAGACGAAGTGCTGAAAGTGCAGGGAACCCCAACGGCGTTCACCAACGACAAGTTCGAGTACGGAAAGTCTGAAGTAATATTCCACAACAACAAAGTAGTGAGTTGGAAGGAAGACCCCGACTCAATCCCTCTTTGGGCCAAATAGCGGACACCCTATCGAAAAGAAGGAACAATCCACCGACCCCCTCTCTGCGTCTAATCCAGTAGAAGTTTCGCAAGCCGGAGAATAGAAACAATGAGAGGTCGATGGACTTTAGCATTGCTGATGGCTTCGGGGCTCTCCATGGCCGCGTCCCCGCAGGGCAAAGACAGCTTTACCCCCATGGCGCTCGACGCCGGCTTCGGCAGGATGGACATCTCCGATCCAACCATCCCGCCCGAGCAGATCATCAAGCAGTTTGCCGCCAAAGAGAGTGAATTCCAGCAGGCGCTCAACCACTACACCTACCGCCGAATTGCTCGCGTACAGACCATCGACGACGACAACAAGGTCGACGGCGAGTGGTATCAGGTGGATGACGTGATCTTCGACCCCACCGGCAGGCGCACCGAAAAGACAGTCTACGCCCCCGAGAGCACCTTGCAGCGGGTCATGATGTCGCCTTCCGATCTTCAGGACATCCAGCGCGGGTACCCCTTTGTTCTCACCACCGAGATGATTGGCCAGTACGACGTCAAATACATAGGACGCCAGAAGGTGGACGAGGTTGACTGCTATGTCTTTGACGTCAGCCCCAAAGTCATCGAAAAGAAACAGCGCTATCTGTTAGGCCGCATCTGGGTCGACGCAACCGACCTACAGATCGTCGTAACCAATGGCCGCATGGTTCCAGACGACACGCGCAAGGGCAACGAAGATCTCCATCCGCCCTTCATGACCTGGCGGCAGCAGGTCGACGGCCACTACTGGTTCCCGGTGTACACGAAAGGTGAAGGTGTCCTGCACTTCAGCGGCGGCTCAGGATATATGGCGCAGGACGTGCACATGCGCGACACCGTCAAGTACACCGACTACAAGCAATTCGGCTCGACGATGAAGATCATCTACGAGGGCAAAGACATCACCCCGCCCGCAAACCAGCCGGATGCGCAGACAAAAAAATAGGGAACAGGGAACAGAAGAGCGAAACTCACTTTCGTAACTTGTTCATGATTGCGACGAGCATTCGGCTTATCGGACCGTTTCAAGGATCTCCTCATTCTCAATGAAAACAGAACCATAAACAGGTCCGAGTTTGTTTTCAGCGAGGCTCACCAGTAATTCCTGGTTGATGCAAGTAGATGAATATCCGTCCCTATCCTTCCACGAAGAGCTGCCAAGCCACCGTGTGTGCACCCTAACTTTCTCTACCAAGCGGTCATGTTCTATGAGATACCAATCGCCCTTGTGCGGAAACGCAATCCAGATGTGCTTTCCGCTGTACTTCTGGTCGATTGTTACCCTCGACTTTAACTGCACCTTCAACGTGGTTGTGCCGTTGATGTGGTATGCAAGGAAATCCGCTCCCTGCCAATCATCGGCCAGTTTGATGCAGTTGTACCCAAAGTCGGCAAGTAT
Source organism: Occallatibacter sp. (assembly GCA_050015115.1). Taxonomy (GTDB): domain Bacteria; phylum Acidobacteriota; class Terriglobia; order Terriglobales; family Acidobacteriaceae; genus Telmatobacter. The sequence goes on from JBEKCA010000006.1 coordinate 25,229, forward strand.
AGCCGCGATCTTCTGGAAGTTGAACAATTCCTTTTGTTTGGCCGTAAGGTCACCGTACGGGACTTTCTCGAAGCGAATGCAATCCGCGGTCATGTCGTTCTCCTGCCATGTCATCGTGCCGTCTGCTTTGAGGCGTTCCTCTTAATAGAACAGATACTTGCGCCAGCGGTCATCGCCCCTGCCCAGCATCCGCATGATCTGCCGGCTGGTGTGCAATGAAAACGGCCTCGGCTCGCGCAGCAGAATCATGTCGTCGATCTCGTGCAACATGCGATTTCCCTTCTGCCGGTTGCAGTCGTGGCAGCAGGCGACAAGATTTTCCCAGGTCGAATTGCCGCCCCGCGAGCGCGGAATCACGTGGTCCAGCGTGAGGTCGCTGGGCGCAAAGGCCTCGCCGCAATATTGGCAGGTGTTGCGATCGCGCAGCAGGATGTTCTTCCGCGACAAGGCCCGCGTCTGATAAGGAATGCGCCGGTACTCCAGCAGCCGGATTACCGAAGGCATGGCGATGCGGCTCCGCTGGGCATGCATCATCAGCCCGTGCTCCTCCTCTGTCCGCGCAATTCCCTTGAGCACCAGCACCAGCGCTCGCCGCGCGCCGCATATATTGATCGGCTCATACGACGCGTTCAGCACCAGCACCGGCATCTGCAAGATGTGAGCCGACTGCATAGTGGCCTGTTCCCCGGCGGCAGCAGCGGCCCTTGCAATTGATTTCTGTTTGCGCGCATGAATCATGGCTTTTCCCAGCGACATCCTTTATCCCCTCGTCAAAAAGAAGATTGGTCGTGCGATGAAAAAATGCTTGCCCTTTCAAAACTCTCGGGTTGCCCCACCTTCGCCACGTTTTTATTTTTGCGGCTAAGGTGGGAGTCGACGATCCCTGAACCGTCAATGTCAGAAAGACTTTCCCGGCCTGTCGTTCCTTCCGTGTCCTCATGCCAAGCCGAACCAGCCCGTCCATCCCGCATCCGCGCACGGGCTAGCGTAGCCACCCACACCGAAGCCGCCCCGGCATCCAGCAGTGTCTTCGCCGCGGCCCGCGCCGTCGCGCCCGTAGTAAATATGTCGTCGATCACCAGCAAATGCTTTCCCGTCACCGCCGCCGCATCAGAAACCGAGAATGCTTTGCGCACGTTCAGCCGCCGCTGTCGCGGAGTCAGCCCCGCCTGGCTCTCTGTTGCCCGCAGCCGCATCAGCGTCTTCGATGCCAACCTTAGCCGCCATTCAAGGTGCGACTTCGCAAGCGCCGCCACCGCGCTCACGGCCAGAGAACGTGCCTGATTAAATCCGCGCTCGGCGTGCTTTGTCCGATGCAACGGCACCGGAACCACCAGCATCTCGCCCGGCGCCTCGGCCGCAAGCTGCGCAATCGCCGCGGCCAGCATCCTGCCCAGCCGTTTCGCTGCCCCATGCAGCCGGTCATATTTCAGCGCATGGATCGCCGCCCGCATCCGGCCGTCGTATGGCCCGTATGACACAGCCCGCGCGAAAGGCGGCGGAGCTAATCTGCAGCTCCTGCAAAGCCCAGAATGCGAAACCCCAGCCGCAGTCCACCCAGTCAGCGGGTCGCCACAGCGCGAGCACAGCTCTCCGTTCTGAACCGAAAACTCAGTCCAGCAGACCTCGCAAATTGGCACGGAGGAGAGTTGCGGCAGCGGGGAGCCGCAAAGGGCACAGCTGGCAGGAAAAAGAGCGCAACCGACGGCGTCCATGGGACTTCGCAGGACGCGGGCAACCGCGCGCCAGCGGGAAGTCCCAGAGGGTGGAACGTCGAACGTCAGCGAACCGGAGTCCCTGCGGAAGACGCACCTCACATAAGGTTGGCGCAACTTGTCGCGCACTGCCTTGCCGCCAGTATAAACTCACCGCGCCGCAGTTTCCATGAATTTCCCCCTACCCGCACAAAGCGCGCCTGTGCAACGATTGCTTGGATTCGTGCGTTGCAGAGGAGAGGCGATTAATTTTGCTCAAGTTAGCCGCGATCCTGTTATTCCGCTGCAGGAGAAAAACCATTTGAGCAGTGACCTCGACAATCTCTGCGCTCTCATAGAGAGCACATGGCAGCAAAGAGAGATCCGACGATAACGCTAGCTGCGATGCACAGCCTGCATTGTGCTCTCGGTCGACTTGCGCGGCGCGGCCCAGACTTGGTAGCTATTGAAGAGAAATTGAAAGCCGAGAATCAGCAGCCAGACCAGCAGCGCAAAACGCAATGGCCGCCGTGGAACCCGCGTGCTGAGAATCGTTCCGCCAATCGCACCCACCGCGCCTCCGGCGATCAGTTGCAGTAGCAGGCCGGGACTGGACGCGTGCGAAAACCAATGCGCTCCGCTGCCGATGAGCGAGACAATGAACCCGAAAGCAATATCTGTCCCGACGACCTGCGCAGGCAGCAGCGGCGTAAGTCCCAGCAGCGCCGTGCTTCCCAAAGCGCCCGCCCCCGCTGACGAAAAGCCCACCTCCGCGCCCACTGGAAACATCAGCCACGCAAGCCATGGGCTGCGATCGCGCCGGTCCTCAATATGCTGCTTCGCGCGAAACGAATAGATCAACTGCCAGCCTGCCGTCGTTACAAGAATTATCCCGAGAAGTGAGTTGAGTAGATTCTGCGATCCGGCATTCACTAAGTGTTTAAGGAAGAGCGAGCCAACGATTACGCCGGGCACGCCGCCCAGCAGCATGAATCCAAGCGTCCTCCACGCGACGTTGCCTCGCAGGATCTGCGTGGGGACAAGGATCAGCTTGACCGCCGCAGAAAACATCAGCCCGATTCCAACCGCCTCCACTGCTGGAACACCGAGAAACAAAACCAGAACCGGCACAGTCACGGTGCCGGCGCCAACGCCGGTCAGTGCGATAAACATTGCGATTACGAATCCGATAAAGTATTGCATCGAGTCTCCTGTGTACGTGCCCGGCTTATCTTGCGGGCGCTGCTTCGATATGAATGCCGCATTCAACCTTGCGGCCGGCCCAGCGTCCCGAGCGGGGATCATTGGGATCGAGTGGAAGCGTCGTACATGGTTCGCAACCGATGGAGGAGTAGCCGCGTTCGTAGAGAGGCAGCAGTGGAATTGAAAGCTCTTCGCAGGCATACCAGACATCGCGCGTCGACCACGCCGCCAGGGGAGCCAGCTTCAGCACCCGCTTGCCGCCCGGAAGCGTGAAGAGCACCGACTCCTCAAGCGCCGTACGGCTCTTTGCCTGTTCGCGACGCAGTCCGGTGATCCAGACGCGGTACCCGGCAACCGCCTTGAAGAGCGGCTCGACCTTGCGCAGCTTGCAGCATTGATCGGGCGCGGATTGATAAAGAATCCCGAACTCGGCCTCCTGCTCGGCGACGGTTTTTTCCGGCAGCAGGTTGATCAGGTTCAGTTGCCAATCGCGCGTCAAACGATCGCGATAGGCATAGGTCTCGGCAAAGTGATAGCCGGTATCGAGAAAGAGAATAGGGGTCTGCGGATTGAACTCGATGGCGAGCTTGGCGAGCAGCACATCCTCGGCCTGAAAGCTGCACGTGAGGCACACATCCTGCTTGCCGGTTACTTCGCGAGCAAGCACGTCGCGTAGTGCGTCGAGCTTTGCATTCACTTGCGCTTGGATCTCTGTTGTGCTCACTGCCTGATTCCTTTCAGCTTTCTCTCGATCAATTTCGCGATTGCGCCTTCGTCAGTAAGTGGGTCCCCGAGCGCTTGATTCTGTAGTCGCTCCGTGCCCCATCCATTCGCCTTTTTGCTGGCGAATGGGCGGAAAACTGTGAATCCGAGAGTGCGAATCCACGCGGTCAGAGACCTAAATCACCCAGTCCACATTTCCATTCGAAACAAGGATGCCGCTTCGTCCCAGTAGTTCATGCACAGCCGCGATTGCCTTTGTCGAATCGTTTGCATCGAGCACGATCTCTTCGCCTTCGACTCGCGCGGTGAGCGTCTCGCCGCCACTCAGATTGATGACCAGCGCGATCAAGCCCGAAAGCGCTTTCGAAGCTACAAGACTCTCGACCATGCCGGGATGAATTGCAAAGGGCGCAGCGTCGGCGTCAATGCGCGCCGTGATCGCTCCGCGCACAAAGAGGGACCGCTCGATTCGGTCAATCAACTCAACCGGTCCGGTCAATTCGAGAACGCCGCCATGATGGCCCCAGCGCGCGGCTCTTTCTTCCGCAGTTACCGGACCCGATGTAGATGCAACCGCGCCTGTGGCCCCGGTGATCATGCCCGCCGCGACGGTGCCGTTGGTCTCGGCGTCGATCAGAATGAATGCGCCGGTCGAGCGATTTTCGCCGTAAAGATCGAGCGCGATGGGCCGCAGCAAATCGATGCTGACAACGCCGATCGCGTTCATCTCCAGCGTGCTGGCGGCTTCGTGCGCGAGCGTGGCGATATTGGTCCGGTGCTCGATTGCGGAGACGAATGCAGGCACCGTCTGGCTGGTGTGTTTGAGCAGATAGCGGCGACTGCGCTGGAGCGGCCGCGAGTCCATCCAGACGAGTGCGGCCTTCAGGTGCCTTGCGACAGTAGCCGGAGCCTGCGTTGAGACGATCAAATCGCCGCGGCTGATGTCGAGTTCGCGATCCAGCACCAGCGTTACAGAGAGCGGCGCATAAGCCTCGGCAAGCTCTCCATCGAAGGTCACGATGCGCGCAACCTCGGCGCTTCGGCCCGAGGGAAGCACCGCGATCTTATCTCCCGGAGCAACGGTGCCAGAGGCTATCTGCCCCGCGAATCCACGAAAAGTGTGATCGGGGCGAAGCACCCGCTGCACGGGAAAGCGGAAAGGCTCACTCCGCGTTTCCCTCGATGACGGCAGCGACTCAAGCAGCTCCAGCAGCGACGGCCCTTCGTACCAAGTCATCGCCTTCGAGCGATGGACGATATTGTCCCCGGCCAGCGCGCTCACAGGAACAAAAATCGCCTCGACGGGATTGCCGGTGTCGTCGGCGATCTGCCCGAGTACCGCCGTAAAATCCGCCTCGATCGCACGGAAAGCCGCCTCGTCATAACCGATGAGGTCCATCTTGTTCACCGCTACGATGACGTGCCGCACGCGCAAGAGCGATGCAATATACGCATGACGGCGCGACTGAATCAAAACGCCTTTGCTCGCGTCGATCAGCACCACGGCGGCATCGGCAGTTGATGCGCCGGTGGCCATATTGCGCGTGTACTGCTCATGGCCCGGCGTGTCCGCGATGATGAATTTGCGCCGCGGCGTGGCGAAGTAGCGATAAGCAACATCGATAGTAATGCCCTGTTCGCGCTCGGCCCTCAAGCCGTCGGTGAGCAGAGCAAAGTCGATCTGGCCCGGCGCCGTCGTTCCCTTGCCCTCGATCGAGCGCACCTGATCTTCATAGACCGATTGCGTGTCATAGAGCAGGCGGCCGATGAGTGTTGACTTCCCATCGTCAACGCTGCCTGCTGTCGAGAAGCGCAGCAGATCCTTTTCGCGTTCCTGCGCCAAAAAATCGCCGACCGAAAATGGTTGTGCGGTGAGAGTCGCCATTTAGAAGTAGCCCTCCCGCTTCTTGATTTCCATTGACCCTTCCTGGTCGTGATCGATCACGCGATTGGCGCGTTCCGAGACGCGAAAAGAAACGAGTTCCGCAATGATCGCCGGTATCGTATCCGCGTCCGAGCGAATCGCCCCGGTGCATGGGCTGCAACCCAGCGAACGAAGCCGCGATTTGACCATCTGAGGCTGCTCGCCAACGCGCGCAACAAAACTCTGCTCGATGGGCAGCAAAGCATCGCCCCGCACATACATTGGCCTTTCTTTGGCAAAGTAGAGATCGACCACGGGAATTTTTTCTTCGTGGATGTACTGCCAGACATCCATCTCCGTCCAATTAGAGAGCGGGAAGACACGAATGCTTTCGCCGGGATGAACGCGCGCATTATAAAGATTCCACAGCTCAGGGCGCTGATTCTTCGGGTCCCATTGACCGGCCGAGTCGCGGAAAGAGTAAATCCGCTCCTTGGCGCGAGACTTTTCTTCATCGCGCCGCGCGCCGCCAAAGGCCGCGTCGAAGTTATAGTGGCGCAACGCATCGAGCAGCGCCTGGGTCTTCAGCAGTCCGCAGCAGCGCTTGGTGTCGAGCACAATGGGGTTCGTTCCCGCCGCGATAGCGGTTTCATTGCGCCAAACCAGCAACTCCGCGCCGACCGAGCGCGCCATCTCGTCGCGAAAAGTAAGCATTTCACGAAACTTGAAGCCTGTGTCGATATGCAGCAGCGGAAACGGAATCGGCGCGGGATAAAAGGCCTTCTGCGCCAGCCGCAGCATGACCGACGAATCCTTGCCGATGGAGTAGAGCATCACCGGCCTCTCGAACTCCGAGGCCACCTCGCGCAGGATATGAATACTCTCTGCCTCAAGCAGGCGAAGATGGCTCAAGCGTGGCGCAGCGGATGCGCTTGAGTGCGGCGTGGCTGGAGGCTTTTCACTTTCAATGACCGGCATGCATAACCTCGTTCAGTGCTGGATTTGCGCTGAGGGCCGATGCATCGATCGCACACCGGCTCGTTCTGCTCGGGTGCGTCTTCTGATCAATTGCGAATGGGGAATCAGAGACTAGCGACAACACCCGTCGGAGATCATCGACAGGCGACAACAGGAACGGTTTTGGGCGACGCGAACCATGTGTTTTTTGATAGTACCAATAGATTTGGATAAAAGCAATCCAAAATCATTTCTTGCCGAGGATGCGCATGACATGAAGGCTGATTCAAAAATGTTGGAGCACCGGGCGGGATTCGAACCGCGAATGCAGGTTTTTAGAGATCTGAGCGTTAGCCTCTTCGCCACCGGCGCGTTTAAATCGAGGGAGAACGTGACTACTTCTTTCCGTTGTCTTTGAAGTTCAGTGCAAAGTAGTAATACGTGTACGAGTGGCTGGTTGTCACATTCGTCAGGAACTGGCCACCGCCAAAGTAGCCAACGCCCCCGCCCAGGTTGAAGTGCTTGTTCAGTTCATACCAGGAGTAGCCATCGACTTCCGCGCCTAGATGGCGGCCGTGATCTATCTTGTTAGTCACGATCGCGCTGCCCGAGGTGTTATAGATCGAGTCCAGCGCATCGGCCGCCCAAAAGTCCAGTCCCTGCGCCGTGAAGCTGAGCCGCCGGTGGGGCTCGACGGTGGCTCCCGCGCGCACCGACTCGATGTTCTGCCCGCCGAACAGGTCGGTGATGCCAAACCGGTCGTGAGCCGTCGGATAGATCGTGTCAAAGGTTGTATGCGTTGCGTTGTGCGCCGGATTGCCATTGCCCGTGGCGTAGTCGTACTGCGTAAAGACGCGCGGCTTGGCCGCAGCATTGAGGAACTGGTATGTAGCGCCCGCCTGCACAGCCGACGCTCGAATTGATTGCGATCCCACCGTGCCGGTTTCGAGGATCACCTGGCCTCCATAATCAAACGCCAGGTGGGCTTGCGCCTTGAAGCGCACACCAAACGCCTTCTCATCTTCCTTGCCGGTGGTCTTGCCGACGGCTGGTTCCACGACCTCTGACGGCTGCACGCGCCATAGGAAGAATGGCTCAAGGTTTGAGTGAGGCACAAGAAAATCGTCGATGCGGCCGTAGGCTCCGTAGATGTTGTTGCCTTCCTGATGCGGGGTCACGCCAAAGGCCTGCGGCACGACAGCCGAGGCGGCGAACAGCCCCAGGTGCTCGCGCTTCGCGTTCAGGTTCAGCACCGCCGCGTCGTAGGAACGGGCTTGGTTGCGCCACTCGGAGTTCGCAATAATCGTGTTGTTGTAGTTGATGAGCTGCCGCCCCACGCGCAGGCTGAACCAATGCTTTTCGGGCGCGCCGATCTCGGCGTAAGCCAGCTTCAGATCCCAGCGAACCGTGTTCGGCGGCCCGATGGGCGGGTTTTGGAAGCCCGCACGGGCATCTTGCACTTGCGCCGTAACCCGGAACCAGCTGGCCGCGTGCAGGTCCACCTGGAACCGGAAGCGATTCAAAATGTATGAGTCGTCGACATTCGCCTTGAAGCTCGAATTGCTGTACCCCTCGTAGCGGAGCCGTTCCTCGGCCTGCAGGTCGATCCACCTGGGTAGTCTTGCGTCAACATAAGTCGCTGGGGCAAAGTCGTGAAAGTCATAGGGAGCGGGGTTGCCGGTCGTCCGCCAGGCCGCGCCGTTCAGGAAGCTAAGCGGGTTCGATGCGGGTCCGGTGACAAATGCGCCGTTATAGCCCGACGTCGCGTTTTGCGTGGTGATGTCGTCCTGCGCGGCCAGTGGCAGGCCGGCAGTCATGGCAAACAAAAAAACAAAAGCAGTGATGGATAGCGTCAACCAGCGCAGAGAACTGGAAATATAAGCATCAAGAGCTTTTGGCACTTTCGATTCTCCTTTGAATTCTGAAAGAGAGCATAACTGAACCTCTGAAAAAATGGTTGCGATCGATGACTGAAGAGAGGAAGAATGTCGCGGGATCAGCGGCAACAACAGCAGTGCGCGCCGTTCAATTCGGGAGAACAAGCGTCTCGAGAATTAGCGCGCGAAGAAAGCGAAAACGATTGAAGAGAGTGGATCAAAGTCCAAAGCTCCTGAGAGCGTTGTTGCGATGCGGGTGTTCTGCTGAGGGGAAGTTGTCTATCAAGCGAATTGCCGATAGCGGAGGCCGCGAACTCTAGCGCGGACAACAACAGGCCGGGTGCGCCTGTAAGGCACAACAACCGACCCGCGCTTGGCTGGATGCAACCATCACGACTTGAAAGTAACATAGGACGAGTTGTTGCGCAAGAGGTTGCTCTTGCGCAACTTGACTTTCGCCCGCACCCAACATACTATCCACTTATGAAGAGTCGCCCTTGTTGTCGCCGCTGTTCGCCGCCTCGCGCGGTCAGGTGACCTGGGTCTAGACTTCAGATCAATATCCACGGTTCTCCAATTGCCCGCGATTCAGCATTAGCTGCCGCGGGATTTCTATTTCTAGCGAAGAGGAAAAATGACTGAAGCCGTTCAAGCGAAAGAGACAAAGGCACAAAAGGGAGAGCGTCTCAAACGGGAAAAGAATCCGTGGGAAGCCTTCGACGAGGTGCGAACCTTTGCGCGCGAAGGCCGCACAAGCGTGCTGCCCGACTGGGCCAACTTCTACTTCAAGTGGTGGGGCGTCTACACGCAGGGCGATGGAGCGGGCGCAACCGGCGGCAAGGGCGGCGAGGGTCTTGCATCGGACTACTTCATGATGCGCATTGGCATTCCGAACGGCATTCTCTCCGCGCGCCAACTGCGCATAATCGGCGGGCTAACGCGCAAATACGCGCGCAATCTCGCCGACATCACGGTTCGCCAGGCCATTCAGCTTCATTGGCTCACCATCGAATCGCTGCCGGAAGTTGTGGAGGCGCTTGATGCCATCGGGCTTTCTCCCAAAGGAACCTGCGGCGATGTGGTGCGCAATGTGACCGGGTGCCCACTGGCTGGCGTGGCCGCCGATGAGTTAGTCGATGCCTCTCCGCTTGCCGACGAAATATCGGCGTTACTCAAGGGCAATTCGGAGTTTTATAACTTGCCGCGCAAGTTTAAGATCTCCGTCACTGGCTGCCCGTCGTGGTGCTCGCATCCCGAGATCAACGACGTTGGACTCACTGCGACCAGGCTCGACGGCCAGATCGGCTATTCGCTGCGCGTGGGCGGCGGCCTCTCCAAGGAACCGCACTTAGCCGTTCGCCTCGATGCTTTTGTGCTTCCCGATCAGGTGGTGCGCGTGGTTCGCGCCGTCGCCGAGATCTTCCGTGAGCAACAGAGCCTGCGCGAAAACCGTAACGAAGCCCGCCTCAAATATCTCTTCCTCAAAGAAGGCTGGACTCCGGAGAGCTTCCTTGCCAATCTACAATCGCGCCTCGACTTTACGCTGCTGCCCGCCGCGCCGGAAGAAGTTCCCGATGACATCTACCGCGACCACACCGGCATTCATCCGCAACGCACGCCGGGGCTGAGTTACGTTGGCGCATCGGTGTTGCGTGGCCGACTGACCGGTGAGCAACTTGAAGCCGCCGCGGATCTCGCGGAGCGTTTCGGCAGCGGAGCTCTGCGCACCACCGTCTCGCAGAATCTGCTCTTCATCGACATTCCAAATCAGAAAGCAGTGGAACTGGCGCAAGAGCTCGGCAAGCTCGGCTTGCATGTCGAGGGCTCGTCCTTCTGGCGCGGGGCAGTCGCCTGCACAGGTACCGAGTTTTGCAAGCTAGCCATCACTGAGACCAAGGGCTTCGCCCGCTGGATTGTTGACGAACTCGAAGAGCGGCTTCCCGGCTTCGATCAGCAACTCAGGTTGCATGTTACGGGCTGCCCCAATAGCTGTGGCCAGCACTGGATCGCCGACATCGGCATCGAAGGCAAAAAGATCAAGCACGAAGGCAAGCTCATCGATGCTTATTACTTCTGCCTCGGCGGAGCGGTGGGCCAACACGCGGCCATTGCGCGCCCTGTCGGCTATCGCTGCCCCGCGACTCTTGTGCCTGAATCGATCGAACGGTTGCTGCGGCACTATCTAGCCGACCGCCAGCCCGCGGAAAATCTGCGTGCCTGGTTTGGCCGTCACTCGAGCGATGAACTGCGCGCCGATCTTGCCGGTGAGATTCTGGCGCCTGTCGAGCGCGACTTGCCGACCGCTCCAGTGCCGCACGGCGTGGCGGAGTGAGGATCAAGCGATGAGCCTGCTGCCCATCTTTCTCAAACTCGATGGCCGCCGCGGCCTGGTTGTCGGCGGCGGCGCTGTGGCTCTGGAAAAAGTCACCAGCCTGCTCAAGACGGGAGTGTGGCTGCGTGTTGTCTCGCCCGATGCAACACCTGAGATCCAGCGACTCGCCGTCGAAGGAAAACTTAAGTGGACTCAACGCCCATTCGAAATCGCAGACCTTGATGACAACTTCGTAGTCGTTGCTGCGACTGACTCTGAAGAGGTCAACGCACAAGTTTACAAGGAGGCTTTCGCGCGAGGCATTCTCGCCAATAGCGTCGACGATCCGCCACATTGCGACTTTTACTTCGGCTCAGTGGTTAGTCGCGGCGCGTTGCAGATCGCGATCTCGACCGCCGGTGAGAGCCCCGCCGTCGCGCAGCGCCTGCGCCGAGAGATTGACGAACAACTGCCTCAGAACCTTGGCCCATGGCTCGAAAGCGTTGGCCAGTTGCGCCGCGAGGTTCTCGACACACATCCGCGCGGCGAGGCGCGCAGGCTGCTGCTGCACGAGCTTGCGCACCGCCCGGTTTGCGACTCGGCTAGTTGTCCCTCTCGTCAAATGGCTCTTGCGCCGCTCGTCGCAAAAAATGCTAACTCGAACGGAAAAGTTTATCTCGTTGGAGCAGGTCCGGGCGATCCAGATCTGCTCACCGTCAAGGCCTTGCGCTTGATTCAGTCTGCTGACGTCATCCTTCATGATGACCTGGTTCCGCAGGCAATTCTCGATTTAGCGCGCCCCACCGCCAAGATCGTTAACGTCGGCAAGCGTTGTGGAGTGAAGAGAATTACGCAGAAAGAGATCAACTCGCACATGGTCGAACGTGCGCGGGCGAAGCAGAGTGTCGTCCGCCTCAAGAGTGGCGATCCGCTAATCTTTGGTCGCGCCGCCGAAGAGTTAGCAGCGCTCGCGGATGCCGGTGTGCCCTTTGAAATCGTCCCCGGCATTACTTCCGCATTTGCCGCTGCCGCCGCCGTCGGATGCTCGCTCACCAGCCGCAACAGCGCGTCGAATGTGATCTTCTCAACGAGCCATCGCGCGCAATCGCAAGCCAACGACCAGGCTTTTCGCGGTGCGCAGCCGAAGGTCGAAGATGCCACGCGCGTGATCTACATGCCGGGACGCGATCTGCGCGCCTTGCAACAGCAATGGCTCAATGAAGGCCTGCCCGCTGATTTTCCCTGTGTTCTTGTCTCGCACGCGGCGCAACCTGACCAACAGGTTCAGTTGACCGCGCTCGCTAATCTTTGCGACGCCGCACCAATGCTCGCGCCCAGCTTACTCATTGGCGGATGGGCCGTTGCTGAGTCCTCGCTACAATTCGATGGGGCAGAAGAAGCTACTATAGCCGCTGGGTGATATTCAACGCCGCTTCCGCGCGCTACTCGCCCTTCTTCTCGTTCCGCGCCTTCACCTTGAACCAGATCGGCGTGCCCTTGAATCCAAAGGCCGCGCGGATCTCGTTTTCGAGAAACCTCTCGAACGAGAAGTGCAGCTTGATCTCCCTGTCGGTGAAGAGCACAAATGTCGGCGGCGCCACGGCGGCCTGCGTCATGTAAAAGATGCGAACGCGCTTGGCCATCGGCACCGGCGCGCGCTGAAAATCGATCTTGTCGAGGAAGCGATTCATCTGCCCGGTCGAGACGCGTTTGCGCCGCTCGGCAGCCACTGCCACAACCTCGTGCAGCACCCGAAGCATCTTTTTCGCTTCGGGGCCCGTCCCTTCGAGAGCCGAAAGAAAAATCACCGGCGCATAGCTCAGGTACTTGAGCACCGAGCGCAATTGCGTCTCAAAGATCTCTCGGTCGGCCGGAGGCTTGCCGTCCGTGCGTCCCGTCGTTACAGCGTCCCACTTGTTCACGACGACGATCACGCTGCGCCCGCTCTCGTGCGCGTAGCCGCCGATGGTCGCGTCGGCCGCAGTCACTCCGTCGGTCGCGTCGATCACCAGCAGCGCCACGTCCGCAGCCTCGAGGTGCCGGCGCGCCATCACCACGCTCATCTTCTCGGCCATCAGGTGCGTCTTGCCCTTGCGCCGTATGCCGGCCGTATCGACAAATCGCAACTGCTGCCCTTCGAACTCCACCACTTCGTCTACAGCGTCGCGAGTCGTGCCGGCAATCGGCGAGACAATTGCGCGAGAAGTTCCCGTCAGCGCATTCAACAGAGTTGACTTTCCAACATTCGGCCGCCCGATGATCGCCACGGAAGTCTCATGCTGTTCAAACTCACCGTGCGTGCGATGGAGCGGACGAAGCAACTCATCGACGGCTTCTGGCGCGACGGGGCCGCCTTCGGAGATTTCAGCTTCTTCGGCTTCGGCGTCCTCTTCGACTTGTGCGGCTTCTTGCGCGGTCCGCGCTTGGTCCTCAGCCGGCACAGCCTCCGGCGGCAGCGGAATCGCCTCGGAGATGGCCTCCAGCAGATCGCCGATCCCCAGCCCGTGCTCGGAGCTGATGGGATACACATTGCGAATCCCCAACTGGCGGAAGTTCTCGGCGGCCAGCGCCATGGCCTCGCCCTCCACCTTGTTCACCGCCAGGAAGACCGGCTTGCCACTGCGAATGAGCAGACGAACAAGGTCGTAGTCCGGGCTGGCCAGTTCCGTTCGCGCATCTACCACCAGCACCAGCGCATCGGCCTCCTCCAGCGCCACCTTGGCCTGGCTGTATATCTCGGTGGGGATCAAATCGGGGTCGTCGGGAATGATGCCGCCCGTGTCGACCACGCGAAACTCGCGCCCCGCCCACTCGTATTCGCCGTAAATGCGGTCACGGGTAATCCCCGGCTCATCGCCGACAATCGACCGGCGGCTCTTGGTGAGCCGGTTGAAGAGCGTGGATTTGCCCACGTTGGGCCGTCCCACGATGGCCACCAGCGGAAACGCCGCTGCGCCGGGATCACGAGGTACGACCGATCTACGATAATTCGCCAAAATATTCTCCAATCACAATTAAAAGCAATTCCATATGGTTTTACGACAGCCAATTCGAGAACCCTTACCAATTCTTTTGGGTTGAGTGCTCTATTCCAGCTTAGTTCACCCTGCTAAGTGAATCCAGGCGTGGTGACTGGAGGCTCCGCCGAAATGAGCCTTCTCTCATGATTCGGGCGCGGACGAGGTAGCCCAATTGCCCTTCTGCCCGGCGGGAGGAAGCGATGCACATTCACGGCAACTCCATGGCCGTCAACACGGCCAACCTTTACTCCGCTGCGCAGGCCGAGAGAGCAGATTCGGCAAAACGAGCCGCCGAAGTCCGCAAGAGGCTGCTGAAAGGCGCGTCGGAGATCGAGGGTGCGGCAACCCCAGTGGAATCTCTTTTGATCGGCCGGTGGCTCGATGCCGGGCACAGCCAGAACCAAAATGATGACGAATATCATTCAAGTTCCGCGGGACGCGACTCCGATTTCGGCTAATGCCTTGAGCTGGCCATCGAACCAAGTTCAACTTGTGGCCAATCGATGGTTGCGACTGTCAAACCCCTTGTTATTGATGACGGTTCTCTAATATTCACGGCGAGATTCCGGCTAGCCAGTTGCCCGCTCTCTCCTTCGGGAGACAAAGCCATGCGCGTCGACGCCGATTCCACCAACACTAACCCAGTCAATCCCTACAATGCCGCGGCGGAGAAGACATCGGCCGCGCGACGGTCCTTTCAGATGCGAAAGAAGCTTGCCAAGCGAGCAGCAAGCGGTCAAGGCTGGGCGGGGCTCGATCAGGCGGCCATGATCGGCCAATGGATGAGCGGTGGGCAGGGCCTGACGATCAACAAGGATCAGCGGAATCCTGACACCTCTAAAGTCTGAAGTACTTGTTAGGCGAGAACGCAGAGCCGTGTTCGCGAGTGTAGGGTTGCGTCTACCAAGAACAGCACCTATGTGGAATCTTGCTTTCCCCGCATAAAGATCGTACCCGCAGCCGTGTGAAGAGACGCCTATTCACACCGCAGTCTAAGTCTGTATAAACTATTGCAGTTGTGCGTCTAAAGGAGGTCTTCCCCGTGCCAAAATTCGTGATCGAGCGCGAGATTCCCGGAGCTGGTTCCATGTCGGCTCAACAACTGCAGGCTGTCAGTGAGAAATCCTGCAGCGTTCTGCGGAATCTCGGGCCGCAAATCCAGTGGTTGCAGAGCTACGTAACCGACAACAAGATCTACTGCGTCTACATCGCCCCCAATGAAGAGATGGTGCGAGAACACGCAAAGCTGGGCGGCTTCCCTGCCAATAGTGTCGCCGAGGTGCGCAGAATCATCGATCCTACCACTGCGGAGAGCGCGTCGGGTTAACCGCAATCCCCCTTCGCATCGGAAGCGGACCGCTGCTTGCCGGCAGCGACACTATGATGAGTAAAGCGCCCGGTCCCGATGCCCGCCACCGACAGCCCAACACGCGCACTGCCCACGCTGCACGAGTTCTTCGCGCCCGGCGGCATTCTGGCGCGTTCGCGGCTGCCCTATGAGTACCGCCCCGGACAGCTCGAAATGGCCAAAGCCGTCGAGCGCGCACTCCAGGAACGCCGACATCTGATCGTTGAGGCCGGCACAGGCACGGGCAAAACGCTGGCCTATCTGTTGCCCGCCCTGCGCACCGGTCAGCGCGTCATTATTTCCACTGGAACCAAAGCTCTCCAGGACCAGCTCTATTTCCGCGATATTCCCTTCCTTGAGTCGCTCATTGGCGATCTGCATGTCTGCTACATGAAAGGCCGGGCCAACTATCTTTGCCGCCACAAGCTCGTCGCGCTACGCAGCCAGCCCATTCTCTCGGGACTCGAAGAGATCGATCAATACCGCCAGATTGCCGAATGGGAGCAGACGACCGAAACCGGCGACCGCTCAGAGATTGCAGGCCTGCCCGAGTCGAGTGCGCTCTGGCAAAAGCTCGACGCGCGCGCCGAGGCCTGCCTGGGCACGACCTGCCCGGATTATCGCCGCTGCTTCATCACCGAGATGCGGCGCAAGGCTCTCGAATCGGACATCATAATCGTCAATCATCACCTCTTTTTCGCCGATCTCTCCGTCAAGCGCGAAGCAGCAGGCGCGCCTGATGCGGGAATCCTTCCCGAGGCTGCGGCCGTGGTCTTTGACGAGGCGCATGAGTTGGAAGAGGTAGCTTCGAGTTACTTCGGCCTTTCGGTCAGTAACATCCGCTTTGAAGAGCTCGCCCGTGACACTGACACGTTGTTGCGCGGCAAGGAGGGCGCCGATGCCTTGCCCGCCGTGACGCAGCAACTGCGCGACCGCGCACGAATGTTTTTTTCAGGCCTGCCCATGGCCGGTGATGGCCGCCAGCCTTTCACCGAGCGAGAGGAATTCCTCGAAACCTCGGGCGACCTTTACATGGCGGTGCGCGCCTCGCTCCGTCGCATGGAAGCTGAGATGGATGGAATGAAAGGCGTCGACGAAGCGCCAGGGCTTCGCAAGCGCGTCACCCGCCTGCGCTCGGAGCTTGAGTTCCTGCTAGAATCCAGCGCCAGCAACATGGTCTATTGGATGGAGCGGCGCATCAACTCGGCCCCATCATCCGGCCAAAGGTCTGCTCCGCGCAGCGCCTCGCGGACGACGTTTCTGCAGGCCACGCCCATTGACGTCTCAGAGTTACTCTCCGAGTTAGTCTTCGACCAGATTCCTACCGTCGTCATGACTTCGGCCACGCTCACCGTACAGGGTGGCTTTGAACATATCCGCAAGCGCTTGGGCCTCAGCGAAGCGCGCGAGTTAGTGGTGCCATCGCATTTTCGATATGGCGAACAGGCACTGCTCTATCTACCTCCGGAGATGCCCGACCCGCGCGATCCTGAGTTTCCCGAGGCCGCGGCGCGATGCATTGAACGCGTGCTGCGGATAACTCGCGGCCGAGCCTTTTGTCTCTTCACGAGTTATGCCCAGATGCGCGACTTATACGAGCGTCTGATGCCGGTGCTGGATTTTCCCATCCTGCTGCACGGCACCGCTCCGCGCAAACGGCTCCTGGAGCAGTTTCGCGAGACGCCCAATGCGGTCCTCTTCGGCACTTCGAGCTTCTGGCAGGGCGTGGACGTGCAAGGCGAAGCCTTGAGCTGCGTCATCATCGACCGCCTGCCCTTTGCTGTGCCCAGCGATCCAGTCGTTGCTGCGCGCATGAGGGCCATTGAAGAGGCCGGCGGCAAGCCATTCTTCGACTACCAGGTTCCGTCCGCCGTGCTCACTCTCAAGCAGGGCTTTGGCCGGCTTATCCGCTCGCTCGAAGATCGCGGCGTCCTGGTGCTTCTCGATCCGCGCGTTCGCACAAAGCGATACGGCCAGACCTTCCTCGCCAGCCTTCCGCCCTACAAAATGACGCAAACGATTACCGATGTGGAAGAGTTTTTTGCATCCGAGCAAAGTCGTGTGCCAAAAGTGTAGAATCCGGGGCTAGGCATTCCCTTCTAGATAAGGACGACTTGAAATGGCTATACCGGATTTCCAGACATTGATGTTACCCCTTGTTCGACTTTCTGCGGACAAGGAATGGCGAATCTCGGATGCCGTGGAACGCTTGGCCGAAGATTTCGACCTCTCTCAGGAGGAGAAAGCCCTTCTTATTCCATCTGGCCGTCAAACGACGTTCTCCAATCGGGTCGCATGGGCAAAGTCATATCTGATCAAGGCTGGTCTGCTGAAACCGACGAAGCGTGCACACTTTTGCATTTCAGAACAAGGTCGGAGCGTCCTTGCCAGCCCTCCAGATCGCATTACGATCAAGTTCCTGAGCCAATTCCCGGAATTCCAAGAGTTTCGGAAACCTACCGAGACCGAAAGCGGAGTTACCGATGAGCAGTCTGCCGAATTAGCCCAAGAGTCCTCCTTAACGCCCGACGAAACCATGCGACATGCCCACTCTCTTCTTGAACAGGGTCTTGCCGATGAACTGCTCGTCAAGATCCGCTCGGGGACTCCAGCATTCTTCGAGAATTTGGTCGTGCGCTTGCTATTTGCAATGGGATATGGTGGGTCGGTAACCGAGATCAATAAGGCGCTAGTGGGTGGGACAGGAGACGGTGGCGTTGACGGCGTTATCGATCAGGATATTTTAGGCTTGGACCGCATTTACATTCAGGCAAAACGATATGCTGACGGGAACACTGTGGGAGCAAGCGCAATCAGAGACTTTTTTGGAAGCCTGGACCGTTTTAAGGCAACTAAAGGCCTTTTTGTCACGGCGTCTACCTACACTCCTTCGGCCCGCGACACTGCGGGGATGCTGAGTAAGCGCATCGTCCTTGTTGATGGAAGCCAGTTGACACGCCTCATGATTCGGCACAATATCGGGTGCAGAGTCGAAGAGACCCTAGAGATCAAACAAATTGACGAGGAGTTCTTCGAGTAGCACCAGCGGCCAGGCTCTTGGTTCAGAATAGCCACGGGTTCGGCGGGTCACTCTCGCTCATCCAAACTCATGTCCCGCAACTTCTACATTCTGGCTGCCGCGCTGCTGCTCTTTGCCTTGCTCTCGGCGGCAATGTCGATGGCGCATTCGAACTTTCAACCCGGTCTGCCGGCCAACGCCTCTCTCCGGCGCACGGTCGCGCTGATCCTGTTGCTGGCCGGGCTGGCATCGGCGCTGATTGGCGTCATGAGTCATCTCTTCGAGCAGGTTGACCGTCGCAGCGAAGAGGCCCGGCAGGCTGCGCGACGCAAGCAGCGCGGCGGCCCAGACGAACACGAACCGCTAAAATAGACAAAGGGGGCGCATCCCCACACAAGAATCGAGCTGAACCCAATGTATGAAGTCACCGTGGAGGCAGAATTCTCCTCCGGACACTACCTCCGCAACTATAAGGGCAAGTGCGAAAACCCGCACGGCCACAACTATAAGGTTTGCGTCACCCTGGCCGGGGCCGCGCTCGACGATGCCGGCCTGCTGCTCGACTTCAAGCTGCTCAAGCAGGTGCTGCGCCCTGTGATCGAGCGCATCGACCACAGGATGCTCAATGAGCTGGAGCCGTTCATCGTGCTGAACCCATCGGCCGAAAATATCGCCAAATATTTTTACGACCAGACCAACGAACAACTGGCTGCATTGACCGAAGGCCGCGTGCGCGTGAAAGACGCGACTATCTGGGAGACGGACACGACGACCGCTACTTACTACGAGTAAGCGGCACTGAAAGTTCAGTTCATCTGGCCGGACTTCGACTTCAGGTATTTGTCAAAGGGAATCTCGAAATAGAAGAGTTCCTTGCCGTCGGCATCGCGCAGCATACGCAGTTGCAAGCTTGCCCCCTGGAGCGGGTGGTCAAGCCCCGAGACGTCGTAAAAGAGGAAGCCCGCGCGCGTCGAGTGCGGCTCGACCACCAGCGCCTGGTACTCGAAGGTGTCGAAGTCCTGCTCGATGTCCTTGTTGCCGGCCTTGGGCTTGACCTTGATACTCGGCAATGGGGCGGGCAGCGGAATCTTGCTGCCCTGGCGCTCCTTGCGCGTCATCAGCCGCTCGACGTCCTCCGGCTCGGCAGCCTGTATCTTGTCGCCGTCCGCGGTATAGAAGTGAATCCGCGCATCACGCAGGCTGATTGGCCGATCACCGTTGTTGGTGACGATTACACGCACCGGCATCACGCCGTGGCTGGGATAATCGACGCGGAAGATAGCTGCCTTCTCGTGCGTGTCGTAGGGTTCGATGGCAATCGCCACTTTTTCGTCTTCGTGCACCTCGACCGCGGCAAACGAAGTGGCCGGCTGCACCGGGGGCGGCGTGTGGTCGCTGGCCATTGCCGGTAGAGCCAACCAAAGCAACAAGAGTGGAATGGTCCACGGAAGTCTCATCGTGCTCGACTGTATCATTTGAGATTGGACTGCGGAAAGGCGCGATTCGTCACTCTGTGACCTGATCATTCATCCGAACATGATTCTGTTTCTCTACAATCTGGCCTTGTTGGCGGCGCTGGTTATTGGCGCGCCCTGGTGGCTCTTCCGCTTGGCAACCACGCGGAAGTACCGCGAGGGGCTGCTCGAACGGTCGGGGAGAATTCCAATCCAGTTCCGAAAGATGTTGGCAGAATCGGGCCCTGGTCGAAGATTTCTTTGGATTCACGCCGTATCCGTCGGCGAGGTACTGGCCGTCAGCCGTCTGATCAAGACTCTCGACGACGCGCTGCCAGACTGCCGGATCGTCATCTCGACCACCACTCGCACCGGCCAAACACTGGCCCGCGAACGCTTCGGGGCTGAGCGCGTCTTCTATTGCCCGCTTGATCTGCCCTGGGCTGTTCGAGCTTGCCTGAATGCTCTCCAGCCGAGTCTCCTCATCCTGGCCGAAACCGAGTTCTGGCCCAATCTGCTCAACGGCTGCTTTCGCCGTCAGATCCCCGTCGCCGTCGTGAACGCCCGTATCTCCGACCGTTCCTGGCCACGCTACCGACGGCTTCATGGGCTTTGGCGGCCTTTTCTCAGCCGGATCAGCCGGGTCCTGGCGCAGAGTCAGACCGACGCCGACCGGCTTACCGCCATCGGCTGTCTCCCCGAGCGCGTCTCAGCCGCCGGAAATCTCAAGTTCGACGTCCGCGCCGCCCGCGAGGCCGAGGCGGCAATGCGTTTGAAAGCGCTTTCTCACGGTCTGCGCTTTATCGTTGCCGGTAGCACGCTTGAGGGCGAAGAAGCCGCGCTGCTTGAAGCCTGGCCGCAAATGCTGAAGTCGGATCCCCAACTGGCCATGGTCCTCGCACCGCGCCATCCGGAACGATTCGGAGCTGTAGCCGATCTGCTGAGTCGGTCCGGTTCGGTCTGGGTGCGCCGTTCCGACTGGCGTTCACTGTCCGCCGCTGCGATCAAGCCGCTGAACTCGGGCCAGATCGTCCTCCTCGACACCATTGGCGAACTGGCCTCGGTCTACTCGCTGGCATCGGTCGCCTTTGTCGGCGGTAGCCTGATTCCCGCCGGCGGTCACAATCCGCTGGAACCGGCGCAATTCGGCGTTCCCATCGTCATGGGCCCGCACTACGCCAACTTCCGCGCGATTTCTGAAGATCTGATCGCGCACAACGCAATATGTATTACCGAGAAAGAGAAACTCGCGCAAGTTCTAGTTGACTTGCTGTGCGGTCAAACCGAAGCCAAAGCCATGGGCGAACGAGCCAAACAGGTTTTTGACCAACAAGCCGGAGCGACGGATCGATGCGTCACGGCGATCAAGGAACTTCTTGGGAACCTCTGAACAAGGCTATGCTTTGAAAAGGCACGACTTCAGTCGCGCCGAAACGCCGCGTAATCAATGCGGGCTTTAGCCCCTGAGGTACTGTCTTTGAGCACGACTCGGCCTCGCCCCTGGCTCCTTCCATTGAATCCGCTCTACCGGCTTGCGCTCGCCCTCCGCGAGTTCCGGCTTCGCAGGGGTATAGAGCCAGTTCGCCAACTGAAACTTCCCGTCGTGAGCATCGGCAACCTCTCCACTGGCGGCTCGGGCAAGACGCCGCTCACCATCGCGCTGGCCAAACTGCTTACCGCCAAGGGCTTACAGGTTGACATTCTCTCCCGAGGCTATGGCCGCCGAAGCCAGCTCGCATCCAGGGTCGATCCCCAGGGAACCGCTGAGGAGTTCGGCGACGAGCCGCTGCTGATCGCCCGCGAAACGGGCCTTCCGGTTTACGTCGCCCCCCAGCGCCACGACGCCGGAATTCGGGCCGAGGCCGAAACGCAACAGACCGGTCGCGAAGACCAACTGCAGATCATCCACCTTCTCGACGACGGTTTTCAGCACCGCCAACTTGCCCGCGACATCGACATTCTGCTCCTTGACCGCCGCGACTGGCACGACCGGCTGCTCCCAGCGGGCAATCTGCGCGAGCCGCTTAAGGCCGCTCACCGCGCCAGCATCGTTGCGATTCCGGCCGATGAGCCGGAACTGGAGACTGAGCTGCGCAATTTTGGCTGGCATGGGCCGGTCTGGCGTCTGCGCCGGCGAATGGAGGTTCCTGCTATCAACGGCCCAGTCGCCGCCTTCTGCGGCATTTCTCGTCCGGAGCAGTTTTTCACCGGCCTCGAAGCCAACGACCTGATCCTTGCCGCTCGGACGGCCTTCTCCGACCACCACTGCTACATCGTCAGTGACATTAACCGCGTTGCAAATTCTGCCAGCGCTTCGGGAGCGGTCGCGGTCGTCACAACAGAAAAAGACCTAGTCCGGCTGGGAAAGCTGACCTCCGCCTTTCCGGAGTCGCTGCCGCTACTGACCGCCCGTCTCACCGTCGAAATCGAAAGCCACGACACCGCTATTGACTGGCTTCTGGGCTCCTTATTCGCCACTCCAGCACACCCGCGCTTGTGAGAAAATCAGAGCTTGCAAACGCAGTCTAACTTTCGCCTGCTTGTGGTCCGCTTGAGCGCCATGGGGGACATCCTGCACGCCCTTCCGGCGGTAACGGCTCTGCGTCACGCTTATCCGGATTGGGTGATCGACTGGGTGGTCGAACCACGTTGGCAGGCTCTGCTCAAGACTGAAGACAGCACGATGCGCGGTCCTGCACAGCCGCTGGTGGACCACCTGCATCTCGCCCCCACCAAGGACTGGGGCAGGGCCCCGTTTAGCCGCAAGACCATCCAGGAGATCAAATCGTTGCGCACTGCGTTGCGAGCGGCAAATTATGACGCCGTGATCGATCTGCAAGGCTCCATTCGCTCGGCGGTTCTATCGAGAATGGCCGGCTGTCGGCGAGTGATTGGCGAGGCGAGGCCGCGTGAGCTTCCGGCACGCTGGCTCTTCTCTGAGCGCGTTGTCACCAGCGGGTTGCACGTCATCGAGCAAGATGTCGAACTTGTCTCGGCCATTGCCGGAGATAAGCTTGCCCCGGCGAAGCCTTTGCTGCCCATTGACCCTGCTGCCGAGGCCTGGGCTTCTGAGATCCTGCCTTCAAACACAGGGTTGCGAGGTGGGGATCAACCGTCTGTCCTGATCAATCCCGGCGCGGGCTGGGGTGCAAAGCGATGGCCAATTCAGCGCTACGACGCTGTAGCACAAGGCTTTATCGATCTTGGTTTTCGCATTCTCGTCAATGCCGGACCCGGCGAAGAAAAACTGGCTGACGTCATCGCCCGCGGAACCGGCGGCGCGGCCATTCCGCTCACCTGCACAGTGGCCCAGCTCATCGCCATCACCCGTCGGGTTGCCCTTGTCGTTGCCGGGGACACGGGGCCGCTTCACCTGGCCTGTGCTCTTGGGCGGCCCGTGGTTGGCATCTATGGTCCGACCGATCCATGTCGTAACGGGCCCTTCGGGACTAGCTTCAGAGTGATCCGCAACCCGCAAAGCCGCCGCGACCACACTCGCCGCGAATCGCCGGAGGCGGGCCTGCTGACGATCCAACCAGATGACGTTCTGCGCGCCGCCGATGCATTGCTGTATCCTGAAACCACCCCCGAGACAAAATGATCAACCAACCAGCGCCTGCACAGCGCGGCGCACAGCAACCCGACGCGCAGCAACCAGATTGGATCTCCCGCTGGCAGGGCATTGCCCGACGCATCCGTGTGCCGTTGGGCTTCGTCGCCGCAGTTCTCTACATTTTTGAACTCTGGCAGCGTGCGCCTCGACCAGCCGCAGTGGCCTGTAGCCTGGCCCTGGTGCTGCCCGGCCTTTGGCTGCGCGGCTATGCGTCTGGATACGTCAAAAAGAATCAAGAACTTACGGTAACAGGCCCCTACGCTTATGTCCGTAACCCGCTCTATCTGGGCTCGATGCTGATTGCGGCTGGCTTTGCCGTGGCATTGCTCAGTTGGCCGGTAGCGCTAGTGCTTGCCTTGGGCTTCACAGTGATTTACGTCCCGGTAATCGCCTCCGAGGAGCGTTTTCTGCGCGCCACCTTCCCTGGTTTCGACGATTATTGCCGGCGTGTACCCCGTCTGATTCCCCGGCTCACAACGGGAAGACACCCGGAAAAGGAAAACTCCACAGGCGCCTTTTCCCTTTCGCTTTACATCCGTCACCGCGAGTACAATGCTGCAATAGGGGCCACTCTGCTCTACCTCAGCCTGCTCCTTCTGCGGCACGTGTTGACCGCATTTGTGAATGTGCCGCGATGAGCGGCTTTTTTGCGACCTGAAGTCCACTCAAAGAGGAGCCAGAGCTGACGGTGAAGACGCGCACAAATGGTTCAGCAATTCTCTGCGCCCTCGCCCTGGCCACCATTCCACCGTTGGCCGTTGCTCAACAGATGCCCCCGCTGCCACCGCCACGCACCGGTTACAACTTCCCGCAAAAGCAGACTCTCACTTACTCGGTGGACTGGCGGGTCTTTTCCGCCGGAATCGCTGTATTGCGCTTTGAAGCGGCGGGCGATCGCGAGAACATTACCTCCAGCGCCGATACCAGCGGCGCCATTAACCTGCTCTTTCATGTCAGCGACCGCTTCCAGTCGAGCTTTGGCCGGGCAACGGGCTGTACCGACGACTTCAACAAGCAGACCGTCGAGGGCCGCCGTCAGGTCGTCTCTACTTTGCACATTGACTACGCGCAGAAGCACTCAGTCTTGAACGAGAAGAACCCGGTCAGCGGGCAAACCAAGCACATCGAATCGCCTGTCCCCGGCTGCGTAACCGACCTGCTTACGGGCATCTTTTACGCCTCGTCGCAACCAATTGCCCTGGGACACAACTTCGTAATTCCGGTGGTTGACGCCATGCGCATCGTGCCCGTCACCATGAAGGTGGAAGGCCGCGAAGAGATCAAAACCCCGCTGGGCACATTCAAGACTCTCCGCGTGCAGCCCACCGCCGACGCCGGCGTGGTTAAGAACCGTGGGAACATCTGGATCTGGTACACCGACGACGATCGCCACCTGCCGGTGCAGATGCGCGCCCGCCTTTTCTGGGGCACCATCACCTTTCGCCTCACCGGCAATGAAAATAAGTAGAGTTGAGTGTTTTAGAGTAATTTGGAAGAAAGAGCTTTTTGCAAAATTCCATTGGGACCGCGAGAAGTGCCGGGGCACGACTTCAGTCGTGCCAAGAGAGCAACAAAATTATGTTGGGCTTTAGCACTTGCGGTTGTGTTTTCAGTTATGTGCAATTATGCAGCGGCTAAAGCCTGAATCAAAAATTGACCATCCAGGGCACGACTAAAGTCGTGCCGTGGCACAATCCATTGCCTGACGGCAATTTTACAAGAGGCTCGAAACACGGAAGAAAAAGCATTGACCGATCCCTCTCCCAAATCCGAGATTGACGTTGCCGCTCAGGTAGACCAAGTGCCTGAGGCTCAGCAGGTTTCCGGTTCCACCGCCCAATTGGTCCTCCCCTCGCACCCCCCGGGGGAAGACAAGGCCGCGGCCAAGCTGGCGGCGCGTCAGAAAAAGCTGGACGAAAGCGCTGAGCAGTCTCCGTTTTCAGTGATTGTGGGCCAGGTCTATGACGGTCCCATGGACCTGCTGCTGGACCTGATCCGCAAGCAGGACATCGACATCTACGATATCCCAATCGCCAAGATCACCGCCCAGTTCCTGGCATACGTCAATCAACTCAAGGCCGGCGATATGGACGTGGCTGGCGAATTCATCTATACCGCCTCGCTGCTGATCCACATCAAGAGCAAGATGCTGTTGCCGCGAACGGCTTCCGACCAGGAGACGGGCGACGAGGATCCCCGGCGCGAGTTGGTTGATCGCCTATTGGAGCACGAGCGCTTCAAAAACGCCGCACAGATGCTGCAACAGAAGCAGATGCTTGAGGCCGCCACCTGGACCAACCCAGGCCTACGCGAGTTCAAAGACGACGACGCCACCGAGCCGGAGATCGCCGCCGATACAGATGACCTGGTCCGAATCTTCAGGGACATACTGGAGCGCGCCCGCAGGCGTCCCATCATCAATGTCACCGAGGATTCGGTGACCGTTGGCCAAATGATCCAGTTTCTTGCCCGCCGGCTGACCATGGACGACAAGCCCGTGGCTCTTCGCCGCCTGCTGAGCCACACCCGCTCGGAACGGGCCCTGATCGCCATGTTTCTGGCTCTGCTGGAACTGGTGCGACTTCAAGCCATTTTGCTCCGCCAGGACCGCCAGTTCAGCGAGATCTTCATCAAAAAGCACACCGGCTTCGACGACGTAATGGGCGAAGGCGTGATTAACGCCCAGGACGACTGGCGATAAGATCCGAATCGATGTTGCCTTCAAGACGAGAAGAATCAGTTGGTTCCTGTCGATCAAAGAGGTCAAGAGCACGGAGAATTTTATGAAAAAAACAAGTGAATTCCAAGAAATCCCTCAAGAATGCTGTAAATCAGGAAAAGGTCCAAGGCGACCCTGAGTTCTCTACGAAGTCGCAAGTCGCGAAACGCATCATCGAGAGATATTCTGAAGCCTTGCAGAGGCTCGCGGATTCCTGATCCTCCCTTCCGGCTGCCCGCACTGATTTCCACCGCCGTCCCATTTCCGCTCTTCCCAAGCTCCCCCCCTGCCGGTGTAGAATTGTTTCAGTCAGGTTAATTCCCTGCCTGGCGACGCAAACAATCGTGCAAATATACGATTGTTGGGGTTTTATGGACGCCAATTTATCCGGCTCTTCTCTTTCCCGCCACAAGCGATCCCTCTTCTATTTGCTGGTGAATGTCGTCGTTGAGTCTCGACTCAGGAGGCCCAGGCGTGTCCGGAATTTTTCCGGCCGCATTGGTGAACTCTGATGGCCGATCTGGCTACTCTGGTGAATCCCATGCCCGCGGGCGCATCTCTGCTGGACCGCAACCTGACGAAGGCTCCAAGCCGCGCAGGCATCGCAGTCTTCCTGCTGGCGCTGGCCGGTGGGCTTTGCTACATCGCCTTCCATGTTGCCCGAGACCTCGATTCAGTCACCATCACCAGCATCTGGCCTTACATGCTGCTGGCCCTTGCGCTGATCATTGCGCTGGGTTTCGAGTTCGTCAATGGCTTCCACGACACGGCTAACGCAGTCGCGACGGTGATCTATACCCACTCGCTCGAACCCAACATCGCCGTGGTCTGGTCGGGCATCTGCAATCTCGCCGGAGTGCTCTTCTCCTCGGGCACGGTCGCCTTCGCCGTCATCACGCTGCTGCCGGTCGAGCTGATTCTTCAAGTCAGCTCCGGCGCCGGCTTCTCTATGGTCTTTGCACTGCTGATTGCCGCCATCGTGTGGAATCTAAGCACGTGGTGGTTCGGCCTGCCGGCTTCCAGTTCGCACACCATGATCGGCTCCATTATCGGCGTGGGTATCGCCAACCAGCTGATGAATGCCCGCACCGGGACCTCCGGCCTGGATTGGGAACAGGCGATGAGGGTTCTCAAATGGCTGTTGATTTCGCCAATGTTGGGCTTCGCTTGCGCTGGACTCTTGCTCTACATCTCCAAGCGGACAATCAAGTATCCATCTCTCTACGAAGCACCCAAAGACAACCAGCCTCCGCCGTGGCACATTCGCGCAATGATGGTGCTCACCTGCACAGGCGTCAGCTTCTTCCACGGCTCGAACGACGGGCAAAAGGGCATGGGCCTGATCATGCTGATCCTCATCGGCACCGTCCCGACGGCGTATGCGCTCAATCATGCCGTTACGGCCGACGACGTTCAACAGTTCATCGCCGCCTCGGAGCAGGCCGGCCACATCCTCGACCGGCACGTTGACAAGACTGGCATTCTTGGCGAGGATGCACGCGCAGAAGTTACTGACTACATCCGCACCAAGCAGTTGCAGCCGGACACGATTCTCGCGCTGCGCGAGCTGGTCGAGGACGTGAGCCACGAAGTCGCCCTCTACAAGGTCTTCAAGTCGGTCCCTGCGCAGGAACAAGCCAATGTCCGCAACGATATGTACGTTGCCAGCGAGGCGATCCGCCTGATGCAAAAGAGCGCGGTCCCTGCCTTTACAGCCGAAGAAAACAAGGCCCTGACGAACTACAAGAGCAAGGTTGACAAGTCCACCAGGTTCATCCCCGATTGGGTTAAGGTAGCCGTCGCCCTGGCTCTCGGCCTGGGAACAATGGTCGGTTGGAGGCGGGTTGTCATTACTGTGGGGGAAAAGATCGGCAAGGATCATCTCAGCTATGCTCAGGGCGCGAGTGCAAGCCTGGTGACCATGGGTACGATCTTCGCGGCCAACGTCTTTGGTCAGCCGGTTTCGACCACCCACATTCTCAGCTCAGGTGTGGCAGGCACCATGACTGCCAACGGCAGCGGCCTTCGCTTGGCTACGGTTCGCAACATCGCCGCCGGCTGGGTCTTCACGCTGCCGGCTGCAGCCTTGCTTTCCGGCACACTCTACTGGCTCTTCCGCTCACTCGCCTGAGCGGCGTCCACATTGGGCACCATCGCCAGGGGTCTGCTCCGGTCAGTTTTCAGCGTTGGAACAGCCGCCAGCAAACTTCGTGTGTTGACGTTTTCGGGCGTGATCAGGACGCGTGCAGTCGGGCCTTCCTCGACAATTTGGCCGGCACGCATCACCGCAACCCGGCTGGCCACGTGGCCCACCACGGCCAGATCATGCGAGATAAACAGCATTGCCAACCCGTGCATCTGCTGCAACTCCCGCAGCAGCTCCAGCACCTGGGCCTGCACGGTGACATCCAGCGCCGTGGTTGGTTCGTCGGCGATCAGCAGCCGAGGACGGTTGATCAGCGCCATGGCGATCAGAATCCTTTGCCGCTGCCCGCCCGAAAACTGATGCGGATAGTCTCCGTAACGCCGCGCCGCCTCGGGAATCGAGACGGCCTCCAGCGCGGCGAGGGCCTTTCTCTTCGCCTCTCTTCCGGTCCAGGAAGGGAAATGCGCCTCTGCGCCCTCGGCCACCTGGCGGCCGATTGACATGACCGGATTCAGAGCCGTCATCGGCTCCTGAAAGATCATGGCAATCTCCCGGCCCCTTAACCTCCGCAACACCTCCGGCGGTTGCTTGAGAAAATCAATCATCTGGCGGTTTTTTGATGCCGCCCGGGGCTCTTCGTCCCCACGCCACAGGATCTCTCCGGCGACCTGCGCCGACGGTCCCAGCAGGCCCATGATCGCCAGAGCTGTGGCACTCTTGCCCGACCCCGACTCGCCCACCAGCCCCAGCACTTCGCCCTCATCGAGTCGCAAGCTCACGCCCCGAACCGCCTCTGCCGCCCCGAACCGAATCTGCAACCCGCGAATCTCCAGAAGCGTCGCCATGTTGTCATCGTAGTGCATCCCCATGAATGGCCGAGCCTGTGCAACACCCAGACAGGCGACCTCGCGCAATCACTCTTTGCTCTGAATGATTGCGCCGCATCAGCTTCAAAGAAGCTTTAAAAGTGTATAAAAGTACTTAGACAAATGCGCAAAAGATTGCACACGAGCTATAGGATGATGCATAACCTCAACATTCACTTGTACTTCATTCGGTCTTTAAATTGCTATAACGCTTCTTAGTAATCGTAGCGCTGGATTGTGGTAACCAATCAACCACACCATCGTGCCACTGCACTACGCCATATTCCTGGCAGTGTTTCTGATCGGGTTCTGTCTCGCAAAGGGTTGGCGGGATGTTCTTGTATTTTTGAAGGCACTTTGATTGATTTTTGCGCAACTTTTAAGGCGTTTTTGACGGGAAGGGACTGATCATGGCCAATCCGCAATCGGCAAAAGACCGTCGGCAAAGGCGGCGATTTGGAATCAGCGCGCCGCTTACGGCTTTCATAGGAAGGCGCGAGATTCCAGGGTTTACCCGGGATTTGAACAACCTGGGCGTGTATTTCTTTCTTGATCCGGCTGGCAAAGTCCCCATCGCCGGAGATTTTGAATTCCTGATCGAATTGCCACCGGAGATCACGCTCTCAACCTGTTGCCAGGTCCGGTGTACGGGCCACGTCGTCCGCACGGACCGCGCATCAACGCAACTGACAGGAATAGCCGCAACGATTCTTCGCTATTCCATTGAGAGAGAAACGGCACTGAGCGCATAGAACAGAACTGGCTTGCCGCATGTGCTGAATACAGCAGTTCTGCCGCTCCGAACATGTCATGCTGCCCCCGGTACGCAGGAATCCCCCCAGGGCAGGTCGACAGACCGAACAGCATCTTCCACGCCGAAGGCACGCGGGAATGTTGCTCAAATGGTAGCTGAAGAGTAGGCGGTAATACTCTCGGAACCGGCATTGGGGAGAGCAGGCAGGGCGTTCACCCCTCTGATTTCTGATCAATCCTCGTCATTCTTCGCGGTTATTCGTGGCCGCCGTGCTGGCGCAGGAAGTCGACAAGGTCCTGTTTCCCGCTGTCTCGCGCCCAGAACAACGCCGTATGGTGGATTTTCTTGTCTGTCGCGTTGACGTCGGCGCCATGGTTGAGTAGCACTTCGGCCACATCTCTATTTCCCAATTTTGCCGCGATGATCAGCGGCGTATCACCAAGGCCGTCTGTAACTTTGACGTCGGCGCCGTGGGTGAGTAGCACTTCGGCCACATCTCTATTTCCATATTGTGCTGCGGTGATCAGCGGATCATCGCCATCCTTGTCTCTGGCTTTGACGTTAGCGCCGTGGCTGAGAAGCAGTTCGGCAACTTCTCTATTTCCGTGTTGTGCTGCTGCGATCAGGGGGTCATCACCGTACTTGTCTCTAACGTTGACGTAAGCGCCATGGTTGAGGAGCGCCTCGGCCACATCCCTCTGCTTGTATTCTGCTGCGATGATCAGCGGCGTGTCACCAGAATTGTCTGTGGCATTAACGTCGGCACCATGGGCCATAAGCAACTCTGCTTCGTCATTGCTCCCATCACGTGCAACCAGAAGTAACGGCGTAGAGCCGTTGCTGTCTCTGCTGTGGACATAATCGGGATTGCGAGTGAGCTTCTCTGAAAGCGTTTGAAGAGGCGATTCCTGCGCATCGCGGCCACCGTGTCGACGCAGCAGGTCAACCACCTCTTCGTGCTTCTCACGTTCCGCCAAGCTGACGGGCGTCTCTCCGTGCTCGTTTTTGGCATTTAACTCGGCGCCGTGGGCCACAAGGAACTCTACAATTTCTCTTTGACCTCGAGAAGCCGCTAGGCCCAGCGGGATATCGCCCTGAAGGTTCCTAGCATTTATCTCGGCACCATGGCTTACAAGGAACTCCAGAATTTCCCTTTGGTTTGCAGAAGCCGCGATGCCTAGAGGGGTGTTGCCCTCATTGTTCTTGGCGTTGACGTCAGCGCCGTGGGCCAGCAGTAATTCGGCCATATCCCTTTTTCCGTTGGATACCGCCGAACCCAACGGGGTGTCGCCCTTATCGTTCCTACCGTTGACGTCGGCGCCGAGCGTCAGAAGCGCCTCAGCCACACGGTTTTCCCCCGAGAATGCCGCGACGCCCAGCGGGGTGAGGCCGTAAGTGTCCTTGGCGTTGACGTCAGCGCCGTGGGCCAGGTGCGCTACGTTCTCGGCTTCCTCCACCCTCCGGGCGACGTCTTTCGCGCTCATGACCTTGGCTTCCAGACCTGGTTCATTACGCCAAACCGTGCCTTCGCTGACTATTCCTTCCACCTTTCTGTAAACGGGCTTCGGTTCGCCCCACGCGACACACCGATTGACGTACCCGGTGCTGGGCGCGCCAGGCATATCCGAGCAGTTAGTGAAGCCGTGCGCGTCCGTGGTACACGTGTGTACGGTTGTTGGAACCGCGACTGAGTAATCTGCGGTTCTCGTGCATTCACTCGCCATCTTGCCGGTTGGTACTTCGGCTTTGTCCACTCTGCCTTCGCTGTCAAAATGGACGACATCGCCGCCGGCCTCGCCTGCCTTACTAAGAGCCGACGCGCGCAATGCTTCGACTATGATTTCACCGGTATTCTTTCCTGGATTCTCGGCCCTAACGGTTCCGATCTCGACGTAGCCCTTGTCGGCCAAAACGCTCTCATCGTCGCTCGTCACTTTAGCGGGTACAGGCCGTGCATCTACCTTCAGAGGAATGGCAGACGTGAAAGTAGTTTGACCTTTGCCCTGCGCCCAGCCACATGCGGGCCACAAAAAAATTGCGGCTGAGATCAAAAACGGCAAAGGCGCGCTAACGACAACTTGAATCCGAGAATTGCTGGCCATAGTTGGCCTCCTTGCCGGGTACTCGCACGAGCTGGCGCCGAGTCTAGGTAATTAGGACGAAAACACGGCTTGGCGGTCTTATCAGTGTGCGCGGTCACATGAATGCGGCAGGTGCCCGCCTTTCATCGCAGTCGATGGTGCCACAGTCTCAGCCTGATTGGATAGAGGCTCACCCTCATCAGGCTCATGCATTCAAACGCTGCCGGAAGAATCTCAGCGTTTTTTACGGTTAGCGGAAGAGCTTCTAATTTCGAACGATTCCACCGTCAAGACCCTTCCTTTCGCCAACAGAAGCACTGTCACCAGGACCGAAACACAGCGACTGAAATCGTGGAAATCTGTTGTGCCCTGCATTTCAGGTGGACCTGTTTCCGGATTACTCCTGATTTGTCGCCAACTCGTCTCCGACCCCATCGGTGCCGGAATTTAGACCTACGGACCAGATGCTGGGTCTTGTGCGTATGGTCAGCAATAGGGTGCAACGGCTGTTTGGGACCGAGGATATGTTCTGGCATGAACATTCTCCGCATCACTTGATATGAAGGCACCATCCAGAGTAGAAAGAGGACATTTGGAATTGAGCTCCTCATCCTGCTCCAAGGGCGTTAAGCTGAGTCCCGATCCCTTTTGGCCTGTTCCATCCGGTAGCTCGGGATATTTCAAGACATTGACCAGCTGTCTTGCCGTCTGTTTCAGCCGGGATCCAACCAACTTTGAGGCAAGCGAGAGTGACCTCTTCTCTGGTTAAAGTCCGACCGGCAGTATTGAGTCGCGTAAAGATGTTAACAATCGCGTCGCTGTAGTCGTCTTTCCCCCACTGTGGTGTCAGTTCAAAGGACTCGATTTGGAGAGCATGGACGAAGCTATTCCGTGCCGGTTACGTCTTCGAAAGCCAGACCGAAGGCGCAGAGCTCCCGGAGTTTGAGCACAACATCACCGGCGAAGTTGGCGAGCACCGCGACCGGATGATTGCGCTCCTCGCACAGCAAAACATCACGCTGTAATTCATCGAAAAAACAGCTCCGGCGCTTGGCGTCTCCTACGGGGCAAGATCGCTAAGATCGGGCTGCTGAACAAACCAGACCTTCACTTGTTTCTTCGTCTCACCTTTTTCGAATCGGCAAAAAAGTGCGCCGCAGCAATGAATCTTGGCTGCGGCGCGCATCAACCTGGGCCTTTTTCAAGGCCGTCGGTTCAGGGAGATCGCTAGAAGGAGTACTTCAGTGAGAAGTCGATGGAACGGTTCCCGTCCACAGTGCCGGTGATCTGCCCGAAGTTGCTATCGGTCATACCGCTGTCGGGAGCCGCGTAGTCGGCGATGTTGAATGCATTGAAAAAATCGCTGCGAAAATCCAGCTTATGTTCGTGCCAGATGGTGAGGGTCTTGGCTAGCGACATATCGATGTTCTGGAAGCTGGGACCGCGCAGCGAACCGGGATGCACCGAGCCGAAGCCATGGTTGGATTGTTCCTGGAAAATACACGTGCCGTCGTCGATGTCGGGGCCGCAGGAAGTTCCCTGCACTTCCATTCCCCAATAGGCGGCGTTGGAACGGTTGACCATATGAATCGGACGAAGCTGGTTGGGCCTTGCCGCGCCAGTAAATGCGTTGACTTGACCAGAGTAGTGGGGAGGCGATGAGACAGTGACGGGGAATCCGGAATAATAGACCTGCGACCCACTCAGTTTCCATCCACCGGCAATTGCATTCACAACCGAGTTCCAGTTAGAGCCGACCATTTTCCCACGGCCAAAGGGCAGGCTATAGACGCCGGTTACTGAGATGTTATGACGGGTGTCCGAACCGGCCGGGCCCCACTCGGCCCTGGGGTTGTAAGCGTCCTGCTGGTAGTATTGGCCACTCCAGATGTTATAGACGCCGTAGAAACCGATGTTATCGGTCATGGCTCGGGACAAGGTATAGTTGGCCGTCAGTTCGAAACCTCCGGTAATGTGCTGGCGGAAGACAGCCTGCAGACCGCCATAGGCACTAGCCGACTCCGTTTGGGTGATCTTGACAACACCGCCCTGGCCAACGAGACCCGCATAGGGATCGGCCGCCGTCGGCGAAGTCGCTTGGTTGCCCCAGTAGGGATCGGTGAGGTGATGGCCAAGGATCTCGACATAACCAACCTGGATGGTTGAGGCTTTGGCAAGTTGATATTCGGTTGTCAGGCTGATTTCCTGTGTCATTGCCGGCCTGAGGTTCTTCGGCCAGATATAAAAGGTGGTGGTCGGAACCTGTGTAGTCGGGAAGCCGTCCGATGCTTTGTAGAAGACGCCCGGAGAGTATGGCGTGCTCCCTGCGGCGGGGCTGGGGCTTACGCCTGTCTCTTCAAAGTCGGTGTGGAAGGGCGGGTTCTGGGTCAGCCGCAGATTGGCGCCGGTGCCTTCGAGGAAGCTGGAGATGCCATAGCCGCCGCGAACTACCAGGCGCGAAGTCGCTCCGTAGGCAAATCCGACGCGAGGTTGATACTGGGTGTAGACGGGATCATAGAGCGCGCGGCTGTTGCCATCCTTCCCGGCGTACTCAATCTGCTGGGTTTGAATATTGAAGTTGGCCATCTTGTTGTTGACCTCGAAGATAGGCTGATCGAACTGCCAGCGGACGCCCAGATTCAAGGTCAGCTTCTTATCCACCTTGAAATCGTCCTGGGCATAGACACCATCGCGCCACTGGCGCTGGCCGGTTAGTCCTGTTACTGAGCCGATCTGCACATCCTGAACACGATCAAGAAGAAAGTCGGCAAAAGGATAAGGCGTCGCGCTCGTGTCCGCGGGGTTGGTGTCGGCGCTGTATAGACCGTTGTAGTTGAATGCTCCAAGCTCCCCATCGTTGCCAGGATAGAAGCTATTCTGCTCATAGCGAAGGAACTCGCCGCCGAACTTCAGCAGATGCCGTCCTTTTTGCCAGGAAAGGTTATCGGAGTAGCCGAAGACGTTGTCGACGAAGATCTCCGGGGATGGGTTGGTGCCGAAGCCGCTCGGATAACCGGCTCCGCTCGTTCCGTTGAAGTTTTGCGAACTGAAGCCCGCCGTCATTTGTGAGTTTCCGGGGATGCCGACGGTCTTATTGCCATTCAGCCCGAATATGCCGCTGGGATCGGTGGAGACCCCGTTGTTGAACTGGATTCTTCCGTAGTTTGCAGTGAGGGAGTTCACCATCGAGGGCGAAACTGTGTGTACCCAGTTGGTGTCAAAGAAATGGTCTGGATAGTTGTTGGCGATCGGGAATTGCACGGGGAGCGGATCGGCGGTTTGACCGTCCGCGGCGTATCCCTGTGAGTAGCGGAAGAAGACCTTGTCAGTCGCGCGCAGTTGCCAGTCGACCTTGGCGTCGCCCTGGTCGTTCTGCGAGAAGCTGGCGCTCGGTCCAACAAAATTATTTTGGATTCCCATCGGATCACTGGTGGGGTTGTTGGGAAGCGGATAAGCCTTGGGATTGCTGAAGAGGTAGAGTGCGACGGGATTGGTGATGGGAACCTGGTTGTTGACATATTTCACGGGCTGTTGTGTGGCCGGGTCAACTGTCTGGGTATCGTAGAGCTGAATACCCATGACATTCAGAAGCGACGAGAGATCGCCGGTGCGAAACGCCGCGGGAACTACGCTCGCGTTCGTCCCGCCGGCTGTGTGCCAGCGCATTCCCTCATAATCGACGAAGAAGAAGAGCTTGTCCTTGATGATCGGGCCGCCCAGAGTCCCGCCGTATTGGGCCGTTGTGTAATGGCTCTTGGGAATGGGAGTGAGGTTGTTGTCGTTGGCCCAACTGTTGGCGTCGAGCTTGTAGTTCTTGACAAATCCGAGAGCGCTGCCGTGGAGCTGGTTGCTGCCGCTCTTCATTACCGCGATCACAGTTCCACCGTTGACGTTGCCGAACTCGGCATTGGCGTTGGAGGTGATGACGCGAATCTCGGCCAGTGAGTCTGGGTTTGGATCGTAGGCTATTGTGTTATTGATGTTCTCGTTGATCTCCTGGCCGTCGAGCAGATAGTTGTTGGACTGCTGACGGTTGCCGTCCACGGAGATCTGATTTCCGGCGTCAATGTTGCGCTCGGTGGAGTCACCTCCGCCGAATGCGTTGAATCCGGGAGCTACCGAGCCGACAGTGTATATCGATACCTCGGAGAAATCACGGCCGTTCAACGCAATGTTGCTGATTGTGTTTGCCGTGAGAGTCTCGCCGAGGGTGGCGGTTTCTGTGGTGAGGATGGGCTCCATCCCCCCGGACACATCCACGTTGACAGTCGTGGCGCCGATACGCAGAGCGATGTCAACTTTGGCGGTCTGGTCGATTTCCAGCACGAAGGGGCCATAGCTGGCGGTTTCAAATCCCTGTGCCTTCACGTTCAGCTCGTACTGTCCGATTTGCAGGAAGCGGATCGAGTACTCGCCCGTACCATTCGTCTTGGTGCTCGATATGACTCCCGATGCGGTGTTGGTGGCGGTGACCGTGGCATCGGGAACAATGGCGCCGGTGGGGTCAGTGACTGTGCCACGAATGGCTCCAGTTACGGTTTGAGTCCAGCCCGGAACGGCGGCCAGACAAGCGATGAGCAGAAAAAGGGTCAGTAACAAGTGTTTCAACGCAGAAAATCTCCTCATTAAATGCCTCCTAAAACCCAACAAAACTTCATAGGTTATGCAGCAATACCAAATGGTTCTTTCGTCAAAGTCTGCCATCCGACGCCGGCTTGACTGCAGAGTTGAGGGTCCAGCCTCGCTGCCGTTGATCACATTTCCGACCTCCCTTCCGCCAACTTTGTTAACATTAGAAACAAAGCAAGCATACTTTCTCACTAGGGGGAAAATGGCCCGGTTGAATGGCAATGAGAGCAAAATACACGAAAGTTTGCTCAAACGCAAGACTAAAATTCGTCCAACTGATCACGAGTTCCGGCAGAAGCTTGAACGTCACTCTGTCCGGACCGCCCCGATGGCGGTGTCCGCTGCGTGCTGCTTGACCCAAAACGGCGCGTAATCTTGTACAGAGTAATCGGATTTTACCGCGGAATTCTCTCTGTCTTGCGCTGAGCCGGCTGCATGCTGGGCCTGCTCTCTGTTTTCAACGGCCGCGAAGTAAAACCGCTCGTGAGATTACCTTGGAGACAAAAGACTGATGGCGCCAAATCCGGCCTTTTCAATCAAGCAATTCTGGCTGCTCTTCTTGGTGGCAGCGGTAAGCCTCCCGTTGACCCAGGCAGCCGCTGCGCAGGCGATAGGGTCGTCCTACCCGCCAGTTCCCATGGAACCCAACGATCTCGACGGAGCCCAGTATCGCTGGCTCAATAAGCCGGTTCTGAACTCCCGGCTGCTGGACGAAATGGAAGACCTTAGCGGCTGGTCATTCAAAGGCGAAGGAGAAATGAGCCTTTCCTCCGAGCACGTCAAAGAAGGCCGACAGGCGTTAGTGATCCGGTCGACGCTTAATATGGGCCGCGTCGATGGCGGCGGCGACTGGACCGACCTCATTGCCACCCGCAAATTCCCTTCAGAAGACTGGCGCGGCTTCAATCGCATCTCCGTGTGGATTTACCCGGATATCGACGGGGCACCGGCCATCTCAACCTCGCTGGTGCTGCACAACGAAGGCGCGCATATCCTGCCCGATTACACCAACGAGGGCCGCAACGACTCCATCCCCCTGAAGAACCGCCAATGGAACCACGTGGTCTGGGAGATCGCGCCTCTGGATCGAGACATGGTCACGGCTCTGGATATCGGATACGGAATGCCCAAGATGTTTCCCGATCCGGGTGACAAGACCGTGCTTTACATCGATCACCTCACGCTGGAGACGGTTGTCCCCGATCATGTGGAGGGCTGGGATGTAGCGCCCGATCGCATTGCCTTCAGCCATTCCGGCTACATGACCGGATCGTCCAAGAGCGCCCTTGCGAGTGGCCTGGATGCCGGCAAGTTCTCGCTGATAGATGCCTCGAATGGCGCAACGGTACTGACCAAACCCGTGGAGCAGAGACAGACCGCACTGGGCAACTACCAGGTCCTCGACTTCACAGAGATGCAGAAGCCGGGGCGCTATCTCTTGCGCGCCGGATCGATGACCACGCAGTCCTTCCGCATCGGCGATGATGCGTGGCGCGAAAGCGTACTCAAGGCCATGAACTTTCTGTATAGCGAACGCTGCGGAACCGTCATTCCCGGCATTCATGGCATCTGCCATCTGGACGCCTATACCACTCACAACGGCAGACGGATCGTTGTGAATGGCGGATACCACGATGCCGGCGATCTGACAGCGACCGGCAACACGCCGGGGATCGCTTACGCCCTTTTTGAATTGGCCGAACGGCTTAACCGCCAGCAGCAGGATTCTGAACTGGCGCAGCGCGTGATGGAAGAGGCGAAATGGGGCCTGAACTGGGTCCTGAAGACCAGCTTCGGAGACGGATTCCGCAGCACCGGACAACTGATCAGCTATTGGACCAACGGCATAATGGGCGATGCCGACGATCGCCATGGCGAAGCTGTGAACGATCCGGAATGGAACTTCCGCGTCGCCGCAGTGGAAGCTCTTGCCGCCCGCGTGCTGAAAGATACCGACGCGGAACTTTCCAATCGTAGCCTTGCTACGGCGAAGCAGGACTGGACCTTCGCCATGGCAGGCTTGAAGACGGCCAGTCCATTGCCGGAGGTATATGGACAGAAGGATGAACTGGAGCGCACCTCCTTTGGCGTGATCGC
Organism: Occallatibacter sp.; assembly: GCA_050015115.1. Classification (GTDB taxonomy): domain Bacteria; phylum Acidobacteriota; class Terriglobia; order Terriglobales; family Acidobacteriaceae; genus Telmatobacter. The sequence goes on from JBEKCA010000006.1 coordinate 63,604, forward strand.
TTCGATTGACCTGTACCGAGCCACCGGCGAGAGATCCTACGCCGAGGCAGCCGTACAACTCGCCGACGGTATCCTCGCCTCCCAGGAGCGGACGCTGCAGCCGTGGAGCATCCCCATGACGGGCTTCTTTTATACCGGTCCCTCGCGCGAGAACATCTTCCATCGCTTTCACATGGGCGAGGAGGAACAGCCGGTTGTCGCATTAGCTCATCTCTGCGAGGAGCTGCCCGACGATCCGCACTGGATCGAGTGGTACTCAGCCGTCACGCTGCACGCGAAGTACTATCAGGAGGCGGTGGCGGCAGCGAATGCTCCGTACGATGTGCTACCAGCGGCTGTATACCGCGAGAGCGAAGCGCGTTTTTTGCCTGAATCGAAGACCTGGACGCCGCTGCGCCAAGCAAATCGCGATGACTATCTTGCTCAGATGCGACGCGGCATTCCGTTGGGCGAGGGAGCTTACCTGCGACGCTTCCCCGTGTGGTTTGATTTTCGCGGAAACTCGAGCGTTCTGCTCTCCGAGGCCAAAGCGCTTTCGGTGGCGAGCCAGTTGCGCCGAGACGCGCAGGGTGAGGACCTGGCACAGAGACAGGCGCAGTGGATCGTCGGCCGCAATCCTTTCTCAAGCAGCATCATGTATGGCGAGGGTTATGACTGGAATCCTTTGTACAGTGTCCGTTCGGGGCAGATGGTCGGAGCTATTCCAGTGGGCATTGAAACCAGGGGTACCGCGGACGCGCCTTATTGGCCAGCACAGATCTGCTGGACCTACAAAGAGGTTTGGACCCAGCCGGTAGGGGAATGGATCTGGCTGATGCATGACTTGAGCGGCCCCGCGATTGTCGAGGGCGTTGCGGATTCCGCAAGCCGAAGTCCTGTGCAGCTCGTCGATGAGAAAACCGGACAGGTGCTGGCAGCCGCATGGGAAGAAACTTCGGGCCATTTTCGCGCCGTGGTTCCGCAGGGGCGCTATACGGTGCGGCAGGGCGCGGAACATACTTCGCTTGCTGTCCTTTCCGCAGGCTCTTATCGGGTGGATCTGCGCAAGGGCTACGCCGTCGAAACAACAGCTCGCGTTCAGAATGAGGGACCACAGGATGTCATTGTGCGGCTCGAGGCCGAGGGCAGCGGGACGCATCGGTTTACTCTTCGCGCGGATAATCTGAATCTCCGCGAATCAGCGGAACAGGAAGTGCTCCTCGAGCAGGGACGTAAGGAAGCATTGACCTGGCACGCCCGCATCGCGAATGTCCGCATGCCGTGGGTCGGCGTCGTCGTTCAGGACGGAGATATGGAGATGCGCACTGAGCTGACCGGAGTGGCGACAGGACACTGACGCTAGGGCGCCCGTCGAGGCACTTCCCTTTACGAAGATACGCCCGAACCCAGTACGTCCGGACCAGCTCCATCGAGCGGGCCTTGCCTTCATCCTCCAGTAATGCTGGCAGCTTGCAGGTTGGCGGTATCGAGCGCAAAGCGTAGTGCTCCGAAGAGCTGCGCATCCCGGCCCAATAAGCTGTGAGTGAGCTGAAGAGATGAATCCATCTGCCATTCGGTTAACAGCCGGTTGACCTCGCGGAGGAGCGCCGGATGGATTCCCACGCCGCCGCCCAGCACAAACAGCGGGCAGTTCAACACCGACCAAATGTTATAGATGGCGTAAAACAAGATCCGCGCGGTTTGGTCAAGAATGGTCTGCGCCAAGGCGTCGCCGTGCACAGCATGATCGAAGATTTCGGTGGCAAGCAGGCTGCTCGGCAGCGGCGTGGCGTTTTCGTTCCAGAGAATGCGCCACTTGGCCCGAATGCCCTCGCCTCCGATCATCTCCTCCAGCGAGCCGGCCTGGCCGGTTTCGCGTTTTGTCTCGAGCGTACCGGGTACGAGCATGTAGCCGACTTCGCCAGCGTTCCAGTTGACGCCGCGAAAGATCTGGTGGTTGAGAACAATCCCCGCTCCTACGCCGGTTCCGATGCCCAGAAAGACAAAGTCGCTTACGTGTTGCGCCGCACCAAGCCACCCCTCACCCAGAGCTGCCAGATTGACGTCGTTGTCGACGGCGGCGGGAACTTGCAACGCGTCCTCCAGCAGTGTGCGGAAGGGCACATTTTGCCATCCCATCAGATACGAAGTTGCAATCACGATTCCGTCGCCTACGTTGGTTGCTCCGGGCGCACCGGCGGCGATTGCCTTCAGCGATTCTGCGGGCGCCGAAACTTCGTCCAGCATTGTCTGCACCCCGTCGCGAATAAGTTCGACAACGGATTCGGCGTTACGAGTCCCCGTGGTGGATGCAGACCATCGCGCTGCGATTACGCCTTGGGCATCGGCCAGAGCGAGGCGCAGGTTCGTTCCACCGATATCAGCGCCGGCGACGTAGCTCAGCCCCGATTCTGTTGGTGACCGACCAGCGTCGGGGTGGTTGCCAGATGCGTTCCAGATTGCCCCAGTACCGGGCCGGGGAAAAGAACTGGTCAAAATGACGGTGTCTTTATTGTGCAACTGTGTTTGCCTCTGAGCTGATGCTTTCCAGTTCGCGTCCTCGTGTCTCGGGGATAGCGAACCGGACAAAGAACAGGGTGATAATGCAAAAAGCCGCGTAAATCAAAAAGGTAACGGAATTCCCCGCGGCACGAATGAGAGATAGAAAAGTCACGGAAACCGCAAAATTGCACGCGCCGGAGCCCAAGGATGCGGCTGCGACTCCCCGCCCGCGCACCCGGAGCGGAAAGATTTCCGAGACAAGGATCCACGCGATCGGCCCCATGCTGAATGCGAAGCAAGTGATGTAGACCATCAGACAGACCGTGGCCACGATCCCGGGCGGCGCGCCTAAGGCGCCCGGGGCATCAAATGAATAAGCCAGAAGCGCCAATGAGACGGTCATTCCACCCACGCCCCAGTAGAGCAGCGGTTTGCGGCCCACCCGATCCACCAAAAGTAGGGCAATGATCGTGGCCAGTACATTGGTGACAGCCACGAGCAGGGTGGCGAGGATCGCATTCTCGCTCGACGTGATTCCCGCGAGCATAAATATCTTCGGACCGTAGTAAATGATGGTGTTGATGCCGGTGGCCTGTTGAAGGACAGTGAACCCCACGGCAATCAGCAGCGACATGCGAACCGCGGGAGACCAGAGCGCGCTCCAGCGCTGCTCCATCTTGACCCGCAACCCAGCGCGAATATCGTCCAGCAGCACCTGGGCTCCGGGTCCGTCGGTGTAGATGCTCAGCACCGCCTCAGCTTCTTGATCGCGGTTCTGCGCAAGCAGCCAGCGGGGGCTCTCTGGAAGTGTGAGGATGCAGGCGAGGAAGATGGCTGCCGGAATGGCTCCAATGCCGAACATCAGCCGCCAGCCGTGTTGCGATGCGAGCCAATAGCCGACCAGGTCAGCCAATGCAATCCCCACTGTGAGTGCGAATTGATACAACCCGATAAGCATTCCGCGCGATTGCGGAGGCGCCAATTCCGAGACGTACACCGGGGCGGTGACGGACGTAAACCCGATGGCGATTCCGAGAAGCGCACGGGCCACAATGAGCAAAACGACGCCAGGCGCGGCGAAGGCCAGCACGGAGCCGGCCAGAAACAGGGCCGCTCCCCAGAGCAGTGTCGCGCGCCTGCCGATTCTGTCTGCAATCGCGCCCCCGCCGAGAGCGCCGCCCATGGCTCCGACCAGCACCACGCTCACAACCAATTCCTGCATGATCGTGGAGAGCTGGAAGGATTCTCGGACATAGACAAGGGCGGCGGCGATGACGCCCATATCGAAACCGTAGAGGATTCCGCCCAGCCCAGCAATGAACGAGACCTGCCACAAGAATCCCCAGCGAACCCTCGGGTGTGGCAGCACTGGGCTCGCAGACAAGACTCCTTCCAGCGCTCCGGACATACGCATCCTTCCCACTCAGAGTTCCATCACACCGTACTGAAATCGGGGCGGCAAACGGCACCCGGTGCGTTCCACCATCGCCAACGTCAGAGCCTGCGGAACAAGCAGCGAGGTGATGCCCTCCCATGGCTCTGGCACTCCACCGATCCGCACAGGAAACAGCAAAGACGACGGTGTGCAATCCTCATTCGAAACCAGCACAACCTTACCTCCCCGCCGGTTGCACTCCGCTGCGAGCTTGAAGCCAAGAGCGGCCGCCCGTCCCAGAGCAAAAACGATGGCCACATGGGACGCATCCACATCCATAACGGGTCCGTGCCTGAAACCCGCGCCCGTATGCGGCGCCACGCGAAAGCCGGTCATCTCGCGGATGGTCAGCGCGCCCATGATGGCGCCGCCATAGGCTGATCCCCTGCCGATAATCTCAATGCTGGCCGCGCCACGACAGAACGCTTCAAGGCCGGCGCGCAAATGGAATACTGCTTCCAGGTCCGCGGCGTAGCTCCACGCCACGAGATTCGCATCCCGCTCCCACGCAATACCGAGCATCTCCGAAGCCAAAATGATCGTTGCCGCAGTTGCATTCGTAAAGGTTTTGGTCGCGCAGCCGTATTCCGGCCCTGCCAGGATGGGCAGTTTATTTGCGGATTGCTTCCAGCAGGTGCTTGCGGAGTTGTTGCAAAGAAGGCCATGCGTCTGCCCCCCGCACGTTCGCGTCAACTCTACCAGTTCCGCGCTCTCCCCCGAAGTAGTCAATAGCATGGTAAGCGCAATGTCATTATCGATAGATCGCCCGTATTGCTGCCATTCGCCCGCGTCCACCGTGAACGAAAGTCGCCCATGGGATTGCAGCAGGTTGGAACCGGCGATGGCGGAACAGTAAGAAGCGCCCATCCCGGCAAATACTATAGCGCCGGACCGGGCCGCGAGTTCGCGAAACGTGTTCAACTCTGCGCGAATCGTCGCGTTGCTTTGGTACGCATCGATGAGCTGACGCAGGTACGCGGCCTGCTCTCGGCAGTCAAGTTCCATAATTTGGATTCCGGTGGCACCCAGCATCTCGGGCGGCGGTACTACCCCGCCAACCCACCCCGGCTCTTCTTTGCTCGTCAGTCCGGTCATTTGCCTACTTCCTAATGTTTCTTAACTATTATCGCACACATGGTAAAAAGGCGAGACACCTACGAGCGCCAACCGCAAATCCGATGCACAGTGAGTGACGAGAGGGGATGCGATGTCATATATTTAGCCTGAGATTCCTTGATCGTACTGTGAACAAGTGAAAAAGAAGATAATCCCAATCGGACGGCCGTCCGTGCTGCGCTTCACCAATGCCCATGGCATCTTGAAGCTTCTGCGCGAAAGCGGCTCCTGTTCGCGTGCCGATCTGGTCCGCGCCTCCGGGCTGAGCGCACCCACCGTCACCAACGTGGTCAGAGATCTGCTGGCGGCGAACCTGGTTGAGCCATTGGGAGAAGGTGAGTCCAGCGGGGGACGTCCTCCCGACCTGATCCGCTTCAAAGCCGAACGCGGCTGCCTGCTAGGAGTGGAAATCGCCGCTGCCTCTATCTCCTTCCTGCTGACCGACCTGAACGGGAGCGAACTCGCTCTGCACACGATTGCGCTCTCGAAGCGCCGCACTACTCCCGACGCCATCTGCGGATACATCGGCGAGGAATTGAAGACGTTGCTGAAGAAACAGCGGAGGTCCGCGGACCAGTTGCTCTCAGTGGCCATTGGCGTGCCCGCCATCGTCAATGTGAACGAAGGAAGCGTGCTTTCAATCAGCACCTTGCAAGGCTGGCGTTCCGTGCCATTACGGTCCATGCTGAGCAAGATCGTAAGCTGTCATATCATCGTTGAAAACGACATGAACCTTGCGGCGCTGGGCGAGCAGTTCCGCGGCGCGGCGCGTTCGGAAAGCAACTTCGTGCTCATTCATATGGGCGCGAACGTGGGTGCGGGAGTCTATTTGGAAGGCAAGATTCACCACGGCGCGCAGTGGTCGGCAGGAGAGATCGGTTACCTTCGGGTGCCCTCAATCTCGCGGCGCGCCCCGGCAATTCACGAGTTTGGCGAATTGGAATCCGTGCTCACGAACTCGGGAATCCTCAAGAGCTGGCGCGAAGCTGGCGGCAGTGCGCCGCAGGGCGCAAAGAGCTTCCAACAGCCGATCGATGCACAGGCGATTCTGAACTTGGCTCAGGAAGGGAACGACTGCGCCGTCAAAATTGTTCGCCAGCGCGCGGAGATTGCGGCCGACATCGTGATCAACCTCTCCTTGATTCTGAATCCTGGACTGATTTTGCTGAGCGGCGAAGTCGGTAGCCATCCAATAATGATCGACTTCGTCCACAAGCAGCTTGCTGAAAGCGAATTTGCGGTCACCAGGATCAAGCCCAGCGCACTGGGACACCGTTCCGTACTGTGGGGATCGATCGCCTTGGCGCTCGACACATTACCTGCGATCCTGATTCCAAACCCCTCGGTCTGAGGCACAATCCATGCGCGACCGCATTTTCTGCTTTGCAGTCCCCGGTTCTTTGTTATACAACGTTAGAAAGCCGTCGAAACGTAATTTGCAGCGAATGCTGTTCGGCGGAGGGACGCTCCATGCGCATAATCACTTCTCTCATTCTGGCAATGGGCTTGGCGGCTGGCGCCTGCTGCGAAACTACTCACCCCATCTTGGCACTCGGCTCGCCGGCGCCAAACTTCGCTTTGCCTGGTGTGGACGGCAAGATGCATCAGCTGAGCGATTATGCGGCCAGCCCGGTGCTGGCGGTCGTCTTCACCTGTAATCACTGCCCCATTGCGCAGATCTACGAACAGCGGATCGAGGAGATCTACGAGAATTACGGCAAGCGCGGCGTAGCTGTCGTAGCCATCCAGGGTAACGATCCGAAGGCCTTGACTATCGATGAACTGGACTCGTCAGACATCAGCGACACGCTGCCTGAGATGAAGATCCGTTTCGCATACAAGCATCTTCACTATCCGTATCTCTACGATGGGGACACGCAAGCGGTGACGCGCGCCTACGGACCTCAGGCAACTCCCCATGCCTTCATCTTCGATAAGGAAAGGCGTCTCCGCTACGAAGGCCGCATTGATGACAGTTATCGCATCGAATATGTGAAAACGCACGAGGCTGTGGATGCGATTGAGGCATTGCTGGCGGGCAAGCCCGTTGCCGTAACGCACACCGGCGCAGCTGGGTGTTCAACCAAATGGCAGGAGAAAGAGGCGCTTCGCGCCGCATACGAGCAAAAGCTCGAAGCGCAGCCCGTGAGCGTGGAACCGGTAGACGCCGAGGGGCTGAAGAAACTTCGGGCGAATGCCACGGGGCATGTCACCTTGATAAGCTTCTGGGCCACCTGGTGCGGGTCCTGCGTGGCGGAGTTCGCCGATCTGCAGGATACGTTTCGCATGTACAGCGACCGCGATTTCGAATTGGTGACCGTCTCCGCCAACATGCCCGATGAGAAGCCCGCGGTACTACGCTTTCTCGAGAAAAAGCACGCAACCAGCCGAAACCTCATCTTTGCCTCCGACAACACCTCGGCACTACAAGCGGCGTTCGACCCGGCATGGCAGTCGGCCGTACCCTATACCGTTCTTCTCGGGGCCGATGGCAAGGTCCTCTACAGCTCTCTGGGCTCGGTGGACGTACTGGAGTTGCATCGCAGGATACTGGCTGCCGTGCCCGCCGCGTACATCGGATTCAGCCAGTATTGGGCCTCGAAATAAATGCAGGCCGCGGTCGAGTCCTCCGCATGACAGCGGTCAGACCGAGTGAAAAAGCGCACTGCGCCAAGGACTGGACGCGAAAATGAATCAGCTGGCAAGCCCTTTTCGGTTCCTGGGAGTCTCTGATTGAGTTCAAATGGACGCACCAGCATTCCCCTGGGGCCCGGAAGCGCACGCCTTTCTGCGGCATGAATGCCACGACCAAGAGTCGCGCCATTTCAAAACATCGTTCAGAATGGCGCTAATGCGGCAGACTTATCGCGGAGAGATACCACGCCGCATGGGGAAGCCACTCTTCGGTCCATCGCCAGTCTTCATCCTTGCCGGTAACCGCAAAGCCCTGGTTGAACGCGATGCCGTCTTCGTCATCCAGAGCCGATGTGATTCCGTTCAGCACGGCTCCCGGAGCGCTCGTGTACTTATACGACTGGAAGAACATATACGCGGCATTGTTATGCCCGCTTCCCATCAGCATGCTGGTGTCGAAGGGATTGCGGCCCAGTATCCAATGCAACTGGTTCCACGCGTAATTGCGCAACTCCGCCTGGAACTCCGGCCGATCCGGGAAAAACGGCACGGCGAGGCGTGCCGCGGCAGCCAGCGAGCCGATCCGTGCGTTCTCCCCTTGCCACCACGGCGCGGCCTCCGTGTCGTGAGGGAAGAAGAACGCAGTGCGCAGCTTTCCATCTTTGGTGCGCACCAGTTGACGTGCGTAGCCAAAAGGATTGTTGACCTCCGCCGTCACTGCCAATTCAAAGCGCAGCGAGCGCTCTACTGTCCGCAACGCCTTCTGCCGCTCTTCCGGTGAGGCGATCACCGCATAGTCGAGCAAGCTCACAACGGGCAGGCCCGCGTCCGATGGATGAAAATATGGACGCGTTCCCACATCGGCGCGCCAGTAGTCGCGCCATGCGACTGAAGTAGTCAGGCGCGCCATCAGACTTTGCGCGCGAAGTGTTGCCGCCGTGCGGTAAGACTCCTCGTGACTTGCCTTGTACAGTTCCGTTGCTGCCATCAGCGCGCAATAATCGTCGAGAATATTCTCGACTCCGTCGTTCACCAATTCGCGATTGTGACGATCGAGAAACTGAAACGCCTCTTCGGCCGCCATCAAATAACGTGCGTGCGGAAACTCCCCCTCTTCCGGCATCGCAGAGGCCAGCGCCAGCGCAGCTATCGCCATCCCGCCGCCTGAGCGGAAGCTGACTTCGTAGGTATACGGCCCCGTCGCTTCGGCTGTCGACTCCGTGGATTCCAAAGGGGTGGTCTTGATGCGCGTCCGAAAATTGGGATTCCCGATTTCGCGATCCTTGGCGAGCTTCTCTCGTCCAGGCGCGGCGATCGTCTCAAAGAATGAGCCATCAGGCCGCTTCATTCGCACCAGGAAATCCGCGCCGAACAATCCTTCATCCAGCAGCCTGCGCTCGTACTCGCTGAAGTTGTCGTTGTTCCGGCTTTTGAGCTGGTTATAGCTCGACAGCAGGCTCCAAACGACCAGCGGCACCTGTTGCGGATTGAAATAAGATGTCAGATTTTGGTGCGAGAAATGAATGCCGTAGTCGCCCGTGGCGTCGTACCAGCCGCCGTGGACGTCGACGAAGGTTCCGGGGGAGCCGGGCGTAGCGAGATGCCTATCCGCCTGATCGAAGGTCCCACTCGATCGCTGTCCCTTGAAATAGAAGATGACATTGGAGAGAGTGTCGCGCTCCAAAATATCGTCTTGAATCTCAAATGGGCACGACTGCGCCTCATTTGTTCCCGCATGCACCTGGATGGCATAGTGCCCGGGCTGCCGCCAGCCGGAAAAGTCCGCAATCCAGAACGTTCGGCCCTTCCAGTCAAAGACCTGTCCTGCCAGCTTCAGATCGCCCGTATACACTGCTTTGGCGGTATTCGTGTCGATCAACTCAAACTTCCCTGGGCCATCCTGTTCCGTTCCGACTACAATCGCCTGCTTCACCGCGGTGGACTCATACCCGACCTGGTCGGTCAGAACACGAACCTGACTGGAGGCGCTCTGCACGCAAATCATAGACACCCAGACCACGAGAACTGCATACAGAAGCTGAGTAACTTTCATTTCCTCCCGCCGCTTCAAGTCGATTCGCATTCGCCCAATAAAACCCGTACCTTAATCTAAACAGAACCCGCTCGACTTTGATAGTGTTATTAACAAAGTTTACAACTCAGCTCGCCCCTGTCCGGGACAAGGGTGGTTCTGGGACGATGAGAGCATTTTGTCCGGCCAAGGGCTGGCGGCATTCAACCATGCATTGCATATCTGCTGCTCACAAGGAGAATCAATGATCGCCACTACGGTTTCGCCCACCGCCAGTCAACCGACTGGCGCTTCCACCTCCCGCGTTGTTTCCATCGACATCTTTCGCGGGGTGACTATGGCGGTGATGATCTTTGTGAATGAATTGGCTTCGGTGCGCGGTCTACCCTGGTGGACAAACCACGCCCACGCCTGGGAAAACCGCATGACCTACGTCGATTTGGTCTTCCCTTTCTTTCTCTTCGCAGCCGGCTTGTCGATGCCCTTGGCGATCACCCGGCGCCTCAAGCGCAATTCTTCGATGATCGCGCTGTGCCTGCACGTCATATCGCGCGTGCTGGGCTTGCTGGCGCTCGGATTCATTCTGGCGAATGCCGACAATGCCGACCCCGCAAAGATGGCGCTGAGCGGCGGATTATGGGCGCTGCTGGGCCTGCTCTGCATGATGCTCTATCTGAATGTCTATCCGCGGTGGGAACGCTTTCCGGCCTACGCCACTCTTCTTCGCGTCGTCGGGCTGGCCGGTGCCGCCGCCCTGTTGGCGCTTTTCCGCAGAACCACGCACAGTGGCCAGACTGCATGGCTCGATCCTTCGTATCCCGAGATTCTTGGCCTCATCGGATACACCTATCTTGCGGTTGCTTTCCTTTATCTGTTAACTCGCCGCTGGAAATGGGCACCTGCTCTCTGGTTTGTGCTGCTGGTCGCTCTCTGTGCATGTTCCACGGCGCGGCTTGTCGTGTTTTCCGATCGCCTGCCCCTCTATTTCTGGCCATTCGGAAATGGAGCCATGGCCTGCATCATGATGGCCGGCGTCGTCACTTCCATTCTGTTTCTCGGTGTTGGCAAGCGGCCCTCGCCGCGGTTCTCCCTCACCACGTCTGCCTGCTTCGCGTTGCTGACACTGATTGCCGGCGCGGCATTCACCCCGCTCGGCATCTCCAAGATTCGCGCCACGCCCACGTGGTCGCTCTACAGCGTGGGAGCCGCTGTCCTGCTCTTTATCGGCCTGTTCTGGCTTTGCGATTTGAATCGCTGGACCGGATGGACACTACCGTTGCGCTCAGCGGGTTCTAACACGCTCCTGACTTATCTTCTGCCCGACCTTTGGTACTTCTTTTTTGTGTCCGCTGGGATCACCTTTCTCGACGCCCACTGGAATGTGGGAACCCCGGGAGTGATCAAGGCTCTGGTGTTCACTGCCCTAATCCTCGCACTCTCGACACTGCTGACTAGATCCAGGGTTCGGCTACAGCTATAGAGCTTGTGGAATGGCTCGCTGAGCTGCTACCGGTCGCAGTGCTGTTTCGATCTCAAGCCGCAGCCCAATTGGTGTGTTGACGGCGATTCTGACCGTTCAGCCGAATCGGCCGCAGCCGGAAGCGATTCCTTCCCTCTCCGGGCTCAATATATGTCGCGGTCGCACCACGTACACAGGCTGATTGTCGAGATTGAAGCCATTATGTGAGAGGAGTATCCACAGCATATTCACTTGACAGGGTCGACGGTTTTCTAAGAGAATCCGGACGACCACTCCATCTGGATTTTGCTGACGGAAAATTCAACTCAAGAGATATGAGCCCTGTCCCAACTCTTCAGTTGGCCTGCGCTGTTGAAGTGTCCAGTCAGCGGTTTGCCTTCACACAGGATTGATCTGCAAGAACGATAGAAAGGGATTGTCCATCCATGATCGTCCTCCCCCGCGTATGCACAACAGGATTTTTCCGTCTAGCTAAAGCCCAGTCTTTTTCTTTCACATTTTCGGCACGACTGAAGTCGTGCCCTGTCACAAAGCCCATTCCGACGTGTTTGTGGGAACGCCGGGGATAAATAGGTGAATTGGAACGTGTCCCCGAACTCCACGGTGCTCCGCCAGTGGCTGTCTTCGTGTCTTCCGCGAATTCTTGCTAATGAAATACTTAAGTACGAACTTGACAAATAGTTCAGAGCGGTTAATACTAAAGCGCGTACTTGATAATTTCCCCTTTGGAGGAGAGATGACTATGGACCAGCAACCCGTAGTAGTCCACAACACTTTTGTTGTCGAGCGCAGCTATCCGGTCAAGCCGGAGCGCGTCTTCGCCGCCTTCGCCGACCCCGCCCAGAAACGCCGCTGGTTTGTCGACAGCGAACGGAATCGGGTCGAGAGCTACGAACAGGATTTCCGCGTGGGGGGTCGCGAGCATTATGCCCTCGGCTTTGATGAAGGCCATCCGCTGATGGGTTTGTCGCTCAAGAGCGAGAACGTGTACCGGGACATCGTCCCGAACCGGCGCATCATTTTCACGTCTACGATGGCTGTGGCAGACAAATGCATCTCGGTATCCCTAGGCACGGTTGAACTGTTGCCGGCTGACCAGGGCACAGACCTGATCCTTACCTTTCAAAGTGCATTTCTTGAGGGCGCGGATGGCCCTGCGATGCGCGAGGCCGGATGGCGCGGACTGCTCGACAAACTGGCGAAGGTGCTTGAGGGGCTAGTGGGGCGAGCAGAAGTTCATCGAAGAACGCCGCAGATTCTTCGACTCACGATCCCCGAACTGAAAGACGTTCGGAACCCCGTTCACTCAGAATGACAGCCAGCTCTGTGTCGCATATTGCAGACTCAGGACACCAGTCGCGAAACGGTGCGGAAGGCGCGGATCATGAAAAGAAAGAAACCGAATGTCGACCGAATCTTTCACGCCCTCGGCGATGCTACGCGCCGGGCCATCATGGAGAGACTCAGCCAGGGTCCGATGTCGGTTTCGCTGTTGGCTGAGCCATTCGATATGACTCTGGCTGCGATTGTTCAGCATTTGCAAGTGCTGGAGGAATGCGGCCTGGTCGCGACTGAGAAGGTGGGCAGGGTGCGCAGTTGCCGCATTGAGCCCACAGGGCTCGACGCGATGGAGCAGTGGATTCGCGATCGCCGGTCAGTGTGGGAAAGCCGGTTAGATCGGCTGGGAAGCGTGCTTGGCGAAGAGGGTGGGAACCACTAGGGCAACTCCGCCCTTCGTGCAGTCAAGGGTTCGTGGTATCCCACATCTGACGCGATAAAGCTGCGTCAGATATGGGGCACCCGGCCCCCGGATTGTTGATTGGACTTCAGACACTACTTCAGCGAGCTCATGTCGATTACGAAACGGTACTTCACGTCCTGCTTGAGCATGCGCTCGTAGGCTTCGTTGATCTTCTGGATGGGAATCACTTCGACGTCGGCGGTGATGTCGTGTTCGCCGCAGTAGTCGAGCATCGACTGGGTCTCGTTCATGCCGCCGATCATCGAGCCAGCCACTGAACGGCGGCATCCGATGAGATTGAAGATGCTGACGGCGGGAGGCTTGTCGGGCAGACCGACCAGGCACATCGTCGAATCCTGCTTGAGCAGAGCGGTGTAAGGGTCGATGGAGTGTGGGGCGGCCGCGGCATCGAGAATGAAGTCGAAGGAGTTGGTGTGAGCCTTCATGGCATCGGCGTCGGAGGACAGCACAACCTCATCGGCTCCGAGCCGCTCGGCGTCTTCCTTTTTTCTGAGATTGGTCGTGAACTGCACAGTGTGTGCGCCCATCGAGTGGGCAAACTTGAGCGCCATGTGGCCCAGGCCACCAAGGCCGACGATGCCAACCTTTTTGCCGGGACCGGTCTTCCAGTGGCGCAGCGGCGAATAAGTCGTGATGCCCGCGCAGAGCAGCGGAGCGACGCCCGCCGCATCGAGATTTGCGGGAACATGATGTGCGAAGCGTTCGTCGACGACGTAGTTTGAGGAATAGCCGCCCATGGTCGTCGAGCCGTCGACGCGGTCTTTCGACGCGTAGGTAAGTGTAGGGCCTTCGTCGCAGTAGTTTTCTTCGCTCCGATTGCAAGGGGCGCATTTGCGGCAGGAGTCGACGATGACTCCGACGGCCGCGATGCCGCCTACCTTGAATTTGGTCACCGCACTGCCAACGGCTACAACGCGGCCTACGATCTCGTGGCCAGGGACGAGAGGATAGATCGACTGGCCCCACTCGTTGCGGACCATGTGCAAGTCAGAGTGGCAGACGCCGCAGTAGAGGGTATCGACGACGATCTCGGTCGGGCCGGGCTCGCGGCGGGTGAAGTTATAAGGAGCCAGCGGAGATTGCGCGCTTGTTGCGCCATAACCCTTGGATGCAGGCATTGGAAGTGTCCTTTCGGAGTGAATTCTACAACACAATGGTTGCGGGATTACGCTCAGGGCCGCCGCGCGCAGGCGACGCGGGGAATGCCTTGCAGATCGGGAATAAATTCGACCTGTCCGAAGCCGGAGCGCGCAAGCAATTCGGCGATTGCAGTTGATTGACCGTAGCCGATCTCGAGAAGCACGAAGCCGCCGGGATTGAGTGCGTCGAAGGCTGCGGGGATGAGGCTGCGATAGACTTCGAGGCCATCGGCTCCGGCGAAGAGCGCCAGCGCGGGCTCGAAGTCGCGAACCTCCACAGAGAGAGACGCGCGGTCGGCGGTTGGCACGTAGGGCGGATTGGATACAACGAAGTCGAAGTGTTCCCCCGCGACCGGCACGAGCAGATCGCCCTGAAGAAAGCGGATGGAGACTTTGTTGTGTAGCGCATTTTCTTCGGCAATGGCCAGCGCGGATGAAGAAATGTCAGTGGCCGTGATTTGCGCTTGAGGCAGCTTGTTGGCCAACGCGACGGCGATGCAGCCCGAGCCGGTGCCGACGTCGACGATGCGCGGTTCACGATTGCCGACTGCCAGCGCGATGGCCTTCTCGACCAAGTGCTCGGTTTCTGGACGCGGAATCAGCACATCGGGCATTACGCGAAAGGGCAGGGCGTAGAACTCGGTTTCGCCGGTGATGTATTGAATAGGCTCGCCCTTGCAGCGCCGCTCGAGCAATTGAGTGTAAAGGACGGCCTTCGTCTCAGCGAGTTCTTCATCGCGATGCGTCATCAACCAGGCTTTGTCCTTGCCCAACAGGTGAAGCAGCAGCAGCTCCGCGTCGGCGCGGGCGCGTTCAGGGTGCGGCCCGAAGTTGAGGCGCGCCGTGCCATGCAGAACGAAGCTCCAGATCAGGGCCACGGCTCAGGCTGCCTGGTCCGTGTCGGCCTTCAATTGTTCCGCTTGGTAGTGGGAGATTAGGGCGTCGACGATGGGTTGCAGGCGGCCCTCCATCACAAGGTCAAGCTGGTGCAGGGTAAGCCCGATGCGATGGTCGGTCAGGCGGTTCTGCGGGAAGTTGTAAGTGCGGATCTTTTCGCTGCGGTCGCCGGTGCCGACTTGCTGCTTGCGCTCCTTGGCAAGCTCCGCATTCTGCTTGTCCATTTCCATTTCATAGAGCCGCGAACGCAAGACACGCATTCCTTTTTCGCGATTTTTGATCTGCGATTTTTCGTCCTGGCAACTGACTACGGTGCCGGTGGGAATGTGAGTGATGCGGACGGCCGAGTACGTCGTATTGACCGACTGGCCGCCGGGGCCCGACGAGCAGAATGTGTCGATACGAATGTCTTTGGCCTCGATCTTCACATCCACATCTTCGGCCTCTGGCAGTACGGCCACGGTGATGGCGGAGGTGTGAACGCGGCCCTGTGTCTCGGTCTCGGGAACGCGCTGCACGCGATGCACGCCGCTCTCCCACTTGAGTTGAGAGTAGACGCGCTCGCCCTCGACAATGGCGATCACTTCTTTGTAGCCGCCGACGCCGGACTCAGACATGGAAAGCAGTTCGATCTTCCAACGGTGCTGCTCGGCAAAGCGCTGGTACATGCGGAAGATCTCTGCGGCAAAGAGCGAGGCCTCGTCGCCGCCGGTGCCGGCGCGGATTTCGAGGATGACGTTCTTCTCGTCGTTGGGATCTTTGGGCAGGAGCAGCACCTTGATTTCTTCTTCGAGGATGGGCTCACGCGGAGCGAGTTGTGCGATCTCCTCCTCGGCCATCGCGCGCATCTCAGAGTCGCTTTCAGTCAGCAAGGCACGCGACTCGGCGAGTGCCTTACGCACGACTTTCAGTTCGCGGAACTTCATCACCGGAGTTTCGAGGTCGCTGAGCGCCTTGCCGGCCTTCTGATATTTTTCGCGGTCGTTGAGGACTTCGGGGAGCGAAAGCTGCGCGGAGAGCTCTTCGTAGCGCTGCTCCATCTGTTCCAGACGGTCGATCATATGAACCTCCACCGCGCACTGCGGTCTGCTGGTGTTGAAAAGGAATTGAATAGAGAGATGGGCAAAGAACAAGTGTCGGCGGCGGGCGCCGCTAGAGAAGGGCCGGGATGGGCTGGTGGAGGTCCATGCTGGTTTCTATTTTAGCGCAGATTCAACTTTGGGGAGCTTTATCGCAGATACCGGTTAAAAACAAGTGCCCGGATCGCAGGCGTTCATCAGCGGAAGCTGCAACGTCGAGTCGTGGCCGGGGCCGGAGTAGATGGTGATCGTCGCCGGCTTGTAGTCCCTGGGCCTGGCCGTCATGATGTTGGACACGAAGCTCTGCGGGTTGCGGTCGTAGAGCGGAAACCACGTGCTCTGAATCTCGACCATCACCGTGTGCCCGGCCTTGAAGACGTGGTCTATGTCATGCAAGCTGAACTTGTATTCGCGGATCGAACTGGCTTTGAACGGCGTCGCCTTTTCAAAGCTATCGAGATAGCGTCCGCGGAAGATCTCGGAATTGGTCATGAGCTGGTAGCCACCCATCTTTTTGTCGGCGTCGCCGGCCGGATATTGGTCGATAAGCTTGACGACAAGGTCGTTGTCGGTGCCTGTGGTGACGGCGTAGATGTCGGCAACCACCTCGCCGGTCAGCACCAGATCTTGCTTGAGGACGGGCAGTTTCCACACGGCTACATCATTGCGACCGGTAACGAAGCGCTGATCTTCGGTGAGCCAGTTATACCACTGCGAGCCATTGCCGTACGTCGGCTGGATGGGCCTGTGGCGATAGGGGATGGGGTTGGCTGGATCACTCAGGTAGCTGGTTTGGGCCTCGGTGGCAGAGCTGACAAAACTGAGCAGTCCGGCGCCCTCGAGATGCAGGCTGGTGGGCCGCGACTCGGCAGGCGGAAAGTGGGCGTAGCGCTTCCAGGTGTTCGAGCCGGTCTGGAAGCTGGCTGTGTCTTCGAGGTCAAAGCCGGATGGATTTGTGCCTGGCTCGTCCTTTAAGTAATGCGCGAAGAACTTTGCTTCGATCTGCGCGCGGAACTCCTTGCCGATGGGCTCGCCGTAATCGAGATTGCCGAGATTGCGTTTGGATTGGGCCCATGAGCCGTGCCGCCAGGGACCAAGGACGAGGAAGTTCTGGTGGTTTGTGTCGTGCGGTTCGAGTGTGGAGTACTCAATCTGCGGGCCGTACATGTCTTCCTGGTCGTAATATCCTCCGACGGTGAGCGTAGGCACGACGACGGCATTCAAACTGTGCTCGACGCCGCGCGAGGACCAGACCGAATCGTAGGCTGGGTGAGAGAGAAAGAGCTTCCATGTGGGCAACGTCCTGGAGCCAGATTTCTTCACATCCTGCGCGAAGCTGCCACGCTCCAAAAAGTAGTCGAAGCCGTCGCGGGGCTTGCCGCTTTTGTCTTTGCCGTAGCTGACCTCGGTTTCCTCCTTGCTCGACTCCAGGCCTAGGACATAGTCGTAGCCGTAGCTCTGTCGGAAGGCCCCGTTGTGGAAGAAGTCGTCGCCCATCCAGACGTCGATCATTGGCGCTTGCGGTGAGATGGCCTTGACGGCGGGATGCGGATCGATGCCGGCCATCATGGCAAGAAAGCCCGGATAACTGGTGCCGACAAAGCCCGCACGGCCATTGTTGCCCGGGACATTCTGGAGCAGCCAGGCGACGGTGTCATAGGTATCGGTGCTTTCGTCGATGGCCTTGGGGTCGCGATGATCGGTCAGGGGGCGGCTCATGATGAATTTGCCCTCGCTCTTGTAGCGGCCGCGAATGTCTTCGGCGACGTAGATGTAGCCATCGCGTGCCAACTCGGGGCGGCTCGATGAAAACGAGACTCGGCTGGTTCCGTCCACGCCATAGGGCGTGCGCTGGATGAGGAAGGGCAGAGCGGCGGCGATGTCGGCGGGCTTGAGAATCACCGCGTGCAGCTTGACGCCGTCGCGCATGGGGATCATGACTTCGGAGCGCCGGTAATCGTGAAAGAGGTGATGAACGGGCGGGCCGGTGCGGCGGTAGACGCTCTCGGGCTCGGTGGAATGAACCATGCTGGCTGCGCGGCCGGCTTCGTCGAGTGTAAAGCGGTAGGTGTTGTTCGATTCTGTGAGAACGAATTCAGTTGTGGAAACGGGCTTGAGATCGACCGGGGGATTGCGCTCGGTTTCGACGATGAGCCTGCCGCCGTCGGCATAGACGCTGATCGGCGTGTCTGGCTCGCTCGGGTCGGTGTATTCGCCGGCTAGCGTGTCGAGTTGAGCCGCTGTTGGGACGCCGGTTTGAGCCCGTAAAGGAGCCGCACGATGCAACAAAAAACATAAAACAACAAGGGAAAGACGCAGACGATTCAACGAGCGGCTCCTAATGGGATTTAGTGCGCATGACCGTGGTGTTGTTCGGGGCTCTGGCTGCCGCACATCTCTTCGATGGGGACAACGCAGCCTTCCAACTCTTCGCAGCACAGGTGCTCGAACTGGATGGTGGCGTGGGGAATGTGGAAGTGGTCCTTGAGTACGTGGTTGAGCTTGACCAGGATGCAGGCGCTCTCGGAAGGCGGAATATCGGCGATGGTGACGTGGCAGGCCAGGGCGCTGGAGTTCGAGCCCAGGCTCCAGACGTGCAGGTCGTGAACGTTGATCACGCCTCCGACCTCTTCCATGCCTGCGCGAATTGCGGCGAGAGAGACGCCGCGAGGCGTGCCTTCCAGGAGAATATTGAGGCTCTCGCGAACGATGCCGAGGCTGGTCCAGAGGATCAGCGCGGCGATGATTAGCGAGAGAACCGGGTCGATCCAGTTTTGGCCGGTGAGCAGAATACCCGCGCCTCCGGCGATGACGGCTGCCGTCGAGAGCGTGTCGCCGGCCATGTGGAGGAATGCCGAGCGCAGATTCACGTCGCGGGCCACTCGCCAGAGAAGGGCGGCAATCACACCGTTCATCACCACGCCGGCGGCGGCTACGATCATCATGAGCCGGGGCTGCACGGCAACCGGCGCCGAGAGCCGGTGGATGGCCTCGATGCCGATCCAGATCGAAATTATGATGAGCGTGGCCGCGTTGATGAAAGCGGCAAGTACGCCGGCCCGTTGATAACCAAAGGTTTTGGAGTCGTCGGCGGGTCGGGACTGGAAGTAGACAGCGGCAAAGCTAAGCAGGAGGGCCAGGAAATCCGAGGCGTTGTGGCCCGATTCCGAGAGCAGCGCCAGCGAGTGGGCGCGCAGACCGGCTACGAAAGTGACTACGACATAAGCGAGCGTGGCCGCCAGCGAAATGCGCAGAACGGATTTTGTTCTGTTTGCGCTTGAGCCGGAAGGCGCCGCGTGAAAGTGCATAGTGAGAGTTTAACGGCGGCGGGCGGCGGAAGCCAATCGGGCTCATGGGGTTGGTTTGGGGTAGATCTTTCTAGAGTTAAGATCTTCTCCGTGAATTGAGAATGAAATGGAGCGCCGGTCTCCAGACCGGTTTACTGGCGGCGCCCACGCTGGCAGACGTGGCTGTGGGTCTGGAGACCCACAGAGCAGCCGACCTGGAGGTCGGCGCTACCAATTTATTCGTTGGCCTCGATGTGGCGGCCGTGGGGGTCTTGCAGGCTGCGGGTGTTCATCTTGTAGAGGGCGGCGAAGGCGCGCAACTGGTCGCGGCTCAGGGCCAATTCCTGTTCGAAGACAAACCAGCGCACTCCCTCTGTGCAGGGTGGCGCGGTCAGCGAACCAACGTAAGTCCAGTAGCCGCGGTCGGCGGGCAAGAGGCCTCCGGCGCTGATCATTTCTGTGACTTTTTCTGTAGCCCCAGCGGTCTTGGGCAGATGAGGCCATAACGCGGCCAGAACGGCATTAGGGGCGTCCAGGTCCTGGCGCAGGCGAACGGCGACAACGGCTAACTTGCCATCGGCGCTCTTGTGTACCAGGTGCACCTCCATGTCGGTCAGCTTGCCCTTCACCGGCGCTTCGCCAGGATGGTGAAAGTGGAATTGCACGAGGTCGTAACGCACGCCGCCAGCCACGATATAGCTGCCGGGATCGACACGCACCTCGACAGTGTGGCCTGTATTGACGAGCGTCACCGGCCCACCAATGTAGTGGAACTCGATTGGCTGGAGCGCCTTGTTCAGGCGTGCGCCGCGAATGTCGATGGGCGACTGCTCGTGGCCCTTCGAGCAGACTTTATAGGCCGGGTCCAGCCTTCCCCAGTTCAGTTCGCCGCGCTTGCCCTCGTAGTCCCAGGGAGTGGCGGTTTGGGCGATGGTTTGCGCGGCGGCCATGGCGGCAACGCCAAGCGCAAGGGCGGCAAGGGCGGGAAAACGCATCGGTTGCTCTCCTGGACGGAATGGGACTGATTGGACGCGCAGTGCGCCAGAGAGCATTCTAAGGCATTCGCCGGGAGAGCATTAACCGAAGGCAGTTCCTTGCAGAGGACGGTAGCGGGGGAGGGGACGAAAAAAGGTCCTCTGGGGTTCAGGCATTGGCCTGAAAGCCGCGTCTATCCTGTCCTGATTCAGGGGGTTAAAACCCCACGGTCGCTCAGCAAAAACTATACGCAGCTCTAGCACTAACCAAATGTTGACCCAATCCGCGGCCAATCATTTGCCAGTGAAATCAACTCGGTCCCACTTTAAGCGGGGCGATGGTGGTGGTGATGATGGTGGTGATGGTGGTGGTATGACGCTGTAACCAACTGCGCCTGCAATGCGACCGGAGCCGCAATGCAGATGAAAGCGATGAGACTGAGCAGAGTTTTCTTCATGACTCACTAGACGGAGGTTCGAGATTTGAGATTACTTGGTAGCCGGCGCAGTTTGTGCCTCCGGAGCCGGGCGCATCTGGCGCACTAGCACGGGAACGCCGAAGGCCAACGAAACAACGACCGCGGTCGAGAGCAGATCATTGCGATAAAAGGGCAGGGCGGCGGCGAAGCATGTGACGAGCCCTGCCAGAGTCCGCGGGTACATTGAGCCTGCGCTGGCCCAAACCGCATAGTTCGATAGTACGAAGAACGAGGTCGGTCCGAGCAGAGTGGCCGCCGTGCCGCGGATAAAGGAAGTCTTGGCGTGAAGCAGAATCAGACCCAGCGCCATGGCCATCGCGTACCAGGCCCAACTGGCAACGTAGCCCTGCCAGCGGAAGGCGTAGTGATAGCTGTAGACGGTGAGGAAGTAATCGGTAGCCATGAGCGCTGCCAGGGGAACCAGCATCTCCCGCCACGGCCGCCGCGCGCCAAAGTACAGCAGAGCGCCACCCACTGCGGTGAAGTTGAGCCAGCCAGGGTGAGGAACGACACGGGTCAATATGGCGACGACCAACAAGAGATAAGCAGGCATGGACACCTCGGAGAAGCAGGATCTCTGACGACTCCCACGGGGAAGATTGCTGTCAGGTAACGCAAACGCGCTCATTTCATTCTGGGGGTCGGGGGCTGTGGGGTCAACCGAAAAAATTCATGTGGCGAACAAAACTATTCATTTGGGAAAAGCGCGGCTTCGCGTTGCGCGTCAACCACGATGGGAGGATCGTCTTGCGAGGACCAGGGGCTGGTAGAAACCACTCTCGGCCGGCATCAGCCAGCGCACATCGGCAAAGCCGGAATCTACCAGGACAGAGGTGAGTTCGCGGCGCAGCAGACAGCGATACTCTGAGACAAAATGATGCGTCTCCCACCCCTGGCCCGTTTGCGCCGTAATGTACAGGTGCAAAATGTATTTGTCGTCCCCGATCCAGTCCCAAATCTGATGAACGATTCGCCGGTTCTCCTGACTGCCATAGAAGGCAGGCGGGTGGGACGCCGGCTTCCTGAGAATGATCTTGTCGTAGTCGCGGATGGTTGCGATGAAAACGCCGTTGGGCGTGAGCTTCGATGCCATCGCCGACACTGCTTGCCTGAGTTGAATGGGACTCAGATGCGGCAGCGCGTTGTCGATGGCTGCAACCACGTCAAAACCGCTCTCGGGAACTTCGCGGAGCGATGTCATATCTGAAACGAGAAACGAAATCTCGAGCGATCTGCGCTGCGCCTCGGACTGCGCTCGATCTACCGCCTTCGGGCTTAAGTCTGTAGCTACAACCTGGTGACCTATCGCGGCGAATCCAATCGACTGCGTATCGATTCCGCAGGCGCAATCGAGGATTCTCAGAGGATGCGCGGGGAGTTCCGCACGCAGCAGAGAACTCAGGACGGTCGCCTGCCGATCAATGGCGCTCTGCCAATCTTCAAAGATGAGATGGTAGTGATCTGCAAGACCCTCGTAGAAGCCTTGGATTCCTTCTGTCACAAAAACTCCAGTACGTGGTCAAGGGTTGGTTCAGATCCAAGAGCTGTTTGCAAGACTTCTTTCAGCTAATCGATTTTGTCAGGGAATGACCATTCAAGCTGCGAAAAAGGCCTGCTTCAAGCGAGAATCGCAAGAACAGCACCGCAGAGGCTAAAGCCCGGGCTGATCTTGCGGCCTTTGCGGCACGACTGAAGTCATGCCCTGACGCATCTTGGCGACTCAATGGAATTCTGCACGGGGCTCCGAAGCGCCTATTTGGCCTCATCGTTGCACCCGGCCGTTCATCACTTCACCGGCGTCGTCGCGGCCGTCGACGATGTAGACCCATCCGCTCAAGGGGGGCCTGATCGAGGATCCGCGACTCCACCCAAAGATGGGGTAGTTGAAGCGCAGGTCGGTGAATTCGACCGTCGTCCACTGGCGGTTGGGAGGCAGTTGCGGCGATTCGAGGCCCTGAGCCGGGCCTGGAATGGGCTCGGGGCCCACATCGCGCACCACCGCCCAGGTGCCCCAGTCGAGATAGACCCGACCGAGAAAGGTGCGCTTTGCGGCCTCGACTGCTGGTGTGGCTGGCGGCTTGAAGATCACATCCTGCGCCGGGTCGCTGACGATCTCGCCGGTGAATGTGTTGACTTCGGCGGTCTGATAGTAGTCGGCGGTCTCAAGAATCGCGTGCCAGCGGAATGGGGTGATGGGATAGGGCTCAAGCGCCATTCGCTTCGCCGGAGAGGTGGCGATCTGCTTGTTCTCGACGAGCATTCGCGCGCGCCCCTGTTCCGCCAATCGCCAGCCCCACAGCAGGACCATGCCGGTCAGCGCAAAGATCGCCCATCCGCGACCCTGAAAGGGAGCACGCCGGACGCCAATCTCGCCGCCCACGAGCCCCAGTAGCGCTGGGATCACAAGCGCAGAGCCAAGTAGAACCAACAACACCGGCTCGACAATATATACAAGATTGCCCGCATACCAGCGCGGGTTAAGTGGATAAAAGGGACGCAGGCCGTAGTTATTTGTCCAGTCAAGCAGCAGGTGGCTCAGCGCCGAGAGCAGCGCGGTCAGATAGAGCCATCCCCAGTGGATCTTTTGAGGCGCGAGTCGCGGAGGCGCCTTTGCGTCCTGGGCGAGAGCATTGGCTTTTTGAAGACGACGCGCCGTCAGCCAGCGGTCAAAGAGCCATACCGCTCCGACCGTGGCTGCGGCCAACACAGGCGCGCCGAGGAAGGTGTGCGTGATGCCGCGATGGTGTTTGAGTTCCTCGACCGGCCCGCCAAACTCCCACAGAATGTCGAGGTCGGCGGCCTCGGCGGTGAGCACGGCGACCACAGTGGCGTAGGCCGTCTTGCGGTTAAGCCCCGCGCGGCCGATGCAGGCTCCGGTAAGAATGTGGGTGACGGGTTCCATCGTGCTCTGCCAACCATATTACCGTGCACGACCTTGGCGCCGAGCCTCCTATAATTCTCCCCATGGGCGAACGAAGCACCCCTGAGTCATCCCCTGCGGAACGGGCCGAAGAGTTGCGCGCCGAACTGCGCCGGCACGAACATTTGTATTACGTTCTCGATGCGCCGGAGATCAGCGACGCGGCCTACGACGCGCTGATGAACGAACTGAAGACTATCGAAGCCGCGCACCCGGAATTGATCACCGCCGACTCTCCGACACAACGAGTAGGTGGAAAACCTGCCGAAGGCTTCAAAAAGGTCGCGCACTCGCGACCGATGCTTTCGCTGGACAATGCCTACTCAGCCGAGGAACTGGTTGCCTGGGATGCCCGGGTGCGCGAACTGGCCGGCGGGCTGCCGATCGAATACGTGGCCGAGTACAAGATGGACGGGCTGAGCGTGGCGTTGCGCTATGGGCCTGCGGACGGCGGAGGCTCAAGGCTGATCGCAGGAGTAACGCGTGGCGATGGGCAGACCGGTGAAGATGTGACTACGAATATCCGGACGATTCGGAGCGTGCCCCTGGGTATCTCTGCCGCGAAACTGAAGTCGCTTGACCTGCCGCAGCAATTTGAGGTGCGCGGCGAGGCGGTGATGTCTGAGGCTGCGTTCTTGCGATTGAATGAAGAGCGCGAGCAGCAGGGGCTGGCTCCGGCTGTCAATCCCCGCAACGCTGCCGCCGGAGTGTTGCGCACGCTGGACCCCTCAATCGTCAATCGGCGCAGACTCGACCTCTACGCTTACTTCTTGTTGGTGGAGGGCGACTATTGGCCGCAGGGGCAGCGGGCAACGCTCGATGCGCTGGCAGCGCTTGGCTTCCGCGTCAATCCGAATCGCAAGCTCGTGAATACGAATGAGCAAATGGTCGGCTTCATCAACGCAGCCGAGGCCGCGCGCGCGTCGCTGGGCTACGAGATCGACGGCGTTGTGCTGAAGGTGGACTCGCACGCGACTCAGCAGCGGTTGGGCTACACAGGCCGCGCGCCACGCTGGGCCATCGCTTACAAATTCACGGCGCGCTCGGGGATTACGCAGGTCAATGCAATCACTGTGCAGGTTGGACGCACCGGCAAGCTGACTCCAGTGGCGGAACTGACGCCGATTTTTATCGGAGGCACCACGGTGAGCCGCGCCACGCTGCACAATGCCGACTTCATCGAGCGGCTGGGCCTGAAGCTGGGCGACTGGGTGAAGGTGGAGCGCGGCGGCGACGTGATTCCCAAGGTGGTTGAGGTTATTGAAGACGCCGAACATCGACGCGGGGAAGTTGCCTTTGTGTTTCCATCGGCATGTCCCGAGTGCCATAGCGCGGTCGTCCGCGCCGAGGGCGAGGTGGACTATCGCTGCGTGAACGCGGACTGCCCGGCGAAGCTGCGCGAGAGCCTGCTCCATTTTGCTGCGCGGACGGTAATGAACATCGAGGGCATGGGCGAGGCAGTCGTGCAGCAATTGCTCGACCGGAGACTGGTCAAGAGCGTGGCCGATCTCTACAGCCTGAAGAAAGAAGACCTGATCGCGCTGGAGCGCTTTGCGGATAAGTCCGCCGAGTCGCTGTTTGTCGAGATAGACCGATCGAAGCAGGCCGGTTTGGCGCGCGTGCTGATGGGCCTCGGCATCCGCTTTGTGGGCGAACGGACTGCGGTGTTGTTGGCTGAGGAGTTCGGCTCGATGGAGGCACTGCGCGCGGCAAGTGCTGAAGAGTTGGAGCGCGTCGAGGAGGTTGGCCCGCGCATCTCGCAGGCGATTCTGGAATTCTTTGCGCAACCGGCGAATGTGGCGCTGATCGAGAGCCTGAAGGAGGCCGGTGTTGTGATGACGGCCGAGAAGCGGCAGCGTTCGACGAAGTTAGCGGGGCTGACCTTCGTGCTCACCGGCACGTTGCCGACGCTCACGCGCGACGAGGCCAAGGCGAAGATCGAGGCCGCGGGCGGAAAGACCGCAGGCTCCGTCAGCAAAAAGACCAGCTATGTGGTGGCCGGCGAAGAGGCCGGCTCGAAGCTCGACAAGGCGCGCGAACTCATGGTTCCGGTGCTAGATGAGGTGGGGCTGCTGGCATTGCTTGCGGCTGCGTCCGTCAATGATTGAGCCTCGCCCGATCAGGAGGCAGAAGCAGGATTCCTGGTTTTTGCGAAACAGGCTGCGAACCAACTAACAATGGAAAGATAGCCAAGAGAATTAACAATAGATCAAACCACACGGCGGCCTCACATTCCTGTTTCTATTGCGATTAACTGAAGCGGCGGCGCGCCAAACCAGGGCGGCGCTCACCGGCGCGCATTTCGCGTTCGCGCTCACGCTCCCAGGCCTCGGCGCGCCAGTTGCGCGAGGCAAAACGGGGCGGTTCGACATCGGGGGCTGCGGGCTCGTCAGGGCGTGGCCTCGTCGGCAATACGACCAACTCCATTGGCCCTCGGAGTGCGGACTGCGCGATTGGCAGTGGGGCCTCGGTGGGCTTAGCTGGTGTAACCGGCTTTAGCGCAGACGGCTTTGGAGTGACTAGTCGCGCGGACGACCCGAACTCGTCAGCTGCCCCAGCCGAAGTCAGGCTTGTGTCCGTTTTTGGGGTCTGCTCTATGAACTCGTCCTGAGATTCCTCTTCGACGACCTTTGACGGACGCGCGGTCACGGCCCTGGCCATAAAGTCGTCGAGCAGCTTGTGCAGGCAGGTATGGCCGCAGAGATGCTTTGACCCAGGGCGCAGGCGGTTACGCGAGTTCCACCCGCTGACCCGCAGCTCGCCTCCCTGGTCGTAGGCCACGAACCAGTGATTCGTCTGCTTTTTCTCGCTTCCGCAGATGTCGCACGATATCGCCTGCCGGATCACCCTGTTTCCCCCCGTCCGCACAGTCTTTCCGCGGCTTCGGCGATTCTCGTTCCCTCTCTCCCATGGCGGCAGAATGGCCTGAACGGCCGCAAGCCACTTTGCCGACACGATTGGAGATGGCTCTGAATCGCTCTCTTCTATTTCATCGCGCATCCGGGGGAATCAGTGAGAGTTGACCGAAAACAATGCAGGAGTGAGGCAAATGGGAACAGAAAGATGGGGATTCGTCCTGAAAGGGAACGCACAGGCAAATTTAGCAGGAAAAAATGGTCTGCTGGAGGGATTGAGCGCTGATGGCTCAGAGGGCGCCCCCTCAGGGGTTAAAGCCCGGCATTGTTTTGTTGCGTTTGCGGCATGACTAAAGTCGTACCCCGTTACGAAGCAGATATTGATTGAGTTATCTCGGAGCCTGTGAAGTCGAGCCATTTCAGAGAAGGGCTTTTTGGGGCTTTTCCGTAGCCTGTAAGGTTGCGCCCTTTCAAAACATCGACTTATTCAGAGGTTCCGCGAAGCCTCTCAGCGATTGATTCTACGGCTTCGGGGCAAAGTAGCCCTTGCGCGTTCGCACCATGTAATGCCGGTCGTTGCAGAAAAGATAGATGGGACGAAACTCTCCATCCTCTTTGAAGTCGGCCGGGGTATAGGTGAGGGCGTACTGGCTGCGCAGTTCCTGTTCGATGGAGTGGAAGCTCTCGGACATCTTCTCGACCGAGGGAGGAAAGAAGGACTGTCCGCCGGTCTCTGCAGCCATCTGGGTCAGCACTTCGTCGCCCCTTCCGCGGCTGGGGGTCCAGTTGGTGCTGATGGCGTAGATGATGGTGTCGGCGCGTTGGCACTCTTTGATGGCTTCATCCTTGTAAACGCGGCTCTGGTTGTCGTCGCCGTCGGAGATGAGCACCATGGCCTTGCGCACCGGCTCCTGGCCGCGCGAGACATCGAGCAGCTTGTCGCGGCAGGCGGTGTAGACGGCGTCAAAGAGCGCCGTGCCGCCGCCGGGGCGCAGCCGGTTTACGCCCGCCTCCAGGCCGTCGATGTTGTTGGTCCAGTCTTGGGTCACCGAGGGCGTCACGTCGAAGCCCATTACGAAGGCCTTGTCGCTCCTTGCCTTGAGGATCTGCAAGAGAAAGTCGATGGCCGACTCCTGCTCAAACTGGAAGCGCTGGCGGATCGAGGTGCTGGCGTCGATGACAATGCCCACGCGGATCGGAAGATTGATCTGCTGGTGGAAAGAGGTCACCTTGGCCGGCGCCTTATTGTCATCAAGCAGCGCAAAGTCGCTTTGCTTCAGGTCAGGCTTGTATTCGCCGTGTTTGTCGGTCACGGTGAAGATTAGGTTGACCTCGTTAACCGTAGTCTTGATCGTAGGCGCGCTCACATCCGCCGGTTCGCTGGCCGGGGCCGGCGCGGGTTGTGCTACGGGTGGTGTTGCGGGCGCGGGTTGCTGCGCAAGGGATGTTGCTGCCGAAAAGACCACGGCAAACAGGAAACCTGAAATTTTGCTAATCATAGCTCCTTCATTTTATCAACGCAGACGCATCTGCGCGTCAAGGTTCCTAAAGTCATGTCGCTGAACCTGCCTGCCCGCCATCCAGCCGGGCCAGGAACGACTCCAACTCGACAGGCAGGGGAGCCTCCAGTTGCAGCAGCTTACCTGATCTGGGGTGCGGGAACTCGAGCCGCGCCGCGTGCAAAAAGTTGCGGCCGAGCTTGAGCCTCTCAGGTTCCAACTTTCGCCGCGCGGCTTTGGAGATGGCAGCCTGCGAGGCCACCTGGTCGGTCAATTGCCCCGGACCGCCATAAAGCGTGTCGCCGACGACCGGGTGGCCTATAGAGGCCATATGTACTCGAATCTGATGCGTGCGGCCGGTCTCGATGCGAACCCGGATCAACGTGAACCTGCCAAAGCGGTTGGCCAGCCGGCGGACGACCTCGTAATGCGTGACGGCCGTGCGGGCGTCGCCGAGAGGTTTCGATGTCATGCGCGTGCGCCGCATCGGGTCGCGGCCCACGTTGGCGTTGATGGTGCCTTTGGCGCGCTCTAATTCACCCTGAACAAGGGCGATGTAGGTCTTTTTGATCTGACGGCTGGAAAACATCTCCGCCAGGGCTGCGTGGGTGCGATCGTTCTTGGCCACAACAATCAGGCCGCTGGTGTCTTTGTCGAGCCGGTGAACGATGCCGGGGCGCATGTCGCCTCCGGTAGCAGAGAGCGCCTTGAAGCGGTAGAGCAGGGCATTGACCAGCGTGCCACGGCTGCGCACATCGTCACTCTGACCGGAGCCTGCGTGGACCATCATTCCGGCGGGCTTGTTGATCACGGCTAAGTCGTCGTCTTCGTAGACCACGTCAAGCGGAATGTCTTCAGGCGCAGCCTTGAGCGGAGCGGGATGCGGCTCGCCGGTAATATCGATCCGCTCGCCGCCGCGCAGCTTGAGCGAGGCTTTTTCGACGAGGCCGTTGACCAGCACGTCGCCCTGGTCGATGAGTAGTTGGACCCGCGAGCGGCTCACGCCTTCAAGTTGCGCGACGAGAAACTGGTCGAGCCGCTGGCCCTTGGCCTCGGCTGTTGCTTCGATGGTGCGCAGTTCAGTCATGGGCGGCCTCGTTGTTCGTCTTTGTAGTTTTTCGTTCTAACAGCACTAATCCGCCTGCGACTACAAGCGCTATTGACGCAGCCTGTGGTCCGTTGAACGTGCCGCCGAGCAGAGCGCCACGGCCCTCGGGGTCGCGCCAGAATTCGGTGACGAAGACAGATACGCCAGCGCCGAGCAACATCAATCCGAATAGATCGCCTTGCTGGCGAGGAAATTGGAATAGCCCTCGGCGCAATTTCTCAGGGACTAAATACGCAGGTTCTTCTTGTTGTATTTGTGGCACGACTGAAGTCGTGCCCTGACACAAAAACAGGAGGAAGAGCGAGAGAATGAGGAAGGCCAGTGCGGCGTAGGCTTGTACTGGATGCACCGGAACTCCCAGCGGAGCACCGCTCCAGCGGGCGGCGAGAATGTGCGTATAAGTCACGGCCCAGTGCACTGCTATGCCCTGAGCCTCGATGCCATAATCAGAACCGGCTAGCAGTGCGCCCAATTGCTCGAAAGCCACGCCGAGCACAATGGGCGCTGCAAGAGCGTCGGCGGTGGACCACAAGGGAAGCCGTTGCCAGCGGCCCAACAACAGAGCGGCCACGACGGCGCAAAACGCTCCGAAGGCAGACAGCAGCGGATGATGAATCATCGCCAGGCCAAGCATCCACCCTGGATGCGCACGCAGATCGGCGAAGTTCATCGCAACGAGCAGCAGGCGCGAACCAATCAGTGCGGCAAAGAGTGCAATCACGCAAAGATTCCAGAGCTTGCCCGCATCGATGCCGACGACGCGCGCTGTGCGCTGCGCAAGAAACAACGCCAGCAGCACTCCCATCGCAGCCGAAGCTCCGTAGGCCGGAACAAGAATTGAACCGATATGAAAGAGGACTGGATGCACTCAAGCCAGAATACGGCATTTGAGGTTGAGTAGCGATCGCGCGGCAGGTGGGAAAATCTCCCGCAGAGGTTGAAGCCCCGTTTATTTTGTTGCCATTCCGATACGATTGAAGTCGTGCCCTGACACAAGACGCCGCTATTTTGTGCCGGACACTTCCTAAAGCCCAGTTGATTCCAGGGCGTCAGTACTTGCGTTGAAGCTCAAACCCTTCAACGTGATCCACTACCGATCGTCCAGAAAATAGAATCCGACCCACTGGGCCGTGAGTAATGCGCTGGTGAACCCGTCCTAAGACGGTGGAGCTCTCCGCGGTTCATTAGGCATTCCGGACTGGCGGACACGGCACACAGAACCGATTGTCGAGTTGAGCCCCTGTTCATTGAATGTTGGGTGTGTTACGTTTTCGGACCGCCGCATTTGGGAATGACAGAGCCAAATGCGTGCGCGATGCCCTCTCTCCCCTCCCAGGATCGAAAACTATTGCGCACGCATGGTATAGAGAATTTACTTGCCGACAGTGCCGAGCGGAGCGCCGTTTCCGGAACATGGATCCCAGCCTGCGACCGCAACATAGCCGTCGTAATATCCGCAGTTGCCGCTGATGACGTCGCGAAAATCGGCAGCGGCTGTTGCGCTGGCGTAAATCAGAGTCTCCTCTGCGGCAGTGGAGGCGCTGAAATGGCCGGCATGGTTGACGATTCCCGCCCAAAGCGGGGAGGCGACGCTGGTGCCGCCGAAGATGTTCCAGGCATAGAGTTGACCGCTGTAGGTGTTATCGAAGCTGTTGTAGACCCACACGCCGGTATACGGGTTGCCAACCGCAGCGACATCGGGAACGCCGCGGTGCGTGCCGATCTTCGAGGCCAGGGCAGACTGGAAAGCGGGCCTGAGCTCGTAAGCGCTGAATCCGCCGCCGGTATCTTCCCATACGACCTCTGCCTGAAAACTCATTGTGGTTGGATTGCGCGATACGGTGGTGCCACCGACCGCGACCACGTTGGGTGAGACCGAGGGGTAGATGACGCCTTCGCTGTCGCCGCTGGAAGCGAAGAAGACGACATTTGTGCCGGTGAAGACTGCGTCGGATGAAGCTTCGGTAGGATACTCGCCGCCACCCCAACTCATTGAGACTTCGCCGCCTCCGGCAGCCTTGACGAGTGTGACGGCCTTGGCTACGGCTGCGAAGAGATCGGAGTTACTGCTGGAGTTTGCCTCGACCAGATAGAGATGGGCCGCAGGAGCCATGGCATGAGCCATCTCAATATCGAGAGCCGATTCGGAGGCCCAGCAGTCCCAACCGCCATAGGCTGCGCAGTTCGGGTCGGGCTTGGGCGCTGTGGTGCCCTGGTAGGCTACGGTGAAGGTTGCAGTGGTGGGTTGCGGGAGCTTGAATTGCTGCGAGTAGACCACCAAGTCTGAGAACGCTGTGGGATAGTCGTAAGCGTCGACGATAGCAATTGCCTTGGAGCCGCCCGAGGAGACGCTGGTTACAGATCCAGGAATGCACCCGGTTGTGACTGTGACCAAACCGTAGAGGCAAGCAAGCGAGGCGGGGGTCTCAGCGTTATAGCCGCTGATCGGTTGGACGGCATTCCGCTCGACTTCTAATTCTGAGAAGCCTATGACTCCGTCGGGACGGCCGGCAGGGACGAGAATCTTGAATTGCGTTTGAGAATTTCTGCCTATGTCGGCGGCCGTTCGCAAACCGGACTGAGGAATGACGAGGTGGCCGCTGCCGGAGGACTGAAGCTCCGGAGTGATGCGCTCAGCAGCCTCAACTTGCGCGAAGATCGCAGGAGCTACAAAGAACGGTAAAAGTGTTAGCGAAAGTATCGAACGTGTCATAAGCTTCTCTTTCTCATCAGCCGCAAGGAGGCTGAGGCCATTTGTGCAGCAATGGTCCGCGCCGATCCGGCACAAGGCCCGACCGGAGAAAGTTCTTGTCTCAGTAAGTTGGATTATCGGTGGAATCTAATAATCAATCTCTATAAATCTTGTCCGGAAACCACACCGGAGTAACGGGTTACAAAGGTTTGTGGCCTTCGGGACGTGGCATTACCTAAGTCAGTAAAGTGGCTCGTTGCTTTAATGCGATCAATTTTTTGGGGCAGCGGATTTGTCTGCAATTTCCGGCGTAGTCTTGCGACTGGCTAACTCGGCCGCTTGAGCAATCAACTTCTTTAGCTTTCCCTCAATATCCGCGTCGCCAACGTGCTGATCTTCGAGCACTCCATCGGCGTCAATCGTGAAGGTGGCTGGTATGGCATCCACGCTGAACAGTTTGGACATACTGCCTCCGAAGCCGCCGTCGCGATACTGCATCCAGGTCATCCCATTCTTCGCGACAAAGTCCTTCCACTTGGCCTCATCTGCATCGAGGCTGATGCTGAGCACAACCAGCGGTTGACCATCAAACTTCTGCGCAATCTTTCGGATGTGCGGCATCGCCTCACGGCACGATGGACACCAGGTGGCCCAGAAATCGATGAGCACAACTTTGCCCGTCAGGCCTTCCATGGAGATGGTCTTTCCGTCAAGGGTGGTCAATGAAAACGACGGAGCCATCTTGGATCGGGCTAGTTCAATCCGCTCCAGGTACCGCTGAGCCCTGGCATGCAAGTCCGGGCTGGTCCGGTCCTTGCCGAGAAATCCGGTAAACTCCGCGCGGGCCTCGTCATCCTGATGCAGATGCGCCAGCGAAACGCCGTAAGCGTAGTAGGCCTCAGTAATGCGCGGTTCCAGTGTGAGGGCGGTCTTGAACTCTTCGCAACTCTCGCTCAAGCATTTGTCTTTTTTGTCATTGATGCCCTGTCGCTGCAAGGCCACGGCCAACCGGTAGTGATTCAGCCCTTTGTCGGTATCGGTGGCCGAGATCGCCAGCCAATCGCGCGCGACATCTTCGGCGTCCTTGTACAGACCGTTCAAAATGGCAAGATTGAAGGCGCGATTGAGACACTCGGTGCAATGGCCGCCATCCTGCTTATTAGCCTTGCGAAAGTCGCTGATAGCTGAGGCCGCAAGGTGATGATTTTCCCAGTCGATGGCCGAGGCGAAGCTCTTGCGGGCCTTGGGGTCGGTGGGTTCGCCGGGCTTCGGCGCATCGTTCTTTACGGGATCCGTGGCGTAGAGGCTGGGGCCAGTTGCCACTAGCAATAGCGTGATTGCAAAAAATCTTCTGAGGTTGTTAGCAGGAACCGGTAACATCGCATCTCCTTACGAGCGATCTTCGAGCCGCGAAATAGGGAACCGTTCTGCGGCGAATGCCGGGCTTACGATCCGGTCTTGCGCTCTTCCTCAAGCACCTCGTCGAGCAGCCCGCGCAGGCTGGCGGCGCGGGTGCGGCCGATCTGCGGATTGGAGGCTTTGGCCTCAGCCGTGACTTGCGAGAGTTCGTCGGCAAGATTTAATGCGGCCAGGACTGCCACGCGAAGAGAATCCACGGTGCGGCCCTGCGCTGCTACGGCGCGCATCCGGGCGTCCACTATGTCGGCCAGAGCGCGAATATGCTCCACATCGTGGCCGGAGAGGTGATAGGGCTGGTCGTAGATTTCGACTGTCACGTAGCCAACCGGATTGCCCGACTGATCCTGAGCCAATACAGACCTCACAGTTCCAGCGCGTCAAGCTGAGAGAGCAGCCGTTCCACGCGCTGTTTGACCTGGTTGCGCTCCCAGCGCAGGGCGTTGACTTCTTTTTGCAGATTATCGGTCAAGGGCGTGGACTCACTCAGTTTTGCCTCGGCGGCTTCGGCGCGCTTCTCGGCGTCGGCGCGCGCCTGCCGCTCACGTTTCACCATCTCGACTGCGCGAACGATCCGCTCCTCTAGCGCGGAGAATTCGTCCGCACTCAAGGTCAAGGCGCTTGATTCCCCGGCCGGCTCGCCTGGCCGCCCGGTGGCTTGCTCAATTGGCCGCGCCTCTTCCGCCGTTTCCGACTGCCACAAGGACTCCGACATTGAATCTTCCTCCCCCCGCGAAACCCGCTTTTCCGTGCAGGTATTGCGGCAAGTATAGCTCCCGCCGCGTCTGTTTTCCGTTAACTCCGCAGGCGTGCCCCAACCTTGCTAACAGCCTCTACGACTTGCGCGTGGTAGCTCTGCAACTCCTCCTCGCGCAGCGTGCGGTCCGCGGCCTGGAAGGTCGCGCCCAACAGCAGCGAGTATTCGCCCGCGCCCATCTTAGCGTCGCGGAAGACCTCGCGCGCTCGCCACTCGACCAGCTCTGGAATCTGCACGGCAGCCACGGCCTGATCGATCTTCTCCCATGTGACGTTCTCGTTGAGTACAAGCGAAAAGTCGCGGCGAACGGGCTGGAAGCGCGAGATCTCTTTGGCGACCGGCTGGCGCAGGTTGAGGTTGTAGAGGCGGTCGAGATAGAGTTCGCCCACCAGCACCGGCTCCTTCAGCTTGCGCGCCGCTGCTTCGCTGGGATGCAACTGGCCAAACCAGCCCACGGTTGCGCCGTC
This sequence comes from Occallatibacter sp., assembly GCA_050015115.1. Lineage (GTDB taxonomy): Bacteria > Acidobacteriota > Terriglobia > Terriglobales > Acidobacteriaceae > Telmatobacter. The sequence continues at coordinate 98,113 of JBEKCA010000006.1, forward strand.
GACGGCCACTCGCGCGGAGCGGTAGGGATGCAGCCATTGCGGTGTCAATCCGGCCTCGGCCGGGAAGCGGTCAAAATAAACAGACCGCGCCTGGAAGCGCGCCAAGACCTGCTCGACCACGCCCTTCATATCATGGAAGTCGATCGGACGCCCGGCGTGCAATGCTCCGTGCTCGGGCAGTGCGCCCACCGCACCCAGCGCAAGCGAGGGGCGCTCCTCGACTTTTTCCGTTGTGCCGGAGAAGACAGTTCCCAGTTCAAAGAGCCGCACATCACCCACGTCGCGATGCAGATTGCCGCCGATCATCGTCAACATGCCGGGAATGAGCGAGGGCCGCAGCATGCCTGCCTCTTCGCTGAGCGGATTGCCCAGCGGAACCGCGAGCCCCGGCTGCGGTGCAGTGAGAGCAGCCTCGGCAGGTGAGCAGAACGTGCTGCCAATCGCCTCATGGAAGCCCGCGGCCAGCAGAGTACGACGCACCGCGGACTCCTTCTCGGCCCAGGGCAGCGCGCGCACCCCTTCGCCAAATGCAGGCAGGGTGTTGGCGAAGCGGTTATAGCCGTAGACCCGCGCCACCTCTTCGATAAGATCGATTTCGCGTTCGACATCAAGCCGCCAACTGGGCAGCGCTGCCTCCCATACGTCCTCAGCATAGCGCCGCGCTTGCTCAACACTTATTCCATCAACTCTTCGTATCAACTCACCTTTCGCAATCTCTTGCTTTAGTTCATCGGTGGTATTTACAAGCTTGCATCCCAGCGCCCTGAGTACGGATTCGACCGTCGCTGCTGTGATTCCTTCTGCATCTACGGTTTTACCAAGAATCCGCTTCACTTCACTCAATGCTATCTCGACCGGCTTGCGGTTGGCGGTGCGCGACTCAATGGCCGGCACGCGCACGTCCACCAGATCGCCTTCGATCCAGCCGCCATTCGCCAAGAGAATACTGCTGACGAGGGCTGAGGCGATCGGGCAAGCGTTGAAGTCCGCTCCGCGTTCAAAGCGATGGCTGGCGTCGGTGTGCAGTCCATGCCGCCGCGCGGTCTTGCGCACAGCCATGGGATCGAACCACGCAGCCTCGACCAGCGCGTTCTGTGTGTCGGCGGTTATCATCGTGTCCCAGCCGCCCATCACGCCGGCTAGGCCAAGCACCTTGGCATGATCGGCGATTACAAGATCTTCAGGCTCGAGTGTTCGCTCGACGCCGTCCAGCGTCTTGAGGCGCTCGCCTTTCTTTGCCTGGCGCACGATGATGCCGCCCTCGATCTTGTCGAGGTCGAAGGCGTGCGTTGGCTGGCCCATGGCCAGCCAGGCGAAGTTTGTCGCGTCGACGGCGTTCGAGATCTGCTTTTGTTCGAGCAGGCCAAAATAGGTGGAGACTTCTGCACCGGCAAACCAGTCGCGCGAGTTGGCGATCGTGATGCCGCGCAAGACACGCGCGGTGAAGCGGCCGCAGGCGTCGTCGGCGTCGATGCGAACGGAGAAAGGAGCACTCGTCGGCTTCGCGTCAGGCAGAGGGAAGCTGAGCGGCTTGAGCTCCAGCCCATAGATCGCCGCAGCCTCGCGCGCCACGCCGTAGTGGTTCATGGCGTCGACACGGTTGGTCGTAACATCCATCTCATAGAATGAGCCATCGCCGTCGCCCAGCGGATAGATGCCATCAACCGCGATGCCGCGCAGGGTGAGGTCTTCGGCTAGTTGGGCGTCATCGACGGGCAGGCTGGGCAAGTACGCTCTTAGCCATTTTGTCAGTATCTTCATCGATTAAGGTTCTCTCTTCGCAGGTTGGCGCGTTTCGCGCGATGGCAAGGTGGCAGGTTCGCCCGCGTCTGATGGCTTCGAGTCCGATTCCAGCACTCCTAGAAGACCATTGATCAGCTTGGCAACGCGAGTGCCAAGGTCCAATAGTTCTTCGCTGGTAGTGCTCTCGAAAAAGCTCAGGCTCGCCGCCAATTCGGTTTGAGTCTGTAATTCATTGATTGCGCCGCGAGCAACACCAAGCCCTTTGCGCATCTCGGCATCGTTCAATCTTCCGTGCGCTTCGGCAATATGACTCGCCACGCTCACGGCGGAGCGGCGCAGTTGCATTCTCAACCCGAAAGTCTCCGATTTTGGAAACTCCTCCGTCCGCTCGTAAATCATCCGCGCCAGTTCCATGGACTTCTGCCATGCAATCAGATCGCGATAATGCCGGGTCCTGCTCATAATGCCAACCTGCCAACTTGCCATCGCGCGCAGCGCACCAACTCGCTACGCAAATTGAGCGAGGAACCGCATATCCCCCGCATAAAACTGCCCGATTTCGCTGATGCCGTACTTCATCATGGCGATGCGTTCGACACCCATGCCGAAGGCGAAGCCTGAGATCTTTTTCGGGTCGTATGCCGGCTGCTTTTCCGCAGCGAAGGCGAAGACCGCCGGGTCGACCATGCCGCATCCCAGCAGCTCGATCCAGCCCGACTGCTTGCACTTGCGGCAACCCTTGCCTCCGCAAAAGATGCAACTGATCTGCACGTCGGCGCTCGGTTCGGTGAAGGGAAAGAAGGACGGGAAAAAGCGCGTCTTGACCGCCGAGCCGAAGAGCGCCTTCATGGCGTGGTCGAGCGTGCCCTTCAGGTCGCTGAATGTGATGTTGGTATCGACGCAGAGGCCTTCGACTTGGTGGAAGATTGGCGAGTGCGTCGCATCGGCCGCATCGTTGCGGTGAACTTTGCCGGGAATCACGATGCGCACCGGCGGCGGCTGCGACTCCATCGTCCGCATCTGCACCGGCGAAGTGTGGGTGCGCATTAGCAGGCGGTCGCGCTGTGGGCGGCGAGCCTGATTGGCGACGACCAGCGTATCCTGCGTATCCCGCGCCGGATGATCGGGCGGGAAGTTCATGCTCTCGAAGTTGTAGAAGTCGGTTTCGACCTCCGGACCGACACCGACCGAGTAGCCGAGAGCGGCAAAGACACTGACGATTTCATTCAGAGTCCGGGTGATGGGATGCTCGGCTCCGGTCAGGCGCTCGGTGCCGGGCAGCGTAATGTCGATGGCTTCGCGAGCCAATGCGGCATCGCTCGGACCTGAGCCGGCAGCCTCGTCGAGCAGGCCTTCAACGACCGCCTTCAGCGCGTTAAAGCGCAGCCCCAGAGTTTTCTTGGCCTCGGCGGGCGCGGCTTTGAGCCAGCGGCCCGAGACCTCTTTGAGCCGCCCTTGCTTTTGGCCGACCCATTGCAGGCGAAATGCCTCGAGAGCCTCGGCGCCGTTGAGCCCAGCCGCGGCTTCGCGCGCCTGCCTTTCCAGTTGAGCAAAGGCCTGGTCAAGCGCGGCCTCATCAAATGCCGTCAGATTGGGAATCTCTTCATTCATATGCGTAAAGAGCAGGATAAACCACTCGCCCGTCGCCCATCGATCATGGATTGGCTGATAGCTCGCCGGCAGTGCGGCGTTCGGCTCAGGCGGAATCAGTTCCAGTGGCTTTTGTCGTTGGGATCGTCGTCGATCTGGCGGCCTTTGCTGTCGAGACGGACGTTGCGGCCCTGTGAGCGCATATAGACCTCGAACTTGCGGGCGGCGCGGCGACGCTTCCAGCGGTAATAGTTGTTGCGCAGGCCGTACCAACGCTCGCTGAGACCGAGGGCAACGCCGCGGCGCGGGGCGAGGCGGATGTAGATCATTCCGGTAAGTCCTCCACCAAGCATGGCAAAGGCGAAGACGCGATGATCGCTAATGAGAAGCATGAAGAAGTAAATAAGCGCGTAAACAATGACCAGATAGCGCGCCTTGATGGCGATGGGCAGAGGAAAGAGCATGAACTGCACGTCGCCGTAAAGTACTCCGATAGCCACTAGCAGGCCAAAGGTGCCGCCAAAGCAGCCCATCATTTGATCGGCGGGCAGCAAGTGGCCCAGTGCCAAGCCTGCTGAATAAATTGCGGTTGCGGCGGCGGCGGTGCCGAACACGGAGATCGCATAGAGGCCGGTAACCCAGGTGGAATTGTGGTAACCCTCAAGAAATCCGGCCAGAAACCAGAGCGCGAGCAGATCAAAGGCGGTTCCGATGATGGCGGAGGGGAGATGAACGAGGCTGTAGGTGATTGGCTGCAGCAGGTAGCCGTGAAGGAAGAGGCTGGGAGTGAACGACAGCCAATCGATCAGCCGCGCAGTCAATCCTGGGGCGAGCAACTGCGCCACAACCAGGAGGAAATATGCCGAGAGGTTCCAGAGAACCAGGCGACGGGTTGCGCCGCGGAACTCGGGGAAGGCAAGCGAAGTGGAGCCAAACCGGGCCATCGTGAGTCTCAGATTATATTGTTGAAGTGCCGGATGTCATGGGGGTGTCCGGTGAGACATTTTTCGGAATTCAACTCCGGTTCCATTACGGAGCCGGCCCCGCATTGCGACCCAGTACCGTAGGGGGGATTCCTGACGTATTCTTCCATTTGTGACTTCTAGCGAAACTTTGACTTCCAGCCTCTTGACCTTCGACGGGTTTTCACACAAGAATAGCGGTGATGTAGTGTAGAAAAAAGTCATACTGCAATTTGAAAAAGCTGAAGTGAAAGGAGGCCGCCATGCCGAGCTGCCCTGAATGCGAGAATGATCTGGACATCGAAATGGACGAAGTGGCCGAAGGCGACGTGGTCGCCTGCGACGAATGCGGAACCGAGTACGAGGTGGTGGGCATCGAACCGCTGGAGTTGGTGAGGGCGGGCGATGACCTGGACGAAGACGACGAGGATCTGGTCGACGAGGAAGAGGAATAGATTGAGGTTGAATCGTACGAGTTTGGTAGCCGGGGCGGTGTTTGCCCTCCTCGCCGCCGGTTTGGGACCACCAGCGACCCATACGGGCCCGAATGGTTTCGGTTTGGGGCTGCTTTACGCTCAGCCGCAGAACCTGGGCCAGCGAGTGGTGATGGGGTCTGTTGTGGACGCCGGCTCAGCTCCGGTGGCCAGCGCAACGGTGTTCCTTAAAGACCTGAAATCCAAATCCATACGCAGCTTTACAACGACCGAGAATGGCCGCTTCCGGTTTGCCCAGGTGAGCATGTCTCAGGACTATGACCTGTGGGCGGAAAAAAACGGCAAGAAGACCGCTGTCAAGACCGTCAGCTCGTGGGATACCCGCCCGGAGTTTGAGGTCGAGCTGAAGATGAAGTAGGGCGCCCCGCCATTGCAGGATTGCCGCGGCCGTCTTATCCTTCCAGCTTCTTGGTCACAAGTTCATTGAGCAGGGCCGGGTTGGCCTGGCCCTTGGACGCCTTCATCACCTGACCCACAAAAAATCCCGCCATGGTCTTCTTGCCAGCGCGATACTGCTCGACCTGTTTAGGGTTGGCGGCGATGACCTCGTCGATCAGGGATTCGATGGCCGAGGCGTCGGTGATCTGCTGGGGCTTTTCGCGCTGGTAGACTGCCAGGAAGTCCTCTCCTTTCTCAAAGCACACGTCGAAGAGTTGCTTGAGCTGTTTGGAGCTGATCTTGCCCTCGTCGAGCAGATCAGCAGCCTCGACGATTCCGGCCATCGAAACAGGCGATTGCGCCTGCTCAAGATCCAGCGCCTTCAGGCGTCCGCCCACTTCGTTCAGCAGCACGTTAGCCACGCGGCGGGGATTCCTGGCGGTCTTAGCCGCGGCCTCGAAGCGATCGGCAAAGTCGCGCTCGGCGGTCAGCGTATAGGCATCCTTGCTAGTGATTTCGTACTCGGCGATCATGCGTGCGCGGCGCGCCTCGGGCAGCTCCGGGAGCTTCTTCCTGGTCTCGGCCAGGAATTCCGGCGAAACGATCAGCGGCGGCAGATCGGGCTCGGGAAAGTAGCGATAGTCGTGGGCCTGCTCCTTTGACCTCATGGAATAAGTCCGGCCTTCATTGGCGTTCCACAGGCGGCTCTCCTGCGTGATGCGCCCGCCCGATTCAACCACTTCAATCTGGCGCTCGATCTCGTATTCGAGAGCCATGCGCACGAAGCGGAAGCTGTTGACGTTCTTGACCTCGACCTTGGTGCCAAATTTTTCCTGGCCCCTTGGCCGCACGCTGACATTGGCGTCGCAGCGCAGCGAGCCTTCTTCCATATTGCAGTCCGAGACGCCGCAGTAAAGCAGGATTTCCTTGAGTCTGGTCAGGTACTCGAAGGCCTCGTCGGGCGTGCGGATGTCGGGGTCACTGACGATCTCGGCCAGCGGCGTGCCGCAGCGGTTCAGATCGAGATAGGTGCGCGTGCCGGAGTCGGAAAAGCCGTCGTGGATGCTCTTGCCCGCGTCCTCTTCCATGTGCAGGCGCGTGATGCCGATACGTTTCGTGCTGCCGTCGGCCGTTGGCACATCGATCCAGCCGTGCTCGGCGATGGGCTTGTCAAATTGAGAGATCTGATAACCCTTGGGCAGGTCGGGATAGAAATAGTTTTTGCGCGCAAAGATAGAGCGCTCGCGCACCTCGCAGTTAATCGCCAATGAGGCCAGGGTCGCAAACTCAACGGCCTTGGCGTTGAGCACCGGCAGGGAGCCTGGCAGGCCAAGGCAGACCGGGCAGACGTTGGTGTTGGGAGCCGAGCCAAAATGATTGGCGCAACCGCAGAAGGCCTTGGTGGCGGTGAGCAGTTGCACGTGGACTTCGAGCCCAATGACGGGCTCGTACTTGGCCAGAACTTCGAAAGAGAGCGTGGCGGCAGGCATATTTGAATTCTAGCGCGAAGCCAAGCGGAGCTGCCGCGAGGGCACGAACACATTCATCAGCCAGTAATCGCCGGTTCGCCGGTAAGAACCTCCCGGAACGCCAGACTTCGTCCACTCAACTCTTTACGAGGCCTCGTCGATCGGGCGCGATTCCAGAAAGACTCGGGACGACAACAGCCGCGGAAGCCCCAGCAAGTCGAGGTATCGCTGGTCGAACGCTTCCCACTCGCTATTATGGCTGGAGGGGATTGCTGCTGCGTTCTTGGCCGATGGTCGTGTTGGGTCCGTGGCCGGGGAGGACTTGAGTTGCATCGGGCAGCGTGAACAGTCGGCTCTGGATGGAGTCGATAATTCGGTCATAGTCGCCGCCGAACTGATCGGTGCGGCCAATGCTGCCGGCATAAAGGGTATCGCCAGAGAACAACAGGTCGAGCGGCGCAAAGAGAAGGCAGATCGAGCCTGGGGTATGACCAGGCGTGAGCAGGACTCGAGCCGGGTAGTTCTCGAGACCGACGCACTGGCCTTCCGCCAGGTTGCCGTCGGGCGGGGCGGTCTCAGGCGCGGCAAGGCCAAGCAAGCTAGCCTGCTCATCGATTTTATCGAGCAGCGGGAGGTCGTTTTCATTCAACAGAATGGGCGCACCGGTAAGCTTCTTGAGACTGAGCGCAGCGCCTATATGGTCGATGTGCGCGTGAGTAATGATGATCTGTTTGACAGTGAGGCCGAGTTCGGTGAGCCGCTGGTGAATCCGGTCGACCTCATCGCCGGGATCGATGACAATAGCTTCGCGGGTTCCCTCATCACCCATGATAATGCAATTGGTTTCGAGCGGACCGACGGTCAAAGACTCAAGGATCATCGTTTCATTCTCCAATTTCCTCAATATCGGCATCCGCAACTCCCAATGTTAAGACCTTGGCTAATTGCCAATCACAGCCCACCGATTCAGATGTGCGGGAAATGCTGTCGGCTGGATGTGCGCTCCGCCCGGTTGCCAGGCTATTCGTAGATACTGATCAATGAACAACGCCCTGCGCGCCGGGATTCATTCGAAGCCATTGTTGCGCTGGCTCGGCACCCAACCAGGCCGAGGAGCAGCATTCCGCTATCGCCAGCAGTGAGCCGCAGACGTTCCGTTCGCGGCTCTACTCCGCCGGGTCTTCCGCTCTGAACTGGGAGCAGCAGGGCTTCTCGGTGGCGTGGAAGTTCATCAGTTCCACGCGAACGCCGTCCGGGTCGTAGAGGTTGAACTGGCCCTTGCCGTCCCTGCCCACCTTTGTTTGCTCATCGCTGACGACGCCTGCAAGGCGATTGCCGTCCTTGAGGGTTTTGAAGGCCATATCGACCGATGCCACCCCGAGCGAGACGTGATCGAGCACGCCCAGATCGTGCGCCGAGATATCCGGCTTGGCATTGAGCATGTACTCGATCCAGTCGTGGCTGTCGGGGGTCTGCTGGCTTACCCAGTCAACCCTGCCCTCGACCATGCCGCCATACCAGTAGGGGCGGAAGCCGAGCAGATCGCGGTAGAAGGTGTCTTCGACGGCGCGGTTATGTACGAGAATCCCGGCATGAATGATGTGGTTTGAGATCGCGTAGGGAGCCTCGATAGCCTTGGGAAGGTGGGGCGGCTCGACGAACTCGATTTTGTTGCCCTCCGGATCGACTGTGGTGAACCAGATGCTGCCATCGGCTCCCTTTGAGACCGCGGCCGCGGTTTTGTACGCCTTGGAGGCCAGATACCTGCGCAGCCCCTCGGCGTTGTCGGTGTTAAAGCCGACGTGATCGAGCCGGTTGATTCCCGCACCGGCGGGAAGCGGCAGCACCTCGATGAACTGAGTCGCGTTGAAGGCGTAGCGCACGCCTTTGGGATTTTGCGGGTCGGGTTGTTTGGCCGCGCCAAGAACCTCGCGATAGAAGTGGTCGGCAGCTGCCGCGTCTGAGGTGTAGACGGCCAGATGCGAGATGCCTGTGATCCTGGGGCGGGTAATCGGCGGATCGGGCATTTGAGCGGCGGCGGCTGTGGTGAATGCAAGAAGAAAAACGGTAGCAAGGACCCTGGACTTCATTCTGCACCTCGAAAATCATCGCCGAACCCATGGCCGGATCGCGATAAATCGATTTTACGCGGCGTGCAAGGCTGAGTGCCTGCGCGGCCCCCGTAGAATGACTCCATGCGCAACATCGTCTTCCCAGCCTCCGTGGCCGCGCTGGTCCTTGCCGCTTGCTTAAGTTCTGCCGGTCTGGCCCAGAACGCTCTGCCCACCGCATCGGCGGCAGATCGTGCACTGGCGCGCGAAATCTTCAAGCAGTTGATTGAGACCAACACTACAGATACGCCCAGGGGCAACGTGACAACCGCAACGGCAGCCATGCAGAAGCGCTTTCTAGACGCAGGCTTTCCGGCCGAGGACGTGCACCTGCTGGGGCCTGATCCGCGCAAGCAGAATTTAGTAGTCCGGCTGCGCGCCGCGACGTCTTCCGCCGAGCAGCCGGTCCTGTTTCTCTGCCACATGGACGTGGTGGAGGCCCTGCGCTCCGACTGGCATACCGATCCCTTTGAGTTTGTCGAGAAGGACGGCTACTTCTATGGCAGGGGCACGCAGGACATGAAGGATTCTGACGCCGCGCTCGTTTTCACGCTCCTGCGGCTGCATAAGGAGGGCTACAAGCCCCGCCGCGACCTGATCCTCGCGCTCACTGCGGACGAGGAGGGCGGCAGGTTCAACGGCGCACAGTGGTTGGTGCGGAATCATCGCGAGTTGGTGGACGCTGCCTTCGTGATCAATCCCGACTCGGGCGGCATCGAACTGGACCATGGACGCGCTGTGGTGGCCGATGTCGAGGCCACCGAGAAGGTCTACTCCGATTTCCAAGTGACGGCGGTGAATCCGGGCGGGCACAGTTCGCGGCCACGGCCAGACAATGCAATTTATGAGCTGACCTCTGCGCTCGACAAGCTGGCGGCCTTTACTTTTCCCTTCGAGCTGAACGAGGTCACGAAGACCTACTACACCAACCTAGTCGCCCAGGAGACGGGGCAGACGGCGGCCGACATTCGCGCGATCCTGGCTACGCCGACGGATCTGGCAGCGGCCGCGCGGTTGAGCGCCGACCCCAGCTTTAACTCGAACTTCCGCACCACCTGCGTAGCAACGCGCCTCGCCGCAGGCAACGCCAACAACGCGCTCGCCCAGACCGCGCAGGCCAACGTAAACTGCCGCCTCTTTCCCGGCCACTCGCCCGAGGAGATTCGCCAGCAGTTGATCGCGATTTTCGGCGATCCCAAGCTCAGTGTGAAATATGTTTTGGATTCCGACGAACTCTCCGACACGGCTCCAGAACGAAAGGCCATGGTCCCGCCGCCGCTGATTCCAGAGGTGTTTGAGCCTCTGACCAAGCTGACGCAGGCTCTCTGGCCGGGCGTGCCTGTAACGCCGGTGATGGAGAACGGAGCCAGCGATTCGATCTACTTTGCACAGGCGGGGATTCCTAGCTATGGCTACTCGGCCATTGCTCTGGAACGCGACGACGAGCGCGCGCACGGACAGGACGAGCGCCTGCCAATCGATTCCTACTGGAAGTCGCTGGATTTCTTCTATTCGTTCTTGAAGGCAGTGGGCGACGAGTGAGTTAATCAGTGTTAGAGCGTGGCCGTACATTGGTAGCGCCGACCTCCGGGTCGGCTGTCCTGTGGGTCTCCAGACCCACAGTCGACGTTGCATTCCCAATTTAGCGTCTATGAGTTTGAACTCCACGCAGCCCGCATCACTTTCGCGCGCCTGCCGCACCAGCATTCATGCCAAGCCCGGCATCGACGGCATCGAGCAGCGCGCCCGTTGAGTCCGACTCATAGTCCCAGAACATCACGCCCCCAAGCCTGTGATCGATCACGTACTTGCACTTGGCCGCGAGCGATTTCGCATCGTCGTACGACACAAAGACCTTCGTCTCCGGGTTGTAAAGAGATGGCGCCGAGGCCACCGGGTCCCACGAGCGAACAAATCCATTCTTCAGCATTGCCTCCGGTCCTTCCCCGGCATTTGCGCCATCATGAGCACCTTTCCCCGGCTGAAACAACCCGTTGTTCGTGCCGGGGACCTCGTTCCACGCATGACTGTAAAACGGCACGCCCAGCACGATCTTTCTGGCCGGGACGCCAGCCTCTTCAAACTCCCGCACCGACCGGTCGGCCGAGATCTTCTTCGGATCGGCGGGATTTGTGTAGAGTGGAGCGTGATGCCCGGTGGTCGAGTCCGAACCTTCGTAGTAGTCGTAGGCCATCAGGTTGACCGTGTCGACGTAACTTTGCACCTTGTTCATCTCGGTGTGCGCAATAAAATCCGAGTTTGCGCCTACCGCAACGGTGAGATAGAGACGGCGGCGGGTCTTTCTCTCCAATCGATTGAGGCTTTGCCGCGTTTCCTCGAGCAGCAGCGTGTAATTCTGCTGATCCTCGGGACGAAAGTTGTTTGTGGCTCCGGGCAGCCCCGGAAACTCCCAGTCGATGTCCAGCCCATCGAGGTTATGCTGGCTCACAAACTCCATCGCGCTGGCAATGAAGACTGCGCGGCTCTCGCGCGTTAGGGCGATGTCGGAAAAGCCACCCGACCAGAGCCACCCGCCGGCGGAGACGAGCACAGTGAGGGATGGATTTTGCTGCTTCAGCGCGACCAACTGGGCAAGATTCTTATCGTCGCTGGGATTTCCGATCGCGATGCGCCCGCTCACCAGATTGGCAAAGGCGAAGTTGATGCGTGTCAGCTTTTGCGCGGCAATCTCGCCGGGCTGGATCAGACTGCCATTCGGAAAGACATAAGCGACCACTGCGGGCTTTTGCGCTGGCGCCGCTGCGAGTAATGCGGAACTTGAGCAAAGACAGGCGATTGGCAACATCAGCAGCCTGAACGACACGCTCCTGCTTCCTTCGACCAACCCAACTCCACACTTGGTCTCCCACGATTTGAACAAAAACAAGATAAAACCTCCTGCCCGCTGCGAGTCTTCGCCATCGGACGCGCGCCCGCAATCGTGCTCAGTCTATCAGGCGACGTGCGCTGGTAAACTGGAAGCACATGATTCTCCCGTTTGTCCGCGAAGTCTTTGCGGAGCTGGAGCACTCCTCGGGATTCGATCGCGTACGAAGGCATCTAAGCCTCGGTGCGGGGCGGAGACGTGTCTCCGGGCTCACCAATACAGCGCGCTCAGTCTATATTCCTCTTTTCGCGCGTGCGGCGCGGCAGCCGGTGATCGTTGTAGTGGCCGACAACAAGGCCGCCGAGGCGCTGGAGCCGATGCTGCGAGCCGGTTGCGAGCTGACCGGCGCGGTGGACCCTGCGCAAGTTGTGCGGTTCCCCGCCCACGATGTGCTCCCTTTTGAAAATCTTTCGCCTCATCCGGACGTGCAGGAACAGCGCGCGGCGGCCCTGTGGAAGCTGGCCACTGGAGCGGTCTCTATCCTTATTGCGCCGGTTGAGTCCGCGGCGCTCAGGCTCTTTGACCGCGACTACTACGCCGGTCTCGCGGTGACGCTGAAGCGCGGCGAAGAGGTCGATGTGGAAGTGCTGACCGGCCACCTGGCTTCGGTCGGTTACACACAGATGGATCTGGTGGAGATGCCGGGGCAGTTCACGCGGCGAGGCGGGATTCTCGACGTTTACTCGCCCGAGTCGGACCGGCCGGTGCGTATCGAGTTTTTCGGCGACGAGATTGAGACCATTCGCAAATTTGACCCGGAGACGCAGCGTTCGCAATCGGGCCTCGATGAGACGCAGTTGCTGCCGCTGACCGAGACGCCCGTGACCGAGCGCCTGCTGGCCGCGGTGCATGGACGGCTCAGCAAGCAGCGAGTGGAATTGGAAGGCTCGGACGAAGATGAAGAGATGGCCGCCGAGTTAGCCGCTGCCGGCGGAGTCAGCGTCTTTCCAGGCTGGGAGTTTTTCTCCGCGGTAGCCGGTGCGGAGTTATCGCTGCTTGCTCTCTTGCCTAAATGCGCTCTCTTTGTCGAGGAGCCGGCGATGGTGCGCAATCAGATCGATCGCTGGTGGAACAAGGTCGAACAGCGGCATGAGCGGTCGGCGATGGGCTCGCTCATAACTCCCGAGGATATCTATCTTCGACCCGAGGTGTTACAAGCGCAGTTAGACTCGCACATGGGCCTCGACCTCGATCAGTTAGGCGTAGTGGACGTGCTCGACGACGACAAGACGCTCGGCGAGATTGAACTTAATACGCGTCCCACCCTGCGGTTTCATGGCTCGATTCCGGCGCTGACCGAGCAACTGCGCACGTTGATGGCTGCCGAGACGAGGATCCTGCTGGCCGCGCCGCACCAGGGCGACGTTGAAAGACTTGCAACCGTGCTGCGCGAGTACCAGATTCCCTATCGCCTCGGAAGCCGCAATCCGCATCCCGGCGAGACGGTGCTGGAAGAGGCGAGTTACCTGGCAGGCGATCTGCGTGTGCCCGTAATTGTGCGTACTCCTATCGCGGCTGGAGTCAGTTTTCTCGACTCGAATCTGATTCTCTTCGGGGCCAACGATTTATCGGACGAAGCCGATGTGGCGGCGCGGCCGGAGCCAAGGCGATCGAAGACGGCGGCCTTTGTCTCCGACTTCCGCGATCTTGCCGTCGGCGACTACGTGGTGCACGTGGAGCATGGCATCGCGCAATATCAGGGCCTTAAAGAGATTGTGCAGGATGGGCTCTCGGTCGAGTTCATGATTCTCGAATTTGCCGAGGCCGCCAAGTTATATGTTCCGCTAACTCGGCTCGATCTTATTCAGAAGTACCGCTCGACAGACACGGGACCCGCGCCGGTGCTGAACCGTCTTGGCTCGCAGCAGTGGGCCAAAACAAAATCAAGAGTTCGCAAGGCAATGCAAGATATGGCCGGCGAGTTATTGAAGTTATATGCCCAACGGACCACCGCCGAGGGAACTGCTTTTTCAAAGGATAATGAGTTTCAGCGCGAGTTCGAGGATTCATTCGACTATAACGAAACAGACGACCAGAACTCGGCGATTCGAGCCATCAAATACGACATGGAATCGACGACCCCAATGGATCGACTGCTCTGCGGAGACGTGGGCTATGGCAAGACCGAAGTAGCCATGCGCGCTGCCTTCAAAGCCGTGCAGGACGGCAAACAGGTGGCCGTTCTGACACCGACCACAATCCTATGCTTCCAACATTTCGAAACTTTCAAGAAGCGATTTGCGCAATTTCCCATCAATATAGAGATGATTTCGCGCTTTCGCTCGCCGAAGGAACAAAAGGTCATCGTCGAGCGCGTGGAATCGGGCAAAGTCGATATTCTCATCGGCACCCATCGACTGCTTTCCAAAGATATTAAATTTCAGGATCTTGGCCTCTTGATTGTGGATGAGGAACAGCGCTTCGGAGTACGGCACAAGGAGCGGCTGAAGCAGATGCGCAAGGAGATTGACGTACTGGCTATGAGCGCAACGCCGATTCCGCGCACGCTGCACATGTCGCTGGTCGGCCTTCGCGATATGAGCGTGATCGAGACGCCGCCCAAGGATCGCATGGCGATTCAGACCGTGGTGGCCAAATTCGACGAGAAGATTATTCGCTCGGCGGTCGAGGTGGAACTGGAGCGCGGGGGGCAGGTGTATTTTGTTCACAATAGAGTCGAATCGATCTACGAGATCGCCGCGCGAATTCAGGAGTTGGTGCCCGCCGCGCGCGTTGCCGTAGGGCACGGGCAGATGAGCGAGACGGATCTCGAGAAGGTGATGCTTGCTTTCATGCGCCACGAATACGATGTGCTGGTGGCCACGACGATTATTGAAAACGGGCTCGACATCCCTCTGGCAAATACAATGCTGATCAATCGCGCAGACCGGCATGGGTTGAGCGAGCTATATCAGTTGCGCGGGCGCGTGGGGCGGTCGAACCGGCGCGCCTATGCTTACCTGCTGATTCCACCGGAGCAGGAATTGACAGACATAGCGCGCAGACGGCTTGCGGCTCTCAAGGAGTTCAGCGACCTGGGTGCTGGCTTCAAGATTGCGGCGCTGGATCTCGAGTTACGCGGCGCGGGTAACATGCTCGGCGGCGAGCAGAGCGGGCATATCGAGGCGGTTGGATTCGAGTTATACACCTCGATGCTCGAGGCCGCGGTCAAGGAAATGAAGGGCGAGACAAGCGAAGATCGGCCGACCACGCAACTCAACCTCGGCATCGCCTTGCGCATCGACGAGAGTTATGTGCCAGAAGAGAATCAGCGGCTACGGCTCTACAAGAAGATTGCCGGGGCGTCGAGCGAAGCGGCGATTGCCGAAGTGCGCGCGGAGATGGAAGACCGCTATGGCGCGCCGCCGGATGCGACGGTTTACTTGTTGGAAGCCTCGCTGATCCGTCTCGAATGCGAGCGCGTCGGCATTGCACAGGTGGATCGCAAGCGCGCCGAGTTGCACGTTCGCTTCACTGAAAATGCGGGCGTCGATCCGCAGCAACTGATGAGGTTGGTGGCGCACAACGCAAAACGCGGCGCGCAGTTCACACCGCAGGGCCTGTTGAAGTATCCTTTGGCTGCCACAAGGTCCGATGAGATCCTGCTGGAAGTCCGAGAGCTGATCGAGAAGCTGGCTCCAGCTCCTGTGAGCGCTTGAAAAGATGGACGGCCGAATGAAAAGAGATGTGATGATCAAGAGCCTTGTGGTGATAACGATTGGAGTTTGTATGTTGCAGCCCATGACCGCCCGTGCGCAAAAAGAATCGTGGAAACAGGAGTTCGCAAGGGTTTCGGACGAGTATCTCGATCAAGTTTACTTGCGCTATCAACCCACGCAGGGAACGCTGGCCGGCTATCACCACTTCGATACGCAATTGGAGGACTACTCGCGCAAGAACATCGACGCTGAGATTGCCTCGTTGAAGAAATTTGAGAAGCGTATTATGGCGATTCACCCAAACTGCGAGGATATCGAATGTGATTTCGTTCCTCGGACCGACCGTTATATGGTGTTGTCGAACATTCGCTCGGAGCTGCTGACGCTGGAGACGATTCGTCCGTGGGAGAAAAACGCCGATAACTACTCAAGCACCTGCGCGAATGGCGCGTTTACGCTGATGGAGCGCAAGTTTGCATCGCCCGATGAGCGGTTGCGCTCGTTGGTCGCGCGCGAAAAACAGATGCCGGCGCTGCTCGACAATGCGCGCATCAATCTAAAGAATCCTCCGCGTATCTATACCGAGATTGCGATCGAGCAGTTACCGGACATCGTGAGTTTCTTTCAGAACGACGTGCCGCTGGCATTCGCCGAAGCTGAAGACCCGGCGTTGAATGCAGAGTTTGCGCAAACCAATGCTGCCGTGATTGCCGCGCTCAACAGTTATCTCGACTGGCTGAAGAAGGATCTGCTGCCGCGATCCAATGGCGACTACCGCATTGGGGCGGAGGCTTTCTCGAAGAAGCTTCAATACGACGAGATGGTCGACCTGCCGCTGGACAAGCTGCTCGAAATCGGATGGGCAGATCTGCGCAAGAATCAAGCGCACTTCAAGGAGGTTGCAAAGGAGCTTGAGCCGGACAAGACGCCAGCCGCTGTACTAGAGGAGTTAGGTCAGAATCATCCCGCTCCCGATCATCTTCTGGACGCTTTCCGGGCCACCTTTGACGGGTTGATAACTTTTATTCGCGCCCATCACATCGTGACGATTCCATCGGATGTGCGGCCCATCGTGGAAGAGACGCCCCCTTTCATGCGCGCAACGACCTTTGCATCGATGGACACGCCGGGGCCATTCGAGACACACGCCACTGAAGCCTATTTCAATGTGACCCTGCCCGATCCGAAGATGAAGCCCGAAGAGGTCGAGGGCTACATGCATTCGTTCAATGTTGGCACGGTGATTTCGACGGCGGTGCATGAGGCCTATCCAGGCCATTACATCCAATTCCTGTGGTTGCCGCAGGCGCCGAGCCGCGTGCGCAAGCTGTTGGGCGCGAACACCGATGTCGAGGGGTGGGCGCACTACTGCGAGCAGATGATGCTCGACGAAGGCTACGGCCAGCCTGGTGTTGGAGCGAAGGATGAGCGCGAATCGAAGTTCCTGCGGCTGGGCCAGTTGCAAGATGCACTGCTGCGCAACGCGCGCTTTATCGTTGGCATCCAAATGCATTCAGGCAAGATGAGTTTCGACGAAGCGGTGGAGTTCTTCCAGAAGGAAGGCTACCAGTCGAAAGAGACAGCGATGGTCGAGACCAAGCGCGGAACCAGCGATGCGACGTATCTTTATTACACTCTGGGCAAGCTGGAGATCATGAAGCTGCGTGAGGACATGAAGAAGAAGCAGGGCGCGGCATTTTCTCTGGAAAAGTTTCACGATGAGTTTTTGCAACAGGGTTTTCCGCCGATCAAGATCGTGCGGCAGGCGATGCTGGGCGACGATTCGCCGGCGCTGTGAATGAAAGACAACCGATGATAATTTTTGCGATGAAAAACTGAGACGAGGGATAGTGCATGGGCAAGAGAGTACGGAAGGCGGTTTTTCCGGCGGGCGGATTGGGCACGCGCTTTTTGCCGGCCACGAAGGTGATCCCCAAAGAGATGCTGGCGCTGGTCGACAAGCCTCTCATTCAATATGGTGTGGAAGAGGCGATCGCGTCGGGGATTGAACACATCATTATCATCACCGGCCGGGGCAAGGCGGCCATGGAAGACCACTTCGACCATAGCTTTGAACTGGATGCAACGCTCAAAAGCCGCGGCAAGCATGAACTGCTTGCGGTGTCGCGCGGCGTTTCGTCACTGGCACGGATAAGTTACGTCCGGCAGAAAGAACCGCTTGGTCTGGGCCACGCGGTACTATGCGCGAAAGATCTGGTGGGCGATGAGCCTTTTGCCGTTATTCTGCCCGACGACATAATCGACGCCGAGGTGCCGTGCCTGAAACAGATGATCTCTGTTTTCGACGAGCGGGGCGGCTCAGTGCTGGCGACTCAAACGGTTGAGGGGCCTGCAATCAGCGCTTATGGAGTCCTAGCAGGCTCACAGGACCCGGCGAATGAGCGCATCTTCAACTGCACAGGGATGGTGGAAAAGCCGAAGCTTGAAGATGCGCCTAGCCAACAGGCCATCATCGGCCGCTATGTGCTTACGCCTCGCGTCTTCGAGTTACTGGAACAGACGGTACCGGGCGCAGGCGGCGAGATTCAACTTACAGACGGCATTCGGGCGTTGCTCAAGGAGGAGAAGGTATTTGGGTATAACTTTGAGGGCAAGCGCTACGATGCCGGCGATAAGTTGGGCATGTTGGAAGCTACCGTCGAGTTTGCGCTCAAGCGCGACGATCTGGGCCCGCAATTCCGCGCCTATCTGAAGGGGCTGACGCTTTAAAAAAGCAAAACGCATTTGCGAATTGCAGATCGTGGTTTTGCCGGTTTCCCGCCCATTCCGCAGAAAAGCGCGGAATGGGATAGAGCACGGAAGTCTACAGCGCGTGAGCATCTTCGCCACCCCTTCGCATTGGAGCAGCGTGCTAACAGATGCGTTTTGCGCGGGCAAGGTCAATTCAGGTTTACAGAAACTCCAGAGGGGATAGAGTCTCCATCCACTATTTTCCAAAGAAAACCTACAGCCCTAAGCTTCTCCACGGCCTCATTGCAGGTATGGGCTGGTCAGAAGAAGACATGAAGAGACTTGGGCTTTTGTGGATCTGTGGAAGTCACTTGACCCACCACCCATTCGCGCCACCACTCGCTGAATTGGGGCCTGGTGTTGTATCTTCCAATTCGTATGGAAAATACTCAGAGCAGCATCCCCCACCCCGCGCTTGAGGCCGAAGAGGTCTACCGGCGCTGGATCCAGTTTCTCGATGAAGAGTTCACGCGCCACCAGGCCCCGGAGCGCCGGGCCGAGATTGTGCGCGATCAGCTTAGCCAGCTCTACCTTGGCCGTCCGCACGGCGGCAAGCTCAACCTGACGCTCACCTCGGAGCTGCCGGGCAACGTGCTCTCGCTCTCGCTGGACCCGGAGAATGTGACCCTGGAGGCTGAGCACTTTGCCGATGCCGACCCAGAGCAGTTTGCCAAACGAAAGCCACTGCTGTGGTTCTGGCAGATGTTTGACCGCTCGCCCGTTGGCACCAACCACTGGCTGGGATTGCGTTTTCGCTCGATGCTGGGCAGGCACGTCTTCGCCCGCATCGGCGCGGGGGTGAAGATCTACCACGGAGTGGACCTGACCTTCGGATATAACCTCTCGATCGAGGAAGGCGTCACCATCCGCCAGCGCGCCTTGCTGAACGACCGCGGCGGCATCACCATTGGCAAGGGCGCGGTGATCGGCTCATTTGCGCGCATTTATTCGCACAGCCACGCCGCCCACGACTTCGGCGAGGTGATCTTGACACCTACGGTTGTCGGCCCAGCGGCGCGCATCGCGAGCCATGCCATTGTGCTGGCCGGCCAGCACGTCGCTGCCGGAGAACTGGTGGGCAACTTCCCGGCCAATCGCATCTGAGGGTCGTAGAGCTTGCAGCAAAGGAAGGTGGCCGCCCTTGCGCGGCCATCCTTATGCGTTCGCTGGCTTGAAGAATTCTCAGATATCCAAACCATCTTGATGCCCGGCAACTAGCCTCAGGAACCATGACCCTGCAGTTGCTGAACTTCAAAGCTGATTTCCAGGCAGGGTCGCTCGCACTTGACATTTACAGAAAATCCACTACCGTATGGTTGTGGATAAATTGGGCACGACATTTGCGGCTTTGTCTGATCCGACCCGACGGGCGATGATCGAGCGACTCTCACATGGACCTGCCACTGTGCATGGACTGACGGAACCGTTTGAGCTCTCGCAGCAGATGATTTCGAAGCATATTGCCTACCTGGTGCGGGCTCGGATTGTGGTGAAGACGAAGCATGGACGGGAGAGTGTTTGCACGTTGAGGCCAGAGGCGATCAAGAAAGTCCTCGACTGGACGGTTTATTATCGTCGATTCTGGGAAGAGAGTTTCGACAAGCTGGATGTGGTTGTGAATCAAATGAAAAAAGCGGAGGTCAGAGATGACAAAAAACACGGTTAACGAGACAGAGCGGATGGTTGTCACAAGAGTTTTTGATGCCCCACGCGAGTTGGTTTGGAAGGCGTGGACAGACCCGAATTATGCGATGCTGTGGTGGGGGCCGAAGGGTTTCACCTCGCCTGTTTGCAAGATCGATTTTCGAGTGGGAGGAAAATTTCTCTGCTGCATGAGAGCGCCAGACGGGCAGGAGTTCTGGAATGGCGGTGAGTACTACGAGATTGTTCTGCACGAGAAGATCGTTTCCTCGATGTACTTTGCTGACCCGGATGGGAACAGAGTAGGGCCTGAGCACTATGGAATAACACATGAGGCCATCGACGATGCTCCCAATGTGATTATCTTTGAGGATTTTGGAAACGGCCAGACGAAACTCACCTTCATTGGAAATGAATCCATGGAGAGCGCAAAAAATAGCGGTCAAGTGGAGGGCATGAACCAGATGCTCGACAAATTCGCAGCAGTTCTTTCTGAGGTGGCACAGGCAAAATAAGAAGTTGCGACTTGTCGGCGAATTTTCCTCAAGCTCGGCATTTTGCGAAGAAAAGACATCCCCGTAAACGCCAGCTAATGGGCGCAATAGGAAATTCCTGCACGATTTGTCGAATTTCCAAGTCTTTGAGATGACCAGCGGAAAGATGCGACTATTAGCGCACTTGGAGCGTTTCCGAGAGACGCATTTCCCCTAGCAAAATCCGAGCTTGCGGGTTCGACCCAATTCATTTCTATCGACTCTTGGTCACGGAATTGCTCCTCCAGACCTGGAGGGCTGCCGAAATATGCGCTTTCACTTGGCACGTTTCGCCTCTACGTGGGCTTTACCGGCGCCACAGGCGCGCAAACTGCGACTCAACAGATCCTCGACTGGACGTACAGCAATCCATAAGACCGTAGTCGAAACGCAAAGTTGGCGCGGCCGACGCCGGTACTCGCCCACCACGTTGACCCGCCCTGCATTGAAGTTGAGCTTGTCTTTAATCTGCCTAGATGTCGAGGTTCTTCACGTCCAGGGCGTTGTCCTCGATGAACTTGCGGCGGGCCTCGACGTCCTCTCCCATGAGAGTGGTGAAGATGGCTTCGGTCTCGGCGATGTCTTCGAGCTTCACTGACAGCAAGGTCCGGCGCTCGGGGTCCATCGTGGTCTCCCAGAGCTGCGTGGCAGTCATCTCGCCCAGGCCTTTGTAGCGCTGCACGTCATAGCCCTTCTTGCCTTGTTCGACAATATAGGTGAAGAGTTCGCGCGCAGTTTGTTTTTCGACAGGTTCTTGTAATGCACGGGCTGCGCGGCGGGCCTGCTTGGCCTCGGCTTGTGACTCGGCGCTCTCGGCTTCCACGCCCTCGGCTTCCGCGCTGGGGGCCGCCTCGGGGCCAGGAGCCTTAGCGGCGTACTCGACGAGGAACGGCGGCTCCAAAAACTCCTTGATGAGCGAGTATTTTGCCATCATCTGCCGAAACTCGGGGCTGGAGGCGAGGGTCCAGTCGATGCGGCGCTCGGCGCCTTGCGCGTCGGTGAAGCTGATCGACCAGGTGTGATGCTCCTCGTCTTCAACGGGCGCGCCCAGAGACTTGAACTGAAAATCGGCTTCGCGCTCGACGAGATCTGCGTGGATTTGGGCGAGCTTGGGCGGAACATCGCTCTCGGACTTGGAGGCGAAATCGGCGCGGTGCACCAGCTCGGCGCGAGCCAGCATTTCGGTGATCTGCTCGTTGCGAATGCGGCGGTCGACCTTGTCGAGAAGGCCGAGATACTCATTGAGTGTGGCCATGAACCGGGTGAGGTCGGCGCCTTCGATATGGTTAGCGGCCTCGCCGTGGCGCACAATCATTCCCTCGGCCGCGCGGTTGACCATGACTTTGACGAACTCGCGCTCGTCCTTGATGTACTCTTCGCGGCGGCCCTTTTTGATCTTGAACAGAGGCGGCTGAGCGATGTAGATGTTGTCGCGCTTGATCAACTCCGTCATGTGGCGGAAGAAGAAGGTGAGCAGCAACGTGCGGATGTGCGAGCCGTCGACGTCGGCGTCGGTCATGAGGATGATTTTGCCGTAGCGGATCTTGGTGGCGTCGAAGTCGTCTTTGCCGATGCCGCAGCCGAGGGCCGTGATCATGGCGCGGATTTCCTCGTGGCCGAGCATCTTGTCGTAACGGGCCTTCTCGACGTTGAGGATTTTGCCCTTGAGGGGCAGGATGGCCTGGAACTTGCGGTCGCGTCCCTGCTTGGCGGTGCCACCGGCGCTCTCTCCTTCGACCAGGTAAAGCTCGCAGCGGTCGGGGTTGCGCTCGGAGCAATCGGCCAGCTTGCCGGGAAGGCCGCCGCCGTCCAATGCGCCTTTGCGGCGCGTGAGGTCGCGGGCTTTGCGGGCGGCTTCACGAGCGCGTGAGGCCTCAATGGCCTTATTGATAATGCGCTTGGCAACCTGCGGGTTCTGCTCGAGGAATGCGCCCAGCCGCTCGTTGACGAAGGCCTGCACGGTTCCGGCGATGTCGGAGTTGAGCTTGCCCTTGGTCTGGCCCTCAAACTGCGGCTGTGAGAGCTTGACGCTGACCACGGCCACCAGTCCTTCGCGAACATCGTCGCCGCTCAGGTTCTCTTTCATGTCTTTGAAAAGGCCAAGCGACTGGCCGATGGCGTTGACTGTTCGAGTCAGAGAGGTTCTGAAACCCGATAGGTGCGAGCCGCCGTCGACCGTGTTGATGTTGTTGGCGAAACTGAAGACCGTTTCGGAGTAGCTGTCGTTGTACTGGAGCGCGATCTCGATTTCGACGTTGTCGCGCATCGCCTCCATCATGATGGGCTTTTCGTGCAGGACGGTCTTGCCGCGGTTGAGGTGCTTGACGAACTCGGCGATGCCTCCGGCGTACTTGAATTCAGCACGGCGCGCCTCGCCGGTTTTGGCGTCGGCAGTGCGCTCGTCGGTGAGCGTGATTTCGAGGCCTTTGTTGAGAAAGGCCATTTCGCGCAATCTCTGGGCCAGGGTGTCGTAGTTGTATTCGGAAACGGAGAAGATGCTCTTGTCGGGCAGGAAATGGACCTTGGTCCCGCGCCGCTTGCTGGTGCCGGCCTGGCGCAGTTCGCTAACCGGATCGCCGCAACTGAAGTCCATCTCCCAGGTGTAGCCGTCGCGCCAGATCTCGACGTTGAACTCCTGCGAAAGCGCATTGACGCAACTGACGCCGACTCCGTGGAGCCCGCCCGAGACCTTGTACGTGGAGGCGTCGAATTTGCCGCCGGCATGGAGCTTGGTGAGCACCACCTGCACGGCGGGCATCATCTTGCCGTTGGAGAGCGGCATCATGTCGACCGGAATCCCGCGGCCGTCATCGACGACGGTGATCGAGTTATCGACGTGGATGATGACGTCGATCTTCTTGGCGTAGCCAGCCAGCGCCTCGTCCACCGAATTGTCGACCACCTCATAGACCAGGTGGTGCAGGCCCATCTCGCCGGTCGAGCCGATATACATGGCCGGGCGCAGGCGAACGGCCTCGAGGCCTTCGAGGATTTTGATGTTTTCGCCGGTGTAGCTGCCGTTGCCACCGTTGTCGTCGGGGATCGGAGTGATGTTCAGGGGTTCAGTCGCCATAGGATTCCGTTTGCAATTCTTTTGCTTTCAGCTCCGCTGGGAGCACGGCACGAGGAAGGCTATTCCGGGCCGGAATTCGGGGGTCTAACCAATTGAAAGACAGAGGCTTTCAAGCGCGTTTTCCTGACTTGATTTTACCATGCGCCGGGGATAGCACGAGGGTAATCGGCCGGATTAAGCGGGATTTGCCGAGGTCGATAACCTACTGATGCTAAAGCATATTAGTAACCTCTAATGTTACTGACAGTTTATACACATGAAATAACTTGACTTAACATCGTGATGGAACTACGCTTTCTGCAGATGGAAGATGCTTCTTCCCTCGAATTCAGGTAGCAAGGGGTTACTAACGATGAAACTCGCCATCCGTATATTCGCTCTTCTCGTTGTTGTCGCCGGCGGCGCCGCCGCTACCACCACACCAAAGACTGCAACAGCGATGCCGAGCCGCCTGTCGGCTACCGACAGTGCGCCAATCCCGCAGTGCGGTCCCGGCATGAATTGTCCGACCGGGCCAGGGGGCGGACCGCAGTAAGGATCGAAGGTAATTCCAGAGGTTGGCCCGGCAAGCTCTGCTTTTTGGGCTGAAGAGGCGGACGTTCAGCACTATTCTTCGAGCGATCTTTGAATAGCGAGAGCTCTGCGGTGTCTTGCCAAACCGCAATGTTCCTAAGGAGTGGCTGAATCAGTGCTTTGGGCCATACTTGGCCTCCTGTTTTTGGAGCAAGAGGCTGCATTTTGGGCGGTCTATATTGCCAGCACGGTGCTTTTTCATCTGCCTCGAGCTTTTCCGCGCGGCGCTCTCGGGCGCGGCGAGTCCCGGTGCGCAGCGTAACCTTCGGAACAGTCATAGGCTTCGGTGTGATGTCCACGACCGATTCCATCTTCCCCTCCTTGACGAGCGTCAACAGTACACTGGACTCGCTGCAATTTGTTTGTGAGTCGTTGATTCTGCTTCCGCTGGGGTTAGCCCATTGCACATTGCCTGAGTCAGCCCGCCCAACGAAGCCACGTCGGTCACTGGAGTCGTGCGTGGGTCGTCCCGCAGTATCAACCTCCCTTGTCCACCTGCCTTGCGATGTCGAACACGGAGATTGGTAACCAGCGGTAATCTCCGATAGTACCGAACGGCAATCCAGATTGCAGTTGAGAGGCGAGTCGTTTCGCGGTATTCTGAGAGGGTTCTTAAGATGGCTAGGAGTCTCTCATGTCTTCGCAGACTGCGATGTCCGTGATGTTCGTGGCCGAGTTTGGGCTCTGGGCTGCACTTACCTTGCTGTTCTGGAGCAAGAACCTGGATCGCCGTTTCCCGGCCATGGGGGCATATCTGGGCCTGCGCCTGGTGTCGACGCCCATCCTGTTTCTCTTTTTCTCCGGTCAGACCCGCCACTGGTTTAACGGGCAGGCCTTCCTGTACTACTTCTTCGCATACTGGGCCGTGTATATCGCCAGTGCGGTGTTGATTTTCTTTGTCTGCCAGGAGGTCTTCCGTTCGGCGCTATCGGCATTTGCCGGCCTGCAAAGGCTCGGAATTATGGTTTTTCGCTGGGCCGCGCTGGTATCGGCCTTCGCCAGCCTGTCGACACTGTCATTCCAGCACATCGGTACCATTATTATTCCTGACGTTGCAAGTCGGCTGATGCGTTCGATGAGCATCCTCGAACTCTGTCTGCTTGCTTTCCTCTGCCTGAGCATGAATGCTCTGCACCTACCGGCGCGCAGCCTGACCTTCGGGATTGCCTTGGGCTTCGGGCTTATATCTACGAACGATTTTGTCATGAGCGCTTTCTTGGCGCGCAACACTTCTTTGACCGCTCCGCTGCAGTTTGCGTACGAAGCGATCATCCTGGCTTCGCTTGGGATGTGGATCGTCTACTGCGCCCTGCCTGAGCCGGTACGCCGGCCCGTTATCTTGCCGGCTAATTCCATGCTCTTCCGCTGGAATGAGATCGCCTCGGCTCTGGGCCATACCGGAACCCAGGTCGCCGTGCAGCAGCAGGCGAGTGGCTTCTTCCTCAGCGATGTGGAGAAGGTCGTCGAAGATGTGCTCAACCGCAACCTCAAAGGTCGCGAATCGGAAACGTAACAGAGATCAGGGGTCAGAGATCACTACGCAGCAAGAAGGCCACGGCATAGCCGTGGCCTTCTTGCATGTGAGGCGGTGGTTGAACTACTCGGCTGCCGCTGGTTCCACGGAGGCAAAACGCCCGCGATTGCCATGGTCGGTGAACTTTACCCGGCCGGTAACCCTGGCAAAGAGCGTATCGTCGGAGCCGATGCCTACATTCACGCCCGGTTTGATGCGCGTGCCCCGCTGGCGCATGATGATCGAGCCGCCTGAAACCAGTTGTCCGCCAAAGGCCTTTACGCCTAGCCGCTGTGCATTTGAATCACGTCCGTTTGTGGAGCTGCCTCCACCCTTCTTGTGTGCCATTGCTGAATCCCCTTCCTTCTTGTGTCTCTGCCTGTTTCTGCTTGCTTAGACTGCGGCGGTGTAGGTCACGCCGTCGGCCTCGATGGCCTTGATGCGCACCTCGGTAAAGTTTTGCCGATGCCCTTGCAGCTTCTTGTATTGCTTCTTCCGTTTCAGGTGGAAGACCAGGATCTTGCTTCCCCGGCCCTCGCCTACGACCTCTGCGGTCACTTTTGCGATGGCCGGCTTGGCCACCGTGCCCGGCTCGCCTGAGACGGCCAGCACGTCGCTGAACTCGATGGTCTTGGACTCCTGATCAGGGGCAACCACGCTCTCGATCTTCAATACATCGCCTGGTGCGACCCGATACTGCTTACCGCCGGTGCGAATAACAGCGTACATAACCCCTCCAGCGCAACTCCGGCCGGGCCGGTGCGCTTCTCAAAGAAAATAGCTCGGGCGGAAACTTCCGTACCGCGATACGCTCAAGCCCATCAATTTTTTGAATTGGAGGGCGAACGTCTACTTTTGCGGCCACAGGCAGGAATCGCCAAACTAGAGTAGTGTACCGGTTCTGCTGGTAAATGGTCAATTCTGCACCGGGAACGGTGCAGCCGAAGAGGGGGGAATCGAATCATGAGATATCCGCCGGTTAGGGCTGAGGACCATTCGCTCACGGCCGAGTAGGAACCACGTAGTAAAGAATGGCAAAGTAATGGGCCACGCTACCCGCCAGCACAAAAAGGTGCCACAAGGCGTGGAAGTAGCGCAGGCGGTCCAGCGCAAAGAAGACGATGCCGAGGGTATACGCGACACCGCCGGCGCCCAGCCAGGCAAGTCCATGCCAGCCGAGTGCATGGATCAGCGGCACAACCACGACCACGACAAACCAACCCTGCGCCAGATAAACCAGCGCAGACGCGACCTCAAAACGATCCACGGCAAAGCTCTTGAAGATGACCCCGGCCACGGCCAGCCCCCATTCGATGCCGAAGATCGTCCAGCCCAACGCGCCGTGCAGCGTAATCAGCGTGAAGGGTGTATAGGTGCCCGCGATCAGTAGATAGATGGACGAGTGGTCGAGGATGTGAAAGACATGGCGCGCCCGCGTCCGCACCAGCGAGTGGTAGAGTGTCGAGCAGACATAGACCAGCACGAGTGTTACGGAGAAAACTGTGCAGCTCACCACGAGCCGCGCCGAGCCCCGCGTCGATGCGGCGATCAGGACGATGGCGC
Organism: Occallatibacter sp.; assembly: GCA_050015115.1. Lineage (GTDB taxonomy): Bacteria > Acidobacteriota > Terriglobia > Terriglobales > Acidobacteriaceae > Telmatobacter. The sequence continues at coordinate 125,053 of JBEKCA010000006.1, forward strand.
CGATGATGGCCAGCACCGCGCCAATGCCGTGCGTAATGGCATTGGCCAGGATGTCGCCCAGATGATAGCGGGATTGCACAGGTTGATGATACTGCTGTGGAATGGGCTGTTCGCAACAACAGGATCGTGACCGCAGCCTTTCATGTTCGGGAAAGTGGAAGATTCCAGAGGAAGTGCCGATGAACGAGATACTCAAGCAATGGGAGAGCGCGATCTCAGACACGTAACCGCTGCGCGGCTCACTTGCAAATGGAGGTAAGAGATGAACGGCCAATTCCAGGTGGATCGCGGCTCTTGCGCAACCACGCCAGAGGGCTATGACGCGATTCCAGAAATCGAGCCGAACCGGCGGAGGCGCGTCTGGGGGTTTGTCGATGAATTTCAGCGGCTCGTGGGTGCGGATTCCGAACCCGATATTCGTTTCTTCATGGAGAGCTGGACCTCAGGCACTGCCGCGGCTGTGACAAGCTTCCAGCAACGACGGCAACGGCAGCCTGAGCAAGATGATCCGATCGACGCATTACACGAATTCGATAGTCTCGATACTGTCTCCTTTACGCATGAAAGAGCGACGCATTCCGAGTTTTCTGCTTCGGTATCGCTCCCTGCGAATGCGAAGCGTCCCGGCTCAGGCAAAGCGGAGCGGTTCCTGGACGCGGCTGGAGCGCAATTGCAAGATGAGGCCTGGCAGGAATGGGATAGTTTTACAGAGGAGTGCGGCTCTAGTGCAACCCATCTCATGACAAAGCAATTCGCCTGCCGACTACTCGGAGTGAACGAAACCAGCACGCGGAAGCAGATCAGAGCTGCGTATCGGCGTATGGTCAGCCAGTGGCATCCTGATCGGCTCGAACTCGGAACTGAAGAGATGCGCCAGATGGCCAACGGACGAATGGCCGCGATCAATGAGGCTTACCACCTGTTGCTCAGTGGTCTGCGATAGCGCGCCGCTTTGTCTTTTTGCAACGCCCGATCTTGGGTGTTTCTCGCGACCTATTTCTATTAGAAACACTCACCGCGAGCACTATTTTGAGACGCTTGAGTTGATGCAGGCCGTGGTCTCGCCGTAGTCTTGTGCGAGAGGCTCGCACCTTGACAGATCCGAAAACAGCCCCGACATTGACAACCACTTCCGCCCAAAGTGCGCCATCTCTGCAACTGCGCAGGCTGCGAAAGACATTTGGCGATTTGGTCGCAGTGGACGGTCTGGACCTCGAGGTTGCGCGCGGCGAGTGTTTCGGACTACTGGGGCCGAACGGCGCGGGCAAAACCACCACGATCGAGATCTGCGAGGGACTCACTGTCGCAGATTCCGGCACCGTGCAGTTGCTGGGCCTCGATTGGCTGACTGGCGCTGAAGATCTGCGTCAGCGCATCGGCGTTCAATTGCAGGAGACGCAGCTCCCCGACAAGCTGACCGTAGTGGAAGCACTGCGCCTCTTTCGCAGCTTCTACCATCGCGGAATTCCGGTGGACGAATCGATTCGGACCGGGCAGCTCGAAGACAAGCGCAATGCACGCATCGCGACTCTCTCCGGCGGGCAAAAACAGCGGCTGGCCATGGCCTGCGCGCTGGTGGGCGACCCGGAACTGCTCTTTCTCGACGAGCCGACGACCGGGCTCGATCCGCAGGCGCGGCGTCATCTGTGGGATCTGGTGGACGCGCTGAAGCATGCGGGCCGCACCATTATTCTCACGACACATTACATGGAAGAGGCTGAGCGGCTCTGCGACCGCGTCGCCATCATGGACCACGGACGCATCATCGCGCAGGGAACGACACCGGAGCTGATTGCGCTGGTTGGCGCGGAGCACATCGTCGAGTTTGCCGTGAAAGAACGCGAGACCCGCGAGGTAAGAGTCGCTCCCTTGCTAGCGATCCCCGGCGTTCAGTCGCACCGCGTCGATGCCGGGCTGCATCAACTCTCGGTGACCGAATTGCACACCGCTGTGCCGCTGATCTTTGCCGCACTCGAAAGCCAGGGGCTCAATCTGAGCGAGTTTCGCACGCATTCGGCGACGCTTGAAGACGTGTTCGTAAACCTGACGGGAAGGACGTTGCGCGATGAGTAGGTTTGAAAACAGCTCTCTCTTTCAACTCACCGCCATGCGCATCCGGCTGTTTTTGCGCGAGCCTGAGGCGATCTTCTGGACCTTCGTCTTTCCAATTCTTCTTGCGGTGGGTTTGGGCATCGCCTTTCGCAACCGGCCGGCGGATGTCTTGCAGGTGGGCGCGACGACAACGCGACTGACGCTTGCCCTGGCCGCCGACAAGGGACTCGCCGCGACGACGATGGACGAAGCTGCGGGCACACATGAATTGGCTACGGGGCAGATTCTTCTGCTGGCGATTCAGAGGCCCGACGGGGTCGAGTACAAATTCGACGACACAAACCCCGATGCGCGGACGGCGCGTTTTTTGGCGGACCGCGCGATTCAGAAGGCGGCCGGGCGGCAGGATGCGGTGCAGACTGGCAACCTGCTGGTGCATGAGGCGGGCGCGCGCTACATCGACTTTCTGGTGCCGGGCCTCTTGGGGATGAATCTCATTGGCTCGGCGATGTGGAGCCTGGGCTTTGCTATTGTCGATGCCCGCCAGAAGAAGCTGCTCAAACGGATGGTGGCTTCGCCGATGCCGCGCTGGCAATATCTCGCCTCGTTTTTGTTTTCGCGGCTGGGATTGCTGGTGATGGAGGTCGGAGTCTTTCTCGGATTTGCGCGGCTGACCTTCGGCGTGCCATTTCGTGGCTCGCTGTGGCAGTTGGGTTTTCTCTGCGTGCTCGCTTCGCTGTCTTTTTCGGCATTGGGATTGCTTGTTAGTACGCGGGCCAAGACCACCGAGGCAGTCAATGGCCTGATGAACCTGGTCATGCTGCCCATGTGGATTCTCTCCGGCATCTTCTTTTCCGCGACGCGCTTTCCGGTTTCGATTCAGCCGCTGGTTCGGGCGCTTCCGCTAACCGCAGCCATCGACGCGCTGCGCGGCAACATGCTGCAGGGGATGAGCCTGAATCAGATGACTCTCCCGGTTGCGGTTTTGCTGGCGTGGCTTATCGTGCCTTTCGCTGTTTCGCTGCGGATCTTCCGATGGAGATGAGTGTGAACCGGCCGCAAGGCCCCGACTGAAACTTTCCTTCGTGTGACGACATCCTTCTAGTGTCCTGAGTCATTAATTCGTCTGCAAAATCGCGCGACGGAGTCGAGGATCTGGTCTGCGGTTTTATGCCAGATGAAGGGTTTTGGGTCGTGGTTGTGGTTTTCGATGTAGCGGTCG
>JBEKCA010000007.1:0-84854 GCA_050015115.1 Occallatibacter sp.
ATACCCACTTCGGAGATAGCGAAACTCAACCTGTCGCCAAAGGCCTTCCATGGCGATTGGAACTACTCCGTGCTCCCTCAATGACGACACGCTTGTGCAGTTTATTTATGCGCGAGCCCTAACCCTTTTGATCATGAGTTTCTTGACTGGGAGAAGACCGGCATCGTCGAGGCGGGAACGGCAACCCTCCCCAAGTTGCCGGGCGCTCGGCCACTCTTCGCAGATTAGGATCGCTTGTGCCCACACCAACTGAAGAGTCGCAACCACCACCCATCACACAACAAGGCAACCGGCTGTCCGAATTTCTCAAGGACCTTGGCCCCGGGCTCATCACCGGCGCCGCGGACGATGACCCTTCCGGCATTTCAACCTATTCCGTTGCGGGCGCCTCTTATGGATATGCGACTCTCTGGACGGCGTTGCTTTCCTTCCCATTGATGGTCGCGATTCAGTTGATGTGCGCGCGTCTCGGCATGGTCACTGGGTGCGGATTGGCCAGTGTCATTCGCAAGCGATATTCACGCTGGGTTCTGTGGCTTGCCTGCGCGCTGGTCCTGGTGGCCAACCTCTTCAACATAGGTGCCGATCTCGGCGGCATGGCAGACGCTACGCATATGATCACCGGTGTCCGTGCTTATCTCTGGACGCCATTTTTTGCCGCTCTCATTCTTGGCCTTTTACTCTGGACTTCATACCGGACCATGGCCCGCATCTTCAAGTGGCTGACAATGGTTCTCTTTGCTTACGTCGCCGCGGCATTTTTGTCGCATCCCAATTGGGGCGATGTTCTTCGAGCAACCTTCATGCCACACATCGAATGGAGTAAGGACTACCTATCGGTCCTGGTGGGTATCCTGGGGACTACCATCTCGCCCTACCTCTTCTTTTGGCAGGCGGCACAGGAAGTTGAAGAAGATCGCGACCACGGCAAGACGACGGTTGCTCAAAGAAAAGGCTCCACAAACAAAGAACTCCGTGTGGCAAAGAGAGACGTGATCACAGGAATGTTGCTGTCCAATGTGGTGATGTATTTCCTTATTCTCACCACCGGCGCGACTCTCAACGCGCATGGCCAGAAGAATATCGAAACGGCAAAGCAGGCTGCCGAGGCTCTGCGACCTCTCGCAGGCCAGGGAGCCTATTGGTTATTCACGCTCGGGATCATCGGAACCGGAATGCTTGCGGTCCCGGTACTGGCGGGCTCTTGCGCCTATGCGATCGCGGAAGGCGCGAGATGGAGAGACGCCTCCCTCAACCTCCAACCGCGGCTCGCGGCAAAATTCTATGCAGTGATCGCCGTTTCCATTCTCGTCGGGCTCGCATTCGATTTTCTCGGCATCAATGCGGTGAAGATGCTCTTTTGGTCGGCCATCCTCAATGGTTGGTTAGCTCCGCCGTTGGTGATCATGGTGGTCCTGCTCACAAGCGACCGCAAAGTGATGGGGAACCGAATCAATTCGCCTGCAATGAAAGTGCTCGGTTGGACATGCGCAATCGTCATGAGCGCCGCTGCCGTCGCTCTGGTGGGACTCTCACGATAAGCACAGGCTCCTGATTACCGGCATTCCAAAACACTAATTTCGCAGAAAATATCCTACACGACTCACGCACAAAGGCCGAGGCGCGCATGGACCTCGCTGCTCACCAGCGACGGCTGCAGTTAGAGCTACTTCTCCTGCTCCAGCTTGATCGTTCCTTCGATCACTTTTGAGAGGCTTGCGATGTGATGCGCATCACATATCTACATCTTCGCCATGGATTTGCAATTAGACATGAACTATCATGGGGATAATTTTCCAATCTCCAAGTGAACGATCCGAGAGTGATCCCTGGGTTTCACCGAGTCACCTCCTGCAAAAAAACGGAACGCAATGCTCGACTAAGGGGTTATTCAATTGGGAACGATCGCTGGTATCATTCGTGGGCAGATCACGCGGCAAGTCGCGACCGCGATCATGGTCGTGCTCGCCCTCTTGGTGCGCGTGACATTGGAGCAGCAATCCATCACGCTGCCGACCTTTGTAACCTTCTATCCGGTCGTATTTCTGGCCATCGTATTTGGAGGCATCTGGTCGGGCATTCTAGCCACGGCGCTATCGGCACTCTTGGCAGACTATTTTCTGCTCCCGCCGGTGGGGCAATTCACAATCCACTCAACCTCCGATATCGTCGCCATGGCGATCTTCTGCATCTCCGGAGTTTCCGTTTCCGTTGCTACGGAACTTTACCGCCGCAGCCGTGAACGAGCGGCAGACTCAGCGATTGAAGCCGCGATTCTGAGCGAGAGCAGGAAGGTTGAAGAACCCGGAGAGCAAGCGGAGATTCTCCATACCGAGCGCTTGCGATTCCTCGACGTGCTGGAAACGCTGCGCTCGGCAAAAAGTTCGAAAGCATCGCCAGTGTCCATCCCGGTTAGTCCGGATTCAAGTGCGGCCGGAGGTGAATCCAGACTCCCAAGTTTGAATCAGAGGCAATTCAGGGCTTCGCTTCGCCGGACAGTCCTGGTTCCCTTCATCGCCGCGTTGATCCTTGGCGGAGCGGCTCTTTGGGCAGCATACGAATTGAACGCATCGATGCGATGGGTTGATCACACAGATCAAGTGATCGGTCAATCCCGGCGCCTGCTCAGGCTATTGGTCGATATGGAAACGGGCGAACGGGGTTTTCTGATTACCGGGAACGACGTGTTTCTCCAGCCGTATCAGGAAGCCTCGAACGCGATTGATTCCGAATACCAGGCGTTGCAAGGCTTGGTCGCGGATGACCCTTCACAGCAGTCCCGGTTGGAAAAGCTGCACGTCAGTCTCAATCATTGGCAAAGCTACGCCGCACAAATGATCGCCCTCCGTCGTGGAGGAGGAGCGTACACCGACCTCCGGCTGAATCTCGCCGGGAAAGCGGAAGTCGATGAGATCCGCGACCAGATAGCCGAATTTCAGAGTGTCGAAGAGCATCTGCGCGATGAGCGTAATCGTAAGGCTCATCGCGACTGGCGCCTGGTGGAGACCATTTGTATTCTCCTCGGCCTGGGAATTGGGTCCTGGCTCATGGTTTTTACGTTGCGGCGCATGGAGATGATTGCAGACAGCTTCGAGAAATCGGGCCGCGCGCTCAAGGAAAGTGAGCAGCGCTGGGCGACAACGTTGGCCAGCATTGGCGATGCCGTGATGGCAACCGACAGCCAGGGCCGGGTAACCTTCCTCAATCCGGCTGCCGTTACTCTCACCGGCTGGCAGTCCGGCGAGGCCCAGGGCCAACCGGTCCAGGACATCTTCCGGATCATCAACGAGCAGACGCGCGGTCTGGCCGAGGATCCCGTGGGCCGCGTGCTGAAAGATGGGCGCGCTGTCCAATTGGCCAATCATACGGCGTTGCTTCGAAAAGACGGCCTTGAAATTCCCATCGCGGATAGTGCCGCACCGATCTTGGATGGCGATGGAAAAATTGCTGGCGTAGTACTCGTCTTCCACGATGTAACTGAGCGCAGGCAGGCAGAGAATGTTCTTCAAGCCACGCTGCAACGCTTCTACCTGATCCTCTCCAATCTTTCTTCGGGAGTTTTGCTGGTAACGGATGAGGGGCGCATCGAGTTTGCAAATCAGGCGTTCTGCTCTCTGTTTGGATTGAAAGAGTCGCCCGCCGATCTAGTGGCAAAGTTCGACTCCGAAAAGGTGATCGCGAGGATCGATACCGCCTACGAGAATCCCGAGCGGGCCATCCTCCGCATACAAGAGATTCTCGAAGATGGACAATCGACATCCGGCGAAGAGATCCCAATGCGCAATGGGAGCACCTTCTTAAGAGATTACGTTCCATTGACGGTTGATGGAAAACCCTACGGCCGGATGTGGGTTCATACCGATATCACCGAACTCAAGCGGGGAGAAGAGGCTCTGCGTGAGAGCCGTGCAAAGCTGGCAGCGGCGTTGGCGAGCATGACAGACTCGGTGATTATCACCGACGCTCACGGACGTTTTGTCGAGTTCAACGAGTCGTTTGCCGCGTTCTACAGATTCAAAAGCAAGGCGGAGTGCGCGAAGAGCTTTGACGAATTTACGAGCATCTTTGAAGTGTTCCTTGGCGATGGCAAAGCTGCCCCCCGCGAGATGTACGCGATCCAGAGGGCGCTGCGCGGCGAGCAGGCAACGGGCGTGGAATATACGCTGCGTCGCAAGGATACCGGCGAGAGCTGGATCGGCAGCCTTTCCTTCGGCCCTGTTCGCGATGTCGACGGCAAGATCACCGGGTCGGTGATCACGGCACGAGACGTTACAGAGGCGAAGCGGGCTGAGATGCGTCTACGCCGGTTCTACGAGACCGACCTCTTTGCGATTCTGTACTGGAAGATCGATGGCGGCGTGCTGGACGCCAATGAAAAATTCCTGGAGATGACCGGGTATTCGCGCGAGGATCTTCGCGCCGGGCTTTTGAACTGGTCGAAGATGACTCCGCCTGAGTATTGGCCGCTTGACGAAGACGCGCGCCGCCAGATTCGAGAGAATGGTGTTCACCTTCCATACGAAAAGGCATTCGTTCGAAAAGACGGCGCTCTGATTTGGGGACTCTTTTCGGCCGCAGCCTATGATGACGACCGCAGCCAAGGAGTATCGTTCATTCTCGATATTACCGAGCGCAAGTTAGCGGAAAAAGCGCTCAGGGAGAGCGAACAGCGCGAACGCGAGCGGGCTGAGGAACTTGCTGCCTTGTTTGAATCCGTGCCCCTCCCGGTTTTCATCGCTCGCGACCCCAACTGTCTCCACCTTACGGGAAACCGCCTGGCGGAAGAGATCTTGCGCATTCCCAGCGGCAACGAGTTGTCGATGTCGGGTCCGGAAGATACGCGGCCGCGAAATTTTCGGACCTTCAAAGACGGCCGTGAGCTTAGGCTCAACGAACTGCCCGCCCAGCGTTCTGCGCATGGCGAGCACGTCAGGGATTTCGAGTTCTCACTTGTCTTCGACAACGGAGAAGTTCGCCATACGTTGGGCTATGGTAACCCGTTGCTGGATTCTCAAGGAAATCCGCGCGGCGCCGTTGCCACGATGGTTGACATCACGGAGCGAAAGAGAGCCGAGGAGAACCTCAGGAAGCTGAATCGCACGCTGAAAGCGATGAGTAATAGCAACCAGACAATTCTGCATGCCACCGATGAGTCAACTTTTTTGGAAGAGGTGTGCCGCATCATCACGAACGATTGCGGCCATGCCATGGTCTGGGTTGGAGTTGCCGAGCACGATGAGCGGAAGACTGTCCGGCCGGTCGCCTATTCGGGTTTTGAAGAGGGATACCTGGAGACGCTCGGAGTCACATGGGACGAAAGCGATCGTGGCTGCGGGCCAACCGGCACGGCGATTCGCACCGGACACCCTTTGATGTGCCGGAACACGCAAACCGATCCAACATTCGCTCCCTGGCGCGATGATGCCATCAAGCGCGGCTACGCTTCCTCTCTGGCAATTCCCCTGAAGGAGCAAGGAAAAGCGTGGGGAGCCATCACAATCTATTCAAGGGAGACTGAGGCGTTTTCAGAGGGCGAGATAGACCTTCTGACGGAACTGGCTGGAGATGTGGAGTTCGGCGTTGAAACGCTTCGCTTACGCGCCGCCCATGCTCGGAGCGAGCAAGCCTTGCGGGAGAGCAGTGAATTGCTGGGTCTGTTTGTCGAACACGCGCCGGCAGCACTGGCGATGTTTGATGAGCAGATGCGCTACCTTCATGCGAGCCGCCGCTGGAGGGCCGACTACAGTCTTGGCGATCGCGACCTTCGAGGCGTGTCGCACTACGACGTATTTCCCGAAGTTCCCGAACAATGGCGAGAGGCGCATCGCCGGGGGCTGGCAGGAGAAGTTCTGTGCGGGGAAGCCGATCGCTTTGTGAGGGCCAACGGCACGGAGCAGTGGATACGCTGGGAGGTTCGTCCCTGGCGAGACGCAGAACGCAAGGTTGGCGGCATCGTCATCTTCAGCGAGGAGATCACAGAGCGCAAAAAGGCAACCGAGGCGCTTTTGCGCAGCGAGAAAGAAACCCTTCAACGGCAACAACTGAGGGCTCTGGCTGAACGAATACGACAGGCCCGCGAAGAGGAACGCAAGATGGTTGCCCGGGAACTGCACGATCAGATTGGGCAGATTCTCACTGCGATCAAGTTTGACATGACTTGGGCCATGCGGCATCTGCCACCGTCGGAAGACGACGTGCAGAAGCGATTGACGGGATCGATTGAGTTAATCAACGACGGCGTCAAGTCCGTGCGCAAGATTTGCAGCGGGTTGCGGCCGGGGATTCTTGACGACATGGGACTCGCGGCGGCCATTGAATGGCAAGCGAACGAGTTCTCTTCTCGAACGGGAGTCCCGTGTCAACTCACTCTGCCTCCTGTTGCATTGGTGCTGGACAGTGACCGGGCGACAGCGATCTTCCGCATATTCCAGGAGAGCCTGACGAATGTTGCCCGTCATGCTGAAGCGCGGTCAGTAAAGACCTCCCTTCAAATGGAGAATGAAGATCTCGTGCTGGTCGTTGCGGATGACGGCAAGGGCTTCCGTGAATCCGAGGTTGGCGGTTCGCTCGGAGTTCTTGGAATGAAAGAGCGGGCAGCAGCGTGGGACGGAAGCGTACAGGTGTCGAGCGCTCCCGGCAAGGGGACGAAGGTCACGGTTCGTATGCCGATCGGCGTCGCCGATGCCGAGCGGGAGGAAAATGAATATTCTGATAGCAGATGACCACGCCGTGGTGCGCCGCGGATTGAAGGAAATTCTCGCCGAAGCACTTCCCGGCGCGCACTTTTCCGAAGCCGGCAATGGGGATGAGGTGCTGAGCGGTCTTGCTGAATCCATGACCGGCTTGCTTGTGCTCGATATCAATATGCCGGGGCGCAGTGGATTGGACGTATTGCGGGACGTCAAACAAACCTATCCACGATTGCCTGTGATCGTCCTGAGTATGCAGCCGGAAGACCAGTATGCGATGCGATGTCTGCGGGCCGGCGCAGCCGCCTATATCAACAAAGACAGCGCCCCCGAAGAGCTGGCAAATGCAGCGAAGAAGATTCTGGACGGCGGCCGCTACGTAAGTTCCCGTCTCGCGGAGCAACTGGTTGCCCAGCTTGATCAGCCCACTGAGAGGCCATTGCATGAGTCACTTTCCGACCGGGAACATGAAGTCATGAGAATGATCGCCTCAGGAATGCCCCTGACGGAGATTGCCGGCCGCCTTCACGTCAGCGTAAAAACCATAAGTACCTACCGCAGTCGCATCATGGATAAAATGCAGATGAAGAGTAATGCCGAAGTGACTCGTTACGCGGTGGCGCACCAACTTATCGATTAGGTTCGCTCCGTCGCCGTAGGAACAATCCTACATTACAACCAGCCTTCGCTGACTTTCTTTCTAATTCTCCTACGATATTATTCTTTCAATCGCATACCAGCCCCCAGGTATTCGTATTCTCGCCGGCGAACTAAGCGCCGTTGGCAATTGGAGTCAAAGCTAGATATCTGGAGATGCAGGTGAGCGAAAGTCTATTGAATGTCTTTATCGTTGCATGTTTAGGATGCTTTCCTTGCCTTGCATTTGAGCAGGTGCGGCAAGCGCGCTGCCACCGCATCAGCGTCCTGGCCATTTCAATTTGCAGGCTGCATAGCCGGCAAGCGCACAGACAATCATGCAAATACTAATTGCGGACGACCATACCGAGGTTCGCCGCGGGCTTAGAGAACTCCTGGCGGATGCCCTTCCCGAATCACGTTTTTCCGAAGCAGGCGACGGCGGCGAGGTGCTCGGCCTGCTGGCCAATTCCAAATATGACCTTCTGCTGCTGGATATCAATATGCCAGGCCGCAGCGGACTCGATGTGCTGCGGGAGGTGAAGCGCGCTCACTCGCGATTGCCCGTGATCATCGTGAGCGGACAGCCGAATGAGCAGTACGAAACGTGCTGTTTGCATGAGGGAGCGGCAGCTTATATCACCAAGGATAATGCTCCCGAAGAACTCGCACCGGCAATCGTGACAATTCTGGGTGCCGTCTCGTAGATCTTGTCGCGCATCGTCGGGAAACCGATTTTTTCCTGATTAAATAGACTATCGGCGAGACCAGTCATCCGCCGTAGGAATTGCCCTACGAGCATTACGCGGAAAGACCTACATCATTTCCAGATTTCTCTGATTTCAGCGCGGCTTCAGTTCCCTTACTTTCAGTTCAGGAACACCACAGCTCTTGTCGCGATTGCACCGCCAACAATGATTTCATTGTGTGTTCTGCGAAAGGAAGAAAGACACTTCCCCACGCGAAATTGCGTTTCGGAGAATGATCGAATGCCAGTCTTTCAGATAAACCCCGCAAATGAAGTCACCGTCAAGAACCTCATGACTGCGTTTGAGTGCGAATCAACTGCTCATATAAAGTACACGGCGTACGCGGCCAAAGCGGACTCTGAGGGACTTCCCGTGGTTGCGGCTCTGCTCCGTGCTATTGCGCGCTCTGAGCAAATCCACGCTGACAACCATGCATGCGTGATCCGAAAACTGGGTGGTGATCCTGAGATACAGGCTCAAACGGTGGAAGTGAAATCCACGCTGGAGAACTTGACGAGAGCGCTGGGCGACGAAATCTACGAAATTGACGCGATGTATCCGCGTTTTCTGGTGGAGAATCGAAGAACCGACAACTCCGCTGGACGCACACTTAGCTGGGCCCTTGAAGCAGAAAAATCACATACACGGTTACTGAGTGAAGAAATCAGACGGTTGGAAGCTGGTGAGATGGATTCGCCGGCTGATACGCCGATCGAGTTTTACATTCGTCCCATCTGCGGCTATGTCTCAAAGACCAGAGAGCCAGACCGCTGCTGGGCATGCAATCGCTTTTGTTCAACATTCGAGACTGTTCGCTAAGATCTCTTCTCGAATCAGGGCCATTCGAAACGTGAATTGACCCGTTGGCTTGTGACCGCTCTTTGGAATTATCGAAAGTTTGGAGGATCGCCAAAATGATGATTATGGAGCCAGAGGTTGCACCGATGGCAATTCCTTGTCATGCTACCGCCGGGCTTTTGACAGAAGCGGAAAGAGAACTCGCCGCGTTTCTGTCTGCCGTGACCGCAGTCCATGGTCAACAGTATGCAATGACTGCTGCCAAGCACTGGATGCGGGCCCTTGAGGACGTGTGCCCGCCCGCCTTTCCATCGAACGAATGCTTTCGCAAGGTTACTCTTGCAGCAGCCGTCTCCCTATGCAATTGAAGAAGTATGAGATCGGTCGAGGCACCGATTGTGTGGCCGATGCATTGTGACGCTCCGCACGCGCACGTTATTCAAGTGGACGATGCGCATTTTGCTGGAGGGCCCTAAGTCCGTTCATGATATTCCTGGCCGTCACTTTCCCAGGAAGTCCTTAGCCTTCTGCACAAGCACATCGCGACTTACGTCGGAAATGGCGTTGGTGAGCGGAATACGCTTGGGGCAAACCTCCACGCAGTTTTGCGCAAAACCGCACTCCTGGATGCCGCCGTCACCAGCCAAGGCGCGCAGGCGCTCAGCAGCGAGGACCTTTCCTGTCGGGTGATTGTTAAAGAGTTTGACTTGCGCGATGGTCGCCGCGCCCACAAAGCCCGTCTCTTCGTTGAACTGCGGACAAACCTCCATGCAGCAGGTGCAACTGATGCAATTTGACAGCGGGTAATTGATCTCCTGCTCCTGCGGCAGAACGCGCGGGCCGGAGCCCAGATCATAAGTCCCGTCGATTGGAATCCATGCTTTGACGGCCTTCAAGTTCTCAAAGAGCACCGACCGGTCCACTTGCAAGTCACGCACTAAAGGAAATTTGCTTAGCGGCTCAACCTTGATCGGTTGGTCCAGATTATCGACGAGCGCCGAACAGGCCATGCGGGCTTTGCCGTTGATGCGCATGGCGCAAGAGCCGCAGATCTCTTCGAGGCAATTCGAGTCGTAAGTTACAGGAGTGGTCGCGCGGCCGTCGGCGGTCACAGGGTTGGCGGCGATCTCCATCAAGCCGGAGATAACATTCATGCCTGGCCGCCACTCGATCTCGAAGTTCTCCCAGACTGCGGGGGCCTCGGGGCTGGCCTGGCGCTTGATCTCGAATTGCACAGTCTTGTTTGCCATTGTCAGTCTCCCTCGGCTCACTTGGTTGCGTCGTAGCGGCGCGAGCGCGGCTTGATGTATTGCGTATCGACCGCCTCATATTCGAAGCGCGGACCGGAGGCCGTAAAGTGGGCCTTGGTTGTTTTGAGAAAGTGCTCGTCATCGCGATCTGGAAAGTCGGGCTTGTAATGCGCGCCGCGAGACTCATCGCGCAAGATTGCCCCCTGCACTACAACGCGCGAAAGCTCCAGCATGTTATAGAGCTGGCGCGCGAAGGCAAAGCTTGTGTTAGCCCATTGGCTGCGGTCGGCGAGATTCACTTTTTTGTAGCGGTCGAGCAGTTCGACGATCTTCTTGTCAGCCTCTTCCAGCCCTTTGTTATAGCGAATCACAGTGGCGTGTTTGGTCATAATCTCGCCTAACTCGCGCCATAACTTGAAGGGGTTCTCTTTGCCATCATTCTTGATCAGGTTAGTGTTAATCTCGGCTTGTCGAACCAACTCCTGCGCATGGCCTCCATCACCATCTTGCGCGCGCGAATTTCTGGCATAACTCATTGCATTGGGACCCGCGACAAATCCACCATAGATGCAACTCACCAGTGAATTCGCGCCCAGACGGTTTGCGCCGTGGTATTGGTATTCGCACTCGCCGGCGGCAAAGATGCCGGGAACATTGGTCATCTGGTTGAAGTCCACCCACAGGCCGCCCATCGTGTAATGCATGCCGGGAAAGATCTTCATCGGAACATCATGCGGATCGTCGCCAACAAACTTTTCATAGATGTCGAGGATGCCGCCCAGCTTGCGGTCAAGCGTGGCGCGGTCGATGTGCGAAAGGTCGAGATAGACCATCGGCTGTCCGTCGATGCCTAGGCCCTCTTCGTAGACCACCTTGTGAATCGCGCGCGTGGCAATGTCACGCGGAACGAGGTTGCCATACTTCGGATACCACTCTTCGAGGAAGTAGTAGCGCTCGGCCTCGGAAATCTGCTTGACCGGGCGCTTGTCACCGGCAATGCGCGGAACCCAGATGCGGCCGCCCTCGCCGCGCGCCGACTCCGACATCAGACGCAACTTGTCTTCGCCGGGAATGCAAGTGGGGTGCACCTGAATCAGTTCGCCATTGGCGTAGTAGACGCCCTGCTGATAAACAGCCGACTGCGCCGAGCCCGTGCAGACCACGGAGTTGGTGCTCTTGCCGAAGATGGCCCCGATGCCGCCCGTCGCCAGAATGATCGCATCCGCGGGGAAGCTGCGCAGTTCCATCGTGCGCAGGTCGAGCGCGGTGATGCCGCGCGCCACGCCCTTCGAGTCAATCACCGCTGAGAGAAACTCCCAGCCCTCGTACTTCTTGACCTTGCCCTCGGACTCGTGGCGGCGGACCTGCTCATCGAGTGCATAGAGCAACTGCTGCCCGGTGGTGGCACCAGCGAATGCAGTGCGGTTGTAGAGCGTGCCGCCGAAGCGCCGAAAGTCCAAGAGGCCCTCAGGCGTGCGGTTGAAGGGCACGCCCATGCGGTCCAGAAGATCAATAATGGCGGGCGCGGCCTCACACATCGCCTTCACCGGCGTCTGGTTCGCCAGAAAATCTCCGCCATAAATCGTATCGTCGAAGTGCTTGTCGGTAGTGTCGCCTTCGCCTTTCAGGTTCTTGGCCGCGTTGATGCCGCCCTGCGCGCAGACCGAGTGAGAGCGCTTGACCGGGACGATCGAGAAGAGGTCGACCGAGCCGCCTGCCTCGGCAATCTTGATGACCGCCGCGAGCCCGGCCAGCCCACCACCAACCACAATAATTCTTGGTGCCGCCATGAATAACTTTCCTTTCGAACTCAATCGACAGAGACCGGAGATCAGGGGTCAGAGATCAGTGGCCGACAAATGCCCAAATACTCATCAATCCCATGACGGCCAAACCCAGCCCCAGTGCGACACAGACATAGCCAAAACGCTTCCGAGCTGTCGCGCCGGGAGTGATACCCCACTTGGCCGCGAAGAGCCAAATGCCGTAAGCAAAGTGCCAGCAGATGGCAATCATGGCAATGACATAAACGGCCAGCATCCATGGGTTGGCCAGTTCCTGCTGCACTTTCGCAAAGGCGGCCATGGGATGCTCCGGCAGGCTGACACCCATGAAGCGCTGCCGAGCCACATGCTGCGCAATGTAAGCAAAGGCAATGAGGCCGGTGTAGCGTTGGGCGACGTAGAGCCAGTTCCCTGCCCAGGGATAGTAGACGATGTTGGACTTGCCGCGCAGCCAGATCCATACGCCGTAGCAGCCGTGATAAAGCAGCGGCAGAAAGATGAAGACCCACTCCAGCACGCGCACCAGCGGCAGGCTGTTGAGGAAGCGGACTTGCTCGCCGTATGCTGCGGGGCCTTTGAGCGCCTCGAAGTTCGAGAGCAGGTGCTCCAGCAGAAACGCGCCGATGGGAATGATGCCGAGCAGCGAATGCAGCTTTCGCCAGAGGAAGGATGAACCCTCACCAGCGCGAAGAGGCTGAATGCCGGGACGAACGGTTGGCGCGGCAGAGGTTTGAGCGGTTGCCATGACGGTTTCGGCTCCTAGAGGCTTCGAAGTCCAGGTTGCGAGAGACTGCGGTTTCGGTTTGGGGATGGGAGGCGCGGCCTGGATTTGATTGATTATTGGTGGCGCGCACCACCTTCGTCAACCCACACTTTTTTGATTCAACCTTTGAATGGAAGATTCAGAGCGCTATGCGCTTAGCATGAGCAGCAGAGCGGCGAAGGCCCTTCCGCGATGGCTGAGCGTGTGCTTGGTTTCAAGATCCAGTTCGGCCATGGTGCGGTCAAGCGCGGGCAGATAAAACAGCGGGTCGTAGCCGAATCCGCCCGTGCCGCGCGGCGCGTCAAGTATCATGCCCTCGACCGAGCCCTCGGCAGTGTGCAGGACCACACCGTCGCGAGCCGCCACGAGTACGCAGCGATAGCGCGCCGCACGCCGGTCGGCAGGAATCCCGGCCAGCCGCTGCAACAGGACCATGTTGTTCCACACGTCGGTGTTGTCGTTGGCGTCGGGCGAATCGATGAGGCCGGAATCTGCTGCAAACCGGGCCGAGCGCACGCCGGGAGCGCCATCGAGCGCATCCACCTCCAGGCCTGAGTCGTCGGCCACGACAAGCGCCCCCGGAGCAAAACCGGAGTAGTAGACGGCCTTGAGCGTGGCGTTGGCGGCGAAGGTCGCGCCATCCTCCTCCGGCGCGGAGATCGCCTTGAGATTGGGCAAGGGTTCGATGATCAGAGAATGGGCCTCGGCAGCCGTGCGGAAGTCGCGCAGCTTCCCTTGGCTGGTTGTGGCGGCATAGAGGCGAAGGGCCATGAGAAGAGTGTAATGGGCTGGGACCGCTGACAGAATTCGGCCCCCGATGCTTGAACGGATTTAAGTTCCCGCCCTTCCGCAAAGAACGCGGAAGGATGGGCACCCAGAAATCCAAAACAGTCAGGCAGCTTCAGTCAATCGCCTGCTCCACCCGCAGATCCCGCGATGAAGCTCCGACACTTACAGTCCGTTTGCCTGTCGCCATGACCCACTTCTCTTCCTTCGTTGACCAGTACTGCAACTGGCGCGGAGCGACATGCAACGTCACAGTTTTGGTTTCGCCGGCAGCCAGGTGAACACGGTCGAAGGCCGCCAGTGCCCGTACCGGGAACTGGACTCCCACTGGAATCGTGCTCGGCGCGCCAAGATATACCTGCGGAACCTCGTCGGAATCCACGCCGCCAGTGTTCTTGAGGTCAACGTTCACGTCGAGCCCGCCGTCCGCAGCCTTCGCGACCTTCAGGTCCGAGTAGGCAAACGTTGTATAGCCGAGCCCGTGGCCAAAGGCAAAGAGCGGAGCAACACCCACTTTGTCAAACCATCGGTAACCCACATTCACGCCCTCGGTGTAAACGGTCCTGCCGTCCACACCTTTGAATGAGCGCTCAGGATGCGCGGGATCGGTGGCGGGATAGTCCTCCAGGTGCTTGCCCCAGGTGACAGGCAGGCGGCCTGCCGGGCTGGTCTTGCCGGCCAGCAGATTCGCAGTCGACCATCCACCCTCATCGCCCGGCCACCACATCTCGAGGACGGCCTTGACCTTGTCGATCCACGGCAGTGCCACGGGCTGGCTGGTGTGGAGAACCACGATTGTGTTGGGGTTGACGGCGGCTATCTCCTCGACAAGTTTGTCCTGCTCACCGGGCAGTCCAAAGACCGGCTCGAGGCGCGTCCAAAGAAAGACGACCGCGACCTTGGCGCTCTTCGCGGCAGCGATGGCCGCCTCGTGGTCGGCCTTGCGCTGCTCGGGCGTGTACCAGTTGAGCCGAACCTGCACAGGCGCGTTCGATGTATCCGGAGTGGTTTCGATTCTGATCTCGTTCGCTCCAGCTGCTAATTGAACCGCGTGGCGCACGTTGTCGATGCCGTCGGTGGTGGGGACGACATTGTCCTGGTTGGCTTGCAGAATGTCGCCATGCACGCCGCCTTGTTCGACACCCGTCCTGCCAAGCAGTTTGCCGCCGACGAAAATCTTTGCATTGGTTCCTAGCGCCTGAAGGTAGAGCCAGTAAACTCCGGCGTGAGGCGGCGTAATCGCACCCTTCCAGATGACGATTGAGTTGGGCGGCAGAGCGTTCTTGCCGGTGAAGTCAACCTGGGCGTCAACCTGAGTTGCACCAGACACCGCTCGTTCGAGTCCCGGCTTGCCGTCGTGACTCAGGGACGATCCGGGCACCGGCACCCCGGTCATGTCGTCATTCACCGCGAATTTGATGTTGGCGTTGCCGGTGATTTTCTTAAGAGCGTCATAAGGGCCGACCTGCCGCTCGGGTAATCCAACCGAGCGCTCGCCGTTGATGCCGATCGAGTCCACTTGCCCGGCAGTCGGGCCGATCAGCACCACGGAGCCCAGATCCGCGGCCTTCAGAGGCAATGTGCCCCCTTGGTTTTTCAGCAGCACCGCTGCCTCTTCGCCCGTCTTCTCGATGATCTTCGCGTTCGCTTCGATCGATTGCGCGGTGACCTCGTGTTTGGATAGGCCGTCGAGATAGCCGAATCGGACGATCTCATACAGGACCCGTCCGGCGGCGCGCGTGACAGTGGCTTCGTTGACGGTGCCGTCCCTGAGGGCCTCAGTCATTTTCTTGGGATCAAGGTTAACGCCGAAGTCGCCGAAGCTGAATGGCCGACCCGGTTCCTCGGGAATCGTGCCGCCAAAGGCATTCGAATCGTCAGCATCGACCTTCCTCGGTTGCGGCGAATACGCCGGCAGCCGATCGAAGAATGTGGGAATGCCCCAGGCCCTAATCTGCGCAGACGGTTCGCCGGGCATCTCCATGTCCAGGCCCGCGTTGATAAAGTTGACTGCATGCACCGCACCCCAATCCGAGGTCACGAATCCCTTGAAGCCGAGTTCGTCGCGAAGAATCTTGGTAAGCGTGGACTCGTTGCCGCATGCAAAGGCGCCGTTGACGCGGTTGTACGAGCACATGATCGACGAGACGCCGGCCTTGATGGCCGCATCGAAGGGAGCCACGTAGACCTCGTGCAGCGTCTGGTCGTCGACGAAGATGTTGCTGCTGTCGGAGTCATAGGCCACATAGTGCTTGATCTGGGCCATCACATGCTGTGACTGGATGCCCTTGACCTCGGCAACGCCCATCTCGCTGGCCAGAAACGGATCTTCGCCAAAGGTATTAAAGCCTCGGCCAAATTGGAGATCGCGGTCGATATTCACAAAGGGCTGTAGCGAGAGGTCAATCCCCAGCGCACGGTCTTCGCGTCCGATTACCAGTCCATTCTCTTCGGCCAGCTTGCGGCTGAATGTCGCCGCCACTCCCATCGTGGCCGTCTCGCCCTGCGACGGATGGCGCGTGAGCACGCCCGGAGGCCCGTCGGCAAAGCGGAGCCCCGGTATGCCAAGACGCGGAATTCCGGCCAAATAGCCGGCCTGCCCTTGGTAGACAGCTGGATCCTCTTGGGTACCGTGGATCAGCGTCAGCTTCTCGTCGAGCGTCATCTGGCTCAGCAGCTTGTCAACTCGCGCGTTGCCCGTGACCACCGGCACGCTCTGCCCGAGCGCCAAACCCGCGCTCAGCATCAAAACCGATCCAAACACAACCGAAATAGCCGTGCGAAATGCTCTCTTGTTTTGCAATGAAATCACCTTTGGATCCTTATTGCTGCTTTCTGGACGGATAAGCCAGTTGCCGAGTCGCAAGAAGTTTTCAGCCGGGCAAAGGCAGTTCGGCGTCGAAGCCCCGCGCAATCAGATCGGCGCGGAGCTGTTCGACGGTTGAAAACTCGATGGCATTCATGCCCAGGGACCGCGCGGTCTCGATATTGAGCAGCTTGTCGTCGATAAATAACGTCTCTTCTGGCCGGACGCCGAGTTCCGATAGCGCGTGCTGATAGATCGCCGGGTCGGGCTTGACGACGCCAATCTGGCAGCTCCATACCAGCACGTTGAACCGATGAATCCAGTCGAATTCGCGCTCGACATTGATCAGCACATCGTCGCCCATGTTTGAGAGGATGGCGGTGAGCAGCCCGCGCTGCTTGATGGCGAGCTGCCAGGCTAGCATCACGGGGTTCTGGGAGGTCCAGAGGCGCACATCCCAGCGATTCAACTCTTCGACCATCTCTAGATTCGGCGGCATTCCAGCATCGCGCAGGAACTTTTGCCAGAAGGCAATGCCTGTAAGTTTGCCT
This sequence comes from Occallatibacter sp., assembly GCA_050015115.1. Lineage (GTDB taxonomy): Bacteria > Acidobacteriota > Terriglobia > Terriglobales > Acidobacteriaceae > Telmatobacter. Next base: position 16,813 of record JBEKCA010000007.1, read on the forward strand.
TCGTCCAAGGCAGATCGATCGGCCCAGTAGCGGGGCTCGAATTGATCCTTTGGCAGTCCAGTGACCCGCAACAGTGCCGCGTATGCCTCGGCGTCCGGTTCTCCCGTCAAGACCATACCATAGTCGAAGATAACCGCGCGAAGAGCCAATCTTCCTCCTTGAAACGACCCGTGTAATGTTGAAGAGGGACGTCTCCATCTATTGTGCCTGATCGCGGCCGAGCGCGGCTTCGCGGATCGGGCCCCAGGCGGGGCTTGAGAAAATGCGCTTTTCGCAGCGAACCAATTGGAACACGGAAGAGAGCGAGTTGGCGAGGGCGCACCGCCTGCGCGCCGCTGCCGGCCTGCCCATCGCCGACCTGACGGCATCGAACCCTACGCGTTGCGGCTTTCAATATCCGGCTGAGCTTTTGGCAGCTCTGGCCGATCCCCGGGCACTCGACTACGACCCGCAGCCTCGCGGCCTCCTGCCGGCCCGCGAGGCAGTCTGCGGGTACTATTCAGCGCACGGCGCAGCCCTCAAGCCTGAACAGATTGTGTTGACCACCAGCACCAGCGAGGCCTACAGCTTCCTCTTTCGCTTGCTCTGCGATCCCGGCGGCGAAATCCTTGTCGCCCAGCCCGGTTACCCGCTCTTCGACTTTCTGGCCGTGCTCGATGATGTGCGTCTCAAGGCGGCGCCGTTGGTTTACGACCATGGCTGGCAGATCGATCCCGAAGGCATCCGAAGAGCCATTACTCCCCAGACCCGAGCCATTGTCGTCGTGCATCCCAACAACCCCACCGGACACTTCACCAAGCCCTGGGAAGCAGAGGAACTGGCGCGCCTCTGCCGCGAATTCAATCTCGCGCTAATCGTTGATGAGGTCTTTCTGGACTATAGCTTCGGCGCGGAAGCAGCAAGTTTCGCCGCCGGGCTCGAAGGCGTTTCGGTCTTCGTCGTTAGCGGCCTGAGCAAGATCGCAGGTCTGCCGCAGATGAAAGCCGCCTGGATCGCCGCCGCCGGTCCAGAGGCCTGCACGGCTCTCGATCGCCTTGAGGTTATCGCCGACACCTTCCTCCCAATGAACGCTCCGGTTCAATGGGCAATACCCGCCTGGCTCGAAGGCCGCGAAGCCATCCAGCAGCAGATTCGCACCCGAACTTCAGCCAACCTTGCTCACCTGGACCGTGGGCTCGTGGATCTGCCAGCGATAGACCGTCTGGAGGTCGAGGGCGGCTGGTACGCGGTCCTGCGCATTCCCGCGCTTGCGTCCGATGAGCAGACGGTACTGGCGTTGTTGGATCGAAGCGTCTGGGTCCATCCCGGTTACTTCTTCGGAATGTCAGAGTCAGGTTGGCTCGTCGTGAGCCTGCTTGGACCGGAAGAAGAGTTCAGCACCGGCGTCGCCCAACTGGTGGACTACCTCAAAACGCGATAGAGAACTAACCATTCTTTCAATCGGCGGTTCCCCTGCCCACTATCCCCTCAGGAAAGGGTTGCTCTTGCGCTCTGCGCCAATCGTCGTCGCAAGCCCGTGGCCGGTGAAAACGCGAGTGTCGTCGGGCAGCACGAGCAGGCGGCTCTTGATCGAGTCGATGATCTGGTCGTAGTCGCCGCCGGGCAGGTCGGTGCGGCCAATGCTTTCGGCAAAGAGCGTGTCGCCGGCCACCAGCAGCTTGAGCGGGGCAAAGTAAAAACAGACCGAGCCCTGCGAGTGTCCGGGCGTGTGGATCACCTGTGCCGGGTAGCCTTCAAGTCCCACGAGCTCGCCATCCGCGAGGTTCCCGTCGGGCGGGGCGGTCTCAGGCACAGCCATTCCAACCCATGCGGCCTGCTGGGCAATCATCTGAAGCAGCGGCAGGTCGTTTTCGTTCAGCAGAACAGGCGCGCCGGTGAGCTGCTTGAGGCGGGCCGCGCCGCCCACGTGGTCGATGTGGCCGTGGGTGAGAAGAATCTGCTTGAGTTTGAGGCCGCTTTCCGTAAGCCGGCTGTGAATGCGGCCGACCTCGTCGCCGGGATCGACGACGATGGCCTCACCGGTCTCTTCATCGCCGAGAATCGTGCAGTTGGCCCCAAGCGGGCCGACGGCAAAGGTCTCCAGAATCATGCTTCGATTTTACAGGCGCGCCCGCTGATCGCGGCATTCTGTCTTTACCGTTGGTCTCCCCCGGCCCAAGACAGGAGATCAGTCTCCCAGAGACAACCGGAAGACAATATTTTCACATCTCCACGACAAGATGGTGACACTCTCGAGCGTAATGAAATGAAGCCTTGAAGCAGCGGAAGAGTCCAATAGTCAATTAGATGGGAGGGGTACTGCTTACGACGAAGGGAAAACGAATGACGACCGCACACATCAACCGAATCGCAACGGCGGTTCCTCAAAACGATGTTCACCGGGCCTTCATCGAGTTCGCCACCGGCATGTTGCCCGAGGGTACTTCGCGGAATCTCTTCCGCCGCATGGTGCGCCTCTCGGCGATCGAACACCGCTATTCGTTCGTGAACCCCATCGTCACCGGGGACGGCTCCTGGAAAGACGAGGAGCAGATCTATGTGCCGGGCAGATTTCCCTCAACCGCGCGCCGCATGGAGGTTTTTGAACACTATGCCCCGCTCCTGGCGCAAGATGCCTTGGATCGTCTCGCCCTCTCCGAAGGAGAGCGTCAATCCATCACCCATGTGATCGTGACTTCGTGCACAGGTCTCTACGCGCCTGGCCTGGACTTTGAAATCGTGAACCACCTCAGACTTTCGCCGTCGGTCGAGCGGACCATGATCGGCTTCATGGGATGCTATGCCGCCATTAACGCCCTCAAGGCGGCGCGCCATATTGTCCGCTCCGAGCCCGGCGCAAATGTCTTGCTCTTGAACCTGGAACTTTGTTCGCTGCATTTTCAGGAAACCGATCATCTGGAACAGGTGCTCTCGTTCCTCGTCTTTGCCGATGGCTGCGCCGCGGCTCTGGTCAGCGGGCAACCGGGAGGACTGGCCATCGACAGCTTCCTCGCCCTCTGCATTCCCGAGACAAGCCCCTTGATCACGTGGAGGATTGGCGAGCTTGGTTTTGATATGTATCTCTCCGGGGAGGTCCCAGGCAAGATTGGTCAGGCTCTCAAGGATTGCGGGGTCCAGATCACGGGAGGGATGGATCCCACGGCCCTTCCCCTCTGGGCTGTCCATCCAGGAGGCCGCTCGATTCTCGACGCGGTGCAAAAGGGTCTCGACCTGCCCGCCGAAGCGCTCACCTGCTCACGCGATGTTCTTGCGCGCTACGGCAATATGTCCTCGGCGACCGTAATGTTCGTGCTCAAAGAGCTCATGGACCGCGCGCAGTCTGGGCAACCGGGTTGCGCTATGTCATTCGGACCCGGACTCACCGCGGAGACGATGCTCTTTCATGCCGCCTGACTCCCTCGACTTCAACACCCGCGCCCAGCTCACTGAGATTTTGGATGGGCCATGCACCCGCGAGCAGCTGCGCGCCTACCTCCGCAGTCTGGCCAGAACAAACCGCTTGACGTTGGCTTATCGACCGCTGCTGCATTGGCTCAATCAGCTGGCAATCGTACCCGCATTTCTCCCAAAGCCGCTTCGCATCCTCGATGTCGGCTGCGGCTATGGAGACTCTCTGCGGCGGATCGAGCGATGGGCAACGCGGCGCGGCATCGCCGTCGAACTCACCGGCCTTGACCTCAATCCTGACGCGACGGCCATCGCCGCCGACGCCAGCCCGGCCGGTAGCGCAATCCAGTGGGTCACCGCAGACATCCTCACGTACACCCCGCGAGAGCCGGTTCATCTCGTCGTCAGTTCCCTCTTCACCCATCATCTCCGCGACGACAAGATCGTTCGATTCCTGCAATGGATGGAACTCCACGCGCAACTGGGATGGTTCATTAACGATCTGTCGCGCGCGGCCATTCCCTACCATTTCTTTCGCGCATTCTCAAAGCTGGTTAAGCTGCATCCTTTCGTTCAGCATGATGGCCCGATCTCGATCGCACGATCCTTTGTAGCGCAAGATTGGCGCGATCTCTGCGCCTCCGCGGGCCTCTGGCCCCACGAGGTTGAGATTCAAGGCTTCAAGCCCGCTCGTCTCTGTGTCGCCAGGCAAATACCGCATTCAGAGGAAAAGCCAAAGTGAACACGACCGTCTCCACCGTTGATTGTCTAGTCATTGGCGGCGGTCTTGCCGGCTCCATGGTCGCCATCCTTCTAGCCCGTGCCGGGCACAGCGTAATGCTTTTAGAAAAGGAGCGCGGTCCGCATCACAAAGTCTGCGGAGAGTTCCTTAGCGCCGAAGCCGTCGAGTATCTGCGCCAGGCCGGAGTTGAACCGCTCGATCGGGGCGCGGCTACCATCCGCCGTTTACGCTTGTCCTGCTCTGATCGCTTTGTCGAGGCTTCTCTGCCTTTCACCGCTCTCTCGCTTTCACGCTGCGTCTTGGACGAGGCGCTGCTCTCCCGGACCGCCGAGTGCGGCTGCAAGGTCGAGCGCGGCGCATTCGTAGAGAGACTGACAACCCAAGGCAAGGCCGCCACCGCACTGCTCCGCGATGGTAGATCAGTGTGCGCGAAGGCCACGTTTCTGGCGACCGGCAAGCACGATCTCCGAGGTTGGGATCGCCCCGCCACGAGCCAATCCGACTTCATCGGCTTCAAAATGCATTGGCAATTGGCGCCCGCCCAAACCGAGGCGTTGAGAGAATGCATTGACGTCTTTCTCTTCCCCAGCGGATATGGAGGACTCTCCCTTGTCGAAGGCGGCGCGGCTAACATGTGTCTTATAGTCCGTCGCGGCGCACTGCGCAAAAGAGCGGGTTGGCCTGGGCTTCTGTCTGACATCCTCAAGGAAGACAAAACTCTTCGTCAGCGCCTTCAAGGCGCAAAAGCCTTATGGGAACGCCCACTGGCCATCTCGCCCATCCCTTATGGATTTATCGCGGGGCGGCCCTCCAGCCTGTGGCGTATCGGCGATCAGGCAGCGGTGATCCCATCCTTCACCGGCGACGGCATGTCCATCGCCCTGCACAGCGCATCCCTCGCCGCACAGATGTTCTTAGCCGGCAAAAGCCCAGGTGAGTATCAGAGCGCACTCCGCTCACAACTCAGCCGCGGCATGTTCCTGGCGACATGGGGTTCACGCGCCATGGTCACCCACGTCGGCCGATTCCTTGTCCCCATCTACTATTCGCACTTCCCGAATGCCCTGCGATGGATAGCCTCCTCAACCCGTATCCCACACCGGGCCATCCTGAGACCTCCGGAATTGGCCTCTCAAGCCGTAACTAAGCGGATTCCTTTACCTGTGCAAAAAACCGGTAAAATTCCTTAATAAATCCCAATTTTGCACTGGTTTCTTGGGAAATTCCAAGAACAGGAATTGCGCACCCCCTTATCCACAAATTCCCCTAGTGCGGTCATTGACCATGCTCCTCCGGGTCCGTAGAGTTTGTAACCAGAGGGCAAGTTTTCCGCGCAAACGGCGACCTGTCCGGCGAGTTCAACCGTAGCCTCAACGACCCGGAGTGAAGATGCTGAAACTAAAGAAAATCCACATTCTCGGCTTCAAGAGCTTTTGCGACCGCACGGAAGTGACCGTGGCGGGAACAGGCATTGCCGTCGTGGTGGGACCCAACGGTTGCGGCAAGTCCAACATTCTCGACGGGGTGAGCTGGGTGCTCGGCGAACAGAGCGCCAAGACCTTGCGCGGCACAAACATGCAGGACGTGATCTTCGCCGGAACTCGCGAGCGCAAACCTCTAGGCATGGCCGAAGTGACGATCACCATGGTCGACCCCGAGGTCTACGAGGGTCCGGTCCCCGTCGAGCCGCAGGTCGAGGTCGATCATGAAGGCCCCGCAGACTGGGACGAAGAGGAACTGCGCCGCCAGCGAGCCAGCGAGGCCGAGGAGATTATAGCCAGCGAGCAGCCTGGCCAACCACCTGCGGTGGGGCCAACGCTGGGGGACACGGAAGCAGCGGACCAACCGGAGACCTTCACCTCCGGCCAGGGACCGCAGGCCGTTGTGCTCAAGGTTCGCCGCCGCAAGTTCCAGCGCACCCCGCAAAAAGGCGAAGTGGTCATTACGCGCCGCCTCTTCCGCACCGGCGAGAGCGAGTATCTGCTGAACGGCAAGCTCTGCCGCCTGCGAGACATTCAAGACATTTTCATGGGTACAGGCTTGGGACCGGAGAGCTACGCCATCATCGGCCAGGAGCGCATCGGCCAGTTGCTCAGCTCCAAGCCCCACGATCGCCGGGCGATCATCGAAGAGGCGGCAGGCATCACGCGCTTCAAAAACAAGAAGCGGCTTGCCGAGCTGCGACTTGAGAGCGCGAAACAAAACCTCGCACGCGTCGACGATATCTTTGAAGAAGTAACGCGGCAGATGAACAGCCTCAAGCGGCAGGCCTCGAAGGCTGAACGGTTCGCGACGGTCCGCAACGAGCTGCGCGAACGGCTGCTGGTTGTCATGGCCAGCCGCATGGCCATGATGGACGCCGACCAAATCAAGTTCCAGCAGGAGATTGCCGCACTGACCGGGCAGATCAACGCCTCGGCGTCAGAGATCGAGGCGCTTGAGGCCAGCCAGCACACCATTACAGAGCGCGGCTATGCGCTCGACCGCGAGAGCCAGGAGGCGCAGACTCGCGCCAACACGGCAGCCGTCGAGCTGGAACGTGCAGCGGCGCGGGAGCGCTCCAACGTCGAGCGCGTCAACGAACTCGAGACGCGCATCACCGCAGCAGCGGCCGAGCTGGAGCAGACGCGGTTACAGTTGAGCGGAATCGCCGAAGAGCGCGCGCAGCAGCGCACTTTCATGGAGACAGCTTCGGGCGAGGCCAAGGCATTTCGCGAGAAGGTCGAGGCGCGCCAGCAGGAGGCGCGAACCGCTGCCGACGAGGTCTTCACATCGGAGCGGCTACTGGAGATGAGCCGCCGCCACGTGATGCATCTATTGACGCTGGCCGGCAACGCCCGCAATCATACCGCCCAGAGCGAGGAGAACCTTGCCGCATTGGAGCGCGAAGCGGAGCGGCTTGAGGCCGAGATGGGGCAGGCGCGCAACGAACTGGAGAATTTGAGTGTTCAGAGCGGAAAGGCGCGCGATGGCTTCGAGTCAGCCGCCGAAACGTTAAAGCGGCTGGAGGGCGAGATCGCCTCCCTCCGCGAGGCTCTGCAAGCCCGCCGCGCAGAGGAAAGCGCCTTACGCACCCGCGTCAATCAACTGCGGGGCGAGCAAGCCACCGTGGCCGGCCGTCGCGACTCGCTGCAATCTCTGATTCGTAACCACAGCTACTCCACCGACACCGTGCGCCGCCTGTTGAAACCCGGAGCGCTCGGCCAGGGTATCGCGCCGGTGGGCACGCTGGCCGACTTCATCGAGGTGAGCGGCGAGCATGAGGGTGTGGTCGACGAGTTCTTGCGCGAGGAATTGAATTATGTGGTGGTGAAGAGCTGGGTGGCCGCCGAGCAAGGCGTCAATCTGCTCAAATCCGGCGTGGATGGCCGGGCGACCTTCCTGATTCATTCGGCGGAACAGATCGCGCTCTTTGAAGAGAACAAACAGGCCCTCAGCGGCCCCGGCATCACTCCGCTCAAAGATGCGATCCGCGTGCTCAACGGCTTTGGGCACTCGCTGGAGACGATCCTTCCCAAGCTTGGAAATGGCTATCTCGTAGAGGATCCCGCCGAGGCTTTGCGTCTGGCCGGCAACCATCCCCACGCCTACTTCCTGACGCCGGAGGGTGAGTGCTTCCACAACGCGACAGTCACCGGCGGCAAGCCGGCCACCGAAGGCCCGCTGGCGCTCAAACGCGAACTTCGCGAGGCTGAGGGCAAACTGGCTAAGCTGGAGGCCAGCCTGACGCAAGCCGAGTCGGATGCGGCTGATTTGCTAAAGACCATCGAAGACCTGGCCGCCCAGCTCGATACACGCAGCGAAGAACGCCGCCTTGCCGAGCGCGCCACCGCCGATCAGGGCGCAGCGCTCAAACAGTTTGAATCGGAGACCCAGCGCGTCGAGCGGCGTTTTCAGGAGTGGACCGCCCAGGCCGCACGTAACAACGAGGCGCGCGAAGTAAAGAAGACCAGCATCGATCAAAAGCGCGATGAATTGCTCCGCGTGGAGGCCGAGCACCGCACGGCCGAGGCCGCTCTCGATGAGGCGCAAGCCAAACTCGCTGAACTCCGGAAGACCCGCGAGAGCTTGCAGCAAGAGGCGGCCATGGTGACCGCCGAGCTAGCCGGACTCGAGGAGCGCAGGCGCGGCGCGGAGGCCGCCTTCCAGCGCATCGACCGGCTGCACTCCGATCTCGACCGCCGGGTTCTATCGATCGAGCAGCAGCGTAGCGCCGCTACAACCGAGCGCGAGCAGCGAATCCGTGAGAGCGCGGAGCTCGCGCAGCGCGAGCAGGAACTAACAGTGATGCGCGCCGAGGCGCTGGCGCTGGCGCAGAAGCTTGCCGCTGAGGCGCAAACTCTTCGTCAGCAACTCGCCACCATGGAGACGCAACTCAAGAACGGAAGGGCGGTTCTCGATCAGTTGCGCGAAGACCGCTCTGCGCGGGCGAGCGAAGTAGCCAGGCTGCACTCGGACCTGGAGCATTTGGAAGCAAGTTGCCTGGCCGAGGTCAACCTTGAAGCCGCCGCATTGCGCGCCGACGCCGAAATAGTGCGGCTGGCAGGCGAAGAACTGGTCACAGCAGAGGAAAGCTGCCGAGAGCTTCGTCAACGCATCGAGCAAATGGGCCCGGTCAATATGATGGCCCTCGAAGAGTACAAAGAGACGGCCAGCCGCCACAGCTTCCTCGAAACTCAGCGCGCCGATCTGATGGAATCGATCGAGAATACGCAGGAAAGCATCAAGGAGATCGATCAGATTTCGCGCACAAAATTCGATGAGGCCTTCGCCAGGATCAATGAGAACTTCGCCAATGTCTTTGCGCGGCTCTTCCAGGGCGGGCAAGCCTTCCTGCGCCTCACCGACGCGGAAAATCAGGCCGAGAGCGGCTTGGAGATCGTCGCCTCGCCTCCGGGCAAGAAGCTGCAGAATGTGCTGCTGCTCTCGGGCGGCGAAAAATCGCTGACCGCGCTGGCGCTGCTGGTGGGCATCTTCCAGTTCCAGCCCAGCCCCTTCTGCGCCCTCGACGAAGTGGACGCGGCGCTCGACGAGACCAACGTCGGCCGCCTCGCCGATCTGCTCCGCTCGCTCGGCAAAGAGACGCAGTTCCTGATCGTCACCCACTCCAAGCGGATGATGCAGACGGCCGACATGATCTACGGCGTCACCATGCAGGATCCAGGCGTCTCCAAGGTGGTGAGCGTGCGTCTGGGGGCCCGCGAGCAGCATCGGGCAACCGCATAGATTCGCGCTTCAGCAGGCGCACAATGCGCTAACATGGTGCAAGTGAAGATCGCCATGTCCAGCCAACGCCCGGTCACAGTCTCGGAGCGTCTCATCGCGCATCTGCGCATCATGAGGCTCGATCACAGCATCAAGCAGATCTTCATTCTTCCCGGAATCGTCCTGGCGATTTCGCTGGACCGGAGCGTTCTCTCCCCCGGATTGCTGATTCGCATCCTCATCGGCTTGGTCGCATCGACTCTCATCGCGTGCAGTAACTATGTCGTCAACGAGATACTCGATGCGCCATTCGACATGCTGCATCCCACCAAGAAAAACCGGCCCGCCGCCAGCGGTCTGGTTCACATCGGATGGGGCTATGCGCAGTGGATCGCGATGATGATCGCCGGACTAGCGTTGGCCTCTCTGCTGGGCTGGGGCTTCCTGCTGAGTGCCGCAGCCTTGTGGGTGATGGGCTGCGTCTATAACATCCCTCCAGTTCGCAGCAAAGACACTCCCTACATCGATGTCTTGAGCGAATCCGTCAACAACCCGCTCCGCTTCTGTCTCGGCTGGTATTCGGTAGTCACAGTCATGCTTCCTCCGCTCTCGCTGCTGATCTCCTACTGGATGCTGGGCTGTTATTTCATGAGCCTCAAGCGCTTTTCGGAGTACCGCCAGATCGCCAACCCGGCCGTCGCAGCCAGTTACCGCAGTTCCTTCGCCCACTACAGCGAGGAGTCACTGCTAAACTCCGCCACCTTCTACGCCGCCACCTGCATGTTGTTTTTCGGAGCGTTCATGATGCGCTATCGCATCGAACTGATACTCTCGTTTCCGGTAATCGCCTGGCTGATGGCGGTCTATTTCAGTCTCTCTTTTCAGCAAGAAAGCGCCGTCCAGAATCCGGAACATCTTTATCGCGAACCAAAACTCATGATTCCCCTCACCATCTGTGTTGCGCTCATGGTGCTATTACTCTTCGTAAATCTCCCTTGGATCGGGGCTATCTTTCCGCGCTCGACGCCGTAATTTGTCTACACGAGCGGGGAGCCCGTGCTTTAGCGAATCGGAGGCTCCTCTTTGCGAGGAATGAGCGTTAGCTCGAGTCGGTTCATGGCGCATCGCCTGCATATTGATAGATCACGTGGCAGTTCGTTAACACCAGTCGCGTCTGAAACGGCACTGATCCGCAGAACACATTGGTAAGCCTGTAGCCCGATTTCATGAGCAGCTCGGCCCTTTTCCCAGCGAGATCGGTGGGGGGCTTGGATCCCACTTGCAGCGTTTCAGCAACAACGATGCTTGGGTGCGAAGGCAAGATCGCGTTAAAGAGGGCATCGGAGGAGTTCTTGTCACTCCAAAGATAAAACGGATCCGGCTGGTTTATGTAGATGCTTCGGTCAAAATACGGAAGTATTCCAGTTGCGCTGAACATGTTGTTGCTCACATACGGCGATGGTGAATCATCAAGATATGTAATGGCGATGGTCGCTCCGGCTTTGACGCGGGGCATCAGGAACTGAGCGGCGGCAAGATTCGGGGAGTAGGCATTGAAATGATCGAATACGATCGCATAACCTGACCACAGAATCTGTGTGCCAATCATCCAGGTCAGCGCGGCCCGGCCAACCAATTCCGCGGACGGCACGCTTGATCCGGGCACAGGCCAGGTCATCCAAAGAAGGCTGATGATGAGGGGCACAACGAGTCCCCAGTGCCAGAAGCTGCAGTACGCGGCCCCGCAAAAGATCTCTAGGAAAAGCACCGGAAGGAGGTACAGCAAGCTCTTCCGATACCAAAAAACCGGGAGAAATACAATCCAGAAAACGATGGATAAAATCGCGGGCTGGCAAACCGGCGAAAGGGCCGCCACCAAAACAGAATCGATAAACGACGGTCTCAACGCGCGAACATAAGATATATCGCTCGCCAGATCACTCGGCGGCCAGGCGGTCCAAAGAGCAAACGCATAAAAGCCGAGAACAATCAATACGCACAGCGGAAGCTTGCCCCGGCGAAGAGCACCTCCGGCGCGCCCGGTGCGCAATTGCTCAATCAGCCACACAATCGCGAGTCCGCCGGAGATAACCGCAGCATGGAGCGCGCAGTTGGCTAACAAGCCCAGGCCGGTCGACACCGTGAGCGGGCTCTTCCTCCACCAATAAGCTATGCCAAAGAGCAGCACAGGCACGAGCACGTAACTGCGCGCAATTACGCTGTATTGGAAGAGAAGAAAAAAGGTGAACGGAAAAGTGAGCTTGAGATAGCGTGGAAGCGGAGAAAGAAAGACGAGAAGCGACGTCGACACAACGGCGATCACTCCGCAAATCCAATGCATGCCGGTGTAGCTGACGTGAGCGCAGTTCAGAACCCGTAGGAAGAAGTACCACAATCCAGGCGTTGCTTCATGGCGGATGTATGTCTGAAACAGTTCGCCAAGCGAAAGGCTTCGGGCGAGTTGCCAAGCCTGAGCTTCGTCTGCCCACGGCTCATGGTAAGGAATGGCAAACGCAACCACGGCCGCGAATAATGAAACTGCTGTCCATTCAGGCCAGCGCGAACGGAGTTCGCTGCGTATGCCATCGAAAATAGGGATGCCGTTCATCCTCGCACCCGGACCCGGATTGCCCAACAAGGGACGCTGCCATTCATCATGCCGCCTCAATGAGTGATACCGGCCTGCTGCTCCGGAATGGGATATGGAGAAACCTTATCCGAGGGTATATCCGGCTGTACCAACCACACCTGCCGGTCTTTGTAGTACTTAATAAGCTCCAAATTGCTTTTGGCATCCATTTCACGCGCCCAAATCACCTTGGAGTTATCGATGTCTGCGCCATTGTAAACCCACTCATCCTCGCAGTTGTGCCCCGGAGTGTAACGCACAATGGCGAGTTGTCGGGCCGGAAGCTGTTCAAGTTGCGCATTTACCTGCGCGCGCTCCGTTCCAAAATGCCCAGGGCCACTCCACCAGACGACCCATTCGCCTACCGGAAATTCAGCAGGAGTCAGATGGAGCGGGTCCGCGAACAATCGCAACCCGGCCATCGCGAGGCAGAGCGTCACCAAAAGGCGCACTAACGTTAAGCCGGCTGGCTTGCCTTCCAGTTTCCAAAGGCGAAGGTGGCGCATAGCCTGCAGGCCCAACGCGTAAAACGCCGCTGTAAATGGAGCCATGTAGTGAGGAAAGAGAAAAACGCCGGCCGCCATGCCGCCTAACCAAAGCGGAAGGCAAAGAACAAGGAATCGGACGCGGCGATCCAGAAACACTCGCCGGAGCATAACGAGAGGAGGCAGCAACGCGAAGCAAGCAAAGAACTTCAGTTCCCAAGAGAACTTCGTCAAGGTTCTGGGGACAAAGGCGGAAAGACTGTGTTCTTGGGTATAGCTGACAACCTCATTCTCGCTGTAGAAACGCCTCAACTCGGTGTGCCGGTAGATTGGCGTGGGACGAAGCGGCTGCCAGACAAAGAACGGTACGACAGCGTAGGTATTTCGCGCTACCGTATAAGGAAGAGTAAAGGGATTGTCGAATGCTCGGTAGTCGTAATATCCCAGCCATGCACCAGCAGCAACGATCAGCGCGAGCGGCGCTGCGGCGCGCCGAACAAGCACGGCAACCGGCGGCCGGTTCTTCCCAAATAAAGCCCAATAGCCCAGCACAGCCGAAACAGGCAGGCAAAGAAGCAGCCCTTCGAAGGGGCGTGTGAGCGCGAGTAGCACAACACCGACTGCCATCAGCAAGCCGTAACGGGTTCGGGATGTCTTCATCAACCGGGGCAACGCGCCCAGCACCAGCGCGCCGCCAAGAGCCCCAATCGCGCCTCCGCCCATGTATGTATTGATCCAGTAGCTGAAGAGATCCAGGCGCAGAACCGCCAGCGCTCCGCCGAGCATCGCCCAGCCGGGCGGCAGCCACGCCTGCAGCATCCAGCAGATGGCGGCGCACATCAACGCGCATGAAATAAGAACGCCGAACCAGGGATTTCCAAGCAGTATCTTTCCGGCAGCCATGAATAGGCCCTGCGCAGGAAAATACATCGACATATAGGTTGGCTGCATGGCGATGTGCGCACTTTCGAAATGCATCCACATGGCAGGCGTGGGGTTGGTCAGGCGTCCGTGCGCGAACGTATCCGCTGCCAGCAGGAAGCTGAAATCGCCCATCACGAAAGGCTGCGGAATCGGGCACATGGGAAGAATGGCAAGACGCAAAATAAGCGCGGAGAGGCCGACAGAAAGAACGGCCAGGCTCTTCCGTCGCGCTAACCAGCCCAGGGAGCGCTCGATGCCCCGGAAAAACGAGAAACCGATGCGGGGCCACGCCAGGACCAGCACAGACGCTATCACGGTGAATCCGGCTTCAATCGAGACCAGACCCGGACCATGCGGAACAGAAGGCTGGAGCATAAAGCTACTATACCGGGGTCCCTACCCAGGGTGCTGTTGGAACCCTTCGTTTAGAAGTATATTCTTCCAAATTCGTTGAGACTCGAAGTAGTGGCGGGAAAAGACCAAGCACAATGACTCACTGGGTGCAGAGAGCGATGAAGAAACCCTTAGCTGATTTGTCTTTGCATCCTTATGCCGAAAGAGAAAAAGGACCGGCGTGAATCGCCCGGTCCTTTTCAAGTTCAAGAAACTTCAGGCACCATCAGATGAGTGGGAGATTGGTATTGATGTAATTGAATAGGTTGACGACAAGTGTTGCGAAACTCCCCACCGATGCAACACACGCGATCACGCACACGAGGATGATCAGGGCATACTCGACCAGATCCTGCCCGTCCTCCTGCTGAATGAGGCGTTGCAACTCGAGATGGATCTTCGAAAGTGCAAGCCACATAAAAACCGTCCCCCCGTGAATTGGGCTATCTCCGGATCGTTTGCTGAGAAGAGTTGAGCCAAAGCTGCTGCTTTGGGTTATTCATTCGCAACCCCTCGAAGCGGGTGAAGCAGTTGATTTCGAACGTCATCATTCTGCTTCCGCAGAAATCATATTGAGCGGGACTACATGGAGCCAGTGATTGAAGTGAATGTGGCCGTGATCTTGTTTGCCATCGTATGCAGCGTGGCAACCGCAGCGACAGAGACCAACGCTATGACGAGGGCATACTCGACCAAATCCTGGCCATCTTCCCGCGCAAACAAATCTTCCAGTTTGAATCGAATCTTCCACAGCCAGGACTGCATACGCGCCTCTTATTTGTTGCTTGGAGCATGTTCCGTTCGTCTGCGAGAGAGAGCACAGAGCAGGTCCTGCTCTGCGTTCTGCTGTTGTGCATCTCCCCCGCAACGGACCGAAGCTGGTAAAGGATGTGAACCGTAATGCCTTCATCCTGCTTTCGCAGGTATCCTAGTTGAGCGGAATTACATGGAGCCGGTGATTGAGGTGAATGTGGCAGTGATCTTGTTCGCCATCGTGCCCAGAGTGGCAACAGCAGCAACCGAAACAAGGGCGATTACCAGAGCGTATTCGACCAGATCCTGACCTTCTTCGCGGTTCATCAGGTCCTGGAACTTGATGTACAACTTTGTCAACATGGTATTCATGTGGATCCTCTCCGTAGCTTGAATTTCCCAGCTTCAGGCCGGGTCGCCATATACCTAGCAACTGTAGTACCAACTTTTTATATCGTCTATCATGCTTTAGAATCATACTTTTATAAATATAGAGCACGAAAGCCTCCATTGGTGGTGTAAACATTTGTATACATGGCGAGCCCAACAGATTCGCCACGTATACATCACTAAAGGCACGTTGACTGAAAACTTTTTCCCATTTCCGTTTTGAAACGTAATTCTGAATTTCTGGGACTTGGCGACTCTTGCAATCCGCCATTTGGAGTTGACACGTGGGGCCGGAGACGACCCCGATGAGACAATAGCGCGAATTCAGTAGCCAATGTAATGTATGCAAAGGGAAGTTCCTCAGATCGGACGGTTTGCCTGGGCGCTCTCAGGAGAGTTGTAGGTTGCAGGCAGCATTTCTCCGATATTGATGACCAGTCTTTGCATGACAGCCCTGTAAGGGAGATTAGATGGGAAGCGACAGTCAACTCGATAAGAACGAGAGCCAGAGCAGGAGTCTTTTCCGGTGGCCGACCCAGACCTTTGGTCCGCCCCCCGGCATTAAGGAACTGAATCTGGCATGCTGGACCTGGTTTGGCGCCTTGTTGTTTGTTCAGTTTTTCCTTCCTCTTTGGCCGGGACTCAGATCTGGAGCAGGATTGACCGTCTTTCCGAGCGACTTTATCTACTTCTACGGTATCGGAACAATCGCGAAGGGATATCCCCTCACCAGGCTTTACGATTATGCCCTGCAAATGAGGACGTTCAGTGAGATATACCCGTTCCCTTATCACGTAGGCGTTTACGGACCGTGCCCCTATCCTCCTTTTGTGGCCCTCTTCTTCAGTCTGTTCGCGCGTGTCCCTGCCGTGCAAGCATTCTTTCTGTGGGCGTTTGTCTCACTGGTCCTCTATGTTTCGGGAATCGCAGCTGCCTTGAAGGCTTCTTTCCCGGCAGACAGGCTTCACGTTTCTCTTATTTTCTCGCTAGCTCTGATCTTCTGGCCATTTCTCCACAACACTTTCGGCAATGGGCAGATTTCTACCATAGCGGTCTTCTCCATCGGACTTGCGTTCATGCACGAACGGCGCTCAAGGCAGTTTACGAGTGGACTGGCGCTCTCGATCCTGGTGTATAAACCGACACTGCTTTTGCTTCTCTTTCCCATGTTGATTGTCACTCGAAGGTTCAGGACGATCGGTGGGTTCATGAGCGGCGCAACATTCCTGGTCTTTACGGCCACCGCCTTCGGAGGGGTAGAGATCTGGCCGGCGTACATGCGCTTCCTCAGATTCTTCGGGCGGTATGTCGGCTTCAAGGAGCAATCGTTACACGATCTCTCGCTCTATGTTGACTTCAAATCGTTCATTCAGGCCGTCTGCGGCGGTTGGTCCAGGGCTGAATTGGTATTTTTTGTCTTGACCATAATCACGATGGCGATACTGCTGACCACTACAATCTGGAAGTCCGCTAAGAGCGAAGCTGAAGTGCAGTGCCTGGTTTGGGCAACGATGCTGACCTGGACCTTGCTCTTAAATGTCTATGTTCCTATCTACGACTCGATACTTTTTCCGGTTGCGGCGGTAATGACAGTTGGAGCACTCAGATCCCTCGAATGGAAAGAGGCCGCAGGCTGGATGACGTTCCTGACGGTCCTTATCGTTCTGGCCTCCTGGGAGTTGGAAAAACTTTCACAAGTCAAAGGGATTCAGTTTCTCCCGATTCTGCTGGCCATTTACGGATCTGGACAACTCTACCTTTTGCGTCGGGCAGTTCGCCAGAGATTGCCGCGAGAGGCGCATGAACTTCCGCGCGCTGGGGGGCTCTCGACAGTATCTTCGCAATAACGGCTACAACGCCTGTATGCGTGGGTTCCGGTTATTCCGTCACAGCCGTGGAACTGCCGCTGTTCATCGAAAAAGCCAAGAATTCGAGCGTGTCCCCGGGCTGTGTTTGCGTGATACGAATCGTGCCAGCCGGCAGTTCGAGAACCGAATGCGCCCGGAGGCACGCTGACAGGCGCCAAGCGGGCAGTGCACTCACCAGCTTCTGGACTCGCTTCTTGCTATCCAGATAGACCAGGTCGATTGGGAAGCGCATCCAGAATGTATGAACTGACTCGCATGGGATGATCCACAGACCCTCACCGGAAGAGAGTCCCTCACGTCCTAGCAAACCTTTATTGCGCTTTGGCCCGCTATCGGCCACTTCCATGCAAGTAGCAAGTATACTGTTGCGCGTCAGGTTTGAAACCCGCATGCGGAGCTCCGGGGGGGACGGACGGATTGAAGAAAACACCCCCCGTATTCCCAACATCATTGAGCGGAACGGATTCATCTTTTTTCCCGTGCCCTCTTTGCCTGTCGTTCGCGCGTTCTAGCCGCACTTCACAAAAACTTCCGGCCGCCCAGAAGAGGCAGCCGGAAATCTTAGTATTGTGTGGAAGCAGCAGACGCGGTGCCAGGCGCAGCGCCAGGCGCGGCTGTGGCAGGCGCGGCAGTACTCGTTGAGGCAGCGCCAAAGCCGCCTCCGGTGCCTTCGATCACCAGCGGCTGCTCCGGCTTCATGCTGTCGAGCAACTTCTCTACCGGTATGCTAGCCGGCGCGGGTGGCAAAGTGTTGTCCGCTGTCTTGGCATCGGGAGTATTCATGGGAATGCCGGTATTGGGCGGCAGGAACTTTCCTGGGAACTTCAACTGAGGCAAAGGCGAACCGGCTGCCATTGGAGCTACGATCTCTGGCGTCACGATCACAATCAGCTCGGAATTCTGCTTGTTCCTTGAAACCGATTGGAAGAACTTGCCAAGAATCGGAATGTCTCCCAGAAACGGAATCTTGTTGAAGGTTTCTGTGTCGGTGTTGTTCAGAAGTCCAGCAAGGACAAAGCTCTGACCGTCACCGAGTTCCACTTCGGTCTTCATCCTTCTCGAAGTAATGGCGGGCACGTTGAATCCAGACACCTCGACGGCATTCGTAAAGTCGAGGGCGCTGACTTCGGGAGCCACCTGGAGGCGGATCGTTCCGCGGGGAGTTATCGTGGGTATGAAGTTCAAGCGCACTCCATACTCTTTAAACATGATCGTAACTGTTGATACTCCAATGCCGCCCTGAACGACGGGATAGGGAAATTCTCCGCCAGCCAGGAAGCTGGCCTCCTTGCCGTTCACTGCCAGAACGTTAGGCTCGGCCAGGGTCTGCACAATGCCTTTGGTATCGAGGGCCTCAACGCTTACGCCAACGGGCAAATTACCGATGGGACTGGCAAGAATATTCAAATTCGGAACCGAAGCCAGAGCCGCAGCCCCACCCGTCGGAATTGTGACCGTCGGCGGGCTGAACTGGCCTGTGGTAATTCCTCCCACGGTGTTCAGACCGCCCAGATCGAAGATGTTGATGCCCAGCTGTGTCAGTTTGCTTCGGTCGACGCTGGCAAAGCGCACCTTGAGGAGTATCTGCGGGTCGCCATCAGGGACATTGACATTGAGCAGGTTGACGACCTTTCCTTGAGCGGCGCCGCTTGCGGCGGGCGGCAATGCTGCTGCTGCGATTCTGACCGCTCGATCCGAGGAGGCCAGATCTTTCACTGTGCCGCGCAAAAAGATCGAGCCGTTGTCCGAGCTAATCTTCAGGCTCTGGCCGGGAAGCTCTGCTCTGAGTTCGCGGCGGATCGCATCCAGATTGTCGTTGAGCGCCGAAGTATTCGCGCGCACGGTCACATTGAAGAACTGACGGCCGCCATGCGTGTCCCAGACAATCAGACTGGTCTCGCCCGGAGTTTTGCCCTGCACCATAACCTCGGTTGGGCTCGTCGCATGGACATCCGCGATCTCGGCCATGTTGTTGGCGATCCGCTTGATCGGGAATGCAATGTCTACCAGGACGGTCTTGCCCACAGTAACGGAGAGGTCATTCGCCGAGTCCTGCGTCGCAACGCCGCCAGGTTGAGAAGCAGACGAGGATGATTGGGCCAGAAGGCCCGCGCCGGCGCAGAGGAATAATGACAATGCGCTCAAACATGCAATGTTAGTGCCAGTCTTCGCTCTCACTGGTGTCCCTCGGGAGAAGCAAATTTTTCTTCGCTCGTTTTCGAGCCGTTGATCACCTCGATCGAATAGGCCTGAGGCGCGGCCCGGGGAACGACCTTTGCCACCACGACATGCTTCGGCTTCTCCACCGGGGCGGTCGATCCAGTAAACAGGTTGGCTGTGGCAGTACCTAGAACCGGATCGGTTTTTGTGTCCAGCGGGTTGCGCAACACGAGGCGGATAATTTGAGTGCTCGCCAGTTCAAGGGTCTCAGCCTGGTCCGGGGTGACGAGCAGATTCACGACTTGCACCTGCTTCGGTTTGCCTTCTGCATCCTTGACCTGTTGATACTCGGTACCCGCTGACAGAACTTGGATATTCTGAAGGACCGTCCTGGCCTCAAGGCCTTGTTTGCTGTCGTTTTCACCAGGAGGCGTGCCAGACATCACAACATCCACGCGCATTCCAGGGGTGGCAAAGCCGGAGACACCCACGACCTCATCGACCCTCACGGCGCATGCTCTCATGCCCGCGGGAATGGCGGCCGCCAATCCACCACCGGCCCCAACGGCGGCGAGCCGGCTTTCCATGATCGGCTCATCCTTATACAGGTCCGAGATAACACCCCGTCCAATGGCCCGGCTCTTGTCCTTGTCGAGAATGGAGCCGACCGGAGGCGTTCCAGCGATTGCGATTGTCGTCAGATCCTCGGGTTTGAGAATGGTTCCGAGTTTGATGTCTGTCTTGGCGGCAACTACTGCTGTAGACGCTGCTGGCCGCGCCGATATGCGGCTCCGAACCAAGTGATAAACAGCGAACGTGCTTACCGCAGCGATGCCGAAAGCGGCGAGAAGGATCAGGGTCAATCTTCGGTTCATTTTTGAGGCCCGTCTGAACTGGCAGCCAAGCCAGCTTCGCCTTTCTGTCCCTTGTGGCAATGATAAGCCCAAGAAAACCAATTCCGATTGTACGCCGAAATCGGAGTCTCGCGGTTGGATTGCTCACAAGTTAGTTGCGTGATTAGTGTAGTACCCCACGGCCTCAAATGAACGGGCGGAAAACCGCTTGGCGCAACAGGAGGTATCAACTAAGTTATAGGCCAGATCAATGTCGACGCAGATCAGTGTCAACAGCGAATCCGGAAACACTATAATGGAACCTTGATCCATACAGCAGAACCTTCGGCCTGCCTGCAAGCTGAGAATGAGTGAGCTGCTGGCCCGTCGATAGGAAACTCCGGCGATGCGAGGGAGGATCTTCATTCCGTTATGAGCTCTTCCTCCGCGATATCGCTCTTCTCCGCGCAGCCGGCTCTTGAACAGCGTCCATATTCATTTCTGGTTTCAGTGCTCGTTCATTGCCTCGTAGCCGCATTGCTGCTGCTCGGGATTCTTTCCGCGCCAAAAGTCAGGCCCTCGGTATTGACTGAGCGGTATTCAATACGCCACCTGGATTTGCGTTCTTTGGATCCCGAATTTGAGAGAGCGGCAGCGAACGCGATTGAAGCTCCCAGCATCCACCCTAAAGCTCCGCCGCTCCCAAAAGGCGGAAGCCAGGAAGATGAGCCGCAGGTGATGCGCCAGGTCTTGGATGCTCCAAAGGTGCGTCAGACCCTGGTGCAGCCGGATATTCCCAAGCCGCTGAAACTGCCCCGTGAGATACCGTTGCCGACAGTGGTGATCTGGAATGCGGAGAAGCTTCAAGTCCAGACGGTGGCTGCGCCGGTACCGCAAGCTCCGCCGGTATCCTTGGCGAAGCCTGTAATTCAGAGGCCAAACAAAGCGCCGACACTGGCCGACATCTCCATCAAGCCCTCCGAACTGCCGATGCCTACTCAGCCGATCCTTGCCAGCACGACTTCACCGGTGATCATCTCCGGTCCGAAGCCCACGCCGCCCGCTCCATTGACGACTGCTGCCGGTTCCGCGCAAGCGCCCTCCGGCTCGGTCATTTCACTCTCCGACATGGGAATGGCGAACGGGCAAGTCACTCTTCCACCCGTGAATCAATCGGCCTCGTCAAATTCGCCCGGAGCGCTAGCGCCGGGGAAGGGCAAACAGCCCTCACAGATCGGCCATGGCAATCCGGGCGGCGCAGCATCCGGGTCGGGAACAAAGCCTGGTTCAGGCAGCGCGGGAGATCACGGTCAAAACGGCTCCGGAGGAAAAGCGTCCGGCTCAAACAATGGCTCCGGACAAGGCCTGCCCACTTTACCGCACACGACGCGCATTGCGCGGCAAAGAGAGGGACAGTTTGGCGCAGTCGTCGTCGGCTCCTCGCTGAAAGAACAGTACCCCGAGATCGGTGACGTGTGGAGCGGCAGGATGGCTTACACCGTTTACCTGCCCGTGGGCCTGGCGAAGAGCTGGGTCATCCAATACTCACTCTCGCGCGGCGACAAAGCATCGGCGGCCAGCCACATTGAGGCGCCCTGGCCTTACAGCATCGTGCGCCCCAACATTGAGCCTGGCTCAATCGATGCCGATGCGCTCATGATTCACGGATTTGTCAATGAGGCCGGACGCTTCGAGGCCCTGACCGTCGCCTTCCCTCCCGAGTTTGCCCAGGCGAAGTTCGTGCTCAACGCCCTCGCCCAGTGGCAGTTCAGGCCGGCGACAGAGAATGGCCAGGATGTCAAGGTGGAAGTGCTTCTGATCATTCCCGAAGTGCCGGAATAACTCTCTTCTTGCAGAGCCGGGGCCTGCGCAGTGACAACCCCGCAATGGGCCAGAACGATTGCCGCTGCCTGCTTTCCCATTACACTTTACAGCCAGGTCTTGCGTCAGCGCGCGATCTCGCAGGCTGCGGAAAGACTCCATTTACGGGCTCTTTCTTCGAACGTTATCTTTGAAAGGGCACGACTTCAGTCGTGCCGTCAGCGACGCAAAATCGGTGTCGGGCTTTATTAATAGCCCCCGCGTTTCTTCTCCGCTTGCCCGATGCGCTGAAAGACTCGATCTGAACCTCTGGCCGAATCAGGGCACAACCTGATTCGTGCCCAACAACCTTTAAGAGAATACTTCCGGCCACAAAAAAGCATCCCGGCAAGTCCACTCGATGGACCGGCCGGGATGCGATGGTTTGCCTCCATTGATGCTATGCGGCTACGTCAAGCTGTTATCGACCAACCGCGGCGCCGTCAACGTCTCCAGAATCCCATTGAAGATATCGTTGACGCCGTCGCCAGTGTTCACGTTTGTAATACAGCCGTTGGCTTCGCTTGTCACATCACCGTAGAAATAATACTGTAGCCCGCTCGAGGCGCCTGTCGCTGAAGACATATCCTCCATAATCGTGCATGGAACGATCTGGCTAGTCGAGCCAATAGTCACCGGGTCGCCGGAGGTGTTGGTGACAACTACCTTGTTGTCGGTGCTGCATCCCCCCGTCTCTGACCCATAGGCAACTCCATAGACCCTGGTTCCCTGCGACTGGGCATACTGGGAGGCCATGATCGTCTGCTGGCACTGTTGCGTGATGTCCGGATATTGCCCGGTCCCGGTCCTTGTTGTATAGCCGACCCCGTTGGTAATCGTGTCCGTGGTCGGTATAAACGTACCCGAGTCTGAATTCGCCTGGCCGTCTGATACGAATATGATCACGTTGACGGCCGTGATATTCAGCCCATTTGTCACTAGCTGCTCGGCGTTCAGCGCGTCCTGTGCCGCATAGATCGCGCCGGCCTGATAGGTAATGCCCGAGCCGCCGTTTGTGTTGCCTGAAAACCCCGGATCAGACGGTTCCTTCATGCAACCGGAGCCGGCGCCATCTCCGAGGATCGAGATCATCTTGGAGTTGGGGTTCAGATTGTTGCTGGTGGTGGGTGAATAGTAGTCACTCGAGAAACCATTCACGTCGGTGTTGGTCGTATCCCACTGGGGTTGCGAGATCAGGTAGGTGGTGGGTGTCGAAACCCCGCCGCTCGTCTTCATTGTGAGTTCCGTATAGCCCGTCGTAGCCTTGGGGAAGGTATACGGCTGCATAACGGGGGTCCCGCTTGCGCATTCGTCCTTCGCGGTATCGGACACGGAGATGTTTGGAAACGAGAACATGGCAACGCGCAAGAGTGTGCTCGCATCTCCTGGCTCGCAGCCCACGGCGCCACCTTTGCAGGGATTGAGTTTCCCCAGCAATAATTGGATCCCATTCATCGCGCACTGCTCCGCTTCGATGTTGCCACAATTGGGGTCCTTGCTACCCATCGACGGAGTCGAGTCGAGAATGAATGCGATGTTATATGGCTGCGTTGTGCCGAAGGCCGCGGTCGACGTTGACGTAACCGTCACTGACGGTATGCCCAGAACCCTCATGAAATATGTTGGTACTGTGGCCGTTTCTGTGACCTTTATGGCATTCGGAGCATTCTTCATATCGGCGCAAGTCACCCCCGCCGGCAGCAGTGAGTTGAGGCAAACCGGTGTGACTGTTGTTGTGACCGGAACACTCGTTGCAGAGGAGTTCAAACCCGAACACGAATACTGGTTTGCAAGAGTAGTCGCGTTGCTGGTCGTCCCGGTGTTGTAAACCTCTTCCGCTGATGCCAAGACCGCCGCATCGGAACAGCTCTTAAGCGGACCCTTCACGTTATAGGCGTGGCCCACGTCGGTCGTCAACCCGGTCATGCCGATCAATCCGAACAACATCAATATGGTCCACGGCAACACCTGGCCGGCCTGGTCGATGAGGGCCTTGCGGATAAAAGACGATACGATCTTCGTTCTCATGGGATTTGCCTCGATGATTCCGTGATTAGAATTCATACTCGCTCAGCGATGCGCTGAGTTTGCAATTCGGGAATGTGACCCCGTAGACCCCGATGGCGCATGGATACGTGGCAGCAACCGTTACGGTCCCACCCTGGGTCAACATCGTCTGATCGCCTGAACACGTATTCGCATTCACGGCGGTGCCGCCCATCGTGACCGTGAGGTTGATACTCGACGCAGTCAATGTCGGTGCGGCGGTTTGCATCGCCGAATAAACAGTGGCGCATGGGTCCGTAGTGTTGCTCCGGTTAACCGCAAGAGACTGCGCGCCTGCTTCGACTGCGTGAGTCAACTCCTGATAATTCATCATGGCGACGCCGAAGGAGGCAATCCCCGTGAGGAACATCATCAGCGGGGGCAGCATCAGTGCGAACTCAAGAATGGCGTTGCCCTCCTCACCGATATGGAGGCGAGCGCGAACTCGGCCGCCCAAAGAGCGGGACGTTAAAAGCGGCTCGTTGGAAAGGGTCGTGCGATTGAGGCGCCCCATCAACGCAGAAATGCGTCTATGCAATTCGTTCAGCATCTTCATCCTCTTGCCTCCTACTCGATGTCGTCACGGAGGGTCCGTTCCGACGGTATTGTACACGCTTGATAATCCATCATACGACCAGCGCGAAGGATTTCATTTGCAAAATCTCAACTTGGGACCGAAAATCCACACGAAAGTAACCCAGGGACAAGAGGCGTAACCAAGGTACTGGATACCTTCGGGGCAAACCTAACTTCTGCCTCGCCTTAGCCACTCCAAAAACTGGTTGAGTTCCCTCTTGTCAACTCCATGAACCAGAGGATTCAATCCCTTGAGCGAAGACGGGGCATCCTGCGGAATGAACTGCAGCCCAACCCCGTCGTTGCCCCACCGGACTGCCCTCGAGTGCACGGATATTGAATGTTCGACATTCTCTTCCCCGTTCTGTGCATCCTGAAGCGTCATCAGAATCAGAGTGCCTGGGTACCAGCGTTCCTCGGTGATCACATACAGTCCCGTGGCGCTGATGTCCCGAATACTGTGGGCCTTCGGGGCAGACCCGGTCCAATAGTATGCCGCCAGGCCGGGCGTAAGCTCCCGCGGGGCCTTTCTCATATCCGGAGCTTTTCTCGGATCCGGGGACCACCAGCGCTCCAGCCAGTTCCTCGGAGGCTTGACGTCTTTCATCCCGGGTTCGATCAGGTCCATCTCATACGGCTGTTCGGCTCGAGGCTTCTCGCTCGCGGAACGATCCTCCAGTTCCACCACGCCCGGTCCGCCGCTCCAAAGAGGTTTGCCCCGCAACAGAACCGCGTTTTGCACGCCGCCGCCAACCGTTGTGGGAGTAGCGAATCGCTCCAGCCGCCGCTGCATCTCCTCGGCTACGCACAGAACGAGCTGATCTCCAGGTTGAGTCTGTGAAGAATAGATGGAATGAGTGGCCAGCGCCAGTACGCTCGCAGCCTGCGCGCTTGATGAGGTGACATGGAATGTTGGAAACGACTCGACGACCTCAATGACTCGGCAATCCTCGTCAAGATAAATCAGATCGAGCGGAACGCGCATATTTGTTTCGGGCATTCCCCTGAAGGGCGCCATCCAGAGCCCCTCGCCAGACTTCAGCGCAAGCCTTCCCAGCAGATCCTTGAGGGCCGCAAACGAAAGATCTGCTGCCTCGACCTCTAGGCCGAGAAAGCATTCGCGTGTCTGGTTATATGCGCAAAGTCGTTTGAGTTCCATGGTGCCTCCGGCCCCTAGCAAAACCCGGCATCCCGGCGTCGTTCCGGAGCCCCGGTGATCGATTCAACCTTTTCCATCAAAAAACTTATCCAAGTCCTTTCCCTTTCGATGGTAGGGCCAGGAGCGATCCCCGTTCTCCCCGTCCGGCAACGGCGATTACGGGCCGGAGCCGAGCAAGGACACACTTCCAGCTAGCCCCCTGCCGAACGGTATACGGATACACCATCGCCAACTCGGCCAGCGGACTAATCGGGCTGGCCGGCGACGCACGCGCAGATGCACGGCGGCGCCAGCCCCCGCAATACTCGTGCTACTTGACTTTTGTCCGGCGGCGCTGGATCAGCACAGCCAAAATGACAACAACCAGAACACCTGCTGCAATCCGAACGATCAGGGCAGTATCCATAACAACTCCTCGTTTCTTCGAACCAACCTGCTTGATGCGCTCCCTGTTTGAGCGGGATACGAATGGCACCAACTGCCAGGACCGAAATCCCCGGTTCGCTGGTATCGAGACCTGCAAACCAAGCGTTCAACATCACGCTGCCGCTGATAGGTTGAACCAATCCACACTACTTGACGCGAGTACGGCGACGCTGAATCAGTACTGCCAGAATTACGACAACCAGCACACCGGCTGCAATCCGGACAATCAAGTTGCTATCCATATCGAGTCCCTCCTTCCTTCAATGGTCGGACTACTTAAAGTTCTCCATGATCTGGATCATGGCAGGTCCCAACGCCACCACAAAAAGCGTGGGAAAGATAAAAAACACCAGTGGAAAGAGCAGCTTGATGGTGGTCTTCGCCGCCTCTTCTTCCACTTGCTGCACACGTTGGGTTCTGAGTGTGTCGCCATGAACACGCAATGTCTTCGCAATGCTGGTTCCAAACTGCTCTGCCTGAACCAGCATAGTGACCAGATTGCGAATCGCATCGACATCGGTGCGCTCCGCAAGATGCTTCCACGCCTCGCCGCGAGGACGTCCGGCGCGTTGCTCCAGCACGACAATGGTCAACTCGTCGCACAATTCCGGCTGGGCAATCTTTAACTCCACCGATGTTCGGGCCGTTGCCTGGTCCAGGCTCAGCCCCGCCTCGATGCAAATAATCAACAGATCGAGCACGTCCGGCAGACCCCGGCGAATCTTGCCCTGTCGGGTTTTAATCCGTCTGGTCAGCCAAAAATCAGGCCCCAGATATCCAAGCGCCGCAGCCAATATGTACACCAGAAGCGGGTTGAGGGATGCAAGGCCGGTCACCAGAGCGAGCAGGCAGAAAAGCATCATCAACAGTGCTTTGGAGCCGTAGAAGATCCTTGACGCCGCTTCATTGCGAAAACCGGCGTGCTGAAGGCGCTGCAAGAGAATGGAAACCTCTGCCTGGCTCTTCGGCACGACATTTTCAAAGTGCTCAACTACGCCGCCGATCGAAAGCCCCGTCTGCTGGATCGCGCTCAGAAGAGACTTCTGTTTGGGGCGCGGGTTGATCACATCAGAGATGCGCTGAAGCATCTCCTCCCGATGGAACAGAAGCAGTCCACCGCTGGCGATCAGTCCGAAAACAACCAAAAAAGTAAAAATTATGATCATGGATCCTCTTCAAACTTCCATGTTGACGATGTGGCGAATGATCAAACCGCCAACAACAAGCATGCCGAAAGACGCCCACAGCATTTCTTTGCCAATCTGAGTCGTCCACAGGATACTCATCAATGTGGGGTTGACTATATAGAGAGCGACTCCCAGTCCAATGGGGAGACAGGTCAGCACCCATCCCGTCATGCGCCCCTGCGCGGTGTGAACCTGGACCTGCCGTTTTAGGCGGAACCGCTCCCGGACTACGTGGGAGGTCTTGTCGAGGACCTCGGCCAGGTTGCCTCCGCTCTCTTTCTGAATCAGGATGGCGGTTGCGACAATGCGGAGATCCTGAAGCGGAACGCGGTTGATCATGTTGTCCAAGGCGGTCTTCATTTCAAGACCATAGTTTTGCTCTTCAAAACACGACTTGAACTCGCACCCGATAGGATCAGCGCATTCACGAGCCACCGAACCCATTGCGGCCACAAGACTATGGCCGGCCCGAAGTGCGCTCACCATCAGGTCGAGCGCTTCCGGCAAGCCCTGTTGAAACTTGTCGAGGCGCTGACTGCGCTTGAAAGCCACAAAACCAAAGGGCGCGGCGCCAAAAAGCAGCCCGACTCCTAATGAAATCAGGAAATTATTGAATTTCAGATACACCAGAAATCCCGAGAGCACTGCGGCAAGTCCACACCCCGAGAGCAGTCCTCCAGCATTCCATTTGAGATCGGCCTGATACAACAAGCTCTGCACGCGTGGTCCCAGTTCGATCTTTGACAGCCTCTGATTGAGCCAGGGAATGGTGCTGAACTGTTCGCTCTTGCGAAAATCAAGGGTCCCCCCGCGGTCCTCGGGGCTCTCGGTGGCCAAGGCTGAGTCGAGCGTCGCGTGCACCTGCTTGGCCTGCTGAGAGGCTCCACTGCCAACGGCCGACGCAACGAGCGCGACGACGCCGAAGACGCCCAAGAACACCAGAACAACGATCACTCCCATATCGCCCATATCAGTTGCTCCCTCTCGGTCAATTGACCTGCGTTTCGCGCTCGAACAGAGTCGGCGGTAGTACGATTCCAGAGACGCGCAGCCGCTCGAGGAACCTCGGACGAATGTGAGTGGGCTGGAAGACGCCGATCACCTTGCCGTCGGGGCCAATGCCTTTCTTGCTGAAATTGAAGATCTCCTGCATGCTGATGACGTTCTCTTCCATGCCGGTGATCTCCGAGACGCTGGTGATTTTGCGGGTGCCATCGCTCATTCGAGCGGCCTGCACGACAATCGTGATGGCTGAGGCAATCTGCTGGCGAACGGATTTTTCGGGCATATTCATGTTGCCCATCGCGACCATTGATTCGAGCCTTGAGATGGCGTCGCGCGGGGTGTTGGCGTGAATGGTGGTCATTGAACCCTCGTGACCGGTATTCATGGCCTGTAGCATGTCAAAGGCTTCTTCTCCGCGGATCTCGCCCATGATGATGCGGTCTGGACGCATACGAAGACAATTGACCAGCAGTTGACGCTGCTTGATCGCGCCCGTTCCTTCGATGTTGGGTGGGCGCGTTTCCAGACGCACGATGTTCTCTTGCGCCAGGCGAAGCTCGGCTGCGTCTTCAATGGTAACGAGGCGTTCGCCGCGCGGAATGTACTGAGACAGAAT
This sequence comes from Occallatibacter sp., assembly GCA_050015115.1. Classification (GTDB taxonomy): domain Bacteria; phylum Acidobacteriota; class Terriglobia; order Terriglobales; family Acidobacteriaceae; genus Telmatobacter. The sequence continues at coordinate 45,457 of JBEKCA010000007.1, forward strand.
GTTCAGGAAGGTCGTCTTGCCGGAGCCAGTGCCGCCCGCGATCAGAATGCTGATACGCGCCTTGACGGCCGAAGAAAGCGTCTCCATCATCTCTGGCGAGACGCTCTTCAGTTGCACCAGTTGATTGGCGGCCAGTGGCCCGGTTCCAAACCGGCGGATGGATAAGGATGGTCCATCCAGCGCCAGCGGTGGAATGATGGCGTTGACGCGGGAGCCATCGGGCAAACGAGCATCCACCATTGGCGAGGACTCGTCAACTCTGCGGCCGACCCGCGACACAATGCGATCGATGATCTGCAGAAGATGGCGATCATCACGGAAAGTCGTATCGACTCTCTGTAGAAGCCCGCCCTTTTCAATAAAGACGTGATCCTTGTCGTTGACAAGGATGTCGGAGATCTTTGAATCGCGCAGCAAAGGCTCAAGAGGACCCAGGCCGAAGACTTCGTCGAGCAGATCGGCCTGAATCTTCTCTTGCTCGTCAAAGTTCAGGGGAACACGCTGGTCGGCGATGATCTCCTTGACGATGCCCGCCACAGCCTGGCGCGCCTGACTCGAATTGACACGCGACAGCTTCTCCAGGTCCAGCTTGGAGATCAGGGTCCGGTGTATTTCCGCTTTGTACTTCTCAAGATTCAGCAGTTCCACTATGTACCTTCTGTTGGGAGAGTATCCTTATCCACGGTAACACCAATTCCCTTACCAAAGTGTCCGAATACTCCAGAACTCTGGTTACGCACCCAGGTTGAAAACAACGTTCACTGTGGTCTCTACCTCGACCGGCTGACCGTCGAGCAGATAGGGCCTGAAACGCCAGGTCTTTACTGCATCGACAGCGGATTGGCGCAGCATCGTCGGTCCGCTGATCACACGCGGATTTTCGATCGCTCCATTCTTCGAGATGGTGGCTTGAATAACAACCGTTCCCGACACGTGAGCTTGCTTGGCGATCGGAGGATATGACGGCGCCGTCTTCTGAACCAGCAAACCGACGGCGATACCGGCCGAAATGGTGACCTTTCTGGCAGACTCGACCTTCACCTTGGGTCCGCTCCCCGGAGTGAAAACGGGGCTTGTGCTCATGCTGTCCATGCCGGCCGGGCTGAAGCCCTGCGTGGGCGCCGCTTGGTTTGAGCCGCCCAGCGCCGCCAGGTCGTTCTTGAGCCGCGAGGGGGCGTTCAGTTGGCGATTCATCGCGTCGCTCGACGCCCTGCCAAGCCCGGATGGCGTCTCCTGGGTTTCGGCCGCGGCAGGTGCCGTGGGAGTTGTGGTTCCGGCAGGCGTCGCCGTCGGCTTCAGTGGTGTGGACGAGGACGGAATTGTCATTGCAGTCGACGTCTGTGTCGCGACAGTCTGAGTCGGCGGGGCAGGCTTGGAACTCGACTTCCAATAAACAAATCCTCCACCGCCAGCCAGCACAACAGCCGCCACAGCAGCGTAGATGAGCATTTTGTTCTTGCCCTTGGCTGTCTCCTGGTCCTCATCGAACTCCCGGGATTGAGGCAGCTCATAGACCGGCTCTGGCTCCGGCTGGCGCCTGACTGGCCTGCGCGGAGGCGCAGCCGGAGGCCGCTCCGCCGCGGGCAGCACGGCGACGCGCGCTGTCGCGGCCTTCGGTGCGGGCTTTTGAGCTGGTGGAGATGGGAAACGATCAAACGCGGGAACCGCAATAGGTTCCGGCTCGTGTGCTTCTCCGTTATCCCATTCACCGAAATCCGCGGGAAGCGTTGTCGGTTGAATCTTGTCTATTCCTTCTGGAGGTACCATTGGCCATCCGCTCCCTTCACGTAAGTAGCGCCTTTGTAAACGCGCGTCTCAACTTTCGTCTGCTGCATGGGGGCGCTGACGCCTTGCGACCCCCCCGTTTGTGATTCTGTTGGTTCGCTATGGTTCATCTCCGCTTCCACCGTCATCGGCATCAGCGAATCAATGTTGTCCAGACCTTCTACCGTGAGCGACACCGTGGCTTGCGCCGTGGTGTAGTCCATGGCATCGGCAGGTATGAAGGTTACAGAGAGCGTCTGTGTTCCTGCGGCAAGCACGTTACCTGCTGCGGGAGTGTAGACAAACGTTCCGGGAACCAATGCCGTGGCATTGAGCTGGGCCGAGCCCAGCGGAGTTCCGTAGGAGGTGGCCGCGGGGGTCGGCCAGGTAATGATAGGCGTTGCTTTGTTGACAGTGACCGACACTGTAGCCTGCGCACTTGCGTCGTCGGCAGTGTTGGCCGGAGCGAAAGTGGCCGTCAGCGTGTGCGTTCCCGCCGCAAGCACCTCGCCCGCCGGTGGAGAGTAGACGAAGCTTCCCGCAACCGATGCCGTGGCCTTGAGCTGAGCCGCGCCCAGCGCAGTGCCGTAGGAGATGGGGGCGGGCGCCGGCCAGCTGATCGTGGGGATTGCCTTGGTCACCGTAAGCGGCACCGTAGCCTGGGCCGACGGGAAGTTGCCGTCGGCTGGCGTGAAGGTCACCGAGAGACTGTGCGTCCCCGCGCCGAGCACCTCGCCGGCGGCTGGAGAGTATACGAACCTGCCCGGAATCGATGCCGTCGCATTGAGCTGAGTGGCGCTCAGCCTGGTGCCATGCTGGATTGCGGCCGGGGTGGGCCAGTTGATCATGGTCGGCTTTGCCTTGGCCACCGAGAGCGGGACGCTGGCTTGCACGGCGGAGTAGTCGGTGGCGTCAATCGGAGCAAATGTCACCGAGAGCGTATGATCGCCCGCCGCCAGCACCTCGCCCGCCGCCGGGCTGTAGACGAACTTGCCGGGAACCGACGAGGTGGCATTCAGCTGAGTGGCGCTCAACGCTGTCCCATAGGTGATCGAAGCGGGCTCCGGCCAAACGATGACAGGCGTCGCCTTGGTCACCGTCAGCGAAGCGGCGCCTTTGACCGCGGTGTAATTCTTGGTGTCGGTGGGAATGAAGGTCGCCGTGGGCGTGTGCGTTCCCGCCGAGAGCACCGCGCCGGCGCCCGGAATATAGGTAAACTTTCCGGGAATCGATGCGCTGGCGTTGAGCTGTGCATCGCCCAGCGGAGTTCCGTAGACGATCGGAGCGGGCTTCGACCAGCGAAGTGCAGGCGCGGCCTTGGTCACCGTAAGCGTCGTTGTGGCCTGTCCCGGTGTGTAGTCCGCCGCGTCGGCCGGAGTGAAGGTCACCGAAAGTGTCTGCGTACCCACTGTCAGCACTTCGCCAGCAGCCGGTGTGTACGTAAAGGTTCCCTGAACGGAAGCGCTGGCGTTGAGCTGTGTCGCACTCAGCGGCGTTCCATAGACGATCGAAGCGGGTGCCGCCCAGGTAATGGCCGGCGACTCCTTGGTCACGGTCAACGACACTGTAGCCTGCGCCGTGTTGTAGCCTGCACTGTCTGCCGGGGTAAACTCCACCGAGAGCGTCTGAACTCCCGCCGAGAGCGTCTCGCCCAGTGAAGGCGTGTAGATGAACCTTCCTGGTACCGACGACGTCGCATTCAGCTGAGCTGGCGTCAGCGCAGTTCCGTAAGTGACCGCAGCGGGCTTGGGCCACGAGATCGCCGGCGTCGCCTTGTTGACGACAAGCGTTACCGTACACTCGGCCTTGGTGTAAGCCCTCGTATCCTTCGGAGTGAAGTTGACCAGCAGCGTGTGCGACCCCACCGGAAGCACTTCACCGACGCCGGGCGTGTAGACAAATTTTCCCGGGACCGCCGCCATGGCCCTTAGCTGAGTCGTGCTGAGCGCGGTGCCGTAACCGATCGGAGCGGGAGTCGACCACGCCATGGCCGGCGTCTCCTGCTCGACTGGCTGTTGATCCTCGATGGTCTCCGGCGTTTCGTAGCTAACAGCCGGCTCCTCTTCCCTGACTTGTTCCCTGACGGGTTCCAGGAGCGGCTCCCGAACTGGCTCTCGAACCGGCTCCCTGACTGGCTCTCGGACGGGTTCTCTGACCGGTTCTCTGACAACCGATGCCTCCCGAACAGGAGTCTCATCCACATTGGGCTGCTGCAAATGCCATTCGCCGTCCGCGCCCTTCACATAGGTGGAGCCCTTGTACACGCGCGTTTCAGGTCCGCGCCTCGCACTCGCGCTTTCGTCTTGCGCCCTCGCGGCAGACGACTCCCTTGCGGGAGCGGCACTCGCGGATCTTCCAGCGTTCCTCGGCTGGGCATCGGATTGGCTCGGAGCAGGTGAAGTGGGAGTGTTGTCTGACAATCCGAGCTGTGTCAACGCGGGCGTCTCGTCGACCGACGAACTCTTGGACGACAGACCGCGGCTGAAGCCCTTGAGACTGAAGCCCGACTTTTTCTCCGGGGCTGGCGGCAGGCCGGCTGCGGACCGGGCCATCTGCCGGATCAGCCGCGAGATCGGAGAATCCTCGAGCGCCAGCGGAACAGCGGTGGTCTGCATGCGGCGCACAGCAGCGTAATCGTTGGGTATCTTCCACTGTGCCGGGCGAGTGAGAGCCTTGGTGATCTGGTCTTCCGAGACGCCCATCGTACGAGGCTCAAAACGGTTCAGAACGATTTCCAGCTTCGGTATTCCGGTAGCGAAGTACTGCGAGATCAGGCGATTTGAGTTGCGCAGTCCGGCGATACCTGCCTGAATAACCAGATAAACCGTCGATCCATCCTTGAAGAGCCCCGTTCCCATCAGGTCCAACCGCGAGCCCATGTCAATGACGACATTGTCAAAGTCCTGCCGCGCAATCATCAGCAGTCTGTCGATAGCGTCGTTGGTGGCATCGTACTGCGGGAACTTGCCGGGAGCCGCGAGCACCGAGACTCCGGTGCTGTGCTTGACGAGGAGCTTGGAGAGGAATGCCGAGTCCAGCCGGCTTGCATTCTGAAGCGCATTGATCGTCGAGTATTCGGCCTGGACTCCAAGGTTCAGAGCGGCGTCGCCCAAAGGTAGATCGAGGTCGATCAACAGCGTGCTCTGCGAACTCTCCTGGGCCATCGAGACCGCAAAGTTGCAGGCCAGCGTGGTAACGCCGTCTCCGCCCTTGGCGCCGAGAAAAACCATCATCCGGCCGCCTGTTTTCTTCGGTGTGTGCGTTGCCGGACGGCGCGCCGAGGCCCGGACCAGCGCTTCGGCCATGGTGCTCTGCGCAAAAGGCAGGGTGAGAAACTCGCGGGCGCCTGCCCTCATGCAGCGAACCAGCAACTCCGAATCGGCCTTCACCGAGTAAACCATCACCGTCGCCGCGCCCTTGGCGCAGATGCTCTCCACCAGTTCCAGCGCATATTCCGGATGGCTGTCCAGGTCGATGATGATCACGTCGTAGTTGTTTTCGAGCAACCTCGGCACATCGTCGAGGCTGGGCGGATAGGAGGAAAACTCGCGAATCTCGCCCCCCTGGCATCCGGCGATTGCACTGGCGGCCGCCCTGCGGCGGTCCTCGTCCGGGCCAACCAGCGCGATAGATAATGCCCCCGCGCCTAGAGAGTCCGGATACTGGTCATCGAGATACGAAGAAGAGTCTGAATTCACGGGTTTGCTGCCCCCTGCCGCATATTGCCTATCTTGCGGGTTAGCCGAAAATTGGTAAGACGACCCCGAGTTGAACGTCATGCGTAACTCCAAACCCTCAGCGAACGAAGAATGAAAGTACTGTTCCAATGGCGATCGCCGGAGCGTAAGGCATCTTGCGCCTCACTGGATTGGCGTGGGCCATGGCCGGCTCCAGCTCAACTCCGCGCTGTTTCCCGCCGAAGATCAGATCACCCGCGCCCGTAAACAAATCCTTGATAAATCCGCTGTAGGCTGCCCAGCCCAGAACCATGATCCCGCCGACAAAAGCGGTGAAAAAGATCGACCAAAACAGTTGCTGCGGGCCGACCCAGGCTCCAATCGCGCCACAGAGCTTCACATCGCCGCCACCGGTCCAGCCCATCAAAAACGGGATGCCATTGATCAGCAGGCCAAGCCCCAGCCCGGCCAGACTCTGGCCAAGGCCATGCCACCCAAAACCGTGGCTGCCTCCATGCCAGTCATGACGCAAAGGAGAGACCACGATCCCGACCAGCAGAAAAGGAAAGACCAGCCAATTGGGGATGCGGCGGCTGCGCAGATCCGTGAAGGTCGCCACGGCGATTACGATCAGAGTTGGCCACCACGCGAAACTGTGCATCTCCAGCATCCTTTCCCTCCCTAACCACCCAGGGAGACACTTACAACCGCAGATAACCCGCCCATGTTGCAATTGTTGGGCCAAACCGCGCATCACCTAAACTCCCCGAATCATGGTAGATGGAACACCATGCACAGTCCGGTGTACACGGCTGTTTACGTACGGAGAAATTCGAGTGAAGCGCGGCGTATACACCGTTCCGATCTCGGGATCTGAGGCGCAAGTGCTGTAAAAAGTGACAGATCCAGGATGCCATCAGTAACAATTTTGGTTCCCTGAATGCCCTTCTGGACCCCGAGTACCTCACGTTTTTGTTACCCAGGCGGGGGCGAAACCCACACCAAAGAGCACGAAAGTGCCCAATACAGGGCAAAAGGCACCCACCCAAAACTCAGCCTTCCCCGGCCATTGAAGAATTCAGTTACTATTCACTAAATTACATGAATATAAAGGTTTAACATGACGTTAAATTCTGTGAAAGGGCAATCAGATAGGCGATTCTCGACCGATTTTGTATCGCTTCGGCATGAAATCCAGCAGAGTCTGGACCTTAGCGGTGGATTACCTCAGTAATCTCGACAGTGCGATTCATTCGCCGCTAGTATTGTTGATCAGAGTCACAACTGCCAATTTTATATTGGCTGGGGTTTGTTGCCAGCGGGGGATGTCACTAGATGGCACGGGCTGGTTTCAGCCTCTTTTTTGGCTTTGAGCTTTAGTACCATATCGTCACAAGCTTTTCTGCTTCTCGGAAGCGGCCGAGCGAACGGCAAGGGAGCGCGTCCAGCAATGATCAAGATCGGACTCTATTCGGACGACCGTACGCTCCATACGCTGCTTTCATCTGCGCTGGGCAAGGAATTTGAAATCCATCTCGAGTCGGATGAGGATGGGATCAATCTGCTCCGTGCTGCCGGGGACTGTGACGTCCTGATCGTGGATCTGCATTCCAATCATGACTCCCTGCAAGAGCGCATCGGTTCCACTCAGCGCCTGATCGCCACCCACGTTCCCCTGGTCATCATGGCTGACGACGGCCTGCGCTCCACTGCATTTGAGCTCGTCCGGACTGGCGCATTCGGCTACTGCCGCAGGCCGCCATCCATTCGAGATCTCAAGACCATGCTCAGCAGGGCCTACGAGAACTCCTCGCTCCGGCAGCAACTTCAGACAGTCCAGCAGCAGCTTGAGGAGCCCGGCAGTTGCGACCAACTGATCGGATCGAGCCCGCAGATGCAGCGGGTCTATCAGCTGGTCCATCGGGTGACCAACCTCAACGCCTCGGTGCTCGTGACCGGAGAGAGCGGAACCGGCAAGGAACTGATCGCCCGGGCCATCCACAACCTCGGCTCCCGCGCCAATCGGCCGTTTGTAGCCGTCTCCTGCGGCGCCATCCCCGAGACTTTGATCGAGGCTGAGCTGTTCGGCCATGAGAAGGGCGCCTTCACCGGCACCAACGGTGCGCGCGAGGGCTACTTCGAGCAGGCAGCCGACGGCACGCTCTTCCTCGACGAAATCGGCGACCTGAGCCTCTTCACCCAGGTCAAGCTCCTGCGCGTTTTGCAACAGATGGAGTTCAGCCGTCTGGGCGCCAACCGGCTCATCCCTCTGCGGGCCCGGCTGATCTTCGCTACGCACCAGGATCTAGGCAAGCTGGTGGCTGAGGGAAAATTCCGTCAGGATCTCTACTACCGCATTAACGTCATGCGGATCGAATCACCCCCGCTCCAGGAGCATCCGGAAGACATTCCGCGCATCGCCCGCCATTTCCTTCGCTTTTATGGGCAGATGTTCCAGAAGCCAATGGACGACATCGAGCCCCGTGCGATTGCTCTGCTCCAGAATTACCGCTGGCCGGGCAATGTGCGCGAGCTTGAGAACGTAATGCAGCGGGCCATCATCCTGTCCTCGGGAAAAATAGTTCGCGCGGAAGACTTCAGTCTGCGCATCGAGGAAGCTGATCCGTACAGCAACGATCTTGGAGACATCCCTGACGGCGATATCGTCGACATCAGCGATTACAATCCCGCTGGCTCCTTTGAACGGCAGTTGCGCGACTACAAGATCAAGCTGGCCGTCAATGCCGTTCGTGAGAATAACGGCAACAAAACGCTGGCGGCGCGCAGTCTGTGCATCTCCCGCGCCTATCTGCATCGCCTGATCCGGCTCGCCGAGCCCGACACGCTCTTTGAGCAGAACCTCCGCGACGTAGAATCCGCCTGACGAGCGTTTCGCCACACTGCAACCTTCCACAGCAAAGACGGGCCTGACGTTGGCGCGAAGAGCCTTGTTTTGTGTCAGGGCACGACTTCAGTCGTGCCGCAAAGCCAGCAAAAGCACGGCGGGCTTTTGCCCCTGCGGAAGTCTTCCCAAGCGAGATCGCTATGTGTGTGAGTTATATTCGAGCGTGCCCGCGATGACCAGCCCGCTGTTTTGCCGCCCGTGAATGTACCAGCAGCACCAGTTGGTCTCGTGATCCTCGTCGTCTGGAGGCGAGATCAAGTCCTTGTAGATAACCTTGCCGTAAAGAAAGACCTTTTCTTCCCAGGTCTCGATGCGCTTGTATCGCTCCTCGGAGTCGCAGAGCGCCTTCACATCGTCCCTGCAAAATGACTTGATCGGCGTCGATTCGCCCGGAACCAGAATAATCGGCACCAGCGGGGCGTTCGGTTCTTCCTTCTTGTACTCAGGAGTCCGGGGAAGCCGTCGATCGTCGATGGCGATCCTGGTTCGCTCCGTGGTCGAGATGATTCTGGCCGGAGTGCGTCCGCGGTTCGTCGCCATGATGGTGAAGCTGTTCTCCATGCTCCGGGACGGTTCGATCGAAATCAGGATCCACGGTCTCTCGGAGTGGATAAAAGATTGAGCGTTCAACAATGCAGCCTGTGCGCTCGCGGAGGCCGCCTCGGCCGCGGCTTCAGCATATGCCGTCTGGCGTTCGATCTTTTTGAGCAGCGAGATGCCCTTCATAATGCCGAAGTACGCCATGACGACCAGCACCAGATTGGCTCCCCACGTGACCATCTCCTGCCACGTCCACGCTCTCGCAGTGGGAGGTGGAGTGGCGACAGTAACGCGCGGCGCCGGCTGATAGTTGTGCAGCCCACCCTCGGCGCCAATTGCACCGGGGTCACCTGAAGTTGAATTGGATTGGTCCTGGAGACTTGGATTCGAAGTGGCCGGAACCGGAGCGCTTTGCCGATTCGCAGCCGGTCGATTTCCGCTTGAGCCACTCGTCTGCGCGCTCGCCGCAACCGGCGCCAGCGCGATGGCAAACAGCACCGCAATTCTCGCCAAAACTTTCAGGGCCATGGCGCCATTGTATCGCACGGCACGCTGAATCTGGCATCGCTCCAGAGGTGCATCGTCCTCCGGATTCAGTGAGCGCACCCACTCAAGCAGTTGTGTCCCTGCCTACGGCTCGACATCCACGCCGCGCCAGAAAGCCACATATCCCTTGATCTTCCGCGCAACCGGTTTCGGATCGGGATAGTACCACGCCGCGTCAGGGTTATCCTGCCCGTCGATCTCCAGGTTCATATAGCGGGCCTGCCCCTTGACGGGGTCGAGGGAAGTGGTGCTGCTGGGGCGGAAGTATTCGCGTTTCAGGCCGGAGTCGGGAAAGTAGACGTTTCCCTCGACCGTTACCGTCGTTTCGCTTTCGGCAATCACTTTGCCATTCCAAATCGCACGTGCCATGGTCTTACCCGTCAAGACGATCTCTACTCCTCATCGGCGCCAGACGCGGCGTCCGCGAGAGTAACGGATACGACAATAGCAGACAATCGCCGGCATGGCGAGTCCGAATCGATTGCCGAAAGCTCTGAGGTCACTACTTGGCAGCGTCGATCGATTCGATGTGGACGCTCTTCTTCTCAGAATCGGCGGTAGCCATCACGGTCACGTGGTCGCCGTAAAAAGACTTCACGGCGTCTGGATTATCGATTTTCCAGACTTCCTTTTTAGTCTCGTCTACAAAGACCGGGGCCTCGCCCATCTCGCTAATGCACTTCTTCACGCAGGCCGCGCCAGTTCCGGCGTGCTTGGCGCCGCACATCGAGTCTGAGATCCATCCGTTGATCTTGGTGGAATCCGCAGCACTGGCCGCCATGGCGGACAGGCCTAAACAAACTGCCAATAGAGCTACACGCTTCATATGTAACCTCCAGGGGAATGGGGATTTGCCGAACAGCCTCAATCATCCTCCAACTGGCCGCAGATGGGCAAGAGGACAAGTCAAGCTTTTGACGGAATCTGACGCCTCGCGTTAGCCCGCTACCGTCCGGAAAGCACGCCGCGCCGGGCCTCGACGGACTTCACCACCGCCTCGTAACGCTGGGCGGCTGCCGAAAAACGGCTCACCAACTCACTGGTCTTGATCAGAAACGTCGGCATCTTCTCCCGGATCCCTTCCAGAATTGGCGCGAATTTAGCCATCAGGAAGAAACCCTCGGCGTTGCAATCCACAAACAGTTCCGCCGAAACCGCGCCATGAATCACCATCGCGGCTGCCATCTCCCAGTAGCTGAGCACCTGGCGCAGCCATGCGTTGTGCGGGTCGGCGGGATTCAACGCCACGGCAAGAAACTCTTCCGCGGTGGTGGGCCAAAACTCGCCCGTAATCCATGCGCGTGCCTGGCGCATCACCGTTTCGGTGCGCAATTGATAGAGTCCAAGAATAATTTCGGCGTCGGCAGGTGTTGCAAGCATTCGTTCCATCGTGGGTTTCTCCGCGTACTCATACTAACGGATTCAGCGAGGAACCTGCTACGAAGAGCATGTTTCAAAAATCTGCTTTGTATCAGGACACGACTTTTTAGTCGTGCCGAAAGAGGCAGGAAAAGCAGTGTGCTTTAGCCCTTGAGGAATGAGCGCCAGATCCGTCAGCCCATTTTAATGCACGTTGCAGCAATTCGGGCGGCATTGGCCTTGACCGGCTCGGCAGGAGTTCGCTTCTCGCCGGTAGCCGCTCCAGCCGCCAACTTCTCGTCCGTGTAGTACCGCCCCGACCCATCCAGTTCGCCTGAGGCCAGACGGCGTGAGACCTCGTTAAGGGCTTGCTCGATGGTCTTATGAAGCTCTTCCGAACTAAGGTCTTTCATGATGCCACCTCCTCGATCCTTGCCCAGGGTCCTCTTCCAACACGACGAGTCAGCGAATTGCCGTCTTTTACCGCTCAAGGAACCTCTGGCTAAGAGATGCTTTGAAAGGGCACGACTTCAGTCGTGCCGCAAAGATCGCATTAGAAGCTCCGGGCTTTAGCCCCTGGGGGAAAGCCGTTCAGCAAAATCGAATCGCCCAGCGCCCGCTTGAGTCAGTTCCCATAAAGACCGACCAGCAGCAAAACAATCGATACAAGAACCATACAAGTCAGCGACAGAATTTCCGTCTTAACCACGTCGAGGACCTCCGGAGTGTTGCCGTCGGCCGGCAAATCATCCTTGAGCCTCAGATATGCCTGCGATCCCGCCAAGGGAATTAGCAGAGGTGTAATAAGAGGAAGAAACAGATGCTTCAATTCTGGAGGAAGTCCCTTTGCGGCATGATGCACGCAGATATCGAAGATCTCCCACTCCACGAGCAGAAAAGCAGCCAGAACAAGGATGAGTCCGGGCCATAATCCCGCCTTCATCAATCCAACTCTGAAAAAAGATGCTGATCTTGCGCCCTCGGCCTCACTCCCATTCTTCGTCATTTCTTGCACGCTTTCCTCTTACGCCGGCAATAACTCCTTCTTTCCGCTTTTCTTCGCAGCCTTCTCCACCACCGGCCCATGCGTCTCGACCGTCGGCGGAGGCGGCGCGTCGCCGATGCGTTTCGAATAACTGCACGTCACAGCCCCTTCCACCGGCGCGGCTGTCTTGGCAGCCTTCTTGGCCACACGTTTCTTTGGAGCCGTTTCTTCCTCAGCAGACTTCTTCTTGTTTGGACATTCGAGAAAGATCCCCGACCGCAGCGTCTTCTCCACCAGGTACGCGCTCCCGCACTCCGGGCACTTCTCCGCGACCGGTTTCAGATTTGAGGTAAAGTCGCACTTGGGATAATTCGTGCAACCCCAGAATATATTTCCTCTGCGCGCCTTGCGTTCAGCCAAGTCGCCCACGCCGCACTTCGGGCACTTCATTCCTTCAATCAGATTCTGCTTTACGTATTTGCATTTGGGATAGCCGGAGCATGAAACAAACTCCCCGTAACTCCCTTGGCGCAGCACCAGAGGCTTGCCGCATTGCGGGCAATCCTCACCGGTAGGCTTGGGCGCGGCCACCTTCTGCTGCTGTTTGCTACTCAGCTTGCGGAATGTCTTGCACGGCGGATCTTCGTTGAAACCAGGACACGACATGAACATCCCAAACGGTCCGCGCCGCAGCACCATCACCCGTCCGCAGTTATCGCAATACTCCTCGGCTTCGGTAGCCTCCTGACCTTCAGGTGTATTCATATCCGGCTTGGCTGCCGTATTTTCCTTGGTAAATGTGCAACTCGACTTATCTTTCTTGTTATAAGCTGAACAAGCATAGAACGTGCCGAACTTACCCCACTTCAATAACAGTGGGGACCCGCACAAGTCGCACTTCTCGTCTGTCTTCTTCTCCATGCGCTTGATGTCGCGCATGTTCTTTCCAGCATCCTTCAGTTCACCCTCAAAGTAGCCATAGAATGCGTTGAGCAGCGTAGTCCACTTTTCCGTGCCCTCTTCGATCTCATCCAACTCCTCTTCCAGTTTCGCCGTGTAAGCCACGTCGAAGATATACGGGAAGCTCTCCACCAGCAGGTCGCAAACCACCATCCCAATTTCCGTGGGATAAAATCTTCCGCTGATCTTCGTAACATACTCGCGGTCCTGGATTGTATTAATGATCGAAGCATAAGTCGAAGGCCGCCCGATGCCCCGCTCTTCCAGCACCTTCACCAGCGATGCTTCGTTGTAGCGCGGAGGCGGCTGCGTGAAGTGCTGTTCGTGATCGAGCTTCTCGCACTCCAGTTTCTTCACGCCATCCAGAATCGGTAACTTGCTGGACGCTTCATCGTCGTCGTCTTTCTTGTCTTCCAAAACCTCATAGACTTTCAGAAATCCGTCAAAGCGCGGCACCGAGCCGCTGGCGCGAAAATCATACGTCTTTCCTGTTTTATGGCTTACCGCGGCAATCTTCGCCGTAGTTACATCGAAGATCGCAGGCATCATCTGCGACGCAACAAACCGCTGCCAGATCAGCCGGTAGAGCTTCAATTGCTCTTCCGTCAAATAGCGCGCAATCGACTCCGGCGTTCGCGAAACATCCGTGGGCCGGATCGCTTCGTGCGCGTCCTGTGCGGCCTTTTTGCCCTTGTATTCATTCGGCGACGCGGGCAGATACTGCTTGCCCAACTGGCTCCCGATCCATTCGCGCGCACCGGCGATCGCCTCTGGCGCAATGCGCGGCGAGTCGGTTCTCATGTAAGTGATGAGGCCAGTCGTGCCTTCGGCCCCGACATCAATGCCTTCATAAAGCCGCTGCGCCACGCCCATCGTCCGGCGCACATTGAATCCCAACTTGCTGGCGGCATCGCGCTGCAACTGGCTGGTGATGAAAGGAGCTTGCGGCCTTCTCTGCTGCTCCCGCGACTGCACCGAAACCAGCGACCACTGCGCCTTATCCAGCGCAGCGATAACCTCTCTCGTGCTCTTCTCGTCGGGCAGCGCGTTGGCGATGAACTGATCTTTGCCGTCTTTGTCCTGGCCGTTTGAGACGCGCGATGGCTCGCCATCGATCCCAATAAAGCGCGCCTTGAAGCTCTTCTCGCCTTGTCTTTCGGGATGTAGTATCGCGTCCAGCGTCCAATTCTCCACCGGAACAAACGCGCCGATCTCCCGCTCGCGCTCGACGATCAGCCGCACAGCCACGGTCTGCACGCGGCCCGCCGACAATCCGCGCCGCACCTTATCCCACAGCAACGGAGAAATCTGATAGCCCACCAGGCGGTCGAGAATGCGCCGCGTCTGCTGCGAGTCCACAAGATTCTGATCGAGATCACGCGCGTGTTTGAAGGCCTCCTGCACGGCCTTCTTCGTGATCTCATTGAAGGTCACGCGTCGAATTTTTTTCTTCTCTTTCGCCGACGTCCCCAGTTGCAGCGCCAGATGGTACGCAATCGCCTCGCCCTCGCGGTCAGGGTCAGGCGCGAGAAAGATCTCGTCGGCTTTGGCCGCGGCGCGCTTCAGTTGCGCAACAACCTTCTCTTTGCCCGGAGAAACGATCAGCGTCGGCTCAAAGGTCCGCTTCTCCAGCTCCACTCCGATATCGTTCTTTGGCAGGTCCATGATGTGCCCTACCGACGCCAGAACCTCGAAGCCCTTGCCCAGATATTTCTCGATCGTCTTGGCCTTGGCGGGCGACTCGACGATCACCAGTGATTTGCTCATTGCCATCCTTGTTTCCAGTTGGGGTATCAATCCCACTCTATCCTGTCCGGCTTATTTGACCCGGCCAGTGTGCCTTCTGTTTCATTCGCAGGCTGCCCAAACCCGGCGTGCACTCCTGCCGCTGTTCCCCGCTCGGGAGAAATCAACCGCAAAAGTTGCACGCTACCACGGAACACCCTTCCGTTTCCAGTCGTAGCCTGGCATTTTCCTTGTGGTAAGTCCCATTTCCGAGGTGCGCGCAGAGCCGACTCTGCTGCCGAATCGTCCGCCGCAAACCCTTTATTGCACGCCCGGTAGAACATATTTCCCGGAAAAGACGCAAGGCTGTTTGCCTGGCGTACGGGAAGAGTAAAGATAATTACATCGCCCGCACGTAATTCTTCCCCGGCAACTGCCGAATTCGCCCCGTGATCTCCAACTCGAAGAGCGCCATAAAGACCTCCGAAGAGGTCAGTTGCGTTTCAAGCCGCTCGAGAATCTCATCGATCTGCAAGGCATTGTCGCTTCGCAGAACCTCCAACACCATGGCCTCGTCGGGCCGCAGCACAGGGTCGGGTAGTAAAGATGCAGTCGCTCCCGATTTGGATTCAACCGGAGCTTCTTCCTCCAGCTCTATCCGAATCTGCGAGGGCAGATCCTCCCACACATCCTCCCACGTGGCCACCAACTTGGCCCCCTGCTTGATCAGCGTGTTAGGCGTCCACGAACCCTTGCTCGTCACATTGCCCGGCACTGCAAACAGATCGCGATTCTGGTCGGCCGCGCAGCGGGCAGTCACGCGCGTCCCCGAATTCTCCGCCGCCTCCACCACCAGCACCGCGACGCTCAGGCCGCTCAAGATGCGATTGCGCCGGGGAAAATTCTGCGGTGCGGGAAAGGTTCCCATCGGCAGTTCGCTTATGATCGCTCCACCGGTGGCCAGGATCTCCTCGGCAAGCTTTTTGTTCTCCTTCGGATAAACGACATCGATACCCGTGCCCCACACCGCCACCGTGGGCATGCGCGCCGCCAGCGCTCCTTTATGCGCGCAACTGTCGACGCCGCGCGCCATGCCTGAGATGATCAGCAGCCGCCGCACTGCCAGATCGCGCGACAGCATCTCCGCCATTCCCGACCCGTATGGGGTCGGATGCCGTGTACCCACCACTGCAATTCCCGGCCTGCTCAGCAGCTTCGCCTCACCGCGCACCCACAGCACCGGCGGCGGGTCGTAGATCTCTTTGAGTCGTTCGGGATACTCCTGGCAGCCGTACGTCAACACGCTCGCCCCTTGCGCCGTCACGCGCAACCACTCCGCCTCGGCCGACTTGCGCGCCTTGCCATCAAAGATGAACTGCGCAGCCTGGGCCGGAAACCGCAGCCCTTCAAGCTCGGTCAGAGTCAGCGCAAAGATCTGGCTCGCCACTTTCAGCATCTTCACGGCATCGAGAATCCGCTTCGGACCCAGCCCCGGCGCCAAAGCCAGTGCAAGCCAGGCGAGCCGCTCCTCGTCCAGATGGGGCATCGCAACTTCGATTGCTGCTTTGGGCATCGTGCTCATTGATCGACCGTCACCGCGAACCTGCTAACCTGCCAACCCGCGCAGCGGGGCTAACTCGCTGCACTTGACCTCAGAACCCTTGCTGCCAACCTTTCGATTGTTCAAATCCTTGAGAAACACTACCCCTGACTTACTTCACAGGAAACTAAAGCCGCGCTCATTGGTAATTTCGCCAAAGTTAAACCGCCCACGGGAAGAAGTCAAGAAGCAATGTGTTGGCTTCGCGGATGCTCTCAAAAAAATCCTCTGCCGCGAAGAAGTAGTCTAAGACTACGTGATTTCCCTGCCCCCAGTTCGTCTGCGCGTGGCCGCCATCGGCTTCCTCAATCCCGCGCCTCTCATGTGGGACTTCGAGCACCCGCCTCTGGACGCCCCGCTCGCCGAGCGCTACCAGATCGACCGCATGAGTCCCGCCGAGTGCGCCGACCGCCTGGCATCCGGCGCAGCAGACATCGGTCTCGTCCCCATCGCATCGTTGGCGACCACTCCCGGCCTGCGCATACTTCCTGGCTGCACCATCGCCTCCAAAGGCCACGTGCGATCGCTGCTGCTGGTTCGCCGCGCCAGCCAGCCGCTTCAGACCATGCGCTCCGTGGCCGCCGATACCGCCAGCCGCACCACGCTGGCCCACGCCCGCATTCTCTTCCGCCACTGGAACAATCCCAATGTGCCTTTTCTGCCCCTCGCGGCCGACCTCGACGCGATGCTCGAGCGCGCCGATGCCGCAATTCTCATTGGAGACCCCGCCCTATTGGCTCTCGAAGAGCGCGCCAACCGCTTTGAACGCACTGGCGAACTCCTCGTCTATCACGATCTCGCGCACGAGTGGCACACCCTCACCGGCCTGCCCTTCGTCTCCGCCGTCTGGGGCGCTGCATCCAAAACTTCGGGAGATGGAAATCTCGATTCTGAGACCTGGGAATCCACCACCATAGACTTCATCCAATCCCGCATCCACGGCCTTGAAAACATCGATGCCCTGGTCTCCGAGTGGTCCCGCCGCATACCTATTCCCGAGTCGACCATTCGCTCTTACCTCACCACTAACATCCATTACATACTTGACGACGAATGCATTGAGGCCATGAGAGTCTTCTTCCGTTTGGCCGCCGAGGCCGGCGTACTGCCGCATTACAGCTTCTCGGTTGATGGGCTGCATTAAGACATGGGCGCAAATGAAAAGTGCACGCCAGCGCGGACTGCGATTGGGATAAAGCTCGAAAATCAATCATCTAAAGGCTTTATTATCTTGGTATTCTAAAAGAGATTCCCAATAGTCACGGCCAGTGATTTTCGTATAATATGATTACCTTAGTCTCCGATCGCCGGGTACCACAGAGGAAGTGAGAAACCATGAACGTAAGATCTATTTTTTCCTGTCTTATGTTTTTTCCGCTGTTAGGCGCAGTCGTTTTTGTTGCGCCGGCACAGACCGCAAAGCACTCCGCAGCAACACGGAAGCCGGATCCCGACGCAGAAGCCCGCGCTCAACTCGCGACATACGTCGCAGATTTCCAGGGCAATCCCGATGATTCCGCCTTGCGCACCAAGATTATCGAGTTGGCCAAGAGCTTGAATCCGCCTCCTCCAATTCCTCAGCTTGCGCAGGATGATTTTTCCAAGGACGTCGCGCAGATGGCCTCAGCCTCCTCGCCCGACGATCTCGAGACCGTGGCTCAGCTCTTCGAGCAGGTCGCCGTGCAGGCTCCCTGGTATGCCGATGCCTACTTCAACGCTGCCTCTGCCTACTCAAGGGCCAACAAGTTCGACAGTGCCAGGCGCAATCTTGCGCTCTATCTCGCAGCCTCGCGCCCTGGAACTGACTCGCGGAATGCAGAACAGCTCCGGCATGAGCTTGACCACAAACAGACCCTTCAGTTTCAGCAGATGCTGCAGCAGTTCGCCGCCAATCCCACCGATGCCGCTCGGCTCCATGTCATCCAACTGGCCCAGGCCCTGGGAACTCAACCTGAGATTCCCGAAGAGGCCCGCGGTCATTACGTGATGGCCGTTGTCTACGGAAACGCGGCGACCGACAGCGGCGATTACGACCGCGCAATCACCGAGTACAAAGCGGCCTTGTTGGCTGCTCCTTGGTGGGGAGAGGCCTACAAAAAACTGGCCACGGCCCAGACGCTCGCTGGCCGCTATGACGAAGCCATCAGCAGCCTGATCTTCTACCAGTCCGTCGTTCCCTCCGACTCCCGCAACACTCAGGACGAAATCTATAGGCTCAAGGCGCTCGGCCAACGTGCAGACGAAGACGAGGCTAAGAAACAAGCCGAAGACCAAAAGCACAAACTCATCCAGGATCAATTGCAAAGAGATCGGGCTTCCGCCGATTCAATGCAATATACAGTCGAGGGAAGGTGGTATCCAGTCTCAGCGCCGGGCGGTTACTTCGTCGGCGGGGAGTCAAATCCCAATTGCGACTATGTTGTCACGCAAGGAAAAAAGGGATGGGAGATCAAAAGTAGCTGCACCCCGCCTGCTCGCTCCGTCGACAGTATCCAGGTCGAACCCCGGCGACTTAGTTTCAGGTTATTGGGACGAGACAAAGAATTCCAATATTCGCAGATTACTGTCGCATTATCTCTCTCCAGTGATGGACAAACGCTGTCTGGTACGGCTGTCACTTACGATAAGTCATTCTTCGCCTTCGGTGACCACCCTGTTCGCTGGGCGCGTAGAAAGTAACTAACAGCACTTGGACGGTGCAGGACCATCAACGAAAAGATCCTCGAGGTCTCTGACTGTTTGATCTTGCACCGGCTCCGTGCTCCCCCCATTCGCTTTTTCTGGCCTGATAGCCGAAATGTAGGGCCGGCCTCCCGGCCGGCTGTAGCGTTGGTTTCCAAACCAACGCTCGCACTCCCAACGCTACGAAATCATCCGGTCACGATACTTTGTAACCACTGAGTAAGTCCACGCTTTGACACTGAATAGGTCCGCGCTTTGAAAGGGCACGACTTTAGCCGTGTCCCAAACGCCGCATATTCAATGCGGGCTTTAGCCCCTGATGGAATGATGGATCGCAAACATAACCCGTCAGGCGCAAGCGCGGCCACGTCCGTCAATACTCGCGCGAGAAAACTCTGAACCCTCCAGCAAACCCCGTTAATCTCATTCCTGGAGGTCAAGATGAAAATCGGAGTCTTAGGATCGGGCGATGTCGCCAAATCACTGGCTGCGGGCTTCTTGAAACACGGCCATGATGTGACGGTCGGTTCAAGAACACCCGCCAAACTTGCCGATTGGGCAGCAGCCAACGCAGGCGCCGCCATAGGCACGTTTAACACTGCGGCCGCCAACGGCCAACTGATCGTCCTAGCCGTCAAGGGCGCCGTAGCGGAAGACGTTCTGCGTCTGGCTGGAGCCGGAAACCTCAAGGGAAAGACCGTCATCGACGCAACCAATCCAATCGCCGATGCACCGCCCGTCAATGGGGTTCTTCCGTTTTTCACCGATTTCAAGGAATCGCTGATGGAGCAGTTGCAGCGCGAATTTGCCGACGCGCATTTCGTCAAGGCTTTCAATTCGGTGGGTAACACGCTGATGGTCAACCCTCAGTTCAAAGACGGCAAGCCGACGATGTTCATCTGCGGGAACAACGAGAAAGCGAAAGCAGAGGTGCGTGGAATTCTCGATCAGTTTGGATGGGAGACAGCGGACATGGGCAAAGCGGAGGCGGCACGCGCCATTGAGCCACTATGCATCTTATGGTGCATCCCCGGCTTCACAAGTAACCAATGGACTCACGCCTTCAAACTACTAACTCATTGATTGAGCGGCGAGTCGCGAACTTTCCCATTTCAGCGAATCAGCCAACCCGCCAACTCGCTAACCCGCTAAAAAGGCCGATCCCAAAAGGGATCGGCCTGCTAACTCCGCTGTATTTTCGCAAACTCCGCTAACTCCGCTGCTTCTAAATCTCCCACCGCAGCAGCGCTGCACCAACCGTAAATCCCGCGCCAACGCCAGCCAGCAGCACCAGGTCACCCTTCTTCAGCTTCCCTTCCTCGAGTGCCGTCTCCATCGCCAGAGGAATCGTTCCCGCCGAAGTATTCCCGTACTTCTCGATATTGATAATCACCCGCTCCCGGTCCATGCCCAGGCGGTCGGCTGTCGCCGTGATAATGCGCAAATTGGCTTGGTGAGGGATGAAACAGCCAAGATCAGCGCCGGTCACGCCATTGCGCGTGAGCACCTTGGTCGTGGCCTCAAGCATCTTGCGAACAGCGAATTTATAAACCGCCTGTCCGTCCTGGTAAATGTAGTGCATCTTCTTGTCCACCGTCTCATGGCTCGATGGATTCAGGCTCCCGCCGCCCTTGAGGTTGAGCACGGTCGCTCCCGACCCATCGATCTCGTGCGCGTAATCGATGAAGCCGATCTCGCCCTCTTCGCAAGGCTCCAGCAGCACCGCGCCGCCGCCGTCGCCAAACAGCACGCACGTCGTCCGGTCGGTGTAGTCAGTCATGCGCGTATTGGCGTCAGCGCCGCAGACCAGAACTTTTTTATGCGCCCCGCTCTCGATCATCTTCACGCCCGCCTGCAGCGCAAAGACAAAGCCCGAGCAGCCCGCCGAAACGTCAAAGCCCCACGCGCCCTTGGCCCCGATCTTGTTCTGCACCAGGCAGGCCGTTGCCGGGAACATCATGTCCGGCGTCACCGTGCCCACGATGATCACCTCAACTTCGCTGGCCTCGATGCCCCGCGCCGCCAGGCATTTCTTGGCCGCCTCGGTGCAGATGTCGCTCACGCCCAGCCCCTTGGCCAACACATGCCGCTCGCGAATTCCCGTGCGTTCCAGAATCCATTCGTTCGTGGTATCCACCAGTTTTTCGAGGTCTTGATTGGTCAGAACTTGCGGCGGGACGTAGGTTCCGAGCGCCGTGATCTTTGCGCGGCAGCCCACGATCGGGCGAACACTGAGGGTCAATGCATTTCTCCTTGCGGCTTAATCTGCGCAGCTTAAACTCTGTCATCCTGAGCGGAGCGCAGCGAAGTCGAAGGACCTGCGTTTCCTCTCTCCGCTCTCAATCGTTTAAATCGAAACTCCGGGTGCTGGGACTGTTGCATCTCAAAAGATCGTGATAGTCGTGCGCGTTTCAAGTTCGGCATTGTGTCACGCCACGACTTCAATCCTGCCGCAAACATCGGCATTGTGTCAGGACACGACTTCAGTCCTGCTGCAAACATCGGCATTGTGTCAGGGCACGACTTCAGTCGTGCCGCAAATTGCTGCAAAATAAACCGGGCTTTAGCCCCTGACTTTCCACTCCAGACGCCAAACTCCAGGTCAATCAGCCCAAAACACGCAAAAAGCGCCGGGTGGCCTACTGCGCCCGTACTAGCCCGTTACCGTTGCTTCCTTCCGGACCTGGCGGGGTTGGCGGGATTACGTCGCGTAGGACCCGGCACTTGCTGATTTTAGCATCCCAAGCGGCGAGGAAACAGAAGCCGGATAGGGGCTGTAGAATTGCCCCAACCCCGCGGGCGCGTCTTCGTCCGCGGTAAGCGGCAACGAGCGCCGATCCGGCACGGAAACCGCTCCGTATCCGCGAACTCTGCGCTTGAAACTAGCCGCGAACAATTGCAGAGAATTAACCACTGATTGGCTACACTCGGTTCGTACACTCCCGACGGCCGTCCGTTTGAGACGCCTTATCCGGGAACTATATTCGAGGAAATCGTTGTGACCGGCCCGGCATTCGCCGCTAACCACCTTTAGAATCACGATTCTGCAAATAACTGCTTTGTTTGCACGATTTTGCGGCGGAACGTGTCCCGCATCCCTTTGAAAACAAGGAATTTCCCTGCAAAATATGGGTGGGGGTATACGGCTCCGCACCGCAACCTCGACCCCGGTACAATGGATTGGTGACCAAACTTCCCTCCCCCGCGCCTCCAACCGTGGGATTTATTTCGTTAGGCTGCCCGAAAAACCTCGTCGACTCCGAGGTGATGATGGGCCTCCTCGATCGCGCCGGAGCGCGGCTCACCCCACATCCCGAAGAGGCCGAAATCCTGGTCGTCAACACCTGCAGCTTCATCGACACCGCCAAGCAGGAGTCGGTCGACACCATCCTCGAATTGGCCCGCCACAAGACCTCCGGCCGGGCTAAGAAACTCATCGTCGCCGGATGCCTCGTCGAGCGCTACCGCGACGAGATCCGCAAGAGCATTCCTGAAGTCGACGCCGTCGTAGGCACCGGCGAGCTCGAAGCCATCCTCGAAGCCGCAGGCCTCGCCGCTCCACCCGCCGCGCCAGCGCTCTTCAACATCCTCACCGGCCCGATGGATCATCTGCCGCCAGAGACCTCCGTACCCGAAGCTTCACAGACGCTCCGTGCCCCATCCATTCGTCTTCTTTCTGACGAATGGGTGGGAGACCACGAACCCCATTCCGCTCCGTCTACCGCAGCCGCAGCGACTCGCCCCGGCAAGGAATCCCTGTCCGGCACGCACAAACATGGCTCCCGTCCCGAAGGCGACCACCGCGAACGACAGGGCCGATTCCGCCGCGACGACTGGCGGGGCGCAACCCATCTGCTGCCCACCTATCTCTACGACGAAACCACCCCGCGCTTCTTGACCACGCCAAAATCCTCGGCCTACATCAAAATCGCCGAAGGCTGCGACCACCCCTGCTCCTTCTGTGTCATCCCCAATCTGCGCGGAAAATTTCGTTCCCGCCGCTTTGAATCCGTCGTCGCCGAAGCCCATCAACTTATCGCACGCGGCGTCCGCGAGATCACTCTCATTGGTCAAGACACGACCTGCTACGGCGAAGACCTCGGCCTCAAAGACGGCCTCGCCACTCTCCTCGACGCCCTCGCGCAAATCCCCGACCTGCGCTGGCTGCGCTTCCTTTACGCTTACCCAAACCGCATCACCGGCATGCTGCTCGACACCATTGCCAGGCACGACAACATCTGCAAATATCTAGATCTTCCGCTCCAGCATGCGTCACCCGATGTCCTAAAGCGCATGAAGCGCGGCGCAGGGGCAGAGATCTTCCTGAAGACCCTTGAAAAGGTTCGTGCCGCAGTCCCCGGCATCGCATTGCGCACCAGCTTCATCGTCGGCTTCCCAGGTGAAACCACCCAGGACAGCGCCGTCCTCGAAGCCTTCATCAAGGAAGCGCAATTCGACTGGCTCGGCGTTTTCAATTACTCCGACGAAGAAGGCTCCGGCGCGTTTTCGCTCGATGCCAAACTGCCCAAACGCACCATCGAGGCCCGCAAGCGCCGCCTGATGAAGCTCCAGCAATCGATCAGCAAGCGCACCAAGCAGCAGTGGGTAGGCCGCGAGCTGACTCTGCTCGCCGAGGGAGAGAGCGAAGAAACGCCACTCCTCTGGGAAGCCCGCACCGAGTTCCACGCCCCCGAGATCGACGGCAAGGTCTACATCAACGACTTCGGCGACCTCGAAACTCTGGAGCCCGGCCGCTTTTACAGAGCCCAGATCACCGAAGCCCACGACTACGACGTAGTGGCACGCATTATCTCCGCTGCATTGTGAGCCGGATGCTCCCGGTCTAGCTTCGGGGGTTCGGATCATCACGTTATCCCACGAGTCCGTCGTTCATTACTCCCGGAGGGAGTGGCGAAAATAGCCCAGGGTGAAACCCTGGGAATACATCCGGCCAGTAAATTCCGCCCCGGCGGGGCGGTGCGAGAGGCTGTGCACGCGGCTCAGGCACCCCTGCGCGGTACCATATTTCTTGACCGTAGCCACAAGCAGGAACACAACCCATGGCCACCAGGAAAAAATCCGCCAGTCTCCTCCGCTGCCCCACCTGCGGCATGTTAGTCCGCATCAACGACGAGGACTTCCCTTTCTGCTCAGACCGCTGCCGCAAGATCGACCTCGGCAAGTGGGCCATGGGCGTATACAAGATCAGCTCGCCCATCCTCGATCCCGAGGTCCTCGAAGACCTGGGCAGCTTGGGCGGAGGCAACCCGAGAAATAGCGATTCCGATGAAGAGTGAGCCGGCCTCCGCACCCATCCAAATCGAGCACGCCACGAAGTGGGCCTGGGCTACCGCTACCTTCTTCGGCGCAGGATTCGGCAAGCCCGGCCCCGGCACTTGGGGCTCAGTCGGCGCGGTCCTAGTCTGGGTCGCCTTCGCCTGGGGTCTTCATCCCGCTTCGCAGACGCTGCTGATTGCTTTATTCGCAGGGATCGCCCTGACGCTTCTTCCCGGCATTCCAGCCGCGACGATTGTCGCGCGAGAATCCGGCCTCCACGATCCGCAGTTCGTCGTCATCGATGAGGTCGCCGGCCAATGGATCGCCCTCATCGGCAGCCATGCAAACTGGCGACATGCCCTCATCGCTCTGGTTCTCTTCCGCCTCTTCGACATCACCAAGCCATTCCCTGTTCGCCAACTCGAGAAGCTGCCCGATGGCTGGGGTATCGTACTCGATGATGTAGGCGCGGGGTTGTATGCTTTGGGTGTAGCATCGCTCTTGCATTTGTGGATTTAGGACACCCCCATGCCCACCACTGCCACACAATCCGCTCCCCTGGACCTCACCGCGCCACGCATCGACGACGTCATCCCCGCCGCTGCTCTGCCCGGCGGTGAAATCGAATTGACCGGCGCAAATCTCGGACCCTTTGGTTCCAGCCTGCCCACCGTTCTTGTAGATAGCTTCCCTGCCCACGTGACCATGAGCCGCCCCTCGCGCCTGGCTGTCCGCGTTCCTGAACCGGCTGCCACTGGAATGGTCGAGGTCCGCAACCCTGCCGGAACCAGCAACGGCGCACCTTTGCGCGTGGCTCGCGAACTCTCTGATGGCCTGCACCCGGTGACCAGCCCGGCCGTAAGCCGTTCGGGCATGGTCTACGCCACCATCTCTGGCCAGCGCGGCAAGCAGACTCCCGTTTCGGTCGTCCGCGTCAGCCCCGATGGCCGCGGAACCCCTTTCGTCACCGGCATCCTCAACGCAACCGGCCTGGCCTTCAATCCCGAAGGCGACCTCTTCGTCACTTCGCGCGCAGAGGGCAACGTCTACCGCATCGACGAGGTCGGCGAATCAACCCTCTACGCCGAAGGCATGGGCGTGGCTACCGGCGCAGCCTTCGATGCCGAGGGCAATCTCTTCGTCGGCGACCGCAGCGGCACCATCTTCAAGATCAACCCCGACCGCCAGATCTTCGTCCACGCCACGCTCGAGCCCAGCCCCGCAGCCTATCATCTGGCCGTCAACGCCGCGGGAACCCTCTTCGTCACCGGCCCGACTCTCTCGTCCAACGATGCCATCTGGGCTATCGAGCCCAACGGAGAGACTCGCGCCTGGTATCGAGGCCTCGGCCGCCCGCAGGGCCTCGCTCTCGACCGCGACGGCAACGTCTATCTCGCCGCCTGCCTGCACGGTCAGCGCGGCCTCGTGCGCGTCACCCCGCAAGGCGAAGCCACGCTCGCACTCTCCGGCGTAAACATCGTCGGTCTGGCCTTCTCGCCTCTCGGCACCGTTATCATAGCCACCAACGAAGCTGTTTACGAAGTGGATCTGGGAGCCGAAGGAATGACTCTGTTCTAAGCAGCCGACAGTTGGCAGTTGACAGTTCAAAAGCAACAACGATCTTGCGGCCGCAAACTGTCTCTCAGATGCTGGACCGACACCCGAACTACGAGCTATAAGCTAAGAGCTGAAAGCTGCACTTATGAAATCCGAAATCATCGCCATCGGCTCCGAGATGCTCACCCCCTTCCGTCAGGACACCAACTCCCTTTACCTCACGGAAAAACTCAACGCAATCGGCGTCAGCGTCGTCTTCAAGACCATCGTAGGCGACCGCCGCAAAGATCTCGTCGCCGCCGTCCGCGTTGCCCTCGGCCGCACCGACATCATCGTGCTCATGGGCGGCCTGGGCCCCACCGAAGACGACCTCACCCGCGAGGCCGTCGCTGAGGCCCTCTCGCTCACACTGCGCCGCGATCCCGACCAAGTCGTCGCGCTCGCCGCCCGCGCAGCCACCTGGCGCATTCCCATGCCCACGAATAACCTCAAGCAAGCCGACGTTATCGAGGGCGCGACCGTCCTGCCCAACCCCAACGGCAGCGCACCGGGCCAGTGGCTTGACACTGTGCATTCCGGCTATCGCAAGCTCATCATGCTTGTTCCCGGACCGCCTAACGAGTGCCGTCCACTCTTCGATGCCGAATGCATTCCGCGCCTGCGCGAGGTCCTGCCCGCGCGCCACATCGCCAAGCGAACGTTGCGCGCCGCCATGATCCCCGAGTCGCAGGCCGACAAGCTTCTCGCGCCAATCTATTCCACTTACAAAGACGTCGAAACCACCATCCTCGCCCACGCCGGCGACATCCAGCTCACCCTGCTCTGCACAAAGGCCAACGCTGCCGCGGCGCAGCAGCGAGTCGACGAGTTGGCCAGCCGCCTCGAAGAGGTCATCGAAGACTGGCTCTACTCTTCGGGCCAAGAATCCGCCGACTCTCTCGAACAAATTGTGATCTACTATCTCGGCCTTCGCCAGTCCACGCTGGCCATCGCCGAGAGCTGCACCGGAGGCATGATCTCCCAGCGCATCACCAGCGTTCCCGGCAGTTCGCGCGCCTTCCTGGGCGGCGCCATCGCTTACTCCGATGAACTTAAGACCCACTTCGCTGGCGTCCCGCCCGAACTGATCGCCCACCACGGAGCCGTCTCACAAGAAGTAGCCGAAGCTCTCGCCCAGGGAATCCGCCACAACACCGGTGCGACGTTGGGCCTGGGAGTCACCGGCATCGCCGGACCCTCCGGAGCCACCGAAACCAAGCCCGTAGGCCTGGTTCACATCGCCCTGAGTGACGGCCAAAAAACCGAACACATCGAGCGAACCTTCCGGGGCGACCGAGACCGGGTAAGACAATGGGCCACTCAGCAGGCGCTCGACCTGATTCGCCGCCGATTGAGATAAGATTCAGGATTCGTCAAGCAGATTGAGATTCCTGGCACGCTGACAGAGAATCTTACGGAATCGAGTGGACGGCGATGGACTGGATTTGCCACGTCACCGGCACACTGTGACCGGAATGGTCGCCGCGAACAGTTTCTCCGATGGAACTGAACAAGAACTCGATGGGATTTTCGGACCCTCGCCGCTCCTCGTGTCCGCGAACTCCTTTCCACTGAAAAATCTCAGGGTCGAGCGGCTCTTCGCTGGCAACCAAAAAATAGTTATCCGTTCCAGCGGGTCCACAGATTTCTACGTCATAATCGCTGAGCGACGCCTCGATACGCGGGCTTGCGGAGTCATCGCGCGGAATCAAATTTCCGTCGTTGCCATTCGCGGGGTTGGGGAAAAAGCATGTGGCATCGCCATTGGAATCGATTAAGAAGATGTAAACATAACGTTTGGCAATGCCTCCCGCCACCAAAGATCGCCTCAAGGCCTCAGGGCTAGCTTGAAAGACAAACTTATATCGTTCTCCAAACTTGAATGGTCCTGTGCCAACAGGCTCTCGTTTGCCTGCCTTCTCAAAAATCAACCGATAGGGAAAAGCTGCATCACCACCAGCGGGACCGCTGAGATTCAACCAAGCGTAGATTCTTGCCAGACGCAAAGCCAGACCAGTAATCTGCTCGCCAGATGTCGTCCAATCTGTTTTCAGAGGCAGACGTGCGAGATTCGGGTCGGCTGCGAAAAAGTCCTTATAAACCCAGCTGTACTCAACGGCGCCCTGATTCAGACGTCCCGCCAGGAGATAGATACATTGCGCGGGATCGTCAACGACTCGCACCGCTTGATTCTTTGTACCAGCGTCCAGTCGAAGCTCAGCCGCCAACTGTCTGTCCGGTGGCAAAATGGGCCAGAGGCGCACAGCCTCAACCTTGCCAAGAGCATTTGTCATTTCTTCAATTGTGGGTGGCGAGCTCAGCCGTACGATCTTGCCATCGGCGGGATAACTCTCGACAAGCCAACACCCATTGCGCCAATAAAGCACGTGCGTCGGCCTAATCCCTGATTGAAGATCGGAAAGCACCTGGATTCCGTTTTGCGTCGCAAGCCTGTTTACAAAATCAGCGACCGCAACCACCGCATTGGCGTCTGGCCCAACTGCCGAAATATAGACCTTGATTACGCCGGCTGGAGGTGCCACCCAGGTCTCTAACTTGAAAATGTCACCGACCCTAACGGTTCCCGCAGATTGGCCATTGATCATTCTAGCTTCAGATATGCCCAACTCGACGCGATCCAGCTTGATTCTTGCTGGCGGCCCGCTTGTCCGAGTGAGAATGCATCCGGGGGCGAGACCGAGTGCAGACCCACCCAAGAGCCGCACAACGCCTTCGCGGGTTACTCTTTCCGCAGTGAGAGTTATCGATTGCACCAAACCAAGCGATTGGCCCAGCAACCCTCGACTGTCCCGCTCGTTTCCAGCGCAAATCGGGAGTTGCATCCTGCCTTCGCTTGCCAGCATGGCCTGCACCCGATCACAAATTTGCTCAATACTCTGATTGGCGATGGAAGATTCGAGAACGCGCGCCAGAGCCGCCGTGAATGCTCCGTGCGCGATTTCTCTTTCGGTTCCATCGGCACTTCGGTCGATCACGGTTGTCTCGCCCGCAGCTTGATCTTTGCGCGCCGCGGCGAGGAAGAGCATACCCATCGAAGTCGCATCCGGTAACTGCTCTCCGGTAACTGGATCCCGATCGGGAGGATCGTTGGCAGGGCGCGGGTCAGGAGGGAGATTACGCGTCTTGCCGGTTTGATTCCAGCCTCCACGCTCCATGCCGCCGCTATGACAGCTATCCAGAATGACTGTCAATCGAACACCCTTGCGAAGCGCCGCACGATACAAGCGCGCCATCTCCTTGTCTCGAATATCGGGGACGCCCGCATAGGAGTCAGCGGGCACGATGGTTTCATCAAGTTGGTCCGGCTCATCCGAAGCTAAGTCTTGCACCTGTGACCCATGCCCGGCGTAATAAAACAAACTGATGTCGTTCGGCGACGCGGCATTGACTAGGTGGATTTGGAACTCACGCAAAATTGCGTCGCGCGTGGCTTCCTGGTTCTTCAAAAAAACGATGTCGTCTGGCAGAAAATCAAAGCGATCCTTCAAAATTTGGTAAATCAGCGTTGCGTCGTTCACAGCGCCGTCCAGGTCGAAGAAGCGGTGGTTTCGCTGGATTGCTGCCGCGCTCGCGCCCCGCCCCACTGCTTCAGTTCCCTGTACGGAAGAGGCGGTCATCACATACTTGTCGATTCCCACCACGAGGGCCCGCAGCCTCACGTTCGGGACGCACCACGCAGCCGGAATGTTGTGACTGAATAAGCTCAAACTTCCAAGCTTAAGCAGCGTTCGACGGGTTAACATATGCTGCTCCTGCGCTCTTCGCCACTGCTTTTTCGATCTCCGGTTCGAGCGAGAGCCGCGCCATCAATGTGTTGGGCTCACATCTACTTCCAGTTTCCAATCAGAATGAAGGGAGCCCAATAATAAGGGTGAGACCAATTCGAGGTCTGTGTAATAAAACTCTGCGGGCGATTAGGCTTTCCGCCGCGATTCGAGGCACCCTGGGCAGAACCCGATTTCAACTGGCCCGCCAACAGCAAGACCTGCGCCTGACGGAGCGCTTCACTTTTTGTCATGCCGGTGTTTGCCTGCCGCAGGCGATACATTGTCTGCATGAGGCTGGCTGTCGAATCGTCGTTCACGCTCCACAAACTCGCTATCACTCCCCGCGCTCCAAGCCGTTCAGCAATGGTGCCAAAGCTATCCACCTCGCGACCGTCCTCACTACGGTTTGTGAACGCCGTATTGCATGCTGAGAGCGTCAGCAAATCAACCCCTTCGAACAACCGCGTCTGCGCAGCGATCTCCGCCAGACTCAGCTTGCCGTCGCCCAGCAGTAGTTGTGAGTTAGCAGCCACACCGGGACGAGAATCGAAATGTGTTGCTATGTGGACAACCGGATTTCGCTTCAGAGTTAGATCGTTCCTGAAATTCTCGCGCGTGAAAGTGGCATTCAGCCGAATCATGCCTGGAATTGGAGAGTTGCTGGCAGCGGTCTCCCGGAAGATGCCATGCAACTCGGCTGGAACCATGGGAAGTGGAGAATCGCCGTTAGAAACTCCGAAACCCTCGCCTTCCCACTGGCGAATTGGCTCCTCTGTGAGATATGCGAGGCTGGCCGGGGTAATCAGAGACTGGCGAAAAGACTTCACCAAGTAGTCCGCGCCGTCGTAAAGAGCAGCAAGCGGAATATAACGCAAAGTTCCGTCAATCGACCACATGACCGTCTTGGCGTGGATCGCATTGAGATCCTCGCGCAATCCTTCGGGAAAGACGATGTGATACAGCTCTTCCGCGAGTGGCAACGGATCGGAGCTGGGGTTCTGAAGTTGTTGACGAAAATCAAGAATCTTCTTGTTGAGGTCCCTTCCTTGAATGGAAGTGGTGTAGGCTTTTTGCGCCGTGCCTGTCACCAATAGCGCGACGTACTTGTCCGGAGTAACCAGGGTGTAAATTGCAACCACATCCGGTCCCAGCTTTTGTAACGCACCCTGTAGATCTTGTGCTCCTTTGAACTCCTCCATCCGGTTTATGAGTCCGGAGTCCGCTGCAAATACCTTCTCTTCATCCTCAAAATAGCGTTGCAGCACCGTGTTGGCGGCGGTCAGATCGTGATCCAGCCGGGTTAACTCCTCTGACTCCGCTGCATTCAACCCCGACTGACCATGCTTCGCTATCAACTCCGACTTTCGCTTCCCTAATGTCACGATCTGATCGACGATCTGGTCGTAACGATCGAGGGCCTTCTTTTCAAATTCGAGCAGCGTGGCAGGGCGCAGTTGATCGCCGACCGAGTCACGCCGAATGAAGTCGCTGGCCTCTTTGTCCTTCAACAGGTTGAGCACTTCCTCCGCCTCGCCGAAGCGGGCCCGCTCAATCAGCAGATCGGCAAGAGTGCGGTAGTAGGATTCGATCGACTTCTCGTAGCTGGAGCGCAAGGACTCCTGCAAGCCTTTGTTATCCTGGCGGATGCCTTGCAGGATATTCACCGCTTGTTTGCCAAAAGTAATCGCAAGATCCTGATCTGATCGCTGAAAACTAAACTCTATATAACTCAATATCCTTGCTTCGCCCATGCGGTCACCTACCGTGTGCGCGAGCGGCAGGGCTTGGTTATAGTAATCCAGCGCCTTTTGCCTCTCACCGAGATCGGCGTAAACCCGACCGATGTTGCTCAGCGTCCTCGCCTCGTTGCTTCGGTCCCGTACCAAGCGAGAGAGCGTCAGGGCTTGGCCGTAGTAATCCTGAGCCTTCTGCTGTTCCCGAAGATCAGCGTAAACCTGGCCAATGTTGTTCAGTATGGTCGCTTCGTTTTTGCGGTCTCCCACTGCGCGCATGAGTTCCAGGGCGAGATTGTAGTAATCCAATGCCTTCTGATGTTCCCCTATATCGGCGTAAACAAAACCGATGTTATGCAGCGTGGCCGCTTCACTCGCTCGGTCACCCACGGCACGCATGAGCGGCAAAGCCTGGTTGTAGTTATCCAGTGCTTTTTCCTTATCTCCAAGTGCTTCGTATACCGCGCCGATCTGCTCCAGCGCTATTGCTTCGCCCGTGCGGTCCGCCACAGCGCGCCGAATCTCCAGTGCCTGGTCGAAGTTATCCAGCGCCTTCTGCTCCTCTCCAAGAGATCTGTAGACAATCCCGATGAAGTCCAGTGCCCTGGCCTCGTTCTTACGATCGCCCACGGCGTGCGCGAGCGGCAGGGCCTGGTTGCAACTATCCAGCGCTTTCTGCTTTTCCCCGAGATCCGAGTAAACCAAACCAATTGCGTTCAGCGTTGCAGCTTCGTCCGCGCGATCCTCCACAGCGCGCCAGAGCGGCAGCGCCTGGTTGTAGTAATCCAGCGCCTTCTGCTTCTCCCCGAGTATGGAGTAAGCCGAGCCTATGCTGGTCAGATTATTCGCCTCGCCCGCGCGATCCCCCACAACGCGCATGAGCGGCAGGGCCTGAGTGTCATAATCGAGTCCCTTCCGAATCTCCCCGGTTTCCAAGTACACCGAACCTATGTTGGTCAGTTCCTCCGCTTCGCCCGCACGGTCTCCTATAGCGCGTTTGAGCGGCAACGCCTGATTGTAGTAATCCAGCGCTTTCTGATTCTCACTTAAGGCGGCGTAGGCGGCGCCAATACTATCTTCGGTCCAGGCTTCCTCATAGCGGTCACCCGCGACACGCCATAGCGGCAGACTTGTCAAGTACTGTTGAATCGCAGCCCGCAACGAATCCGGACTCCCGCGTCCGGCGAGTTGTACTGCCTCGGCAAAAGTTCGCTCCGCAGCGATGCGCGCGCGATCCTGGTCTTTTGGGGTTCGAAGGGGTTCAACCGTCACACGGTATTGGCCTGCGGGCGCATTCTTGTCGCCACAAACCACTTCTAATCTGTAAATCCCCTGCACCTCAGCAATCGCGGAGATTTGTTCGAGACCAAAGCTTCCGTTTGGACTGTCCATCGAGCCGATCAACGTGCCGTCTGGAGCGTAGAGGTTCAAGCCCACATCGATGCCTATCTGTTCCACCACAGCATGGATGAACTGGCTAGCCTCAGCGTGGATCTCATAGGTACGCTTCCCTCCGCCTTGCAAGGTGCTCTCGAGCCGTTTGCCGGGTTCCAGAAATGTGGGTTTGCTCTGCGGCGGACGAGCAGGACCCGAAGAGCTTTGGGTGCACAGGGGCGGAGCCAGCAACAGGCAGGCGACGGCGAAAAACTCTAATCTTCGCATCACGGTGCAACCTCCTTGCGGACGCGCTAACTCCGGCGCGTTCTTTGAGCTGCTATCCCGCTTTTATCTGGGCCTGTGCGGAGTGTCTTCAGCGAGGACTGAACATGAAACACCCCGACTGTATGGTAGTACCGACTGCGACCGCAAGTATCGTAGGCCAGAGCCTAATAATCTGTGATTGCCGTCACGCGGTCGAGCACTATGACCTTGCGCTAAATTCTTCCTTCAAGATCATCAGGTTATGAGAACTTCACGGGCCTTTCACTCCCTCTTCAACGCATCCTGACAGCGACTAAGTGTTGTCGTCGCCACAGACGAGAGGTTACTCGTTTCTTCCACGTTATTCAGAATTGCCACGCATTGTTGCCAAGATCTCTGGGAGCCTGCCAAATCCCCCGAAGCTGCAAATAATCGCCCAAGCAGGTCATAGTCGCGGGCGAGACCGGTTGCGGCCCGGACGTCGATCTCCAGCCCACGCGACTTACCGTTGTTCGCACGCAGCGAATGCTCGAGTTCGCCCGCAAGGTCCGCGATGGAAGAACGAAATTGCAGGTCTTCCATTTGTCTATTATTCAGGCTCTGCTTGAGTTGAACCAACAAGTCCTCCTGCGCCTTCGCCATTTGGCGGATATGTTCGGCTTCTTCGGTGGCTACAATGCGCTGCCGTTCGGCTTCGTTTCTCTGCGCACGGGCTTCATTTCTTTGCATGAGCGTCGCCCACAACCCTAGTCCAAGTGCCAGCATAATGGCGGCAATTGAGGCTGCCAATGCTCGGTTACGTCTCAGGAAACGCCGGAGGCGATACGAAAGCCCCTCACCACACGCTCGCACGGGAAGTAATTGCAGGTGTCGCTGAATGTCATCCACCAAGGCTGCAACTGTCGGGTACCGCTCGGTAACGTCCTTGCGCAATGCCTTGGAAATGATGGCGTCAAGGTCGCCTGCGAGTTGCGCGGCCAGCGCCGAATCATTCGGCTCGCGACATAACGCCGCATGTCCTTCGGCTACCGACTTACTACTGAGGGGTGGACTTCCTTCGCAAACGCGCCGCTGGTACGCGTACAGATCGCCAGTCCAAGGAAGTGGCAGTTTGCCGGTGAGCAATTGAAAAAGAATCGCACCCAACGAGTAGACGTCTGAGGCTGAGGTAATCAAACCGCCATCCCACTGCTCGGGGCTGGCGTATTGGGCCGTAAGCGGATGGCGCTGAGTCATGGTGATCAGTTCGCCGTCCATTAGTTCGGGACGTAGCAATTTAGCAATCCCGAAATCGAGTACTCTCGGGTTCCCATGCTCGTCCACGAGCACATTCGCAGGCTTGAGATCCCGGTGAACAATTAAGTGCGAGTGTAAATATTGGACCGCGTCGCACACCTTCAGGAACATTTCCAGACGCTCGAAAACTGTCAGCCGTTTTGAATTGGCGTGCTTGTAAATATCCTCGCCTGCTATATACTCCATGACAAAATAAGGCCTTCCGTCTCTGGTTCGGTCCGCGCCAAACAACTTTACGATGTATGGATGATTCAGGAGTGCAATAATTTGGCGCTCCCGCAAGAACCTGCGACGAAATTCCTCGCTTTCGCCGTCCTGCAATCGCAAGAACTTCATGGCTACCTGTTGGCGGGGCTCCTTGGTGCGGGTTGCCAGATACACGTCACCGTTACCTCCGCCACCCAATCTCCAGTGCGTCTTGTAACCTCCAATCTTCTGGTTGGCCATTGGGTCTCGCGCTGGACCGTCAGGCTCGGCGAAATCAAGCGTGGCGCGCTCCCCAAGGAATTCCACCACATCGTTGAAGAGTTCCTTGTCGTTGCCGCAGCGCTCGCCGGCGGACCGCAATGGCTCCTGCCCTGAAGCGATCCCAATCTGGTCCGCAATCTCCTTGATCTTGATGCGTCGCTTTTCGATATCAATTTCCATTGGGCTCACTCCAAACCGAGACGTTCGCGTATCTTGTCCCTGGCATCCTTAATGCGACGCTTCACAGTGGAGACAGATACTGCATAAAGTTTGGCTATCTCTTTCTGATCAGCACCGCCGAACAACGCTGCCTTCAGCATGCCCGCGGTCTCCCGATCCGTCTGGCGCATTTCAGCGAGCACTTGGTAAACCACTCTCATTACTTCTTCTTGTAGCAGACTCTCGTCAACAATCGGAGAAGTAGAGAGGTCATTTGACATCTCGCCGCTAAACTTGCTCTGGCTTGGTATGGGTTTGCGTGCGCGGTCGATCAGGATGTGACGCATAATACGTTTTGCGAGCGTGTCAAACTCCAAATGATTTCGAGGTGACTTTTCGGGAGCTTTTGGCATCCGCAGAAACAATTCATTCACCAAATCGTCTGCTTGGAGGGAGATGTTGCCCCCTTCAAGTCTCAGTAAGTGCTCCGCTTGGCGCCGCAGTCTTGCACCTTCGTTAGCCACCACTTCGCCCAGCGGACGTTCACCGTCCCGCACCTTTTCGAGAAATAGTGTCACATCACCCCGCGGACGCAGATTTTGCTCTGATAGTACCTCTGGCGATAGCCCACGTGCGATCAATTCGTTTGCTAACTCGGAAGCGGTCTGCTCCAACTCGACGTCTTGACTGCATGTTGCCATTAACACGGCAATCTCGTCCCAATTTAGCCCAGAAATGTAATGCAGGCGCAGCAGTAGAGCCTTACCCGGGTCCCGGCGGTTCGAATCGAGGACCATTTCGCGCAACACTCCTCCAACGCGCACAGCGCTAGGAATCGAACTAGCAGCCATCACAGATAAAATGGCATCGGAGGAACACCTGTAGAAGACTAGTTTTACTGTATTGACTAGAGACAAATCTTTCAAATACTGCCGGCAGGCTTCGCGCAAGATCGATATTGGAAAATAGCGTCTGCCGGCGATTCTCGCGTCAAAGTCCTGGGCCAAGATTTGGACTAGTTCTCCGCCCGCAGACTCGTCGCCTGCGCGGATTCGTTCAAGTAAACTGAGAACCTGGGCCAAAGCAATGCCGGTCCCACTCTCTTTATTGTGCAATCCATTCATTGTTCACCTCGGCGGCCGCGGTGGACCAAGGCCAGGCAATACATCTCCTTTGAAGGAAGATAATGAACGAAGTATAGCGCAATGCTGAGAATTGTTTGGAAATAGTCCAGGTTTTTCGCATTCGCTGGAGAAAAACGACGAAGGCATTCTGTTAAACGCGTTTTCATGTTCCGATGGCATTGCACGCACACCCCTTCCGATAACAGCGTAAGTTCACGAAAAAGAGCTCAACATTCCAATCGAAAGGCCAGATCGCCGGCTAGGATGGGCCGGTTACCCGTGTAACGAGCCAAACTGGCACAATGCCCGGCCTCGATTATTTGTGCGTATCCTACAGGAACAATCAGAGAGGCCATTGGCCTCAAATGATCGCGAAAACAAGGATCAGATATGGTCTCCAGAATGCGGTCCAATCGTAGCTGATCGCCCGGTTTGAGCCCAGAGCCGGTTCCAGCGTTTAAGATCACCAGCGATCCCTCGGAGCCCGCAACCACGACTCTGTCCTTACGGTCACAATTACGAATGTTGACGGCCGCCCAATCTCCGCGCAATCGCTCTGCCAAGCCCTCCACCGTAGGATCCACAGCCTCGGCCAGCGTAATTCCGTTTGTGCTGAACATGGTTGCAGTCAGCGCGATCTGGCCGTAAACGGTCGCGCAAACGCTGCCGATCACGACAGCGTCCGCTCCAACGAGGTTACCTAGATAGATTGCCCAGGCAGGGTGTCGGCGACATTCCTGGCTCAGTTCTCGACCGCCGAGTTGTCGATGCCACTCGCTCCGTTCAACCACACGATAGCGATCTGAAGCACTCAGCCGGTCCGCCAGCCGGACTGCGATCCCCTGGCCGCAATTGTTGTGAAAGTCTTGGTCGCAAAAGTCGAGTATCGCTATGCGTGCTTTCAACATGGAGCCTTTCACGAAAGGCAGTCGTTTCATGTTCTTCCCCTGGTTCTCTCTGTGGGCGTAACAGTAGTAGCAGCGCAAGCGGGGCAATTAGGTTCCAAGAATTATTTTTGAGCTGCGCCCGGGGATTTGCCGCTGTTGCTAAACGAGGCAGAAGAATGCTTGCGGTTTTTGGGGGGAGGCAGGCGGGATTCGTTGATCTGTCAATCGCATTGTTGGAAAGAGGAGTTCTCCATGAACGTAAGTCGTCATTTCTTCTGGGTGCCACTCGCCTGTGCCACTCTCACTTTGGCCGGATGCAGCGGCGGAGGTAGCCCGAGTTCAAATCAGTCCACCCAAACCCAAAGTATTAAGCTTTCTGTCGCCCCTTCGGGAAACGGATCTGGGGTGGTCACCAGTGGCGATGGGAAGATTAACTGCGGGACCACTTGCACGGCAAACTACTCAGATGGAGCCACGGTTACGCTTACCGCCGCGCCTAGCTCCGGTTCAACCTTCGGCGGTTGGTCCGGTGGAGGATGCACCGGAACAGCGACAACCTGCACTGTGACTGTTTCTGCTGCCGACACAGTCACTGCCAATTTCATCACAACCGGAACAACTACTTACACTCTTACGGTGTCCGATTCCGGCACAGGGCTGGGGAAGGTCACAAGTAGTGATGGGAAGATCAACTGTGGGGCCACTTGCTCCGCAACCTATACTGATGGAGCCACGATTACGCTTACCGCCGCGCCCAGCTCCGGTTCAACCTTTGACGGTTGGTCCGGTGGAGGATGTCCTGGAACAACAGCAACCTGCACTGTCACTGTTGTCTCTGCCGAAACGGTCACTGCCAATTTCGTCACAACTGGAGCATCTACCTACACTCTGACCGCGTCTGATTCCGGCTCAGGGCTCGGGGTGATTACCAGTAGCGACGGAAAGATCAATTGCGGCAGCAGTTGCTCCGCAAGCTATTCATCTGGAACCCAAGTTACTCTCACGGCTACACCGAACTCTGGGAACACCTTCGCAGGATGGTCAGGCGGAACGTGCAGCGGAACTTCAACTAGCTGCACGGTAACCATGAGTGCGGCTGTGACCGCAACCGCATCCTTTAGTCCGTCTACGCCGCCGCCATCGACATACACCTTGGCAGTGTCAATACCAGAGAGCGGGGGTCAAAAACTCGGATTTGTCGGCAGCAATACGTCACCCTTTATCGACTGTGGTTCGAGTATCAATGGTGGCAGTGGCACAGTGGGCATCGTCTGTTCGGCAACTTACAATAGCGGAACACAAGTAACGCTCACCGAAACCCCCTTGTCAGGCGACGTCTTTGGCGGATGGTCGGGAGGAGGGTGCAGCGGAACCGCAACTACCTGCACAGTAATCATGAATCAGGCGGTTACCGTAACGGCAACCTTTACTGCGCCGGCATCGCAAACAGTTACGCTCTCGCCAGCCGATGTCAACTACATCGCGACTTCGTCCTCTACTAACGCCGCGTCCACAGTCTACAAAAATGAGGGCGTGGTGATGGTTGGGGAACAGTTCGAGATCAATCCCTTTGGTGGATGCCCGCTTTATACAGATTACGGGAGTCTCGTGTCGTTCGATATCAACGGTGCGGGACTGACAGGGAAGACAATCGACTCGGCAACTCTAACGTTGACCACAGATGGCGTCAACATTGGTGGAACATATGTCGAGGGTTTCAAGACCGCTGTTTTGTCTTCTGTTTGGTATCCCGATAGCGTGACATGGACCTCCGCTGGCTCTCTGCTTGTTTACAACAACGGGTGGGCAAGCGGGACAGAGTGGGAAAACGGAGACGCTCCCACATCCAATGGCGAGGTCTATACCGTCAATGCAACATCTCTTGTCCAAAACTGGGTGAACGGAAGCTTTGCAAGTAACGGGCTTTTGTTCATGTCAAGTGAGTACACGACCTGTGGAGTCACATTGGGCGAGATCGACGCGTATGAGCTGAACCCTCGCCTGACCGTCAATTACCACTGAGCGGAAACAGGTGGAGGGTGGTCGAGGTAGGAGATGCCTCACCCTGGCGGCCATTGCCTGGGTGGGGACTATCCGAAGTCAGCCCAAACCTTCACCCCGCTCGCAATGGAAGCATACGGCGCGCGCCCTTGATTTGCGCACAGTCGTGCAATAAAAGGCATGACTGGATGCGCCGCATGTTCCAGAGATCCCCACGAGAGCAATAAGAGTTTTGAGGAGATTTACGTATGTCCTTCCTTCGGCATTCTTCTGTGACGATATTCTGCGCGCTGCTGGCGACACCCATCATCGCAACGGCGCAAGGAATCGATTCCGGCGTAAGCGCACCGGCGCCCTCGGTAAATAAGGTCCGGCTTCTGCTCCTGACCGACACCAGCAAACCTCTTACCGTCCATTACATGACCAAGGGCAGGGCGATCCGCGGCTTGCTCATGGACGCTCCGATCGGCGGCGTTGGAACCATGGCCATCGATATGGCGGAGACCAAGCACGAATCTTCGAAAGAATCGAGAATCTTGCAAAGTACCGTAGGCGAGTTTGATCGCAGGCCAGTGATCGATGCCGGCATTGCCGCCGTCTTTCACGACAGGTCGCCGCACTTCGACGTAACCGCCCCGCCCGATTTATCGGCTTACATGACCGGAGCAGCCAATATCAACTTTAG
>JBEKCA010000008.1:0-81959 GCA_050015115.1 Occallatibacter sp.
CTTAACTTGCTCAAACAAGAACAATCGCTCAAACGCGGAGTCAAAGGAAAACGCCTCAAAGCCGCATGGAACCACGCCTACCTGCTGAAACTACTGGGCGTTTGATATGCGTCGGCCCTGCTGCCACCCTCTGGCGCCAACATATGAATGAGCATCCCGTGTTGGCCCATGTTACGCAAACGGGCGATCATCATACGATGAGAATCTGCGATTTCTGGAGCCAAAGTCAGCTACGCGACAGCGGATTGTACGCTGGCTTTTATCGCAGTTACGACATAGAAGACGCGCTGTGTGCGACCATCTCCACGAGACTTCCGCGAATTATTGGATACGGCTGGCACCGGGACAGCTTCTTCTCCGCGCGCGAACGAATGCTGGCGGATCTGATTCGTCCCCACGTGATACAAGCCTTAAACAACGCCAGAACTTTCGCCGAAACACGCAGTCAGCTGCAACTGCTCAAAGATGGCATTGAAAACGCGGCACTGGCGGTCATTATCAGTGACACGCAGGGCCGTGTGAAGTTGATTACAGCCTTGGCGCGGAAGTATCTCACCGAGTATTTAGGCGCCTCGCAAAAGTTGGGTCTCGAACTTCCGGAGGCGCTGCTTACGTGGCAGCGCAGCCAGCAGGCACAGCTCAGCGAAGGCTGCATGCCGCCGGTGCGTCTGCCGCTTGTGTTGCATCGAGGAGAGGATCGTCTCAGGGTGCGCCTCTTATCGAGCGCCGAGAACGATCTGTTTCTTCTGGAAGAGGTGCCTTCAGCGCCGGACGTGCTCAAGCCCGAGAGTGCCTCGCTGTCGCGCCGCGAGTTAGAGGCGCTTGCCTGGATCGCGCAGGGAAAGACCAACAGTGAACTCGCCGCCATTCTGGGCATAAGCCTGTCGACGGCAAAGAAACATGTTGAGCACATCCTCGACAAGCTAGGGGTTGAAACCCGCACTGCCGCCGCCTCGATCGCGCTGCGCAGTCCGTCACGGTTTGATTAATCCGTTTTCCTCCATTTCAGTTTGATTTAGCCGCGCACTCGGCCGCGGCCATGCACGCAAGTGCAACCCGGAGCCCCTGCGCTGTCGGATTCATATGGGTCTAAAGACCCATTGACGGTGAGCAATCGCGCCCTCACACTGATTTATCGCATTTTTTGGAGGCGTTATGCTGAGCAAGTGGACCGTTCTCTCTGGTCTCAGGACCAGTGTGTTTGTTTGCACGTTCGTCACGTTGGTTGCAGCACTCTCACTGTCCGGTTGTGGCGGAAGCTCCAAGCCTCCTTCAGTTTCCGTTACGGCCTCCGTAGCCACTGTAGACGGAACCGATACGTCACTCTGTCAGCGACCGTTACAAACGACAAGAGCACCAGCGGCACTCCGGACGGCGTCTCCTGGAGTGTGAGCGGCGGGGGTACCTTGTCAAGCCAGACGACGAGTTCGGCGACTTATACAGCGCCAGCCGCCACCGCTTTGGCTCAAACCATCACAGTGACGGCCACCTCGGTTGCCGACACCACGAAGACCGCGAGCGTGACGCTCACTGTGCCTGCCCAGCTCGCGATCACTACGACTGCCACTCAGTTGGCGGGTCAGGTGGGAACGGTGTACTCGGTGCAACTGAGCACCAGTACCGGTATTTCACCCTATAAATGGAGTCTGGACTCAACGAGCGCCGCATTGCCGACAGGCTGGACCTTAAGCCAGGGTGGTTTGCTGACCGGTCCCGCACCAGTTGCCAGCCAGGCGGGAACGATCGACCTCGTCTTCGATGTGACCGATTCCGGCACGCCCACGGCCATGACCGCGACCGAATCACTGAATCTGGTGATCAACCCGGCGACGCCGATCAGCTTTACCGGTACCATGCCGGCGACTGCCACCTATAACGTTGTCTATAATGGCAGCGCGATGGCGACGGGCGGCGCGGGCGCGCTAAGCTATAGCGCCTCCGGCCTTCCATCGTGGCTCGGTCTGAATACGACCAACGGCGCGATTACCGGCAAGCCAGCAGCGGTCGGCCCCTTCCCGTTCACCGTCACGGCCAAAGATGCATACGGGGATACTGCGAACCAGGGCTACACGATCACAGTGAGCTATCCGGCGCTGGTGGTGACACCGGCCACGCTGCCGACGGGCTACGTAGGAGCGAATTACACACAGACGATGCTGGCGGCGACAGGCGGGTCAGGCGCGGGTTACAGCTTTGCCTTGGCCAGCGGCTCAAGCCTGCCAGCGGGCTTGAACCTTTCTGCAGGGGGCTTAATCAGCGGCAAACCAACGGGAACACCGGGAACTACGAATTTCACCGTTACAGCGACGGATTCCGCATCCGACACAGGCAACGGCTCGTTTTCGATTACCGTCGACGCGGAGCTGGTTGTTACGCTCGCTACACTGCCGACGGGCTATGACGGGTCGCAGTATACGCAAACAACACTTGCGGCAACAGGCGGTTCAGGCATGGGCTACACCTGGACGCTGGCGAACGGCACGAATCTTCCCACAGGTTTGGGCCTTTCCTCGGGAGGCGTGATCTCCGGCAAACCGACTGGAACGCCTGGCACGACGAATTTCACGGCTGCGGTGACCGATTCGGTGGGAAATACCGCCAGCGGTGGGTTTTCCATCACGGTCAACGCGGGCATTAGCTTCAGTCCTGTTGCGCTGCCGATAGGCTACCAAGGCGCTGCTTATCCGCCGACCACTTTATTGGCGACCGGCGGCTCGGGAACGGGCTACACGTGGAGCTGGGTGGCGGCGAGCGGCACTACGCTGCCGGCGGGTCTGGGGCTTTCGACTGGCGGCGTGATCTCCGGGACCCCTACCGGCTCGGGCACATTCAACCTAGTCATAACGGTGACCGACTCAGTTGGGAACACAGCCTCGACAAGCCCCTCGCTGAACGTTGAGGCCGCGCTTGCGATCACGACGGCAACCCCGCTGACCTCGGGCTCAGTGGGGCAGGTCTATTCGACGGCACTGGCGGCGACTGGCGGCACAGGAACCTATACTTGGACGGTTCCCGCAGCTTCGGATGTCACCTGCCTCGGCCAGCGCGGGTTGAGCCTGTCCACCATGGGTGTTCTGTCCAGTGGCGGAAAGTTGCTGACGAGCGGAGAAGAAGGCACCTGCACCAACT
This sequence comes from Occallatibacter sp., assembly GCA_050015115.1. Taxonomy (GTDB): domain Bacteria; phylum Acidobacteriota; class Terriglobia; order Terriglobales; family Acidobacteriaceae; genus Telmatobacter. The sequence continues at coordinate 3,130 of JBEKCA010000008.1, forward strand.
TCGGCGTGCTGGTCTCAGACAATGCCACACCGGCACATACGGCTTCAAGCACCTTTACGGTGAGCGTGAGCGCCATTTCCCTTAGCCCTTCGAGTCTGCCGTTCGCGATTACCGGATTGTACTTTGCGCAAACTCTAACGGCCTCGGGCGGAAACGCACCCTATACATTTGCGGTCACCGCGAACAGCGCTGGTTTGGCGGCCATCGGTCTGGGCCTGACCAGCAGTTCCAGTACAACCGCTTCACTTTCCGGCACGGTGCCGTCCAGCGCCGCTACCAGCCCCGTCACCTTCTCGGTACTGGTGACCGATTCGACGGGCGCCACGGCAACGGTGCAGTACACGCTCAACGTCTATGCTCCGCTGACGCTGACTGCGCCCAGTTCCACGGTTCCGGGGCCGGCGATCATCAGCACGGCTTACACGGGAAGCACTATCTACGCCTCCGGTGGAAGCGGTAATTATTCCTGGTCGCTAAATAATAGCCTTCCTCCAGGCTGGAGCTACAGCAACCCAACGGGCAACTCGCTGGTGATCAGCGGAACTGCGCCATCGACATCGGAATCAATAGGCATCTTTGTAACGCTGACAGACACAACAACGAGCAAAACCTACGGCCCGATCGGGTACAGCATCTCGGTGGGTCCGCCTACGCCATTGACGTTGCAGGCAGGCGGCTCTCTGCCGTCGGTCATGGTCAATTCGCTTTATACCGGGGGGATTAACGCCTCTGGCGGCAGCGGCTCGGGCTACATCTTCTCGATCAACAGCGTACCGGTCCCCACGGACGGATCTTTAGTGCCCATCTCGGACAGCATTTCGGTCTCCAACACAGGCGGCAGCACGCTGAGCATCAGTGGGATCCCCACTCAAGCGGGCTCGGTGACGATAACCAATGTCTCCGTGACGGACAGCGCCGGCGACAACGCCGGCCCAGATACGTACACCATCACGGTCAATCCCCTTGTGCCGACCGGCCAAACGGTCTCCGGCACGCTCACCTATGCCGGCTCTCAGACTGGCTGGGTCTATCTGGCGCTGACTCCCAACAACAATAACGGCAACAACCAGATTATGGGCACGGCCATCGACGCCAGAACAGCCAACGCCCTTAAGAATGGCGTTAGCTACACTATCAAAGGCGTGCCATCCGGCCAGAACTACACCTTGTCGGCCTGGATGGACAACATTGGCTATGGCGCCCCGAACGCCGCCAACCCGTCGTTCACCGGCACAACCAATGGCGTGGTGGTGAGTAGCAGCGCCGTTACCGCGAACGTCACGCTTGTCGATCCGTCCCCGGTGAATCTCGGCACGCTAACTCCGGGCTTTGACTCCAACAATGGACTGGGGGCATTCAACGGGGGCGCCGTTATCGGCTTTGACCCGATCACCAACAATGGCATCGAGCTGCCTGCCTCCTACGAGGTTCAATGGAGCACCAGTTCGTCATTCAGCTCCGTTGCCGGAAGCAAGTGCTTCCCGGCGACCGGCGCAAATGAAACCAACCCCTATGTCATTGCCGGGCTTACGAATAGTAATACTCAGCCGTACTACTTCCGTGCTGCGGGCAATCTGGGGGCCTGCGGTTCCTCTACGACTGGCCTGACCTACTCCACAGCCGTGCCCTCCGGTGGTCTGCTCATCGGCCCACCCTCGACCGGCAGCCTGCTCTCCGGGACGGTCACCTTTACCTTGCCAACGGGTGTCTCAGCCAGCGGGAAGACGCTTTACGCGGGCTGCTACGACGCGAATACGTCCTACATTTATGCCGATCCGATTACCAGCCCGGTCAGTCCGCAGGCGTACTCGGTCGATGTGCCCAACGGAACCAACTGCGAGGTCTTTGGGTTCATCGACCTGAACAACATCGGCCTCATCGGCGGTCCGGGAGAAATTGCCAACACCAACAATGGTGTCGGGATGATCGCGGTGACCGTCAACGGCGCCATGCCCAATGAAGACATCACTCTGCCCAGCGGCAATAACCTGAACAGCGCCGTCGAAGTGAAGACACAAACGAACAGCGGCGGCGCCAACTACGGCATCGGCTTCCAGGTCTTCGGCGAGTACAAGCTGCCGGTAGCCGTCGAGCTTGCCACTGAAACTCCCGATGTTACAGGAACCGTTGCCGACGTGGTGCTGCCCTCTGACATTGCCTCGGGCGCCTTCAACGGCAACAAGGACACATTCGACTTCTGGCCTCAGGTGACCGGAGCCCCGGTCGCTGGCGATTCCTACAACTTCAACGTCACCTACAGCGATGGCACCACGGAGACCCTGCCCGGCGCGGTCACTGGCGTGCTGAGCGCCTTTGCCACCAACCTCTCACCGACAGGAACCGGAGTCAGCCTGACGCCCAACTTCAGTTGGACCTACCCTGCCAACAACGCCAGCAGCTACCTCTATCAGTTCCAGTTGCAGGGCAATAACAGCGAGACCGTCTGGGAGATTCCTCAGAAGCACTCCAACTCGAATGGATTCCCCAGCACAACAACGCCATTCATTACCTGGGGAGTTGATCCGACCAACACAGGTGACTTGCCAGACTCGAACGATCTCAGCAATGGCGGCCTGTCTGCTTTAACCTCCTACAACTGGTCGATCGAAACCTATGACACCTATGGGAACGAGGCGCAGACGCAGGTGAGCTTCACCACCGGTACGGCTGCACTCTCGTTGCCTGCCAGCGGTTCGGGAGGCGCGCTGTTTAACGCTCTCTATGAGCAGTCGATCAACGCCTCGGGCGGCCTCGGCAGTTATGCCTTTACAGTGAACGGCACCTCGATTCCCTCTACCGGCATCGGGAGCGCGGTAATCTTCACCGGCGGTGACGAGTTGGAAGCCTACAGCAGCGGGAGCCAGCTTACCGTATTTGGTAAGCCCATCGACGAGCCGGAGACGATCAAGCTGGTCGTCTCGGTGACGGACGGCACCAACACCACAAGCCAGACCTACACCATTAACGTCGCGACCCTGCCCACTCCCGGCTCCAGCAACGCCTACAACGCCAATCTCAACGGAACCTACGTCTGCAAGTCGAACGGCTACGACGACGCCTCCGGCGCGCGCTGGGCCAGCGTCTACACACTGCTTGCCGACGGCCAAGGAAACTTCACCACCGGAGGCACCTACGATACGAACACTCGCGACCTGTCTGCTGCTATCTCCGGCGGGTACACTGGAACTTACAACATCGGCGCGGATAACAACGGCATTACCAATATGACGGCCACCATCGACGGCTCGTCGACGACGGTAACCAGCAGTTGGGCTATTGCGCTCACCAGCTCCGCTACACCGGCAACGGAGTTCCGCACCGTGCGTATCGACGATGTTGGCGTCACGCCATCGGGAATCCACGGCACGGGGCATTGCTACCTGGCCAACACCAGCGCCTTTGCCGCAAGCACACTCAGCGGCAAGAGCTTTGCATACGGAATGCAAGGCGAGGATGGATCTGGCAATCCGCTCGGGAACGTGGGCCGTTACACCGCTGGCACTGAAAGCGCTACCGGAGGAACCGGAGGCGTTGCCGGTGGAAGCATCAGCAGCGGCTACCTCGACGTTTTCGTCTCCGGCAGCTCGAGCGAGCTTGCCGACAGCTTTGCCGGATCTTACACCCTGCCGAACGCCACGACGGGACGTTTCACGGCTTCACTTTTGACAGGCAGTTCAACGACCCCTGGGACTTACGTCGAGTACATCATCGACGCCGGCCGGATGTTCATACTTGAAGCTGATCCGGTATCCACGATAAACTCCGTCTCGATGCAGGCCGGAGACGTGCGCACGCAATTGCAGTCCGCGAATACCGCTGCGGTCCTCCTCGACGGCCCATCGATTCTTTACGGTCAGGGGTACGAATATACGAGCGGCATCGGTATCTCGGGCTATGACTCCTCGGCCTACCAGGTCAGCGGCACTGGTAACGGCACTCTGACTGTCAACGCGAGTTATGACGACGATGACAGCACCTACAAAGTCGGCAAGGAGAACGCTCAATCTGTGAGTGTCACATTCCCTGCCTCCCCCAACGCCCCCGGCCGCGCCACCTTCTCACCCGGCGGCGACACGTCCCTCTTCTACTTCTTCGGCGCTGGATCAGCCTTCTACCTCGATTTCAATGGCAGCGAGAGCTACCTGGCGACAGGATGGCTGGAGTCACAAACGCAGACCACCTTCACGGATACGGCCTTGGCGGGTAATTACCTGCTGGGCAAATTGCCGCCACTGACGGCAGCCAACAACGACACCGTTGGAGAATTCGATCTGGCCAACAGCGGCAATATCACAGGCGGCATCTCGACAGCCGGACAGGGGGATTTCTCCTTCGATCAATCCAGTCCCATGACCTATGAATGGGATCCGAGCGCAACGGCCGGTACCGGCTCCCTGTTAATTGGTAGCGGCAGCAAGGGATTGAGCTGCGTGGTCATCAGTACAACGGAGTTCGTCTGCCTGGAGAACGGCTCAACTTCGGCGGATATGATGGTTGTGCAGCAGTAAACAGGGCTGTTTGACTCAAAACTCCAAGGGCGGGCGACCATCCGGTTGGCCGCCCTCTTTATTGATTCGACGTGATGGCATCCGGTGCCATTCGCCACTTTGAACGGATCTCCCAGTTTTCAACATGGCCGCCTGCCCGCTCGTTGCAGACGCGGCATCAGACTCGCACGGTGTCCCCTCACCTTTCATTTGCCGCATCCTGATGGAGTAGACTGGTTCTGCTCAGATTCTCCGCGGTTCGCGCCTTTGGAAATCACCATCGCTCCACCCAGGCAGCCGGGCCTCGACACTCTGCGTGCCACCGCAGTCCTCGGTGTCATGTTCTACCACCTGACAATCTTTGGAGAACTGCCCAGACGCTTCCTGACCATTAGCTATTTCGGCTGGATGGGCGTTGACCTCTTCTTCGTTCTCAGCGGGTTCCTCATCGGCCGGCAAATCCTGCGCCAGTATCTCAATGGGCAGCGGCCTTCCATTCTGGCGTTCTACCGACGCCGCGCTTACCGCATCCTGCCTGCATATTTTGTTGTGCTGGCGCTTTACTTCCTGGTGCCCGGCTGGAGCGAGTCTCCCCATCTTGCGCCCCTGTGGAAGTTCCTCACTTTTACCATGAATTTTGGTTTCAACTTCGACAGCCGAGCCTTTTCGCACGCCTGGTCGCTCTGCGTAGAGGAACATTTTTATCTAGTGCTCCCGTTGCTGGTTGCGCTGCTGATGCGCCGCCCTTCCGTGCGAAAGACGGTCGGCGTGTTCGCGTTTGTAATCGTCTTTGGCGTCGTTCTCCGCACATTTCTAATCACACATTACCTAGACAATGTATGGTCCACCATCTATTACCCCACATACACGCGCCTCGACGGCTTGCTGGCAGGTGTCGGTCTCGCCACAATTCGTACCTTCCGCCCTGTATGGTGGCGCGCGCTGATGATGCAAGGGCATGCGCTCTTCTTTACGGGAGTCTTTTGCGTCGGGTGCGTTGTCTGGATGGTTCGGAATCAAAACCTCGGTTCCAGCTCAGGCTCAGCGTTGTGTGACATTATTATCGGCTTCCCGCTGCTTTCTGTCGGACTTGGGCTCATCACCGCCTCCAGCGTCAGCAACAATGGCTGGCTCGCCCGCTTCAAGATTCCTGGCGCAGAGACTGTTGCCACGCTCGCGTTCACTCTTTACCTCACACATAAGGCAGTTGGCAACATTGTTATGTTGAGTTTTCCCGGGATCACAGCGCCGCAGGGGCCGCTATCGTGGGTGCTCTACACAGTCGCGTGCGTCTCAGCCGCCTGGGTCCTTCATATCATCGTGGAGCGCCCGTTCCTGCGTCTCCGCGATCACAATGCACGAATCGAATCCATCACCGAACTCGAAGCCGAAGCGAGCAATGAACCGGCCTTGTGATTGTCTTTCGCCGGCAGGCGCTCCAAGCAACGAGTGCAAAATATTCAGAGCCCAGCTGTCCTCTGGATCTTGAGCGTCACGCGCCACCGGCTCTTTCACTGAAGGCAAAGAGCCCTCAAATCATCTCTTCGACGGAGATGGCATCGACGCTCGCATAATTGACCTCCGGGACGAATGAGAGGATCAGCTTGCCCTGAGCATTGGGACGCAGCCCATAATATGTCTTGATCAATGCGTGCTCTGAACCTGCTTCTTTCGCAATATCCAGCCTCCATGTCAAGGCCACGCCGTTGCAAAAGACATCGAAGACCCTGCTGCCCACCCCACCTGTCTTTGAAACGCCCGAACCCCAGTATTTTTCAGAGAAGTATAGAGTAACCTTATAGATCCCCTCATCCACAGGAATAGCATAATCGAAGTTTCCGAACCGCTCTCCAGCGTAAAGGCCGGGATCCGGCGTGCCAGTGATAACCACTTGATCCGCCGCAAGTTGCCCGCTGCTAAAGTATGCATCCGGCATCCACAGATTGCCCGCCTTGTCCACAAAAGAACTGTTCTGCGCCACCATGCGAATTGGCCGCAGGCGATGCTTCAAGCCTGGAACAATCTCAATCGCGTTGATGATTGGCAGACCAAGTGAGCCCGTGAAATCGAGATGAATGTAGCCCTCATCGTCCGGGGTGACATCCCGGAATACCCGAACATCGGCGGTATTAGCGCCTGCATCTGAAACAATGTCGAATTGACTCAGCAGTGGGTGTCCGTTGAGCCGCACATCGAATACGCGACTGTTCTCTCCCCCTCCAAGCGTGCTGGTAGGGCTGTACGCCGTCTCCGCAAAGTGAAGCCGCATTTCATAAATTCCTGGAGGGATGGGAATCTTGTAGGAGAAGACTCCTGACCTGCCGGTCAGATACAGCGACGGATTGCGGGTGCGGGCAATATGCTGGTTGGGAAGTTCCGTGACGAAACCGCCGGTGAAGTATTGGTCCCCCATCCATACATTCCCATCCGTATCCTTGAAGATCGGCCGCAAGTACCCGCATCGAATGCGCACCTCGGGCCCGGATGGCGGGGCAATCGAAGCGGATGCCGAATCGAGGGAAGCCCTGTTGTTGCTCGCGTGGCCGTGACTGAACCACCACCATCCCAGCGCAATGGCTACCATAGTCGACAGCATCGCACCGAGTGCCGTGACTCTTCGCCGGTCAATCCGGTGATGCTCCACCGGAGCCGGCAGGGCCACCTGCGAACGTCTTCGCTCTATCTGAAGAGGCCTTGTCATTGGAGTCGAGGACGGGTAATTGACCTCGATCTTGCTTGCTGGAGTTGCCCTATCTACCATTGACTCCGGATCCGACACTTGACCCGGCGGCAGCTCTTGCGGAAACCGGTCGATGAACTCGGGACGATAATGTCCGGTTGCTACCACAATCTCAATGGGCTGATCCGCTCCTTCCCCCTCATAGAACTGGCGCAGCTTCTTGCGGAGCCGGAAAACCTCCACCCGGACGATGGAGTCTGTTGCCTGATCGAAAGAGTGGGACCGGTGAAAAACATCGGTTGCGATTGAATACTCCTTGATCGCATCGGTGTTGCCTTCAAAATATCGCTCGCAAATGTATTCGAGCAGGTTGGCCAACTGGGGCCGTTTATTGAAGACACCTGATGCAAGTACCGCTCTTATCGCCGCACGCTCTTTGATCACACGGTCCGGGTCCGTTGGATGGGGACGAGGAATCGTTCCCTGGGTTGTCATAAGTAGAGGGATCTCCATGGTGCTATTAACGTTGGCATTCTGGTCTTTACCTTAATCGAATCCTGATCCGTTGATTGAAGCATCATCGCAAGCCATCGACTCCAAGGCACTGAATCTACAGATAATATAGACCAGATGCGGGCCTCTGTAACCGTGATGTAACCGTCCTGCAACTGCAGGGTAACAAAAGTAACGTTTCGCGCTTACGCAGTACCCGACTTAGAGTTCACATCGTTTGGTCAGAGATAAGAACAGATTCCCCCTGGAAGGGTCCTCATGGTTCGAAAGTTGAGTCGGTTCAGTAGTTTTCCCCTACTGACCGCTCTCGAGTTGCTCTTCAATCGAATACGTGGAGCCGCCCAGACTCAAGACTGGACGCTGATCTGGAGCCTTAACTTCAGCGGGTCCGTCGGATCCAAAACCAATCCCAGCTATTGGACCCCTCATCAGAGCCCAACCACAATCGTACAACCGCTTTTACGGATTGACCAGCGGGTGGTCGCTTATCCAACAACACCTTTGCATTCAGTCAAAGGCGATCGTCATGGGCGTATAACCTCCCGGAAATTTCAGGGGTGCATGTAACCCGCGTATGACACGGTCAGTCCGGGCAATTTAAGGAAGAAGGAGAAGAAAATGAAGTACAGATTTCTCGAGGGCGCAATTATGCGAATGACCCTCTGTCTATTCGTGTTACTAGCATCAATCGGGTTGCTGCACGCGCAAACCAGTATCCTTGCCATCAACTCTGGCGGCCCGACCTCGGGAAGCTATGTAGCCGACGAGGACTTCTCGGGCGGAAGCGCGGCGTCCTTCACGGCCACAGTCAGTACCTCAAAGGTCACCAATCCGGCACCAGAAGCTGTGTACCAGACTCAGCGATTCGGTAACTTCACCTATACGCTGCCCGGCTTCACAGCCGGTACGACGTACACGGTGCGTCTGCATTTCGCGGAGTCATATTGGACTGCGGCAGGGAGCCGTTTGTTCAATGTCCTTATTAACGGCACGCAGGTGCTGACGAGCTTTGATGTGTTTGCTACGGCGGGCGGTGAAAACATCGCCATAGCCGAGCCGTTCAGTGCGGTGGCAAACTCCGCCGGACAAATCGTCGTTCAATTCGTCTCGGTGAAGGATAACGCCGAGGTGAACGGTGTCGAGGTCGATTCCGCCACCAGCGGCGAGGCTCCGTACCCCGGTCCGTCTCCCGCGGCTGTACCCGGTACAGTGTTGGCCGAGAACTACGACACGGGCGGCCAGGGAGTCGCCTATAACGTCACCTCAACCAATGGAACGGCGAACAGCTACCGCTCTCAAGGCGTCGATCTTGAAGCCGCGTCATCTCCTGCAACGGGGAACGATCTAGGCTGGACGGCCGCAGGGCAGTGGTTCCGCTATACGGTGAGCGTCGCTACCGCCGGAACATACAAGGTCAGTTTCTTGGTTGCCTCTCCAGCAGCCGTTACCGATGCCTTCCATCTCTCTAACTCGTCGGGAGCCAACCTCAGCGGCTCGGTTGCAGTTCCCGCTACCGGTGGCTACCAAACATGGGTTACGGTAACAGCCACCGTAACACTTCCGGCGGGCACGCAGACACTGACGCTCAACCAGGATGCAGCGGGCTGGAATATTGATTCCATGGTCTTCGCGTCGGGCACTACCGGTGGCGATGCCCCCTACGGCGGTACTCCGGCAGCGATACCGGGCACAGTACAGGCCGAGAACTACGATACCGGCGGTCAGGGCGTTGCGTATAACGTCACCTCGACCAATGGCAGCGCCAACAGCTATCGCTCCGACGGCGTGGATCTGGAAGCGACGACTGACACCGGCGGCGGCTATGATCTGGGCTGGACTGCGGCCGGCCAATGGTTCAAGTACACAGTGAATGTGGCCACAGCTGGAACTTACACGGTCACCTTCCGCGTTGCCGCGCCCAGCGCTGTGACCGATGCTTTCCATTTGTCGAATGCGTCTGGGCAGAACCTGAGCGGCAATGTCAACGTTGCTGCTACCGGCGGCTGGCAGACCTGGACCAATGTGACGGCCAATGTCACGCTCCCTGCCGGTACCCAAACCCTCACGTTCAACCAGGATACCGCTGGTTGGAACCTCAACTACTTCAGCTTGGCTGGTGGAAGTACCACCCCTCCGGCACCGCCAACCGGTCTGACGGCTACCGCGGTGTCATCCAGCGAGATCAATCTGAGCTGGACGGCAAGCACCACGAGCGGCGTGACGTACATTGTGTTCGAGAATGGAAGCCAGATCGCGAGCAATGTTACCGGTACGACTTATGCTGCCACTGGTCTTGCGCCCTTGACATCCTACAGCTACACGGTTGAAGCCACCAACAGCGGAGGGACCTCGACCGCAGACGGCCCGGTGTCGGCCGAAACGCTTGGAAATTCCGGTGGAGTAGCGCCGCCAACGTCGGTGACTGCAGTGGGATCTGCTTACAATCAGATCGATCTGCGCTGGGTGGCCAGCACGACCACTGCTCCGAACACCGCGCCTGTGAACTATGAGATCTATCGCAGTACGACAGCGAACTTCACGCCATCGTCGTCGAATCTGATCGGAACCACGATCGGAATCACGAATTATGTGGACAATAACTATCCCGCCACGACCTCGCCTGCGACAACCTCCGGAGTTGCGCCGTCAACGACCTATTACTACCAGGTCGTGGCCTCGACTTCGTCGGGGACTTCGACAGCCGTGGCGACGTCCGCTACCTCATTGCCGTCCGCGCCGTCCACTGCGGCTCCGGCAGCCCTGACAGGATTGACTGCGATGGCCGAGAATGCCAACGAGATCGATCTGATCTGGAACTCGACCAACTCCGGGGTGGGAACGTCGGTGACGACCTATTCGATTTACCGCAGTACAACGGCAACTTTCACACCCTCGTCCAGCAACCAGATTGGCGCCACCAAGAGCAATTGGTTCCAGGATGCGTTGTGCACGGCTTCGACGCATTACTACTACCAGGTGCTGGCCAGCAACTCGATCGGAGCTTCTCCAACGAGCACAACAGTTTCGGCGACGACGCCTGCACTGAACCCGAACCTTTGGGGAGGCGCGCCATTCTGGGATGCCAGCGGTATACCGGCAAAACCGGCCGGTGCGACCCTGATGGTCAAGTTCCTCAATCGCACCAACGGCATGTACACCAACAGCCAGATTACCTACAACGCCACCATCAACGGCGCAACTGTGAATACCTCGATCGCGGCGAACCCGACCTATGCCATGGGCGCAAACTCGGCGGGTCGTATGTACTTCTTCCTGAATGACCCGACAGGGAATGAGGATGACACCGACTACTGGGACTTTATCGAGTTCACAGTTGGCGCCACCTCGATCAACATGGACACGACGCGGGTCGATGCATTCGGTCTCAAGATTGCATTCAATCTATCCTGCAGCGACGGAACCAACGTGGCACTGGGAGAGAACGAAGAGACCTTCACCGAAGACCGGTCTGTTACCTTCCAACGCTACAAGAATGCAGCTCCATCGACTGCTGGCGGGGACTTCCAATCCGACCTGGTTTACGCTCCCTACCGGATCATCGAGCCCGGAGCGGCCGGCTTCAACGCCGGCGGTGCGGACCAGAACTACTACGCCAATTACATCTCGGACATTTGGTCCTTCAACGGAATCACGATTCCGCAAGCAGGGCCGAATGGTTCCGGTTTGCCTTCCAATCCGGATCTTTCCGCCGCGATCTTCCGGCATACCGCTCCCATCTCGGGTACGCCTGAGTTTAACGCGGCCGGTGATCTAACCAATCAAGGGATGTGGGGAAATCCTGCAAGTTTCTATCAGCTGGACCCCTACGATCACTATGCGCAGTGGATTGAGGCACAGGCGATCAATATGCAACAGTATGCCTTCCCGTACAACGACGCGGGCGGCTACTCGAGCGATATTGGCTGCTCGAACCCGAACACACTGCTGGTTGCTATCGGCTGGTAACAAAGTCAATGTGGTAGTCACCCCGGTCAGACCGGGGTGACTACCACAACTTGACAGTTCCGCACATATCCCGGGGATCGCTTCGCGCCGCATGTTGTGTTGCGGTACCTCTCGCATTCGACAACTGCGAATGGGTTCCTTGAGAAATGCGCAATCGTAGGGCGTCCTGCTGTGCCGGAGGATACCTACCAGGTAAGTCAACTTATGGCGATGTCGACCTATTTCAAGGGTCAGATGGAGTAGCATGTCCCCCCTAAATTCTCGCAATGGAAGTTCCATCTGTAGCAGAAGTCTGAAGCCTGTTTGCCGTCAACCCGACTTACGATGCCCTCGAAGCGGATGTGGGTGTAAAAACTTGCTGAGAGTCAGACGGCCATGGACAGTCCTGATGATGCTCCTGATTGCGTCGATATTTTCGACCAGAGCAAATGCGCAGTCTACGCCACCGGCGTCGGATCGGATTACGATCAATCTTTCGGAGGGAGTACCCAACTTCGTGGGGACCGCGACCGCGACGGAGCCGACTGCCGCTTTGCCGCAAAGCAATTGGTGGTATGAGAATAATCAGGATTCCACGACTTTCGCAGAAACCAGTTACACCGAAGTTGCTACCCCCATCGCCGACTCCCAGGCTGCGTGTGGTAGCACGCTTTCCACACCCAACTGGACACAGGTGGGCATTCCGACCGACGCCAATATATGGCGCACGTTTATCAATCAGGCGTCGGGCGGCGGTCAAGGGTCGTTGTGTGGACAAAACAACTGGTACCGGCTGCACTTCAAGATTGATCCGACTTATGCGAACAGCAAATTCATGGTCGAGTTCGAGGGTGCGCATACCGGCATGCAGGTTTATATTAACGGCACGCTGCTGACTGGCATCAGCGCTGTTTCTGCCAATGCGGAGGCCTCGCACGTCGTCGGTTTTATTCCAGTTATCGTCGATCTTACGCCTTATTTGAAGGCCGATGGCGCTACGGAAAATGTGCTCGCGGTGAGAGTTTCCCGGGGCAATTCGTGGTATGAAGATCCGGGGTTTTCCGAGGTCTTCCGCTACGGTCAGGCTATGGCTGGACTGTTTCGGCCGGTGAAGATGTTCATTACAAATAAAGTGCACATTCCCGTAAACGTGTATTCCAATCAGAAGACCTGGGGAACCTACGTGGCAACAGTATCCGAGGTTCCATCTACGACGAGTACGGCGCAGGCCGCTTCGGCCGTCATTCAGGTGGAGACGAATGTTCTCAACGAGACCACGACTTCCCAGACAGTAACCTTGACAACGCAGATCGTAGATGAGAACGGAAATGTAGTAGCTACCGGGTCGCCCCTCACTCAGACAGTGGCGGCGATGACTCCCGGCAATTTCCCGTCTACTGCGGCTCCGATGTTCAACCAGCAGATCACAGTAACAAATCCGACATTATGGTACCCGAACAATTCCATCTACGGTACGCCATACATGTACACAGTCAACCACATCGTCAGCGTCAACGGCGCAGTGGTTGACGTAGCGCAGAGTCCGCTCGGTATCCGTACGATTACCTGGAATTCAAATTACCCGATCTTCAACGGCCATCCGATGAATCTGTGGGGCGGATCGGGACGTTACGACTACCCGGGATTGGGGTCGTCTGTTCCGGAAGAACAGCAATGGCGCGATCTTTCGCTGATGGCCGCGGAAGGCGGAAATATCTGGCGTCCGGGCCACTCGACTTCGAGCGAAGAATTCGTAAACGCGGCCGATGCCTACGGCATTATGATCGACCAGCCCAGCGGAGACAACGAAGAAGCATTTGCTGCTCCGACGGCGGACATGGTGACACTGAAGGAAGAATTGCATCGCGATATGATTGTTCGCGATCGCAGTCATCCGTCGATTCTCGACTGGGAGTCGAATAACGGCACGATGGTTGAATCTCTCGGCGAGGCCCTTTTGGCCATCAACTCGCAGTGGGATCCGATCAATACGCGCGTCGCAGCCGACCGTACGCCCGACCCTGTCAACGGAACCCTGTTGGGCTGCACCCTGGAAGGTTGTGAGGTATTGGTCAAGGAAGACTACCCGAATAACCCGGCGTGGGGTGCGGAGTACTGGGGCACGGGCACTGCACGCGGCCTGGCCTGGAATTACGAACTGGCTTTTGTTGCTCCCTTCCTTGACAACTGGCAGAAGGGTAGAGCGGCAGATGCAATGGGAATGGCGCAGTGGTACCTTGTGGACACTCCTGGCGAAACAGGACTATATATGGAAGCCGCCACAAGCACCACGGCTCCGGGGAATTCGAATGCGGTTCGTTCGCTGGGCGCGTCCTCAATGGACCAGAACCGCTTCCCAAAGTTGTTGTATTACGCCTATGAGGCAGCTTGGACGCCATTCTCGATCAAGCCGGTCGTTCACCTATCGGGTCACTGGAACTATTCCTCCGGGAACGTACAGGTGAACGCCTTCAGTAACTGCCCCTCGGTCAAACTGCTGGTGAATGGCGTACAACAGGGTTCGATTGAGACGCCAAACCCCTGGAACTCGAACGACGAGGGGAATCAGACGGAAACCGCCACGCAGATACCTTTCCAGACATCCTGGATCGTGCCCTGGGCTTCCGGGACGGTGACGGCGGATTGCCTGAACTCGTCTGGAACCGTGGTGGCGACAGACAGCAGGACGACGGCTGGAGCCGAAAACAAAATCGTACTCACTGTTGTCCCAGAGCTGACCAAGCCCAACGGAACAGCTTTCGAGGTTACCGCAAATGGTTCTGACGCCGCCTTTGTTACGGCGACGATTGAGGATGCGAATGGCAATTGGGAACCCCTTGCCTCCGACACTCTCACGTTCTCGGTGACAGGTCCGGCCACCTACCAAGGTGGAACTCAGCAGTACGTGTCCACGAATACTGACGCCTACTCAACTGCCAACTCTACTTATGTCGGTGGCGTGCCTGACGCGTTCTATATGGCGCCCGGTGACCCTGAGCTGGCAGTTGAGGGCGGCATGACCAAAATCGCCCTTCGAAGCCAGTTCACAACCGGAACCGTGACGGTGACTGCTACGGCACCTGGACTAACAAGCGGTTCCGTGTCGTTTCCAATTGTTGCAGTCCCCGATCCTCGCACTGAGACAACCAGTAGTTGCACTGCGGTTCCTTCGACACCGGCCGGGCTGACGGCAACGGCCATCTCCTCCAGCGCCATCAACCTGACTTGGCAGATAGTTACTCCGCCGGCTAACTGCTCCATCAGTTCCTATAGTGTCTACCGCAGCACCACTAGCGGGTTCACGCCGTCTTCGAGCAACCTGATTGCGAACAATGTCACGACTGCCAGCTATTCCGACACCGATGTCGCTGGCTCAACGACTTACTATTACAAAGTTGAAGCGGTTGATGCCGATGGCACATCGGCAGCCTCGGCGCAAGCCAGTGCAACGACTCCGGTATGCTCCACGGTTCCATCGATGCCGACCGGGCTGGCGGCGACGGCGGCGTCCTCCAGCGCCATCAGCTTAAACTGGACGGCGGTGCCTCCTCCATCCAACTGCTCGATTAGCTCCTACAGCGTCTACCGCAGCACCACCAGCGGGTTTACTCCGTCCTCGGCCACCTTGGACGCAAGCAACGTGACAAGCGCCAGCTACTCCGACACTGGTCTTCAGGCTTCTACGACATACTACTATTTAGTAGAAGCGGTTGATGCGGCCGGTACATCGGCGGCCTCGGCGCAAGCAAGCGCTACTACGAAAACAAACACAACACCAACCTATGTGATTGCAATTAACGCCGGCGGATCTGGCGCCAGTCCCTTCGCTGCCGACGAAGATTACTCGGGGGGAGCCGCGGCAAGCACCACGGCAACCATTAGCACCTCAGGTGTTACCAACCCGGCACCCGAGGCTGTCTACCAATCCCAGCGGTACGGCAACTTCACCTACACAATTCCAGGCCTGACGGCAGGAGCCAGTTACTCGGTCGTGTTGTACTTCGATGAGTTCTATTGGACGAAGACAGGACAACGCGTCTTCAACGTCAGTATCAACGGCTCGCAAGTACTGACTGACTTCGACATCATTGCCGCGTCCGGGGCTGCAGATACTGCCATCGACGAGACGTTCCAGGCGACTGCCAACGCCTCCGGCCAGATCGTGATTACTTTCACTTCGGTGACAGACAACGCCGAGATCAACGGTATTGCTGTTCTAGTGCCGACAACCAACGGTTGCACCTCGGTTCCTCCCACCGGACCGACCGGGCTAACTGCAACGGCCTCTTCATCCAGCGTTATCAACTTAAGCTGGACTGCGGCCCCGGTAAACCCGCCGTGTACGATCAGCTCCTACAGCGTCTACCGCAGCACTACTAGCGGGTTTTCTCCGTCCGCAAACAACTTGGTCGCGAGTGACGTGACAACCATCAGCTACTCCAATACCGGTCTTGCGGCTTCGACAACTTACTATTACGTTGTTGAAGCGCTTGACTCGTTCGGCGCATCGGCGGCTTCGGCTCAGGCAGGCGCTACTACAAGCGGCGGCGGGGGGACCGAAGGTCCGTATCCGAGCGCACCGGCGGCGATTCCGGGCACGGTGCTGGCGGAGAACTACGACACGGGTGGCCAGGGAGTTGCTTACAACGTAACCTCGATCAATGGATCGGATAACGCGTATCGTTCCGACGGCGTCGACCTGGAGGCGACCTCGGCCACAGGCGGCGGCAACGATCTTGGCTGGACGGCTACCGGACAGTGGTTCAAATATACCGTCAACGTGGCCACGGCCGGCACCTACAAAGTCACCTTTGAAGTGGCTGCGGAGAGCGCCATCGCCGACGCCTTCCATATCTCCAACTCTGCCGGCGCCAACCTGAGCGGTTCGGTTGCAGTTCCCGATACAGGCGCATGGCAGACATGGACGACCGTAACAGCTACCGTTACACTGCCGGCGGGCGTGCAGACGCTAACCTTCGATCAGGACGCGGCCGGTTGGAATATCTACTCGGCAGTGTTTGCGTCGACCAATTCGACGCAGACCGCAGTGGTGCTGATTAACTGCGGCGGAGGCGCAAGCGGTTCGTGGGTTGCCGACACAGATTTCACCGGTGGGACGGCTGTTACCTCCACAAATGCGATCACCACGTCAGGCGTGACGAATCCCGCGCCGCAGGCGGTCTATCAGAGTAATCGGTACAACGCGCCGGCTTACACCATCGGCGGGCTTACCGCGGGCACGAGTTACACCGTTCGATTGCACTTGGCAGAGACCTATTGGACGGCATCCGGGAAACGCGAGTTTGATGTCAGCATCAACGGCGCGCAGGTACTGACTAACTTCGATATTTTTGCAACCGCTGGCGGCGAGAACATTGCCAACGTTCAGCAATTCACCGCGACGGCCAATTCCAGCGGTCAGATTGTCATCACCACAACCAATGTTGTCGATAACGCTCAGCTAAACGGCATTGAGATCGATCAATAGCCGGAGCGAAAGTTAGATTAACCGGAGCAAGTTGGGCCGAATAGCACGCGGTTTCAGGTTTTGGCTCGGCGCATTCGTAGCGCGCCGAGCCAGAGTCTGAGTGAATGATTCGCTAAGTGGTTAACCTGCAACTCCTGCGAACGCTGAAACCCGAGGAGCGGCACTACTGAACACTGGGCGGCAGCCCAAAGGAATTACGCACGCAACTCATTTTCTTGAACCCGGCACGATCTATTTTGTGCGCAATTCAACCCTATTTTGCAGATCCGCGCAGTGGTATGCGTTTGGAACTCAACTAGTCCAAGGTCGAAATCGAAAGGAGGCCTTCAGATTGAGAATTGCAAATTGACTTGGAGCCGGTTGGATCTCTAAACCTTCACTGGATGAAACTTTCACTCACTACACCTCGCCGGTTTTTCCCGGCGGACAAGGAGCATTAAAATGAAGCACAGATTCCTGCGAGGCGCGATTATACGAATCGCCCTCTGCCTGATGGTCGTAACACTTCTCTTAAGCAGCCATTCGCTCATGGCGCAAACGGACGTTCTGGACATCAGCGCCGGTGCAACAGCAGCTTCGGGCAGCTATGCAGCTGATAAGGATTTCTCGGGCGGAGCTACCGCCTACACCGCGACGACGATCACCACCACAGGTGTGACCAACCCGGCTCCCGAAGCCGTCTATCAAAACCAACGCTACGGCAACTTTACTTACACGCTTCCAGGATTTACAGCTGGAACTACTTACCTTGTCCGGCTGCACTTTGACGAGTTTTATTGGACAGCCACCGGCAAGCGAGAATTCAATGTTCTGATTAACGGCACGCAGGTACTGACGAACTTCGACGTCTTTGCCACCGCGGGCGGCGAGTTCAAAGCTGTTGTCGAACAGTTCAACGCGATAGCGAACAGCTCCGGCGATATCGTGATTCAGTTCGTCTCGGTAATCGACAACGCTGAAGTCAACGGAATCGAGACCGAGACTGTCAGCGCAACTGAGGGTCCGTACCCCGGCCCATCCGCCGCGGCGATTCCGGGCACGGTGCTGGCTGAGAACTACGACACCGGCGGTCAGGGCGTAGCTTACAACGTGACCTCGACGAATGGCACGGATAACGGCTATCGTACCCAAGGCGTTGATCTGGAAACGGCGTCGGCACCTGCTACGGGCAACGATCTAGGCTGGACGGCCAGCGGCCAATGGTTCAGATATACGGTCAACGTTGCAACGGCAGGCACTTACACAGTCAGCTTCCTAGTTGCCGCTCCAGCGGCAGTTACAGATGCCTTCCATCTGTCCAACTCTTCGGGAACCAACCTGAGCGGCTCGGTCGCTGTTCCGGATACGGGCGGTTATCAGGATTGGGTGACGGTGACGGCCAGTGTTACGCTGCCTGCGGGCACACAGACGCTGACCCTAAACCAGGACGCAGCAGGCTGGAACATCGACTCGATGGCATTTGCGTCGACCGGGTCGTCCGAAGCTCCGTACCCCGGCCCAGCCGCCGCGGCGATTCCGGGCACAGTTCTGGCTGAGAACTACGATACAGGCGGCCAAGGGGTTGCCTACAACGTAACCTCGACCAATGGAACGGATAACGGCTATCGTACCCAGGGCGTTGATCTGGAAACGGCATCCGCACCTGCTACGGGCAATGATCTGGGCTGGACGGCCAGCGGCCAATGGTTCAAATATACGGTCAACGTTGCAACGGCAGGAACGTATACGGTCAGCTTCCTGGTTGCCGCTCCGGCCGCTGTTGCCGATGCTTTCCATCTTTCCAACTCGTCGGGAACCAATCTGAGCGGCTCAGTTGCAGTCCCCGATACAGGCGGTTACCAAGACTGGGAGACCGTGACGGCCAGCGTTACGCTGCCCGCAGGCACACAGACGCTGACCCTGAACCAGGACGCAGCCGGCTGGAACATCGACTCGATGGCATTTGCTACGAGCAGTCCCAGTTGCACCACCAAGCCGAGCGCTCCCGCTGGCTTGGCGGCCTCCGGCACAACCAGCTCCGGCACGACGCTGAGTTGGACGGCGGATCCTCCCCCCGCCAACTGCTCGATCAGCGGCTACACCGTGTTGGAAAATGGCGCCTCGATTGGAACGGCAAGTGGAACCTCGTTTGCCGTGAGTGGCCTTGCAGCTTCAACCACCTATAGCTTCACGGTAGAAGCGACTGACAGCGAAGGCACCTCGGCCGCCAGCTCGGCTCTAAGCGTCACCACGTTAGCCTCCGGCAGCGGCGGTTACCTCCCAATTTCCAACAGTGGCTTCACGTTGGCTCCGCAGAACGCCCCAACATTGGTCATGGATGATGCGGGGGACTCAACAGCAACCGGTAACCCAATCGACATCTACACTCCGAATAGCAGCACCGCGCAAGCCTGGGCCGTAAACAATACCGGCGTCACGCCTGCCGGCTATTACAACCTCGCTGCGATCGGCGCTTATTGCTTGACTGCTTCGGGAACCACCAGCGGCTCGATCGTGGTTCTGGATCCGTGTGCTGGCACCACCGGGCAGGCCTGGGAAGCTGTGGCAGCAGCCGGCACCACCTACACATTCCATCCTGCCAGCAACACAGCCCTTTGCCTTACTGCCAACGGAACGGCCGTAGGGAGTGCCGTTGTTGTGGATACTTGCAGCGGCGCCTCCAGTCAGGAATGGGGACTCAGTTCGACCTCTGGTCCGGGCCCCGGCCCAGGCGGCAGCGATTGCACTGGCGTGGGCAGCTTATCGGTCGGAGGAACGACCTATACGCCGAGTTGGTGCATGGAATTTGCCGGTGCAGCAGGCCCGGCGCCCACCGCGGGCTGGGCTTACGACCTCGGAAATAATGGCGGCTGGGGCAATGGAGAACTGGAAGTCTACTGCGGACCTCCGGGATACCCGAGCAATCCGACCCAGTGCCCGACAACCTTCAGCACTTCCACGGCACCGGTCTATATCGATGGCAGCGGTCACCTCGTGATCCAGCCCAGAGATGTAAGCGGAACGTGGATATCGGCTCGCATGACCACGGATGGAGGGCAGCTCTTCCAGTACGGCATTATCGAGGCTAGCATTGAGCTTCCCAACATGACTCCCGAGGGACTCTGGCCTGCTTTCTGGGGCCTGGGCAACAACATCAACAGCGGCGTTGCGTGGCCGACCTGTGGCGAAACGGATATCTTGGAAGACTGGTCCCCATCTGTGGATGGCGGAGCAGGGAACGCAGGTGAGAATTCCACGATTCACACGATGGACACTGGCGGTGACGGAGTCTCAAATCGCTATCTGTTCCCCAGCGGAGAGGCAGCGAACACCGGCTTCCACACCTACGGTATGATTTGGTCGGCAAACGAGATCCAGTACTTCGTGGATAACCCCTCATCGCCGTTCGCGACACTTACCCCCGGCAGCCTTCCCGCAGGGGACGTATGGCCATTCAATCAGCCGATCTTCCTTATCTTGAATGAGGCGATCGGTGGTACCCTTGGTGGCTCGGCTCCCGCCACCACTCCTGGACCCATGACCATCGACTACGTTCGC
Organism: Occallatibacter sp.; assembly: GCA_050015115.1. GTDB lineage: Bacteria > Acidobacteriota > Terriglobia > Terriglobales > Acidobacteriaceae > Telmatobacter. The sequence continues at coordinate 23,780 of JBEKCA010000008.1, forward strand.
TGGTATGCGGCTCCGTAAACACGTTGATGACATCGTTGGTGTTCCGCCTGCGATGTCATCGCCTCAAATGCTGAAGAGGACAAGGACGCCGTCAAGCAATTCGAGACGGCGTCCTTGCTTTTCGGCAAGAACGTGATTCAGTTCACCGCGGCGAAAGAATCGGTAACGCTCTATGATCGCCGTCTCGAACGTCAGTATTTGTAGCTTCGGCACCGTCTACGTCACTTCGCTGGTCTCCTATACAAAGCGAGGGACCTGGGCACGCAGATTTATGGGTGGGCACCTGGACCATCCACCAAACACCGAAACGGGTCGGGCATCCTCTCTGCCATGAAGTTTTCCGGTGGATTTTTCTAGAGTTTGGGTGTACACCCCCGACACATAAGTATTCACGGGGATCAAGGGAAATGGCGGCATGAATCGCTGTGAATACTCGGCACTGTCTTGCACTGAGGAGAGTTTACCGTTAATTTCGACGCGAATTCCGTAAATCCGGTGGGATGGAGCGGGCTCAATCACGCGCCGGATGCCGGCACACCAGATGGTTTGTCAGGTCGGATTTCGGGGCCGGGAGAGAGAAAAATCCCATCCGATTGTCGGATGGAGATTGGCAATTTGCTCCTGGCATCCCTGGATGCTTGGGGTAAAACGGTTTTTCGCAAGAGGGTCGGCCGGAAAAATCTTAGAAACTGAAGATGCGGATGGGGTAGGGATCATGCGCACACGGAGGCCCTTCTGGCACAGTGATAAATGGCCCTATCCTGTAAATTTTACCGTGCCTCACCTTGTGTGCAGTTCCTCTGAATCGCTTAAATCATAGTCACTTTAGCTCTACAGACTTTCGGAGGAATTAATGAGATTTTTGAGGGAACTAGTGTCAGTGGGCGCGATTGCTTCTGTATCCTTAATTCTCGGTGGATGCAATGGCTCTCAGCCGAGAAGCCAGACGATATCGTTTTCGCCGCCATCGTCTCAGGTCGTAGTAGGGGGCACGGCCAAATTGTCCGCCACATCAACATCCGACCTGGTCGTAACTTATGTCTCAAATTCGCCATCCATATGTACTGTGAGCGGAAGTACGCTCACAGCGGTCGATGTCGGCACATGCAGCGTGACCGCTTCGGAGAGTGGCGATGTAATCTATCAAGCAGCCACGTCGGTTACGGTGACATTTAGCATTGGTCAGGGTTCGCAGACGATTACCTTCGGCACAGTGCCAGCACTCACCGAGGGGTCCACCGAAACATTGTCGGCCACCGCTTCTTCCGGACTGCCTGTCAGCTTTGGGGCAGGTCCATCTACGGTCTGCTCGGTGAGTGGGACCACTCTGACAGCAATTGGCGCAGGAACGTGCACTGTGACAGCCAGTCAGGCGGGAGATTCGTTGTTCGCGGCCGCTCCTTCCGTTCCGCAGACCGTTGCCGTGAGTAATTCCAACCAGCCCCAGCCGGTCACCTTCTCTTCCGGTTTCAACAACAGCATGGGCACCCTTTCAGGGGGCGCGGTTGACCCCTACGCGGGAAGCGATCAGGATGGATGGAATTGCTCGAATGACGGCGTCCACTCCCAGTGCGGCTCAGGATCGGGCGCAGGTTCCTCGGCTGCGACCAGCTATGCATACTCCTACTACCAGACTTTTGCCCCTATCACGGGTGGCGAATATGTGGGCTTTTCGATCTTTGCCCCAGGCGTGACCGCATGGAGTCCCACTGCGGATACATCTGGTGTGTCATTGAGTGGGCAGACAAGCATCTCGTTCACGTTGAATACCAATGCGGAGTGGGTTACGGCGGATGGAACGCCAAACGTAATGGTTGAGTTGACGACGGGAGACTTGTACACCGTAAACGGAGGAAACTGTCATATACAGATGCAGACTGTGTTTGCGGCCACCGGCGGTGCAACGGCAACACCGTACACAATCCCGCTGGCGAACTTCAATGTGGTGCAGAATTGCGGCGATTCCTCAGTCACAGCAGGCACCGCTCTTGCCCAGCCTATTTCAGTGATTGACTTCCAGGGCGATGGCGGATCGGCGGCTATCACAATCAATGGAGTAGCATCCAACTCAAACCTGACAACTGCAGTCACTGGCTCATCCCCAAAGGTCTATCCGACAACGGTGGCTTTAACAGGCCCGATCACGTTCCAATAAACGCAAAAACCTGTGATGAAAAATGGGCGCCTCGGCGCCCATTTTTTTTGCCGCCGGGTTCAGGTCTCGCGTTTGAGACCTGGGATTGAATCCACTACTTCAGCGGGTCGGCGGGCAGCGTCCAACCTTCCTTTTCGCCCTTGTTCTGCTCCTTAAGCCAGTCCATCAGCGGCTGGAAGTATTCGACAATGGCGCTCGCGTCGGCTTTATCAGTCCCGGTCATCGCTTTCAGCGCTTCGGGCCAGGGCTTTGAGCAGCCCAGCGAAAGCATGGCATTGAGCCGTGCTCCGGCCTCCTTCGATCCGTAGACCGAGCAGCGATTGAGCGGCCCCTTGTAACCGGCGGCCTGGCACATGGCGCGATAAAACTGGAACTGATAGACGCGCGCGAGGAAGTAGCGCATGTAGGGCACGTTGCCGGGAATATGATACTTGGCCCCAGGGTCGAAGTCGGCCTCGCTGCGCGCGACTGGCGGGGCAATGCCCTGATACTTTTCGCGCAACGACCACCAGGCGCTGTTGTAGTGCTCCGGCGTCACCTGGCCGGAAAAGACCTGCCAGCGCCATTTGTCGATGAGCAGGCCGAAGGGCAGAAAGGCGATCTTGTCGAGAGCCGTGTGCAGCAGCAGCGGAATGTCCGCGCTCTCGGGGGGTACCTGGTCGATAAGGCCCAGTTTCTTCAAGTAGACCGGGGTGACATTGAGGGCAATCGAATCGCCGATGGCCTCGTGGAAGCCGTCGTTGGCTCCGTTTTGAAAGAAAAAAGGCTGATTGCGATAGGCCATCTGGTAGTAGTTGTGGCCCAGCTCGTGGTGTACGGTGACAAAGTCGTCGGAGGTGGGCTGGAAGCAGGCTTTGATGCGCACGTCGAGTTGGTTGTCCAAATCCCAGGCGCTGGCATGGCAGACCACATCGCGGTCGCGGGGATGGGAGAGCATCGACCGCTTCCAAAAGGTCTCTGGCAGGGGATCGAAGCCCAGCGACTTATAGAAGCCCTCGCCGTAGCGGACCAGTTGCTGCGGATTGGTGTTGCGGGCCTTGAGGATCGCGCCCAGGTCATAGGGTAGCGGCTGCGATGGCGGCGCGACCACGTCGTAGATGTTGCCCCACTCCTGCGCCCACATGTTGCCGAGCAGGTCGCCGGGAATCATCCCGTCGGGCCGCCGGGCCGCATCGCCGTACTTCTCGATCAGCTTGCGGCGGACGTAGGTGTGCAACTCGCGGTAGAGCGGTTCGACCTGCGTCCAGAGGCGCTCGATGTCGGCCTGAAACTCCTCAGGCGTCATATCGTACTGCGAGCGCCAGAGTGCTCCGGTGTCGGCAAAGCCAAGCTCGCGCGCACCTCTGTTGCTCAACTCGGCCAGCCGCGCGTAGTCGCCGCGCATCGGCACACCGACGGCGTGCCAGCCTGTCCAGAGCGTCGCCAACTCTTTGGGGTCGCGGCTCTGGGCCATCTTTGCGCCGATCTCGTCGATGCCCAGGCAGTTGTCGGGATTCGAGTCTGGACAGTATTTGCCGCGGCCATACGCTGCGTCGAGCTGCGCTGCCTTCTGCGTAGTCTCAGCGCGCAGCGCGGGATCGGAGGGCGCAGGCAGCCCGATGCTCAACTTGAGCAGCAGCAGCTTGCGCGCGGCGTCAGGCGGCAGTTTGAGGCCGTCGAAGGTGCGCGCCTCGCCGATCAGCTCTGTCTGCCGGGCGATGAGGCGATCGTTTGCCTCGGCCTCAAGAGCTATAGTGTCGTCGGTGATGTAGGTCTCCTCGACCCACGTCGCACGGTTGACGTCGACATTTATCGCCGCAAGCTCTTTTTCCGCGCTATCGATGAAGGCCAGAGCGTCTGCGACGGTAGGCTTGGCAGTGGCTGGGCTTTGCGCCGGGGCGGCAGGGGTACAGACAAGCAGGCCGACAGCGGCCAGCAGGAGGGGAAGGGTGAATCTGCTCTTGAAATTCATGGCAAGGGAACTATAGAACATTTGCCGGGCTTAGGGTAGTGGCATTGCCCGGCTCGGCTGCCGCTAATTCGCCGGTTTGGCCAGTCCGAAGATCTTTTGCAGGATGTTGCGGTGCTCGCCGGGGTGGTCACAGGTCTCCATCGGCGCGGTGCCGTTGAGGAATGCCACGTTGATGGTCTGGGGGCACGAGGCATCGCTGAGCAGATTGCTGACACTATCGATAGGCACAATCTCCACACCCTCGGGTGCCTTGAAATCGTTGGTGTCGGAGTACTGCGGCAGCGTCACGGCCTTCTTCATAAACTCCGCCCAGATCGGCGCGGCAGCGTGTGCGCCTTCGATTTTAATGTCGGTGTAGTCGTCGTTACCGACCCAAACAACGCAGAGCAGATTCGAAGTGAAACCGGCAAACCACGCATCATGGCTGGTGCCGGTTTTGCCGGCGGCGGGAGAGAGGAATCCCATGTTGCGCACCCCGGCTCCTGTTCCGCTACCGGTCACATCGCTGTGCAGAACGTTCTCCATCAGGCTGACGGTGAGATAGGCAACGCGGGGATCAAGAACCTGTTTGGAAGCAGGCGTGAAGTCCGTAACAACATCGCCGGTCGAGGTGCGTACGCTGGCCAGCATCCAGGGATCGATGTGCAACCCGCCATTCGCGAAGACCGTGTAGGCCCCGGCCATATCGAGCGGAGTGGCGTCATAGGCTCCGATGGCCACCGCAGGCGTTCCGCGCGCGCTCTTGATGCCGGCTTCGCGGGCCAGTGCTGCGACGCGATCGAATCCGACCATGCCGGCCAGACTGATTGTGGCGTTATTCAGCGAGCGCATCAGGGCATAGCGCGCTGTTACTTGGTCGTGATATTCGCCTTCAAAATTTTTCGGCGTGTACTCCTGGCCGCCCACGTCGTAAGTGGTCTGCTGGTCGCTCAGAATCGTGACCGGCGAGAAGAGCTTGGTCTGACCAGGCAGCGTGGTGCCCTCGGCGGCCGTCGAAAAGGCTGCGGCGTAGACAAATGGCTTGAAGATCGATCCGGTGGGCCGCTTGGCCACGGCGTGATTCAATTGCGAACTGCCGTAACTGCGCCCGCCCACCAGCGCCAGTACCTGGCCGGTGTGCGGATTGAGCGCCACAAGCGCCACCTGCGGATAGACGTATGGGATGCCGCGCTTTTTGTCGCGCGCGTGCAGCTTGTCCACCTGCTCGTCCACCACGTGAATCGTGGATTCGACAGCCGCCGTCGCTTCGCGCTGCAGGTCGGGGTCGAGCGAAGTGTAAATGTGCAGGCCTTCGCGGTTGAAGTCGCGCTCGCCCAGCTTCTGCGTCAGTTGCTCATGCACCAGATCGACAAAGTAAGGCGCCTCGCTGGCGTCAACGCTCTGTTCCGTCAGATGCAGCGCTTCGGCTTTGGCCGCTTCCGCCTGCTCCTTGGTGACGGCTCCTGTTTCAACCATCGAATCGAGCACCAGGTTCCGCCGGTCGATCACCCGGTCGCCGTGACGGAATGGCGAAAAATAATTTGGCCGCTGGATCATTCCTGCCAGCATCGCGCAGTCGGCCAGGTCGATCTTCTGCACATCCTTGCCGAGATACGACTGCGCGGCCTCACCAAATCCGTTGATGGAGAAGCTGCCGCGCTGGCCCATCGGGATCTGATTGGCATACATCTCGAAGATCTGCTGCTTGTTGAAGCGGTGTTCCAGTTGGAATGCGACGATGATCTGCGAGATCTTGTAGCGAATTGTGCCGGTGTCGGCGACGATCAGCATCTTCGCCAGTTGCATGGTCAGTGTGGAGGCTCCACCGCGGTGCTTGCGATCGCCAATCATGTCATGCCATGCCCAACCGATCATGCTCATGTAGTTGACGCCGCTGTGCTCAAAGAATCGCCGGTCCTCGATGGCCATGACCGCCTGAACCAGGTTCTGCGGAATCTCATTGTAGGAGAGCAGGCGGCGCTTGGTGCGGTTCGGATCGTCGCTCAGGCCGGTAATCAGCACAGGCTCGAGCTCATAGCTTGAGAGCGGCTCGCCATGCTCGTCGGTGATCGAATCGACGACCCCACCGCTGACGCGGATCGTCGCAGAGTCAGGCGCATGGTAGGACTGCGCTCCGGGTCGCACTGTGATGGTTTGCGCGCCCTGTTGGTAGGTGCCAAGCTCCGAGGTCTGCGAAGCGCCATCGGCTGAGTATCCGGCCTCTGCCAGTTCGTTGGCGATAAGCCTCACCGAGATTTTTTGCCCCGGACGCACCTGGCGCGGCGCTGCGTAAATCTTGGCGGTTGAGGCAAAGATCGGTTCCTTCAGGCGCTCGTCAACCACACGCTGATATTTGAAGTAGAGGAAGCTGAAGTAGACAAGGAACGCCAAGGCGCAGACCGAGAAGGCCGCCAATCCGATGCGCACCAGCAGCGATGCCCAGGAATGCTTTCCCGCAGGCCTGGGAATTATGATCTTCAACGCCATCGCTGCTCCTCAAAAGCAGTTAGTAGTGGTCAGCTAACAGTGGACAGTTGACCACAAACATAGACTCGGTGCCCCAGGTCCCTCGCATTTGGGGATCCGGGATACCACGAACCTGGCCGCCGCTTTTATTCCTCTACGGCCCCGAGCAAACCATCCTCTTCAACGCGCTCTTTCAGCAGCGCAACTACATCGGCTAACGCTACATCCATGCTGGTCGATGTGGCCCGCGTCACTAACTCGACTTTGCCCTCGACCGCTTTCTTGCCTACGTTGATGCGGTAGGGGATGCCGACAAGATCCGCGTCTTTGAATTTGACGCCGGCACGCTCGTCTCGGTCATCCAGCAGAACATCGAGCCCGGCAGCCTCAAGCTCCGCGGCCAGCTTTTCGCCCGTCCCGGCCAATAACGCGTCGGTCATGTTGGTAACGGTCACCACAACTGTGAATGGAGCAATCGAAGCCGGCAGCCAGAAGCCGTTCTTGTCGTTGGACAGCTCGATGGCAGCGGTGAGAATGCGCTCGATGCCGATGCCGTAGCAGCCCATGATCGGCGCCACTTCCTTGCCGTTCACGTCGAGCACGCGCGCGCCCATCGATTCGGTGTACTTGTAGCCCAGCTTGAAGATGTGACCGATCTCGACGGCTTTGCCAACGACCAGTTTGCCCGTGCAGCCATCTTTCGGGCAGCCTTCGCCCTCGTTCACGGTGCGGATATCGGCGGTGAGTGTCCAGGTGAAGTCGCGGCCGGGGGTGACGTTGCGTAGGTGATAGTCCAGCTTGTTTGCGCCTGCAACCACATTCTTGCGGCCTTCGAGGGATTGATCCGCAACGACAGTCAGTCCGTCTTCGAGCGGCTTCGCATTTGGCTTGAGGCCCACGGGTCCGAGGAAGCCTGCCGGTCCGTTGAAGAACTTCTCCAATTCTCCGGCCTGCATAGTCCGCAGTTCCGCCGCGTCAATTGCGCCCAGCAGCTTGGTTTCGTTGACCTGGTGGTTGCCGCGCAGAAAGGCCGCAACGCCGTGCCACGCATCCGGCTTGCCCGCCTGGCCGCGCTTGAGCGCCATATACGCCACACACTTGATGTCCGAAGCTTCGGACATCTTGAAGAACGCCGCCACATCGGAAATCGCACCGCAGCCCGGCGTGTGCACCAGTTCAGGCGTTCCATCGCCGGTGGCTTCCAACTCGACGATGGGCTCCAGCTTTGAAGTTGCCTTCTCTGTATTTGCCGCATAGCCGCAAACCGGGCAACTTGCGATCAGATCCTCGCCGGCGTCGGTGTAACACATGAACTCCTGCGACTGCGAGCCGCCCATCGAACCGGAATCCGCCTCGACGGCAACGAACCTGAGGCCGCACCGCGTGAAGATCCTGCGATACACCGCATCGTGCAAGTCGAAACTCTTGTCGAGGCCCGCCTTATCGATGTCAAAGGAGTAGCTGTCTTTCATCGTGAACTGGCGTGTGCGCAGCAGCCCCGACTTAGGCCTCGCCTCATCGCGGAACTTGGTCTGAATCTGGTACCAGATCTGCGGCAATTGCTTGTAGCTGCGCAGTTCATTCGAGGCAATGGTGGTCATGATCTCTTCATGAGTCATGCCCAGGCAGAGTTCGGCCCCCTTGCGATCTTTGAGCCGGAACATGTTGTCGCCCATCACGGTCCAGCGGCCGCTCTTCTCCCACGGCTCCTTTGGATGGATCGCCGGAAGGTAAAACTCCTGGCCGATCCGGTCCATCTCCTCGCGCACAATGCCGATGATCTTGTTGATCGACCGCTGCCCAAGGGTGAGGTAGTTGTAGATGCCCGCGCCTAGCTGGCGGATGTAGCCGGAGCGAACCAGAAACTTGTGACTGGCCACTTCGGCGTCTGCCGGGGCCTCACGAAGAGTGGGAATGAAGAGCTTAGACCAGCGTTGCATGTGAATGAGTGCGAACTTTCCCGCCGGGCAAGGCCGGCGCAAGGCGTTCTCTTGATTCACTCCATTCTAAATGTTCATGCCCGGATTGTTCCCGTATGCCGATCCGTTGAAGATTACTTGCGTGAACTTCCTCTGCACTCCGCGCGATGACCCTGCGCCAGCGTCCGCACCTGCCAGATATAATGCGTGGATGGAGTTTTGCGCAGACCAGGCGGGTCAACCGGCATGAAAAGATTCCTGCGCCTGCTGCGCTACGGGCTGCCCTATACGCTGCAATGGCTGCCCGGAGTGGTGCTGCTGGCCGCGGTCGGCGTTCTTGATACCTTTCGCGTTTTACTCCTCCAGCCCATCTTCGATCAGGTCCTGAGACCGGATGCGCCCGAGGGTCCGATTACCCTCGGACTTCCCAGTAGCCCCTGGCACATCGATCTAAGGCTCATGGTGCCTCATTTCCTGCATATGCATAATGCCTGGAATGTGGTGGCCTTTGCGCTGGTGATCTCTACGCTGGCCAAGGGCCTGTGCGACTACGCAGGCACATACTTGGTCAACTACGCCGGCTTTGCAACCATTACGGACCTGCGCAACCACCTTTACGAAGCTACGATGCGGCGTTCGTCGAGCTTCTTTCATAAGTACGCCACAGGCACAATACTCTCCACGCTCATTAATGATGTGGATCGGGTGCAGGTTGCGCTCAGCTCGGTCATTAGCGATTTCTTGCAGCAGTTCTTTACCTTTCTCGTTGGGCTAGCCCTGGTAATCAAACTGGGCGGATACCTTAGTTGGGCGCTCTTGTTATTTGTGCCGGTGGTCATTACCTCGTCGCGCAAGATTGGCCATGAGGTGCGTACGCGCACTCGCACTGGACAGGACAAGCTCGCCGAGATTCAGAACATCTTGCATGAAACGGTGACCGGCAACCGAATCGTCAAGGCGTTCAATACCGAGCTGTGGGAGATATTGCGCTTCAAGAAAGCCGCGAAGCGCCTCTTTCGCGCCAACTTGCGCAGCGTGCGCATCCAGTCGATTAGTTCGCCTCTGATGGATACCATTGGCGCAATTGCCATCGCCATGTTCCTGTTCATCGGGCGCAACGAAATTCTCCACGGCCGGATGACCATGGGCCTGTTCGGCGCTTTCATCATCCTGCTTTTCAAGCTCTACGATCCGGTGCGCAAGTTCGCATACTTCTACAACAGTTTCCAGCAGGCGATGGGCGCGTCGATGTCGATCTTCAGCTTTTTCGATGCCGAGGACGACGTAAAAGAGAAGCCGCACGCTGCTGTTTTCAAGGGCTTCAAGAGTTCGATTCATTTTGAGAATGTGGGCTTCTCCTATTCGACCGAAGAGGGCGAGCACCAGATCCTGCACAATGTCGAAGTCGATGTCCAGGCCGGCGAGGTGCTGGCGCTTGTAGGCCCCAGCGGCGCCGGAAAATCGACACTGGTCAATCTGATTCCACGCTTTTTCGATGTGACCTCTGGGCGTATTCTGATCGACGGCCACGATCTGCGCGAACTAACTCTCGGCTCACTTCGCCGCCAAGTGGCCCAGGTTACGCAGGAGACGATTCTCTTCAACGACACGGTGCGCAACAATATCGCTTACGGTCAGCCCGATGTGCCCATGAAGTTGGTCGAACAAGCCGCGCAAAATGCTCTCGCTCACGAATTCATTTTGCGGATGCCGCAGGGCTACGACACGGTCATCGGCGAGAAGGGCTTTCGCCTCTCCGGCGGCGAGCGCCAGCGCCTGGCCATTGCCCGTGCCCTCCTGAAGAACTCGCCGGTCCTGATTCTCGATGAGGCTACCTCTTCGCTCGATGCCGAAAGCGAGTCTCTGGTCCAGGCCGCATTGGCCAACCTGATGCAGAACCGCACGGTGCTGGTCATCGCTCACAGGCTGGGGACGATCCGCCGCGCCAATCGTATCGCCGTTCTTGAGGACGGGCGCATTACTGCAATCGGTCCCCATGAAGAACTGCTGAATACATCGCCCACCTATCAGCGGCTTTATCAGCTGCAATTCATGGAGATGCCGGAAGAGCAGGGAATTGGAATTAGGGAATAGAGCCTTGGGAACAGAAGACAAGCTGGACAGAGGAAATAGAGAAATGCCGATTTATTCGATGACCGGGTTTGCGCGCTCGCAGGTTCGCGTACCGCTGCCCAATGATGGCCAACTGAGCTACACGCTGACCATCAAGAGCGTCAATCACCGTTTTCTCGACGTGCAGTTGCGCCTGCCCTCGGGCCTGGACGCCCTCGAGATGGAGCTGCGCAAGGCAATCAAGGACAGTCTTATTCGGGGCCATGTCGATCTGACTCTCTCCATCGACCGCTCAACCCAGCAAACAGCCGGCTATAATCGCGAACTGGTCAACAACTACCTGGCTGCCTTCGCCGCCGCGCGCGAAGAGCACGGGCTCGGCGGCCAGCCCGAGTTGAATGCCATTTTGCGACTGCCTGGCGCGCTCCAGAACGACAACCGGTCCAAGGACGATGGCGATCAAACAGAGCTTATCGAAAGCGTGCAACGTGAGATCGGCCCACTGCTCGAACAGTTGAAGACCATGCGCGCAAGGGAGGGCGAGGCCCTCGAGGCGGATCTTCGCGGCACGCTGGACCGGCTGGCGGAGGCCACCGAAGGTGTCGCCGCGCTGAGGCCGGAGATCGAGGAGCGCTATCAGGCCCGTCTTGCTGAGAGATTGATGGCCGCCACCGGTCCGGAGTTCAACCGCCAGCGGCTGCTTGAGGAGGTGGCTGTGCTGGTCGAGCGCAGCGACATTTCAGAGGAACTGGCCCGCATGGCGACCCACATTGGTCACTTTCGAGAACTTTTGCGGGGCGGCGGCGAGATGGGCAAAAAGCTTGACTTTCTGCTTCAAGAGATGAACCGCGAAGCCAACACGTTGCTCTCAAAGACGGGCAGCGTCGCCGGGAAGGGAACCCGCATTACCGAACTGGGACTGGCGATGAAATCGGAGATCGAAAAGGCCCGCGAGCAGATCCAGAACGTAGAATAGACAGAATCATCCGGGTAGAGGCTCCGAGGCTTCGATGGAGCTGCCCGAAGGACAACAGCAAGTGGCAGGAATTCTCTTCATCATCTCGGCGCCCTCCGGTTCGGGCAAGAGCACGCTGGTCAACGAGGTGCGCAAGCAATTGACCGGAATCGATTTCTCCGTCTCGTGGACGACGCGCCAGCCGCGCGGCTCCGAACAGGACGGGCGCGAATACCACTTCACGAGCCGCGAGGAATTCGAGCGAATGCTCGCCGCGGGTGAGTTTTTAGAGCACGCCAAAGTCTTCGACAAAGATTTTTACGGGACTCCGCGCAGATCGCTCGAACTGGCTCGGCACGCTGGCCGCGATCTGGTGCTCGATATCGACGTGCAAGGCGCGGCGCAGGTCCGGGCTGCCATGAAGGAGGCCGTCAGCATCTTTGTGCTGCCGCCGAATCCCAAGGTTCTGCGCACCCGCCTGCGCAATCGCAGCCGCGCCGAGGGCGTTGTGGACGAGGCCGAGGTCTACCGCCGGCTGAGCGAGGCGCGCAAAGAGATTGAGAATTATCACGAATACGGCTATATTTTGGTCAACGACATTCTGGACCGGGCGGTGGCGCAACTGGAGGCCATCGTGCAGGCCGAACGCTTCTATCGCCACGACGAGCCGATCGCCTTCCGTTCGCGGCGCGTGCTCGAAGTGGCTGCGGGATGCCTGCAAGTCAACTCGTACGAACGGGTAAAGCCCGTGCTGGATGCATTCGGCATCGGCAGCGACTCCGGCCAGCAGTTTCTGGATTTCGACGAGGACTCCGATGACGATTGAAACTGGCTTCGACTCGAACTATCGCAAGGTTCTGGTGGCGGCGCGTCGCGCACGGCAGTTGCAGAGCGGCTCCCACGCCCTTGTCCACACACAGTCCACCAAGCCTTGCCGCATCGCGCAAGACGAGGTTAACGCCGGCAAAATCGGCTACGTTAAGTCCGATGCGCCGGTCGTCAAGCCGGTGATCGAAGGCCCTGCGATTCCCATCCTGGCCAGCTGATCTGCTTCGCCCGGGAGCTTGAGCTCAAAGAGCCCAGATTGCCTGGCACTCCGGTCTGCTATCCCTTCGCAGCCTTCGCGCCCTTGGCGGTATTGCGCTTGCCGCGCTTCTCCCCGGCTGGCTTCTTTGCGGCCTTTTTGGCGGCGGACTTGCGCCGGCGAACCTCTTCTTTTGAATACATCGTGCCCCGGCAGCTACTCGCGCCGCAGTTGCACTGTGCCTCATCGTCGCCGCCGTCGTAGAGGCAGTAGTCGTAGGTGATCTCCTCGCCGGCGGCGATATTCCGGATCGCCTTGATCCACACCCGACCATCTTCTTCGCTGGTCTCGCAGTTGGCGTCGCAACTGTGGTTGATGAACATGGCGGTGCAATGACCGTCGATGACCATCTCGCCACTCCCAAGTCCAAACAAGTAGGTAATTGGCGAGGCCTCGTAGGCGGTGTCGGCCTCGGCCTTGCTCAGCTTGTGGCCGGTGTATTCGGCGACGCGCGTGCCCTTGCGGACAGGGGTTGTGGTGTAGCAGCCGGCGGCGTGGATGGCGGAAGAACGGATGATGAGTCCCATGCGAATGTGCGATGCTTTCTTTTGGAGCGGTATGAATCGCATCGTAACATTTTTCAGTTGTCGGTGATCAGTTGTGAGTTGATCGTCGGCGAGGTTAGCTCAGGTACGAGGCGGAATGAGGCATAGAAAGATGAGACGGGTTATCTCGGTTGTGCTGGTTTTTGCAGGTTGCGTGGCAGCGGCGCCGTGGTTGCCTGGCCAGACCGCGCCCTCCGGCGACCCAGCGGCAGGCCAGAGCAAACCCGCGGATGACAACAAGAAACCGTCAGCGCCCCCGCAGTCCGGCTCCAATCCATTTCCGGAAGATACAAGCACAGTTCCAGTGATGCCTTCAAAGACCACCCCGGCTCTGCCCGAGGGAACTTACAACGGGGCCGAGAATGCTCCAGCACAGCTTCCGGGCGACGATCTTGACCCGGTTCGCTCCCCTGACGACCCCGCGCCTGAGGCTGCAAGCGGACAACCTGAGGAATCGAGCTCCAGCCGCGCGGGCCTGGATAACCTGATGCCCAGCCCCGATGACGAGCAGCCAGGCAAAAAGAAGAAGCTGGCTGTCAAGGAGCCTGCCCATCAGGAGTCCGCCTCAGAAGACCTTGAGGTGGGGGGCTATTACCTGCAAACCAGGAACTGGAAGGCGGCTCTCTCGCGTTACGAATCCGCGCTGGTGCTGGACCCCGAGAACCCCGATGTCTACTGGGGACTGGCCGAGGCCGACCGCCATCTGGGGAACTTTGCCGATGCGCGCACGAACTATCAGAAGGTTGCCGAATACGATCCGGACAGCCGCCACGGCAAAGAGGCGATCAAAGCTCTCAAGCAGCCGGAGATCGCCAATGGAAAGAACACTGCTATGAGTCAGACGCCGCCGGTCGAGACGATGAAGTGAGTCCTTTTCACCGTGGACGGAGTCTGGGTGCCCCAGGTGCCGCCCCCCCGGAGAATCAAACCGGGTATCATGCCTGATTTAGATTAGCCTTGCGCTATCAGCACAGAGGTCGTTCATTCCTTGGTGCGTATGAGCCCGTGCTTTAGTCGGCCCCGAATTCCTTGAGAGCTTCGGACTGTGCCACGGGCTTATCGCTTATCATCGGCCCCGGAGCACGCCTGTCGGATTTCCTTCAAAGGACCTCCACGCAGGCGGCGCAGGAGGAGTTGCTGGGACCTCGGCTCCAACCATTTCGACAACTGAGCCAAAGGCAAGCACGTTCTGCGACTCGTCAACCGCCTACAGAACCTCGGATTCGACGTTCAAATCACTCCACTGGCGGCTTAATCGAGGGTTTGTTTCTTATCAGCCCTGGTCGCGCCAGAGAGCTACGCCGCCCAGGATGCCGGTTTCATTGGAGACTATGCTTACATTCTCGCCGGGCGTGAAGAGGATCTTCTTGGTGTTGCCGCCGCCGAGATAGAGGTGGTCCCAGTTGAAGAGCGCCTCGGTCTGCTTGATGGCTGCCTCGACGAAGTCATTCCAGCGGGCCTTGCCGAAGCGGTCGAGGCCGCGCTGGCCGACATAGTCCTCGTAGGTCATGCCCTTTTTGCGCCAGGGATGGTGGCCCAATTCGAGGCCGGGGCAGAGGTGGCCGCTGGTGAACAGCGCCGCGCCCATTCCGGTACCCAGAGTCAGCACCAGTTCGACGCCATGGCCATTGATGGCTCCGTAGCCAGCGACATCGGCGTCGTTGCCGACGCGAACAGGCTTCTTCCAACGCTTTTCGAGTTCGGCTTGCAGCGGGAAGCCCGCGGCCCAGAGCGGGTGCAGATTGAAACCGAGGTAGGTACAACCGTGCTTGACCACGCCGGGGAAGCCGACCGAGACGCGATCGAAGGCCGGCAATAGCTTGCGCAATTGGTCCAGTTCTCCGAGGACGGCATCGGGCGTTGGGACCGCAGGAGTGACAACGCGCTGGCGCTCGCTGACCGGCTTGCCGGCAGGGTCGAGCAGCATGGCCTTGAGCTTGGAGCCGCCAATGTCGATGGACATGGTGATGGGATGGGCGGAGTTAGACGATTCGGCGGGGCGAGCGGTGGCGGTGGAGATTTGAGGTGTCATCAGCACGAATTGTAGCGCGAATGGGCGGGTTTGCAATGGGTGAATAAAAGGGCGGGTCGCATGCGGCTACAAGAGATCTGCGCAACCCGCCCGAGCCGCAAGAACAAGAGCGCGATGAGGGTGGGACACCTGGAGCCTCATCCGCGCGGCCCGATCCCCTACACTGAGTCTTGCCGGCCATGTCAGCCTATTGCGAAGTCGCGTTGCCCGTTCCGCTGGATCGCGTATTCACCTACGCGGTGAGGGAGGAGCAGCTACCTATGCGCGGCGCGCGGGTGATCGCGCCTTTCAGGAATGAAAAACTGATCGGGGTGGTCACGGGTCTGAGCGACAAGGCTCCGGCGGAGTTTGAGGCGCGGTATCTGGAAGCGGTGCTGGACGACGAGCCGCTGCTGAGCGAACCGCTCATGGCGCTGGGTGAGTGGATGGCTCAGTATTACCTGGCTCCGTTGGGCGAAGTGCTGCGCGGGATGCTGCCGCTGATGGCGGAGGTGCGGCGGACTGTTTACTACCGCATTACGGATCTGGGGCGAGACGTGCTGGCGGAGTGTGTCGAGGGAGAGGACCGGTTCTCTAAAAAGCACGCCGCAGGGACTAAAGCCCAGAGTGATGAGGTTGACTTCATGTACGGGCTCAACCCCGTACCCTTCAATAGCGAGCCCGGAACCATTACCAGTAAGCCTGGTCCCGCCGCCAGTGAAAGCGTAGTCGCCGCCGGCCCAAAGATGAACAAGGCGCTCAAGGGAGCGAAGCGCAAGGGCAAGCTCTCCGCCGAAGAGCAGGATCTGGAGCGGCGTGTGTTGTTACGGCTGGCATCGGGCGAGCCGGTGAAGGTCTCAACGCTACGTACGGCTACGGCGGCCTCGCTGCAGGCACTGGCGGCGTTGGTACGCAAGAAGTGGATTGCTCGCGAGACAGCGGCTGCGGAACGCAATGCGCGGCGGACGGAGCGCTTTGCCGTGCTGATTCCCGAGGCCCGGTTGCCTGCGCTGACGGCGAAGCAGCAGGCGATTCTGGCAGAACTGGCAGCTTGCGATGGTGAACTACCACTGGCGGAGCTGCGGCGCAAAGACCTGCCATCGTCTACGCTGCAAACCCTGGTGCGGAGGGGATTAGTCCGCATCGACGAGCGGCCGGCGTCCTTTCGTCTCGGTGGCCTGCAAGGGAATGCGGGGCCGCTTCGACTCAACGAGCCGCAGATTGACGCGCTGGCCAGTGTGGCTTCGGCGTTGGGCGCATTTCAACCATTTTTGCTGCACGGTGTAACGGGCTCAGGCAAGACTGCGGTCTATATTGCGGCGATGCAACGGGCGCTGGACCGTGGGCTGTCTTCGATTCTCTTGGTTCCGGAGATTGGCCTGACGCCGCAGTCGGTGGGGCTGCTGGATACGGCTTTCGGAGATAAGGTCGCGCTGCTGCACTCGGCCTTGACCGCCGAAGAGCGCAGCGAGCAGTGGAGGCGCATCCGGCGGGGCGATGCGCCGATTGTTGTCGGAACACGGTCGGCGGTCTTCGCGCCCGCGCCGAATCTAGGTCTGATCCTGGTGGATGAAGAGCACGACCAGAGCTACAAGCAGGAGGAGACGCCGCGCTACAACGCGCGCGACGTTGCCGTGATGCGCGCCAAGCTGGAAGGTGCGGTTGTCGTGATGGGCTCGGCAACGCCGTCGCTCGAGAGCTGGCAGAACTCGACGCAGGGCAAGTATCAGTTCATTGAGATGAGCGAGCGCGTAATGAACCGGCCTCTGCCCGAGGTCGAGCTGATCGACATGCGGCATGAGTTTCAGGAGACGGGCGAAGAGCAGCTCTTCTCGCGGTCGCTGGTCGAGCAGACGCGGCTGGCTCTCGATCGCGGCGAGCAGGCGCTCATCTTGCTCAACCGCCGCGGCTACTCGTTTGCGGTGATCTGCCGGGCCTGCGGCGAAAAGCTGGAGTGCGAGAACTGCGCGATTTCTCTTACGCATCACAAGCCGGCCGGAGAAGATGCCGGCATTGCCCGCGCCGGTCAGCGGCTGCAATGCCACTACTGCGGCTATAGCCGTACGGTGCCTTCACGCTGCCCGAAGTGCGATAGTGAACACCTCTACTATCTCGGTGCGGGCTCGCAGCAAGGGGAGGAGCGGCTGGGCGAGATCTTTCCCGCCGCGCGCATCGGCCGCATGGATCGCGACACGGTCCGCGGGCGTGGCGATTTAGAGAGATTATTGGCGCGGCTGCATTCGGGTGAGATCAATCTGCTGGTGGGGACACAGATGATCGCCAAGGGACACGACGTTCACGGCATTACGCTGGTGGGTGTGGTGGGCTGCGATCACGCACTCTCGATGCCGGATTTCCGCGCCGCCGAGCGGGTTTTCCAGCTGATGACGCAAGTCTCAGGAAGGGCCGGGCGCGGCGCACTGCCGGGGCGCGTCGTGGTGCAGACCTACTACCCGGACCACTACGCGATCTTGGCCGCGAGCCGACACGACTACGCGAGCTTTGTCCAGAAGGAATTGAAGTACCGGCGCTGGATGCACTACCCGCCTTTTGGTGTGCTTGCAAATGTGCTGGTGCAGTCGGAGAAGCTGCCGGAGGCAATTGACTGGTCGGCCGCGCTGGGCAAGTGGTTCCAGAAGACAACGCCGGAGGGAGTGCGCGTGCTCGGCCCATGCACAGCGCCGATTGCACGCATCAAAGGCGTTTACCGCTTTCATCTAATTCTGAAGGCTGCTTCGCGCAAGGCGCTCAATGCGGCGCTGCGCGGGATGCTGGCGCACGCCGATGAGGCGGGAGTCCCGCGGAGGAATCTTGTGGTGGACGTGGACGCTCTACGGCTGATGTAAGCAAGCGGAGTCAGCGGTGTTGGCGGAGTCAGCAAGTCGGCGCGATACCGGGACCGTCGGCTTTGACTGAAGCGAGCGGGCTTGTCCTTTGGCAGGGAGCCTTTGAACACATGCAACGTCACTCATCTGCCATGGGAATCCGCCGACTTGCTGACCCGCTGACTTGCTTATTTTGCCGCCGCGCCGGTCTCAAGCACGTGCAGTTCCTTGCCTGGCTTGAAGCGCACGGCTTTGCCGGGGGTGATGCTCACCTCGGTGCCGGTGCGGGGATTGCGGCCGATGCCGGTCTTGCGGGCTCGCACGCTGAAGACGCCAAAACCGCGCAGTTCGATGCGCTCGCCGGCCGTTAGAGCCTGTTTGAGGCCCTCGAAGACCGTATCCACGGCAGCCTCGGCTTTGGCGCGTGAGAGGCCCGTGCGGTCAATCACATGATGGACGATGTCCTGCTTAATCAAAGGGGGTACCTCGCTGGCCCGGTTGGGGTGACTGAATTTCGACCTACGGTAGTGATGGTACAGGATTTAGAACGTTTGTGGAACACCAGGGTTGCCAACAATCTCTATCGGTGGTCTTTTTCTTCTGAGGAAAGTGAGTCTTTGAGAGTCCTGCAACCTGAATTCAGCCCCGACAAGCAGTTTTCTTGTAGTATATTGAGAACGATAGAAAGATCCAGCAGGCTAACCAACACAAGGCTGTTTAACCCTGACGAAATGGAAGGCGCGCATTTTGACCGCCCCGGTAGAGGAGGCCCATGTCGATTTGCCGTGACCTTTGGGTAAGAGAACAGGCCGTCCCAAACCGCATGAGCGAGCCGATCAGTTGTGTTTCGGGAGATGCTGATGCGCACGCCTCCTGCATTGTGCTGGGAGGCGCGGGATGTCAGTGAGCCACGAGCCTCGACCGATTCGCGTGGGCGTGTTCACCGAGGAGCCGCTGCGGCTGGAGGGTATTGCCAGCATCTTTGAAGAGATGCCTGGCGAGGGCTATGCAGCGCTTTCTCCAGTCTTTGGCAGCATGGACGAACTATTGTCAGACTGTACGCTGGCATTTTTGATGGTGGACCTGCATTCTTCTTCAAGTGGGATCAAGATCCTGGCGACGATTCGTCGCAGGCGTCCTGGACTGCGGTTGATCGTCATCGGCCCGGAGGGAGACGAAGAGTTGGTAATTGAGTCGATCATGGCCGGTGCGCGCGCCTACCTCGATTTGAAGGCCAGCCCGCGGATTGTCCGGCTGGCTATGGAAGAGGCAACCAACGGCTCGATCTGGGCTCCGCGGAGACTTCTCTCCCAATTGATCGACCGGTTGCTCGGGATGCCAGATGCCGGTCTTTCAAACGAGCCTCCTCACTTGACCGAGCGGGAGAGCCAGGTGCTCGCGCTGATCCTCACTGCGCGCTCCAATCGCGAGATCGCTCGTCAACTAGGGATCGAGGAGCGTACGGTTCAGGCCCATGTCAGCCGCCTGATGCGCAAGACAGGCACAGACAATCGGATCAACCTTCTCATGCGTTCGTCGAATCCCGAACTCCTGAAATCCGCTGGCATTGCGGACCGGCGTCAAGTGGAACGCCGCCACGGCGAGCGCCGCGCGGGTCCGCCGGAGGGCCGGCGCGACGTTACTGATAAGTAAACATGTGAGGTTACTTATGTCTACACTCCATTTGTAATCTTGCGCAAAGCGCTGGTTTTCCACAGACTCGTTTACAGAAACAACGCAGATCTGGGGAAAGGAGTTCCCAGGCCGCATGTTCTCCATGAAGCCTGGGAACTCCTCTTTTTTTGTGTCTTGATCCGACCCGTTTCCGCGTTTCGCTAGGCCCCCTTCACCACGCGCCCATCAAGTGATCTGAACCCGCTCAATCAAGCTAAGCGCCAGAGTCCGCCATCGTCTTGGAGATGCGCGCTGGGGGCTGTATGTTGTAGCCTGTGTTGGGATAGACTGCTTCCAGTCCGCTGGCAAGCCAGGATTTTGCGAGTTCCCAAGAAGCACGCTGGGTGATGCGCACTCTGTGGCTCTTTTCCTCGAATTGCTTAACCTGAGTTTCTGAACCAGCACGATTCAAACGGGAAGACTCAACACCCCCGCCGCTTGAAGAGCAGCGGAGTGGAAAGGATCAGAAGATGAAGAAGATGTTCGCTTCAATTTGTCTGTCTCTTGCACTTTCAACGGCCGCCTACGCGGGCTCGACGAAGGAAGATCTGCAGGCGCGCGTCGACGCGGCCAAGGTGGTTCTGGACCAGATCATGGCTGCCAAGGACAGCAGTATTCCGATGAACATCATGCAGCAGGCTACCTGCATCGGAGTGGTGCCCGGAATGATCAAGGGAGCCTTCGTCTTTGGTGGCCAGTATGGCCAGGGTGTAGTAACCTGCCGAACAGGACACGGCTGGAGCGCGCCGGTCTTCATTCGCATGGCAGGCGGGTCGTGGGGCCTGCAGATCGGGGGCCAGTCGACTGACCTGGTGCTGGTAGCTGTAAACGATCGTGGCTTCCAAGATCTTTTAAAGAACAAGTTCAAGATTGGCGGCGATGCGTCAGCAGCGGCCGGGCCTGTGGGCCGCAGCGGGCAGGCCGCGACCGACTGGAAGATGAGCGCCGAACTGCTCAGCTACTCGCGCAACAAGGGAATATTCGCCGGCATCAGCCTGGATGGAACGAGCGTAAGCCAGAACCGCGAAGACACGGAACTCTATTACGGCCAGCCGCAGGGCTTTGAATCGATTCTGAAGGGAAATATCGCTGTTCCTGCTGGAGCCGTCCCGTTTGTCAGCGACGTGGCGCATTACTTCGTTGAGGCCAAGAAACACTAGTACGGACTCAAGCTTCAACGATCCGAAGTCTTCGGAACGGCATCTGTGGCAGCGTTCCAGGGCAATACGAAGGAAGGCATGCAGTTGGGGCCTTCGGCGCTGGCCTTCAGTATGCCTTGCGTCGTGCCCGGCACAATCGGAGAGACGGCCCACACCGCGTGGCCATCTGAGTTTGTAACCTCAGAATCGCTCGTCACTGCCTCGCCTGACCTTAACACCAAGGAAATCTTTGTTTTGGCCGGGAATCCGTTGGCTACGATCAGAATCGTCGCTTCATTGGGCTGCGCGAGCCGTGCCTCGAGCCTGCATCCTTGGTCGTTTGCCAGCAGGGGATGTGCTATCAGTGTTCCGTAGACCAAGAGTTCTCCGTCCAGGCTGGAAAGGAGATACCGCATCGGCTCCGCGACCGTAGGCCCAGACTGGATCTCAAGCTCATCCCCCGGGGCCGTGAAGCTGGTCTCTTCCTCAGGGCGTGGCCTGTGCACCATCACCAATCCCTGTCCATTCACATAAAGATCGCGGGGATCGATTGCGGTTGAATTGTTTACCAGCCACGTCTGAAGGGAATATACCTTGTTCTCAGGAGCGCCTTCAGCGAATACGCGATACCGCGTCGGACTACCCGCCGCCTGATTCTGGATCATGACAAAGCGCAAATGAGACCCGCTCGGGTCGCTGACTCCAGAGTTGTCCCATTTGGCTTGGTGGTCCAGAACGAGGCGGAACTCCTTTGATGGCGCGGTCTGGCCGGCAAAGAGTACGTAGCGCACCTCGAACGATCCATGGGAGAGAAATCCTGGAAGCTCAGGCTTCCTGATGCCCCCTTTAGGGTTTTGGCCTTGCGATGGAAGCGAGAGAGCGTACGTGATAACAAGCGCCAGACGCACGATTCGAGGGAACGACCGCTTCATGCTTGTAGTGTCTGCTATATCCCCGCCTGGACGCAACTAGCTTCCAGCGAGGTTCGAAGTGTCTCCGATTGCACCAGAAGGCCAAATCAATGCAGAGAGGCATTAAAGGTCTTGTCCGCCTGGACAGCGGTCTCACGGGCGAAGTTGAGGGACATGGAACTGCCCTGATCCCAGGTTCCAGCGAGGGTTCCGTCGATTGCAACGGTCCCGGTCCACGAGCCCTGCACGGCCGGAACCGTGAACGTGACTGCCTGTCCGTCCATTTGGAAGTCGGCGCACTTGATGCCTATCGCGCCTCGATCGGGGCTGTCGAGAGTGCATGATACTTTGCCCGCGGCGTTTTGCTTCAAATGCAATTTGATATGCAGCGGGCCGAGGTTCCCCGCGTAGTCTCCTGCAATCGTCCGGTTCTGCTGCGCCGAGACAGGCGATGGCAGCAGTGTGAGCATAACCAAGGCAACCAGGCACGCGGTCATTCCGATGCCCAACTGAAGCAAAGTTTTTTCCGATTTTGTTTCATTCACGCAGATCATGGAGTAACCCCACTGAATCGATGAACGCCGCTCCGTTCGCAAGCAGCGATGGCTTATCGTGATGCATTGTCTACTTGAGTTCAACTACAATCTGGTGCTAACTCCAAACAACTAAGTAACAGGCTTACAAGTACTTATTTAGGTAACGGATATCTCGGTACCTGCCCGCTAATCGCAGAACTTAGGTACTTGATGGAAGGAAGCGGGCCAACAAGGGCGCAGGGCGCGATCACGCCCCGTTTTAAATTGCCTTGTCGGATGAAAAAGGGTCGCTGGGCCGATCGGGGAGTTCACACGACGGTACTATCTTTGCCAACTGACGAGCATCACCCTTGCGGGCAGCGATGCGCCCATCCGTTCGCTGTTTCCGCCTCTGACTTCGATCTGCACCGGGTACGAGATTCTGCATGTATCAAGACAGTTAACAGGTGCCTGCAGGACGTAAAAGTGAAGTCACGAAAGAGGGTAGGAGCTCCGCTGGTGGTAATCCATTACTTTAGTTTACAAACTTTAGAGACGAGATGTTTGCACGTACGATGACACGAACGTAATATGGTGTGAATACTCGTCAGGTACCAAAGTGTGATTTTGGTAGGGGTTCTTCGCCTTTAGAAGTCCCACGAAAGGGAAATGTATGCCGTTTGCACGCAAACTGCTTGGGGTTTTTGTTCTTCTATGTTCAGCCACTGTCCTGAATGCTCAGTTCGATAGCGGGAGCATCGTCGGAGCCGTCCGCGATGTAGGCGGAGGGGTCATGCCTGAGGTTCCAATTACGCTCTTAAGCCTTGGAACCGGCATCACAAAAACAACCATGAGCAACGCCTCGGGGGATTATACCTTCTCAAGCGTTCTTAGCGGGGATTACATCGTCAAGGCGAGCCACATAGGCTTCAAAGACGCCACCACGTCTGCCTTCACGGTGACGGTGGGTGCGCGGCAAAGAGTCGATCTCACTTTCTTTCCGGCCAATGTCTCCCAGCAACTGGTCGTCACGGCGGCGGCGGCTCTGCTTGAGACCGACAGCAGCGATCGCAGCATGGTCATCAATCCGACCGAGGTCATCAATCTGCCTTTGAACGGCAGAGACCCGGCTGACCTGGCGCTCGTCGTTCCCGGCGTCAACAAGTCCTTTCTTGAGATCGAAGGCGCCACCAGCCGCGAAGCCTCGTACAACGTCAATGGCCTCCGCAACCAGGTGAATTCCTTTCTAGTCGACGGCTTGGACAACAACAGTTGGAGTTTGAACGATCTGGGCTTCTCGAATCAGGAGACTCAGCTCAGCCCCGATGCGTTATCCGAGTTTCGTTTTACCACCGGCAATCAGAACGCCGAGTTTGGCCGAGCGGCCGGCGGCATAGTCAATGAGGTCTCGCGCCGCGGCAGCAACGAATATCATGGCGCCTCGTGGGATTACCTGCGCAACACTGTTCTCAACGCCAATGGACCGATACCTCCGGCGAATGGCGAAAAATCGACCCTGATTCAGAACCAGTTCGGCGCTGACATTGGCGGTCCGCTCAAGCGGGGAAAACTCTTCCTCTTCGGCGACTACGAGGGATTCCGCCGTATCCTGCGCGCCCCCATGGTGGCCAACCTACCTCCCCAAGCGTGGGCGGTTCCTGATGCAAACGGAAATATCACATTCGCCGACGAGCACGGCACCCTGATTCCTATCACCAATCCTTACACAAAGACCGTTTATACCGGCGTGGTTCCCGTCTCTGCACTCAAAGCGACGATGCTTCCGGGATCGACGACGACCCCGCAGATCAGCCCTTTGGATATGACCGTCCTGGGTCTCCTGCCGACAGGCTCCCTTACCGCACAGAACCTCAGCGTGGGCAACAACTACGTCTCGTTCCCGCTGGGAACTGAGGACTCCGATAAGGGCGATGCGCGCATGGATTTCCACATCGGCCAGAACATGACCACCTTCGCTCGTTACAGCCAGCGCAGGTTCAACGCGCTCGATCCGGCTCCCATTCCCGCTCCCCTTTACTCAACCGCGAAGGGCAACATCAATCAGGACAACAAGCAACTTGCGGCTGGGCTTGTTTTTCAGCTGACCACGTCTTCCGCGCTCGATGTTCGTACTGGTTTCAGTTGGAATGCCGGCGCACAGAATCCGACCTCGACCGGTCAGACCAATCTCCTGGCCGCCTCTGGAGAGCCCAATGTGCCCACCGATCCCCGGTTCACCAGCGGCCTGAATACTGTTACCGTAACCGGATTTACGCAATTCGGACGCAACACGCAGTTGCCCACCGTGGTGAATCCGTATGTCATCGACCCCAAGGTCAACTACTCATGGCTTAAAGGCCATCACAGTTTCAAATTCGGTTATGAATACATCCATGAATCTCAAGTGGTGAGCAACTTCAAGCCGTTGTTCGGCGCCGACACGTACGGCGGCAAGTTCTCGGCAGGAACCAACGCGAGCAAGGCACCACTGGTAAATGGCAGCGCAGATCCCACCTGGACCGAGGCCTGGAACCTCTCCGACTTCATCTTTGGCGCGCGCAGCAAGTATGAGCTAAGCGCCTACCACGAGGTGGAATACAACCAGCGGATGCACTTCTTCTATGGGCAGGACGACTGGCGCATGACGAACAAGCTCACGCTTAACATGGGCCTGCGTTACGAATTGGCAACGCCGCCATTCGAGACCAACAATCAGCTCGCCAACTTCAACCCGGTGACCAGTCCGACCGGCGGTCTGGTGGTGGCCAGCGGCGGTTCCATCGCCAATCGTGCCCTCATCGACCGCAATGACTTGAACTTTGCTCCCCGCTTCGGCCTGGCTTACAGCCTCACTCCGAAGACGGTTGTGCGCGGTGCTTATGGCATCAGCTATCAGCAGTTCCTTCGTGCCGCTGTGGTCAATGAACTGGCGCAGAACGCACCTTACAGCGTCGACAACCTGATCACTCAGTACGCTCCGTCCTCGAAGACCTCGCCACAGACTGTTTGTACGTCGCTGACTGCGGCTCCGCTCAGTTGCTTTCAACCCACTCAGCTTGGCTTGATGGACAACTTCCTTTCATTGTCAAACTCCTCGCCACTGTCCACGACCACAACCTACGACCCGATCAAGACCCCGACCACCTATGTGCAGACCTATCAACTATCGGTGCAAAGGGAGTTGACCAGAAGCACATATCTCGACGTGGGCTATGTCGGCAATTATGGCGTTCACGAGCAGATTGTGCAGGACTATAACGAGGCGACGCCAAACGCAGCGGGCGGAACGCTCAGCTTGCAGGCACGCCGTCCGATTGCGACTTACGGCACGATCCAGGAATCATTCAATGAGGGCCCCTCGCGCTACAACGCCCTGGAAGCAAAACTGGAGAAGCGCTACGCCAGCGGGATCTACATTGCCAATTCCTTTACCTGGTCTCACGCGCAAGACGTGGCCGCGGCCAACCAGGAACTCGATAACAACGACACACCTGTTGTGGACCGTTACGACATGATGGGGTCTTACACTCGCTCGGCTTATGACCGGCCCCTGAACGATACACTCGCCGTCGTTGCGGATCTTCCCTTTGGCACGGGCAGGCGCTTCGGCTCGACTGCCTCCGCGCCTCTGAAATTTGCTCTCGGCGATTGGCAGGTCACGGCTTTCAATTCTCTCATCAGCGGATTGCCCATTTACATCAGCTACGCCGAAACCACGGCGCAACAGTTGAGCACCGAAACCAGCTTTCTATATCGTCCGAATCTGGTCGGAACGCCGGTCCTGGGCTCGGGTAAGCGCACTCCCCTCGCCGGCTACCCGGGACAGTATCAGTATCTCGACCCGACAGCCGTGACCATACCCACCGCGGCCAACACCCCTGATGGAAGCTGCCCGCGCAACGTTGCCCGCGCTCCCGGCTTTGCCGACCTTGATCTCGGCTTGCACAAGCGCTTTCCGTTGGGCTTCGAAAAGGTGGGCCTGGAGTTCCGCGCCGAAGCATTCGACGTCCTGAATCGCTCCAACGCCGAGGCTCCCGACAGTGTTGCGACCGATACCACATACGGCATCGTCAACTCCTACTTTCCACCCAGGGAACTTCAATTGGCTCTGAAGCTGATCTTTTGAGATTGCGGGTGACTTCGGCAGTTGATGTCAAAATCCGGTGTAATGACGTCCCGGGTCTCGAATCCGAAATCCGGGACCCAGGATGTTGGTCAGACGAAAGGATCGTTCACATATCATTGCCGTCTCACATCAAAATGCATTGTCACGCAGAAGGTCCACCATTGCGGTGGGCCTCTTGCGGCCTCAGAATGAAGTGAACGGCTGAGCTGTGCCGATGTTGCGGGCCAGGGTTGCACTGGCTTCGGGGGAGGGAAGCGATGGCGGGTTAGAATTCAGCGGCCCAAATACCGAAATAGAAATGACGGCGCAATTAGAAATGAAACCCTTTGGCGGGAAGGAACAAGCAAGATGACGGTGAGATACACGGGCTGGGTCAGTACCGCCGCCTTATTGGGAATCATGACGGTTTTTAATTCAAGCAATCCTGTCAGCGCGCAGCAGGAGACGAGCGCATTTGCTACTGCCGCGAATTTTAGTCTAACAACTGGCATTGCCGCTGATAGCACGGGTAATGTCTATGTAGCAAACTGGCATAACACCATCCTCAAGATCACGCCGGCGGGAGTAGTAATGATCTTCGCGGGCAGCCCGGATGTGAGAGGCAACGCCGACGGCATTGGTTCTGCGGCGCGTTTCACATTTCCCATTGGGATCGCCACCGATGGCGCGGGCAACGTCTACGTGGCGGACAAGGTCAGCAACACCGTCCGCAAGATCACGCCGGCAGGCGTAGTAACAACGTTGGCGGGCAAGGCAGGTATTTCCGGCCACGCAGATGGAGCAGGTGGAAATGCAAGTTTCTTTAGCCCTACCGGTGTTGCCACCGACGCAGCAGGCAACGTCTATGTTGTCGACTCGGGCAACAATATCATCCGTAAGATCAACCCGACTGGCGAGGTGTCGACAATTGCCGGTCTGGCAGGCGAAAGTGGCGATAATGATGGCATAGGAGGCGCGGCCAGATTCACTGCCCCTTATAGCATCGCCACCGACAACGCAGCTAACCTCTACGTAGGTGAGCTGTCCCGCAATGTCCTACGCAAAATAAGTTCAGAAGGCGTAGTAACGACTTTGGCTGGCAGGGCAGGCGAGACTGGCCACGCGGACGGAATCGCCACGAATGCAACGTTCTATTTCCCTCGGGGTATTGCCGTCGATAAAGCAGGCAACGTTTATGTGGCGGACTCCAGCAACAACACGATTCGCAAGGTCAGCCCGGCCGGTCTGGTGACGACAATCGCCGGCACTGCAAGCCCAGGCCAAACGAGCAATGAATTCGACGGCGTTGGTTCGGCGGCAACTTTTTCGGGTCCCGTGGCTGTGGCCACCAGCAGCACCGGCAATCTACTCGTACTGGAATCTGACAACATTCGAGAAGTCACTCCAGCGGGTGAAGTGACCACATTAGCGGGCCCGGTCTTCGGACCATGGCATTTGCAACATCAATTCTGCGAATGGGATGTCCCACCCGAAGATAGCCCGGCTGTGAGATCGGGGACGAGAAGATGCTCTCTCAATGTTGGAACAACATACTGCTCATCTTCAATTGAGGTTACCAGTTCCAATCCCAGTGGAACCAGGCCAAAACTAAGTCTGGTTTACGACGGGGCGATTAACGTTACTGCAGTTGATACCAAATTTAAACTCGAGCCTGCCCAAAAAGAACGAGCCACCAAGAAGGATGATCCGCCTGCAGGAGCACCGGGTGCCGTATCCTGGCTGCACTATGTGGTTTCAATTACTGTGTCATCCACCAGTTCATGTAAGTAGCCGTGGGAGGCTTCCTGCATAACCCACTGGAGTGTCTGGACAATCAAGTCGGATATCCTGTTCACCAAAGTAAATTATTGGGAGGATCAACATTCCCCCAAGGGCTTAAGCCGTGTTTTTTAGTTGCTGTTGCGGCGTGACTGAATCCGCGCCCTTTCAAAACCCGCCTCAAGCATTGGTTCCACAAAAGACGATACCGGACCTACTGCCTCCGTCGCAGATCGTCGCGGTATGGCTTTCCAGCTTGATACAGGTTGATCTTCGAGCCCAAAGCGTCCGCCAAATCTGTCTGATTCTGTTCCCTGGCCAGCCTCAACGCACCCTGCGCGGTCTCCACGGCCAGCGGAAACTCCCCTTCCTCGGCGTACGCCATGGCGAGCGAGTCAAGATACATTGGCTCCCCGCCTTTCGATAACTCGACGGCCTGCTCGGCCAGTTTGACCGCCTCTTCGCCGTTGCGATCAGAAGCCACGGGACTGGCGGATAAGGCGTGCGCCGCCTGGCTGAAGGCGAACGCCGAGGTCGGGTCAAGCTCGATGGCCTTGCGCCACTGCGTCAACGCCTCTCCGACCTTTCCTTGACCGTAGTAAAGCGCCACGCCGAGATAGATATGCGCGGCACTTAAGCTTGGATCGCTCTCGATTGCGCGACTGAGCTGCTCCGCAGCCTCCACCGGACGGCCGGTGGAGAGCAGGATGGTACCAAGATTGAGGTGGGCATCGGCAAGATCCGGACTGATTTCGATGGCGCGCTTAAATTGCGCAGCCGCTTCCTTCAGTTGCCCGTTGCGCGACAATAAACTCCCAAGGGAGTTATGAAGATCGGAAGAATTCGGAGAGACAGCCAAAGCTTTCTCCAACTGCTCAATCGCCTCTCGCACGCGGCCAAGGGCCAACAGCGCGCTAATCAGATTGTGCTGAATATCGCGATATTGCGGATTGATTTTCAGACCTCTCTCGAAGTAAGGAATCGCTTCTTCTGTCCTGCCTGTCTGGACGAGCACCGCACCCATATAGTTCTGGATGCGCGCGTCGTCGGGATACTCCTTGAGCAACTCCTCCCATTCGCTGATCGCCAGCGCGGTATCTCCGGCCTTGCCATCCTGCACGGCTTTGTCGAATTTGCTGTACATTTCAATGGCCGGCGTATCGATTTTGAGAAGACCGTTGGAGGGTAGATTGACGAACTCCGGCAGATTCACCGCGCGATTTGCGGCAGTCGAGTTATCAATCAGAATTGCGGGGCTGTCGTTGCCGTTCTCATCAATGTGCGTCAGGTACATCTGCGTATACGGTGAACGGGCCTTCGATGAAAAGACCAGCCAGCGTCCATTTGGAGAAAAACTATGCCACGAATTCATCCGGCTTGTGTTTGCTCGCAAGCGCCGCGCCACACCACCTTGAAATGGCACAATGTATAACTCGCTGTCTGGCCTCATCAGCTGACCATTGCGGTTCTTCACAAACACAATCCAACGGCCGTCGGGAGAGATCTTCGGGAAGTTATTGCTCATGCCATTGTTCGAAGCGCCCTCGATAGCCTTGGGAACTCCTCCTTTGCCGCCGTTGAAGGGAATGCGATAAAGATTGTACTGAATCTGCACTTCACTCGGATCGTTGGCGTACCCGGCCATCTTGTCATTGGGCGGATTCGGAGACTTTGCCTCGGCCCGCGCAAACACCAGGTATTTGCCGTCGGGGCTCCAAACCGCATCGGTCTGAACATACCGCGGATCATCCGCACCCGGAAGCAGATGCTGCTGTTTGGTAGCCCGGCTATACCAGGCCAGCACGCCACGCGTCGGATAGAAAACCTGAAGAAAACGGTAATCCTTGAAGTTCACAACGTAGAAGTTGTTGAAGGGTGCGCTGTCTGCGCCGCTGACTGTGCTGACCAAAAATTGCCCATCCGGAGAAACCTGCGACATGAACGCGACCCTATTCAGCTTGTACTGCAAATCCTGAGAAGGGTTCCAGGAGACCATGTCCTCATTGCGGATCACCGTTTCCGGCTTGAGTGAAACCAGGGCGTAGAGCCCCTTGTCGTTCTGAGGTCCGTCCATATCCATGCCCATCGTCTTGCCGTCACGCGAAAACGAATGGCAGTTGGCGCAGGTATGCACATTCTCAAGCACCACGCGGCTGCTGGGCTGGGATACATCGCGCAAACGCCATTTTATAAGTGGAATTGCGCTTGGATCGAGAGGCTTGATAATGCCTCTTCCCGTATCCGATGGCATCAAGGGGACGTCGCGATAGAAGATTGGAGCGCCTAACGGGTCGATGGATGTGTGAATCTCGAGCTGGCCCCGAGAGACCGAGGCGGATGCGCTCAGACCCGTGATGGTGACCGTTGCAGGACCGGACACCGAGTGCTTTTTGATCTCAGACCATACATCGTCGCCGGGAATCCATGTGTGCGCGGCTGCCTGTTCCGGGCTAAGCTTTGGCAACTCGTTCGTCGACGAGATGCAACGCTCATCGATCTCACCGATCTTCGGCGGCTCACCCTTCGATTGAAGATGCAACGCCGGCGCGCCGTCGGAAAATCTCACATCGATCTGCCAGATGCTCGCCTCTGCGGTGGAGTCATGCCAGAGAAAGGTAGGCGGAGTGATTTCGGGAGGAAACAGCGAATCTTGCAAAGGGTAGTCGATGGTAATTGCCGCAGGCTGCGAAGCCGCACTGCCCCTCACAGTAATGACCATTGCCACAGCCCCCAGGAAAAGAACTGTGAGTGCAAGAATGAAGACGGCTCGCTTCATTGTGCGGTTTCTCCTCTGCGGGCAAGCACCAAATGGGGATGCCTGTTTCGACACCCAGGAGCGGCAAGATAACGACTGATGCTCGAAATCATGACGATTACCATTCTATTCGCATTGCAGGATTTGAGAAATGGCGAACCCTCGCAGGTCATTCTGGGAGCAGTCGGGGCGCGGCAGCCGCGTTGCTTGACGACTGCGCGGGGGGCAGCCTCGAATCCTCACCGCTGCACTGTCGATTTGCGCCGGAATCAAGGCGCGCCTGGTCAGCGACACTAACGGTCGCGCGAGTGGAAATCGACTGAAGCGCGGGCGATTAGAAAAGTTCTATGGCGGGGCGGCTGTTGTCCTGAAGGTTTTCGCCCCCGGCAGTATTGAGATGAGTCGCGGTCTGGCTGGCCATTCTGTATCTGTTCTTATGAGCTTCCAGCATCTCAGTGAATCTGCGATCGAACTCTCCCTGCCAACTGAAATCGGCTAGATTTCCGGACAAATACTGTAGGTGGTCGCGCATTTCCACAAGCGCTTCCTGTACATGCTCCATCCTTTGCCGCATTACATCCTGGAATTGAATATGCCCCAGCGCTTGTGTCAGTCGAGTGATGCTCTCCTCGTAATTAGCATCCACTTCGTGAATCACGTTGAGGAGCAGTTGGCCGTTGTTGGTAAACTCCAATTGCATCTCGCCCAGTTCGGCCACCAGGCGGTTCATCGCGCCGCTGGCCTCATGCTCTTCGAGCGATTCCCTGGCGCCGGCCATCTCCTCATCCACTTTTCTACACGTGGCATTGATCTTCTGCGAGATGTCCGAGGCCGCTTGAGTCGAGAGCACCGCCAGCTTTCGCACTTCAAATGCGACCACGGCAAAGCCGCGGCCGGCGCTGCCCGCCCGTGCCGCTTCAATTTCGGCGTTCAGGGCTAAAAGATTGGTCTGTTGGGCGATGGAAGTGATGACTTTAATCAACGGCGTCAGCGCGAAGACCTCGCGCGAAAGCCCTTGAATGCGCTCGAAGTTGCTTCTGAATTCATCAGTCTGGGCCTCCAGTTGCATGTCAATAGCGGCGATGATCTGTTTGTTGGTCTCCACGCGAGTATGAGTGCTCTCTGTCAGATCCTTTCCGCTCTTGATGGATTCTGCGATGTGTTCACGTTGCTTGATTGCCTTGGCATTGAGCAGACCGATCTGCTCGATCACCTCGACCACCTGATGCTCAGATTCGGTTAGCGAATCGCGAATTTGGTCGTGCATCACGTCGATGTAGGGTTTGGAGTCTTTGAGTTCGTTTCTCATGGCCTTACGTCTGGCCGTCACGTGCGCCAGTTCGGACGTGCTCAAAGTTCCCACGACTCCGAGTTCGGCAATGCCGCGGCGGGCCTGGACCCAGTTGATCCATTGACCAATTAGCAGGGGAAAGACGCTCAAAACCAGTAATAGACCGCCAATTTGGCTCCTGAAGGGGACCAGAGCGGGCCCCATCAACCACGAGGCGCAGAAACAAAACAACAGGGTGGCGAGGAGTCTCAATGTGGTCTCGAAGAGCAGACGGTTGCGGGCCTTGCGCAAACGAGTGGTGCTTGCAGGCACAGTCTTTCCTTCACCGCCTCTGTTGCGCACAGCCTGTGCGGGAGCAGATATTTCTAGTCCTCGATAGGCCGCAGACGCCATGACTTCACGCTCCAGGCAACACCTTCTTGATGACTTTGATAAGGTCGTCGCCCGAGACTGGCTTTACGATCCAGCCGGTGGCGCCGGCTCGCTTTCCCTGGTCGCGCTTGGTGGTGTCGCTTTCCGTGGTTAGGGTCAAGATGGGAATGAACTTCAAGCCCGGTAGAGCCCGGACTTTGCCGATCAGCTCAAGTCCGCCCATCACCGGCATATTGATGTCGGTGAGAATCAGATTGGGCTTAAGTCCGGCAATCAGTTTGTCGAGCGCAGCCTGGCCGTTGCCCGCAGTTTCGACCTCCAAGCCATTCATGGCCAGCGTCGTCTTGAGGCTCATCACCATGGTAATCGAATCGTCTACGACGAGAACCTTCATTGCCATTGAGGTTTCCCCGCGGTGCTGATCTCTGCGTGCCCTGAAGCCTGCATCGTAACCTGAGCGATGCTGCTCGCTGAATTGCGGGCATAGCATCTTCATCGGCGGTGTCTGGCAGAGGATGAGCCGAGGCGAAAGGGCATCTCCGGCGGCTCCGCGGCTCTATCAGCGCACGCCACGCGATGCAAACCATAAAGCGTATTCGCGATCTTCGTTTTGCATATGGTGGCTAAGCCAGTCGCGCATGAAAT
Organism: Occallatibacter sp.; assembly: GCA_050015115.1. Lineage (GTDB taxonomy): Bacteria > Acidobacteriota > Terriglobia > Terriglobales > Acidobacteriaceae > Telmatobacter. The sequence goes on from JBEKCA010000008.1 coordinate 56,929, forward strand.
AGAGCAACTCAGCGTACATGGCTTTGTCGCCTCTTTCGTGGCGGGAAGCAAACTCCGCGAGCTTTGCCATCAGTTCTCCGTGCTTGGCGCGATGCCCGGCCAGCCCCGGAAAGTTGGTCGACTCCATCATCCTCTGCTCGGTGGAGAAATGCTCTCGGGCCAACGATACGATCTGTCGCATCAAGGGACCGGCGACCTGCTGCGCCTTGCCCGTCATCGACGCGGCATGAAACTCATTCAGGACCGCCAAGAGCGCCTTGTGCTGTTCGTCCAGTGTCTCCACACCGACTGAATATTTGCTGCTCCAAGTAATCAATGCCATGAGGCGTCTCCTGTTAAATCCCAACCCGCTCTGAATGTATCGGCAAGCTTGAGGTTAGGGCGAGTGAACGGCGATCAGCGAAAGGAACGTGCACGAAAGCACGGCTTGTTTCCCCGATTGGGAGACGAGTTTCAACTTTGGGATTTGAACTGAAGCTCTTCGAACCTGTCGCTCAATTGACACATTTCATCGGAGAACTCGTCGATAGGACTTTCAGGCGACCGTTGCAAATCATCGCGTGATCGAGCTATTAGAAAGAGCAAAGGATTGCCAATGAGAATGTGACTAAGGAATTGCAGCAAGCAGGTCGATGAAATCGAGATGCGCCAGGATGGCCCACACGATGCCTTCAAGCTGAGGCCGATGATTTTGGGTGCAAATGAAATGCAGGAAGCGATTGGATGCCAGCCACTGTATCGGGACTAATCGATCGGGCGCGGGCGACATGGCAATGTCTGCTTTTGTCTTTGAGATGATCGTGCGACTGGAGCATTCCTTACCGCTCAGCGCGTGAGACCTGGGGTGATGCACGAGAAATCTGCGGGAGGAGAACTTGGGAATCTCTCTGGAGCAACGCGAAGAGTCGAGCACGATCCGCCTGGAAGGCGCCATCGATATCGCCTTGGCCGGGGAGTTGAGAGAGGCTCTGCTCACGGCGCTCACCCCCAGCAGGCAGGTGCGGATTTCGCTGGGGGGCGCTACGGATATGGATGTGACAGCAATGCAGTTGCTTTGGGCCGCCAAACGAATGGCCGATGCTTCGGATGTGAGCTTCGCCTTCGAGGGGCAGGTTCAAGAGCGGGTCACGGCGGCCTTCGCCCTGGCAGGCCTGGAAAAAGTCGCCGCTGGTGTTGTGGCTGAGTAGAAAGCGAAGTGGGGCTCTTGTCAAAAGCAGTTCATGCCGACCAATTCAAGCAGAGCTTCCGGGAAGAAGCGCGCGAGATCCTCGTGGAGCTGGAAGCGGCTCTGCTGGAGCTCAATAAAAACTGCAGCGATATGGAACTGGTGGGCCGGGTATTTCGCGCCCTGCACACCATCAAGGGTTCCGGGGCGATGTTCGGTTTCGAGGACCTGGCCACCTTCACGCACAATCTGGAGAATGCTTTTGACGAGGTGCGTAACGGCCGCCTGGCTGTTAACCCGGAGCTGATCGATCTGACGCTCTCGGCGCTCGATCAGATTCGCGCGATGCTCGAGGAGGGTGCGGGCGGAGCTGCTCCGGCCGATTCAGCGCTCTGCGCGGAGATCCTGGGCCGGGTGCGGCATCTGACGGGAAAGCCGGAGAGCAAGACGGCCAGGGACAAGAAACTGCCGCTCGAAGCCGGTGCGACTGGACTTAAGGCTCGGGCGGATGAACTGCGGGAGTGGGCGATCCACTTTGCTCCCGGAGCGGATTTCATGCTCAACGGCGCCAATCCGCTCTTGCTTTTGCAGGAGTTGCAGCAACTGGGAGGCCTTTCGGTCAAGGCCTCGATGTCGGCGGTTCCCCCACTTGGCGAGCTGAATCCGGAGCGCTGCTACATTCGCTGGGAGCTGGTGCTGGCCACGACGGCGGGACGCGACGCGATTCGCGATGTCTTCATCTTCGTCGAGGACTGTTGTGAGTTGGGTATCGAGCCGGCCGCGGATTCTCAATCCATTCCAGGGCAGGTTCCGAGGCCGAATTCTGGCCAATCCGCGACGGAGAGCCCGGCTGACTTGACGGCTCGCGCGCTCGAGCAGAAGCGAGCCACATCAGGAGGCCGCCGCACTTATGACACGCCTGACTCAGCGTCCAGCCTTCGCGTTCCGGCTGCCAAACTCGACCAGTTCGTCGATCTGGTGGGCGAGTTGGTGACGGTGCAGGCTCGGCTGAGCGAGATTGCCGCGCAGCACGACGATCCGGAGATTGCGGCCGTCTCCGAGGAAATCGAGCGCCTGACCTCATCGCTGCGCGAAAACTCAATGAACATCCGAATGCTGCCCATTCGAGCTACGTTTGAAAAATTCCGCCGCCTGGTGCACGACCTGGCGCGCGACCTAGGCAAGAATGTGGAATTGAGCATCGAAGGCGCGGAGACCGAGCTGGACAAGACGGTCATCGACCAGTTGAGTGATCCGTTGATGCATCTGATCCGCAACAGCATGGATCACGGCATTGAGGCGCCCGATCTGCGCACGGCCCACGGCAAGCGCCCCATGGCGACAATTCATCTGGCCGCGCGGCACTCGGGCGCGAGCGTGCTGGTCGCGGTCTCGGACGATGGCGCAGGCATCGACGGCGAAGCGGTGCGCACGCGCGCCATCGAGAGGGGCCTGGTGGCCCCCGACGCTCAGCTCACACAAAGTGAGACATTTGCACTGCTCTTTCAGCCCGGCTTTTCCACCGCAAAACAAGTGACCGATGTCTCCGGCCGCGGCGTGGGTATGGACGTGGTCCGCCAGCGGGTCGACAGTTTGCGGGGATCGATTGACGTGGTCAGTACGCCGGGTGAGGGAACCACTGTTACGCTGCGCTTGCCGCTCACTCTGGCCATCATCGATGGCCTTCTGGTCATGATCGGAGAAGCATACTTTGTTCTGCCGCTCGCGAACACGCAGGAGTGCATCGAGCTGACGCGGGCCGACGTCGCGGCGGCCAACGGCAAGCATCTGGCCAATGTGCGCGGAGAACTCGTCCCTTACATTCGCCTGCGCGAACACTTCAACATCGACGCCGAGCGCCCGGAGATCGAGCAGATCATGGTCGTCGAGACCGAGCAGGGGCGCTATGGCTTTGTTGTCGACCGGGTATTGGGCGACTGCCAGACGGTGATCAAGAATCTGGGCCGCTTTTATCGGCATGTGCAGGTCGTCAGTGGCGCGACGATTCTCGGCAACGGCACGGTGGCGCTGATTCTCGATCCTGAACGGCTGGCGCAGGATGCGGTCCGGGTTATCGCGCAAAACGCGCGCGGACATCCGGCCGGAAGTGCGGTTAAGGCGGTCGAGGCTCGGGAAAGGCCGGCCGCTCCGCAAAGATCAACCTGAGCATTGTCGGTGCTGGCCAGACTGTCAGCGCCCAACTATTAACGATTCAACCAGCTGACTCTCATTGTTTCTCGCATTCTCAGAGCGAATATAGGGGGGCGAAGAGACTTCAGCGAAAGGAAGGGGCGGACTTCATGCCGACTGCATTGGTAAATGAGGGCCGGAAGCTGCATGGCGCAGGTTCTGGAAATGGCGGAAACGGACACGGAGTCCGCGGCCGCGTGAGCGAGAAAACGCAACAGGCCCAGGAAGACGAGTCGTTGCTTGTGTTGAATGAGATCATGCGACTGGTCGATGCATCCAAGGAGGGACACCTCTCGGAGCGCGGCAAGGCGACGCTGTTCAACGGCACCGATCGCGAGATCATCCAGGGCGTTAATGAAATGCTGGATGCGATTCTGCTGCCCATCGGCGAAGGCAACCGGGTTCTGGCGCAGATCTCGAGCGGTAAGATCGACGAGTTGATCACTGCGACCTACAAAGGCGATCACGAGAAGATGAAGGTTGCCGTGAATAACGTGGCCGTGGTAACGCAGGGGCTACAGAAGGAGTTGGCGCGGCTGATCGAAGCCTCGAAAGAAGGCCAGCTTGCCGACAGAGGCAAGCCGGAAAACTTCCAGGGCGCCTACGCGGAGATCGTTCGGGGCGTCAACACCATGTTGGATGCGATTCTGCTGCCCATCGGCGAGGGTAATCGAATTCTAGCGCAGATCTCGAGCGGCAAGATCGACGAGTTGATCGCTGCGACATACAGAGGCGATCACGAGAAGATGAAGGTCGCGGTCAATAACGTGGCCATCGTTACGCAGGGACTGCAGAAAGAGTTGGCGCGGCTGATCGAGGCCTCAAAAGAAGGCCAGCTCGCCGACAGAGGCAAGCCGGAGAACTTCCAGGGCGCCTACGCGGAGATTGTGCGCGGCGTGAATAGCATGTTGGATGCAATTCTGCTGCCCATCGGCGAGGGTAACCGGATTCTGGCACAGGTTTCTGCCGGCAAGATCGACGAACTGATTGCCCAGACCTATAAAGGCGATCACGAAAAGATGAAGCAGGCGATCAACAATGTAGCCATCGTGTTGCAGGGGCTGCAAAAAGAGCTTGGGCGCCTGGAAGTTGCCTCGAAAGAAGGTCAGCTTTCCGAACGAGGCAAACCGGAGCAGTTCCAGGGCGCTTATGCCGAGATTGTGCGTGGCATGAACGTGATGCTGGATGCAATTCTGCTACCGATCGGTGAAGGAAACCGCATTCTAGCTCAAGTCTCCAACGGCAAGATCGACGAGCTGATCGCGCAGACGTACAAGGGCGATCACGAGAAGATGAAGCAAGCGATCAACAACGTGGCGATTGTGCTGCAGGGGCTTCAAAAAGAACTGGGGCGTTTGACCGAAGCTTCCAAGGCTGGACAACTCTCCGAGCGCGGCAAGCACGACCAGTTCCAGGGCGCGTATGCGGAGATTGTTCGCGGCGTGAATGCCGTCTTGGATGCGGTGATCAACCCGCTGAACGTCTCCGCCAAATACGTCGAGTTGATTAGCAGAGGAGACAATCCGCCGCCCATCACGGACACCTACTACGGCGACTTCAATACCATCAAGAACAACCTGAACGCGCTGGTCGCAGCGATGAACGACATCACCTCGGCGGCCGAGGAAGTTGCAAACGGCAATCTTACGGTGGAGCTTCGCGAGCGCTCGCCGCAGGACAAGCTGATGCAGGCGCTGGCGGCGATGGTCAGCGGATTGACGCGGACGGTCTCTGACATTCGCGGCATCGCGGGCGAAGTGGCGGCTGCCAGTCAGTCCATCTCGACAGCATCCATTCAGGTTTCCAAGGGGGCCAGCGCGCAGGCGGCGGCTGCCGAGGAGGCATCGTCCTCGATGGAGGAGATGGTCTCGAACATCAAACAGAACGCCGACAACGCGCAGCAGACCGACAAAATCGCCAACAAGAGCGCCAAGGATGCGCAGGAGAGCGGCAAGTCGGTGCTGGAGGCCGTATCCGCGATGAAAGAGATCGCCAACAAGATCTCGATCATCGAGGAGATTGCCCGCCAGACCAACCTGCTGGCGTTGAATGCCGCGATCGAGGCGGCGCGCGCCGGCGAGCATGGCAAGGGCTTCGCGGTGGTGGCGGCCGAGGTACGGAAGCTCGCCGAGCGCAGCCAGAAGGCGGCGGCAGAGATCAACCAGCTCTCCTCGACGACTCTGAGAGTTTCAGAGAAATCCGGTGAGATGCTGGACAAACTGGTGCCCGATATTCAAAGGACTGCCGAACTGGTGCAGGAGATCTCGGCGGCCAGCAAGGAGCAGGACACCGGCGCTGAGCAAATCAACAAGGCGCTGCAGCAATTGGAAAAGGTGATTCAGCAGAATGCCTCGGCCAGCGAAGAGATGGCCTCGACAACCGAAGAGCTGACGGGGCAATCCGATCAACTGGTCAGCGCGCTGGGCTTCTTCCACACCGGAGACGAAGGCGGCGGGCGCAAGGGCGTAGGCGCGAAGGCCGCGCGGCCAACACAGGCTGCGGCTCACGCGCCCAAGCCGGCCATTCACGCGGCAGCCGGGGCAAAAGCAGGAGGCGGAGTCAACCTCCGGCTCAAGGACAAACACGACGAGCTTGATCAGGAGTTCGAGCGCTACTAGGTGCTTCGCCTGTGCCTGCCGCGCGGACAACGAGACCGCGCGGCGGGTACGCAGTCTTCAAGAGTGAGAGGAGTTCGAGTATGAGCGTTAGCGAAATCACGGAGACCAGGCAGTACCTCACCTTCAAGCTCGGCAACGAGATCTTCGCCACCGATGTGGCCAAGGTAAGAGAGGTGCTCGACCTGACCACCATCACGCAAATCCCCCGGACACCGGAATTCATGGCCGGGGTCATCAACCTGCGCGGCAGCGTGGTTCCAGTCGTCGATCTCAGGCTCTGTTTTGAGATGACGAAGACCGAAAGCACGCGCAACACCTGTATTGTCGTCGTCGAAGTGCTGCTGGACAATGAGCCCACTGTCATCGGCGCATTGACCGATTCGGTCGAGGAGGTTATCGACCTCGAGCCGGATCAGATCCAGCCGGCGCCGAGGATCGGAACCCAGATACGGACCGATTTCATCAAGGGAATGGGAAAGCGCGACACGCAGTTCATTATGATTCTGGACATCGATCGCGTCTTTTCGGCCGAGGAACTTGCCGTAGTTCGCGGGCAGGAGACGGCAAAGCCAACCGTGGACAAGCAGTCTGCCGAGAGGCAGCCCGCCGAAAAACAACTAGTTGGAGCAGCCGCTTAAAAGGGGGGAATGGGGCGGCATCTCGCTGCCCCATTCATGCGATGAATGCACAGGATGAAACGATCTCCGACAGGGACTACGCGCGGCTTTGCAAGCTGATCTACGCTGAGGCCGGCATTGCTCTCAGTTCCGACAAGAAGACTATGCTCGAAGGCCGCGTCAAGCGGCGCCTCAAGGTTCTCAATCTCAGCTCCTACGGCGAGTATTGCGACAACCTCTTCGCGCATGACGGGTTGCGCAGCGGGCAAAAGGAAGAGATCGTCCACCTCATCGATGTTGTGACGACGAACAAGACCGACTTCTTTCGCGAGTCGGGGCATTTTGATTTCTTGACAGAAAAAGCGCTGCCAGAGCTGGCCAGCCGCATCGCCGGCCGGAATTTCACGATCTGGAGCGCGGGCTGCTCCTCGGGCGAAGAGCCATACACGATGGCCATCGTGCTCAGCGAATATGCGCTTGCCCATCCAGGCTTTCGATTCCGCATTCTGGCCACCGACATCTCCAACATTGTTCTGGCAAAAGCCGAGCTGGGCGTTTACACCAACGACATCGTGGCTCCGGTTGCGCCGGCGCTGCGGCGCAAGTACTTCTTGCGGAGCCGCAAGCCGGGCTCTGAACAGGTGCGCGTTGTGCCGGAGTTGCGGCGGACAATCGAGTTTCGCCGCCTGAACTTTATGGATGCGGATTACGGCGTCACGGAAAAGGCCGACGCGATCTTCTGCCGCAATGTGATCATCTACTTCGACCGGCCAACGCAGGAGCGCATTCTCTATAAGCTATCGAATTGCCTCATGCCAGGCGGGTATCTGTTTGTCGGGCACGCCGAGACTCTGCACGATATGAACCTGCCATTGACGCCGGTGGCCCCGGCTCTCTACAGGAGGATCGATGGCAGAGTCTGACACGACGAACAATGAAGGACTGCGTGAGGTCTACGTGCAGCCGGGCGAGTCGCATCTGGTCCGGGAGCCCGTAATCTTGCGAACCCTGCTCGGCTCTTGCGTGGGCATTGCATTCAGGGTGCCGCGGCTTGGCCTGGGCGCGCTTTGCCATCCCATGCTGCCTCGCAGTCCGGCAAGGCAATCGGTGCCGCTAACACGATCGGCTGGCCGCCGTTACGTGGACTTCGCAATTCGGGATCTGGCCCGGCAATTTGATGCCTTGGGTGCGCGGCGGCAAGAGATCGAGGTGAAGCTCTTTGGCGGCGGCGATGTGCTGGTTATGGTCAATGACGCGGGACGGTCCTCGGTTGGAAAACTGAATATCGAGTCGGCGATGAGGGTGCTCGACGAGGAAGGTCTGACTATTATGGCCTCGTCGTTGGGAGGAAAGCGCGGGGTAAACATCTTCTTCAATACAAAGACCGGGGAAGTTCTGCTCCAACGTCACACCTGAGACGCAGTTTGCACGCGCGACCGGCGGGCGGCCAGCAATCGTTGAGGGAAGAAAGCAAAGAGGTCCGGCTCATGAGCACAAGGAAGATCGGCGTCTTGATCGTTGACGACTCCGCAGTCGTTCGCCAGACGTTGCGCGAGGTCCTCGAGTCCGACCCGGAGATCGAGGTGATTGCAACTGCCGGCGATCCCTTTGTGGCTGCAGACCGAATTGCAGAGCGGGTGCCGGACGTCATTACGCTGGACATCGAGATGCCGCGCATGGATGGTCTGACGTTTCTCAAAAAGCTGATGAGCCAGCATCCAATCCCGGTGGTGATCTGTTCGAGTCTGGCCGATGAGGGCGCGCAGAGCACCTTCAGAGCCCTTGAATATGGAGCGGTAGAGATTATCACCAAGCCGAAGATGGGCACCAAGCAGTTCCTCGAGGAATCGCAGGTCGAGATCTGCAATGCGGTGAAGGCCGCGGCGGGCGCGCGGCTGCGCAATCTGACTCCCAGCCACACGGTCGAGCCCAAGTACAATGCAGACTGCATCCTCTCGCCGGCCACGCACGCAATGGCCGAGACGACGGAAAAAATCGTCGCGATCGGCGCGTCGACGGGCGGCACTGAGGCGTTGAAGACCGTGCTTGAGGCGCTGCCCGCCGACACTCCCGGCATCGTGATAGTTCAGCATATGCCGGAGCTGTTTACGCGCGCATTCGCGCAGCGGCTCGATGGCCTTTGCGCCATCACGGTGAAAGAGGCGGAGACCAACGACACGGTGATCCGCGGGCGGGCGCTGATTGCCCCGGGAAATCATCATATGCTGCTCAAGCGCAGCGGCGCGCGCTACTACGTTGAGATCAAGGATGGGCCGCTGGTCTGCCGCCACCGTCCGTCGGTCGACGTGCTCTTTCGCTCCGCCGCCCGCTACGCCGGGCGCAATGCCGTAGGCGTTATCCTGACCGGAATGGGGGACGACGGCGCTCGCGGGATGCTGGAGATGAAACAGGCCGGAGCCATGACCATCGCACAGGACGAAGCGACCTGCGTTGTTTTCGGAATGCCCAAAGAGGCAATCAAACTCGGAAGCGTCGATAGAATTTTGCCATTGCAGGCCGTGGCCCGGGCGATTCTGTGACGGCGCTCATCTTCCGATGTCTCAGAGAATTACCGTTTACCGAGTCAAAGGCAGGCGCACGGTGGCGCGGGCGCCTTGGCCATCGTCGCGATTGACCAGGCTGATCTCACCGCCGTGGGCGCGGGCAATCTGCTGCGCCAGCGCCAGTCCCACGCCACTGCCCGCCGGTTTGGTCGTGTAGAACGGGACAAAAAGATTCTCCGTATTGGCGATTCCCAGGCCGTGGTCCTCGATAACGACAGTCACAGCCGAATCGGAAACTCGCCAGCGTGCATGCACCGGCTGCGAGCCGTTTGCAAGCGACGCATCCACGGCATTGGTCAGCAGGTTGATGAACATCTGTTCCAATTGGTCGGAGTCGGCATGAAGTACTGCCGGCGGGCCGGGATCGAGCTGGACTGCAAGACGTTGTTCGAGCAGTACGACCCGCTCCAGCAGCGGTCCCAGTGGGACCGGCCTGAGCTGCGGCGGGGGCAACTGCGCGAGCTGCCGGTATGATTGGACGAATCGATGCAGGGCATCGGCGCGGCTCTCAATGACGCCGAGGCCGCGGCGGAAATCGCGGACCACTGCCTCGTCGCCCGCGATGTTCTGTGTGCGGGCCAACAGGCTTCCGGCGATGGACTTGATCGGCGCCAGAGAGTTCGAAAGCTCATGGCCGAGCACGCGGATCAACCGTTTCCACGATCTCTGTTCCTCTTCTTGCAGCGAGAGACTCACGTCGGCCAGCAGCAGCAGCGTGTGCGGCGCACCATCCTGGCGGAAAGCCGCTTTTCTCAGCAGCCAGCGCGACGACTCTGCGCCGAAGGAGTGAATCGTCTGGTCGGCCGCTGCAAGCAGTCCATCCAAGCTCAACTCGCGCGCGCTTTTGCCGATCGAGTGGGCCTGAGACGACCCGAGCGACTCGACCCCTGCGTTGTTGGCCAATTGAAGCCTGTCGTCGCGGTCAAAGGCGAACAGGGGCGTGTGCATCACTTCAAGGATGCTTGCCAGCAGAGCCGTGGCCTCCAGCGACCGAACCCTGAGATTCTGCAATAGGTCGGCGAGGATGTTGACTTCGGAAGCCAATTCGCCGAGCGCATCCCGCGAACCTGCTCCGCGCGCTCGAAATGAGTAATCGCCCTCGCGTAGCGATGCAACAACGTTTGATAGCGTTTGTAACGGCCGGACAATGCTCTCAACCAACGCGGTAGCCACAAGCGCAAAGTAGAGCAGCAAACAGCCCAAAAGCGTCAGAGCCGGAGCGATAGAGATCCTATGCTCATAAAAGAGAAGGCAGGTCATTGCCAGCGCGGGCGCCGCCAGTAAGAGACAACAAATCCATACCCGGCGAAGTGCCGAGCGATTGCGCCGCACAGCAGTCTCAAATGCCATATTTCTCGATGCGGCGATAAAGCGCCGCGCGACTCAGCCCGAGTGCCTCGGCTGCCTGCGAGATATTTCCATCGCAGCGCCGCATCATCTTGCGAATCAGCAGCGCTTCGACCTCGTCGATGCTCATGTTGTCAAACGACGGAGCAGCGGAGCGCGCGCCTGCGATCCCCAGGTTGGCCGGCTCGATCTCTTCGCCGCGGCAGAGCAGCACTGCGCGCTCTATGGTATGCTCCAGTTCGCGGACATTGCCGGGCCACGCATATCGGATCATCTGCTGCATAGCGGCCGGAGAAAAGCCACTGATCTGCTTGCGATAGCGTGCTAGGTTGCGCGTGAGAAAGTGCTGGGCCAGCAATGGAATGTCTTCGCGGCGCTCGCGCAACGCGGGTAGATGAATCTCAACCGTGTTGAGGCGGAAGAGCAGATCTTCGCGGAAGTTGCCGGCCTTGGCCTCCTCGCGCAGATCGGCATTGGTGGCCGAGAGCAGTCGAACATCGACGCGTCGGGTCTGCGACGAGCCAACCCTTTCCAGTTCGCCGGTTTCAAGCACGCGCAGCAGTTTGGCCTGCTGACGCAGCGGAACGTTGGCGATCTCATCGAGGAAGAGCGTGCCGCCATTGGCCAGTTCAAAACGGCCGACGCGATCGGTGCGCGCATCGGTAAACGCGCCTTTGACGTGGCCGAAGATTTCACTCTCAAAGGTGCCCTCGGGAAGTCCACCCGCATTGACCGCGACCAGCGCCATACGAGAACGCGGCGACGTGGCATGCAACAGCTTGGCGACGATTTCTTTGCCGGTGCCATGCTCGCCGGTGATGAGCACATTGGCGTCCGAAGGTCCGACCTGTGCGATCAACTCCAGCACCGGCTGCATCGATGGCGCACCTGCGACAAACTCCGGCATTCCCTCGGCGCGCAGCAGGCGATTTTCCAGTTCAAGTTGCCGCGCGCGGCGCAGCGCCTGACGCAACTCGGCGTGAACGCGCACCAGCGATAGCAGACGCTCATTCTCCCACGGCTTCTGAATAAAATCGCGCGCGCCGCGTTTAATGCATTCGACCGCAAGATCGACGTTGCCCCAGGCGGTCATCACGATCACCGGGAGGTGAGCGTCATAATCCCGGACGCGCGCCAGCAGGTCAAGACCTTCCTGCCCAGAAGTGGTGTCGCGCGTGTAGTTGAGATCGATGAGCAGCACGTCGTAGTCGGCCTCGCTCAGCGACTCCAGCAGCAACTGGGGCGAGCGCACGCAGTCTACATGAATACCCTGCGGGGCCAACAGCAGTTCAACGGCTTCGAGGATGTGCGGCTGATCGTCGGCGACCAAAATCCGGATTGGTTCCTGCTTACTTGAGATGGTCTGCCTCCACGGTGCCGGCTTTGGCGTCGGCGATCGAGATCCCGTAGTCTTCGAGCACCGAACCAGTCGCGCGCCGTACTTCGATGCGCGCCTTCTCGTAGGAAGTCTCGGCGGTGACCATCGCCGACTCGGCCAGAGCCAGATCGTGTTCAGCCGACAATGTCTGCTGATTCGATCCCGCTCCGAGTTTCTGCTCCTTTTGCATGATATCCAATGTCCGCTGCGCCAGGTCGCGGGCCTTGCGGGCCGCATCGACCCTGCTGGCTCCCTGTTCAAGAGCATAACGCGCGTTGCGCACTTCGATGCGGATACGCTTCTTCAACTCCTCGGCGTACACCTGCGACTGCCGGTATTCGAGTTCGGTGCGGTACTGATCGGCCTTGGCGATCCTGTTGCGCAGCGGGATGCTCAACTGAAAGCCGACCTGGTATTCGGGTGATGTGTAATTGAACGCATCCTCGAAGGCCCCGCCGTATCCAGTCGGCGCACTGACGGGAACACCGGTTTTTTGGAGATAGGAAGGATTCACAGTTCCAGCAGAGCCCGCGCCCGTGTAAAACCCGTACAGGCCGAGAGAAGGCAGCAAGGCATTGCGGGCGGTCTTGCGGCTCAATTCTCGGTTCTCAAGATCGAGCCCCGACTCCTGCAATTCCGTCCGGCTCTTGAGCGCGTCAGAAATCATCTCCTGTATTGGCTCCGCAATCGGCACGATCTGGCTGGCGATATGATCGACAGGCACCACCGGCATCTCTTCAAGCACCGGGTCGTCCAGTGAGCGGGTGATGGCGTTTTTCATGTAGAGTTGCTGGAGCTCGAGGTTGGTGCGCGCCACCGTCAGATCCTGCTCGCGCGTGGCCAACTCGCCCTCTTCCCTGAGCACATCCATCTCCGGAATGGCCTGCAACTCAAGCTGCTTGCGCCCGGCATTCAGTGTCTCTGTGGCAAAGGCGACGGAGCGCTCGCCCACCTGCTCGTCATCGTAGGCGCTCACCAGATCCCAGTAGAGATCGCAGATCTGAGTTACGGTCGCGATCACCTGAGCCTTGAAAGCAATGTCGGAGATTTTCTGATTGGTGCGGGCGATGCGCAGGAATCGCAGGTTCGGACCAGTTCCGAACCCGGCCAGTAACTGCTGTTGAAAAAGAAAGCGCGTGCTCACGGAAAATGCCGGATTCAGGCTGTTATAAGGACTGTTGTTGGTAACTCGGTTGTTGTTCCAATCCACCTCAAAGCTGGTGCCCGTGGGAAACGACTGAAGATAGCTCACGTTGCCTTGATTGGTGTTGAACTTATACGGATTCACGCCATAGATCTGGGTATTGGTAAGCTGCTCCGTCGTGTGATCGCTCGCGATCTGCGCGTTGATGATTGGATCAAAACCGGATACTGCGGTGCCCGTCCCGAGGGTGGACGAAACGATGCCCGACGCGCCGGCGCCCGCACCACCTGCGCCCGAGGATGTGCCGCCCGCGCCCGTGCCCCCGCCCGCTCCACCAGCCCCGCCGCCGGGTGTGCCCTGCACGACGCCGGTGTTAACGCCGCGCACTGCGCCGCCTGCCATGGTGCGTTGAACGTCCATCTGCGCGATCGGCAGGTTATAGCGCGCGATCACCATGTCCAGGTTGTTTTCGAGAGCCAGGTCGATTGCATCGTGCAATGTCAGGTAGATTTTGCCGTCGCGTACAAGTTGGTCGAGCCGCGGCGAGTTAGTCATATTAGGCGGGGGCGCGGTCTTGCCGCGATAGGCGTCGAGGGGATTGCGTGAGGGGCGCATCAATTGGTCAAAGGGAATCTGTGAATCATTCGGCCGCATCGCGGCAGCCGGCGTCTGAATCGAGACTGCAACAGAAGACTCAGCCTCCGGACCGGCGGCCAATGCGAGATCGGCGTGCATGAAAAGAATCGCAGCACCGGCACAAATCCACTTGCTCCTGGATAAATTCACTTTGCAACTCCCTGCGTTGCGGTTGATTGAATCAGTTCGTCGCGCGTCATCCAGCCGTCACGCAATTCAATGATGCGCTGGCCGTAGCGCGCGTTGACCTCTGAATGCGTCACCTGCACGATGGTCGTTCCGGCGCGGTTCAATTCGCAAAAGAGATCCATGATCTCGCGTGCCTGCGTGGAGTGCAGGTTGCCGGTTGGCTCGTCGGCCAACAGCAGCTCTGGGGCATGAACCACGGCGCGCGCAATGCCCACCAACTGCTGCTGCCCGCCGGAGAGTTGCGAAGGATACAGGTCCTTCTTGGCAACAATCTGGAACCGGTCGAGTATATCGGCCACCATTCCCTGCCTTTCTTTTGCGGGTATATTTTTATAACTCAGCGGTAAGTCAATGTTCTCGGCGACCGTGAGATCGTCCAGCAGGTGATAACTCTGAAAGACCATGCCGATGCGCTGGCGGGCGAGGTCGCCGCGCAGTTTGCGATTGAGCTTGTGCACCGGAGTTTCGCCAAACCAATACTCTCCCATCCAGGCATCATCAAGCAACGCCAGCACGTTGAGCAGCGATGATTTGCCCGCTCCTGAAGGGCCCATCACAGTGATGAAATCGCCCTCCGTTATGGTGAGTCCGATGCGGCGCAGAACCCAGGTTTCCGTGGGTCCGGTTTTGTAACTGCGTTCAACATTTTTCAATTCGATCATGGTATTACTCCGATCTCAAAGCAAGAATAGGATCAACAGATGCAGCGTGGCGCGCCGGCAGCCAGGCTGCAAAGAACGAAGCGGCAGCAAGGATCAGTGCAACTGCGCAGAAGGTGAGTCCGTCGTGGGCTTGAACCCCATAAATGTAGCTGCTTGCAAACCGAACCGCGAACCAGGCCAGCGCGCTGCCGATGGCTAAGCCGATCCCCACCAGAAGCAGAGCCCGGCGCAGAATCAGGCTGAGAATGTTGCCTTGTTGCGCTCCGAGCGCTATGCGCAGACCGATCTCTCGGGTGCGTTGCGCAACCGCGAAGGAGAGTAACCCGTAGAGTCCAACCGACGCGATCAACAGCGCGAGACAGCCGAAGCTCTCGAGCAGGTGCGAGATCAGCGTCTGGCTGCCAAATGAGTTTTCGACCGCCTCGTGAATTGTTTTTACTTCCGTGGTCGTCGCGTCGGGAGCGACTTCGTGCAGCGCCTTGTCAAATTGAACACCCAGCGTGTCGGCCGGAACAGCGCCGCGAATAGCGACCTGAATGAACGCTGTCGCGATACCGTAAAGCGACGTTCCCGGCTCGACCTGCGCCAGACAGAAGTAGATCTCCGGCCTGGTGGCGTCAACGACGTTGCGCTGCTTCACGTCGCCGATGACGCCCACGATGCGCATATCGGCAAATCGTCCTTTGCCCATAAAGAAGGTGTGGCCGATGGGATCCTGACCGGGGAGATACTTTTTGGCAAAGGCCTGATTTACGACGACCACGGGAGGAGCGGAGGCCGTGTCGTCCTCGGTGAAAAAGCGTCCGCGCAGCATGGGAATTCCTAACGCATCCACAAGGCCAGGCGAAGCAAGACGGCCATCTCCTCGCGGCTCTTGTCCGCGCGGAGTGTCCCGGTGATCGATGTTCCCCGAAACGGTAACAGCAAACTCTGCGCGCAGGGGCAGCACTGAACTGAGCGCTGCGACCTGTACGCCGGGAATGGCGCGCAGACGATCCAGCAGCGGGAGATAGGAGGTGCGAACGATGTTGACGTCCGCTTGCGTGCCGGCCAGTTCTTCGCCCCTGTGCGATCCGCCATTGAGGATGATGCCGCCGGTGAGCACATTCTGTTGACTGAACCCTAGCGGCACCGCGCGAAGTGCATGAATTGTGCGCAGAAACAATCCCGCACCCACAAGAAATATAAGCGTGAGCGCAAACTGTGCGACAACCAGCGCTTCGCGTGTTCGATTCTGGCTGGTCGACGCAGTGGATGTAACGCCATGCAGACTGCACTGCATATCGCGGCGCATCGCCCTGAGAGCGGGGAAGACGCCGACCGCGACAGCGGTAATGAGCGTGAGCGCTGCGAGGCAAACAATCACGCGCCAATCCAGTTGGACGGCGCCGCTGAGCCCCTTCAGATGGTGGCTGAGCTGCCGCCACAAGAGCTTGATAGCGCTTTGCCCCAACAGCAATCCGAGGGCGGCGCCGACGCCGCTCAACATCAGGCTCTCAACGATGGTTTGTTGCAGCAAGCGGGCGCGGCTCGCTCCCAACGCCGCGCGGACAGCCTGTTCGCGAGTGCGTGAAACCGCGCGGGCCAGCATAAGACTGGTCACGTTAAGACACGCCAGCAGCCAGATGCCGAAGACAACCGCATAGAGCAGCATGAGCGGCTTGCGGGTCTGCTGGTTCAGAGAGTGTTGGTACTCAGCAATCTCGATTCTGGGGGCTATGGATGTGCCGTCGGTGACCTCCCTGGCGATGACGGACTGTGTGCGCGCTAGTTGATCCGTAAGCTGAGCAACTGTTATACCGTCTGGCAGGCGCGCGTACAGGTCCCCCCACGCCGCCTGATCGCCGCTCATTGAAGAACTGTTGCCCGGATGCAGCGCGGCAGGCGACCAGATTTGCATCTCTTCACCAAAGGGAAACGAAAAACCCTTTGGCATGACACCGAGGATGGTGTAAGTCTGGCCTTTGATGGTGAGGGTCTTGCCCGCAATTTGAGGATCGGATGCGTAGAACTCGTGCCACACTTCTTCGCCAATCAGCACAACGCGATTGCGGCCCGGATCGTTCTCCTCGTCGCGAAACAAACGGCCGAGGATGGGCTGCACGCCGAGCATTGTCGGTAGACCGGCAGTGACCTCAACTTTCTCCGTCTGGAAGCGGCCTCCGGGAGCGACAATGCTGGCCATCGAGCGATTCATGACCGCGCCGAGCCGCATTCCTGAGCCCACGGCGTCGCGCAACTGGAGCATGTTGGCGTAACTCATCCTGTAATACGGCTCAGGCCCGGAACCTTTGATCTCGACGATGCGCTCCGGACGCGTGTAGGGCAGCGGACGCAGAACAATCCCGCTGAGCACGGTAAAGACCGCGATATTCGCACCAATCCCCAGGGTAAGCACGGCTACCGCCGTTGAGGTGAATCCAGGCGACTTGCCCAACTGGCGCAGTGCGTAGCGCACGTCTTGAAGAATGGATCGCATTACGATTCCCTTTCTCTATTCCGTTCTCAATGCCTGCATGGGTTCGATGGAAGCGGCGCGGCGCGCGGGAATGTAGCAAGCGGCCAGTGCGACAACACAGAGAGATACTGAAACGGTTGAGAAAGTCATCCAGTCGGCCGTTCCCACACCAAACAACATGCCGTGCAGCAAGCGGGTGAATGCAAAGGAGACCGTGAGTCCGACGGCGAGACCTATCAAAGTAAGTCGCAACCCTTGCCGCAGGATCTGGCGAAATACGTCGCCTCGACCCGCGCCGAGCGCCATGCGGATTCCGATCTCGTGCGTGCGCTGTTTGGTTGAATAGGCAACCACTCCATAGATTCCAACAGCGGCGAGAAGCATGGCCAGCAGCCCAAAGGATCCGGCGAAGGTCACCACGATGCGTTCAAATACATCCCCCATACGCATGTTGTTTTTGAGCGTTGTAACGTTGAACAGGGGCAGGTCGGGACTTAATTCGTGGACCGCCTGATCAATGGCGGAGGAAAAGGCCATTGGGTCCCCGTTTACCCGCACATGGAGAGTTACCAGATTCTCATAGCGCTGCGCCAGCGGCACAAGCACAAGCGGAGCCGCGTCGTAGGTTAGACGGCGATACTTGCCATTGGCGGCCACGCCGGCAACAGAGTACGAACGGCCCGCAAGCTGAACCCGCTTGCCAAGCGCGTCCTGGCCGGGCCAGTAGCGATTGACAAAAGCCTGATTGACGATGGCCACAGGCTGCGCGTCCGCAGTGTCTGCATCGGTGAAATCGCGCCCATTGAGCAAAGGAGTCCGCAGGGTTTGAAGATAGCCCGCGCCAACGATTCCTCGATCAACCTCAATCGATTCATGCGGACGCGGAATATAGCCTTCGGGCATCGCGCCATCGGAGTGGATGGAGAAGCTGAGCGGCGAAAAGTCGGCTAGCGTCGCCGATTCAACGCCGGGCAGCGCCTTCACGCGCGCCAAAATCTGCTTGTTGAGTTCAAGCGCCTTCGCATTTGTATATCCCAACGGATCGAGATCGTAGGATGCCAGATAAACATGATCCGCATCGAAGCCGAGATCGGTCTGCTGTGCCTTGTTGAGGCTGCGGACGAACAAGCCCGCGCAGACAAGCAGCGTCAGCGAAAGCGCAACCTGCATTACAACCAGACTCGATGCGAGACGGGATTTGTGTAACCCGCCGGAGGTGTTCAGCGCCTCATCCTTGAGCACTGTCGCGGGCGAAAGAGAGGATACGCGCAGAGCCGGAACCACACCAGCAACAATAGATGTCAACACGGCTATCAGAATCGTTACCAGCGTAACCGTGCCGTCGACGCTGCCATTTACGCTGATCGGCAGCGTGGTCATCGGCAAAAAGGAGCCCAGCGTGTGCGCCGTCCAGAGTGTGATGAGGAGAGCGATTCCACCGCCGGCCAGGGCGATCAACAGATTCTCGGCCATCAGTTGCTGCACCAGCCTCCAGCGGCTCGCCCCCATCGAGAGGCGAATGGCGTACTCACGACGGCGAGCCACCGAGCGCACCAGCAGCAGATTGGCGACATTGGCGCAGGCGAGCAGCAACAGCACGGCAGCCAGAGCCAGCAGAATCGGCAACGTTCCATACAGGTAGACGTTGGCCCCGAAGGGCGATCGCCAGAGCGGGTCGGTGGTAATAAGGTTGTTGCCCTGATGCGAGGTCGGATAAGAGTCGGTGATGCGCTGCATCAGCAGATTGAACTCATTCTCGACTTGCCGATGGTCTGCGCCAGAGCGCAGCACGCCCAACACATTGAGCCAGGAGACGCCGCGGTCACCGATGCGCGTCGATCCCCAGATCTGCCGGTCCATGCCGAGTGGAATCCAAAGCTCGGTGCGCAGCCCGCTCTTGCAGCCCTGAAAGCCGCGCGGAGCCACGCCCACAATCGTGTAATTCTCAAGGTTGATTTGCACGGTCTTGCCGATGACCGCCGGATCGCCGCCAAAGCGGTTCTGCCAAAGATCGTATCCGAGCACGACGTCCGGCGAGCCGGCGCGCTCATTGGCCAGCGAGGGCAGTAGAGTTCTTCCCAGAACCGGCTTGACGCCCAGCACCTCGAAATAATTTGCTGAGGAGAGCGCCCCGTAGACGCGCTCAGGCCTCCCGTTACCGGTGATGGCCACGTAATCGTCGTGATAGGCAAGCAGGCCGGTCAGGGTCTTCGTGTTGTCACGCAGGTCCACATAGTCAAGGTACGAAAAGGGCGGGCTGGCATGCTCGCTCCTCCCTCCGCGCTGAAGCGTAAGCATATTGCTCGTGCTTCGAACGCCGGGAATGGGATTGAACAACGTTGCGTTGATCCAACTGAAGATCGTGCTGTTGGCCGCGATGCCCAACGCCAGCGTGCCCACTGCCAAGGCTGCGAAGCCCGGTGACTTGCGCAACTGCCGCAGCGCGTATTTGAGATCTTGAACGGCGTTCTGAAGCAGCATGACTACGCCTCGACTTCTTCTTCCAGCTTCTTCAACTCGGTTTCCGAGACAACTTTGCCGTCGAAGAGATGAACCTCGCGCTGCGCAAACTTTGTAAAGCGCGGGTCGTGTGTCACCATGCAGATCGTCGCGCCCTCACGGTGCAGATCGCTGAGCAGGTGCATCACCGCATCACCGTTCTTCGAGTCCAGGTTGCCGGTCGGCTCGTCGGCAAGCAGAATCGATGGCGAACCGGCCAGCGCGCGCGCCACAGCCACCCGCTGTTGCTGGCCGCCTGACAGTTGCGCGGGATAGTGCTTCATGCGATGCGCCATGTTGACCCGCTCCAGCGCATTTTTGACTCGCTTTTTACGTTCATCCGAGGGCATTCCCGCGCGATAGGTGAGCGGCAATTCGACATTCTCTTCAACCGTGAGATCGCCGATGAGATTGAAGCTCTGAAAGATGAAGCCGATCTCCTGGTTGCGAATGCGTGAGCGCTCGCTGAAGCTCAGGTTCTCGACCGGGTTGCCGTTGAGCAGGTATTTCCCGCCGGTTGGCGTGTCGAGAAGGCCGAGAATGGAGAGCAGCGTTGACTTGCCGCAGCCCGATGGGCCGGACATCGCCAGGTACTCGCCCCGCGAAATGGTCAGGTGGATGCCGGAGAGCGCGTGCGTCTCCACTTCGTCGGTGTAGAAGACCTTGGTCAGGTCTTCAATCTCAATCAGGTTGCTGCTCGATTCCATCATCTCCCCCTCGTGTTGTCGGTTCTGCTCGTTCTCAGCGGCTGCGTCTTGAAACTTCATGGTGTTGGTTACCAGTAAACAAGTTTGATCTCGGTCGCCTGCTGTGGCTGGTTCAGAATAAATGTCGTCTCCTCGTATTTGGGCTGCCCAACTCGTTTGGAGGGATTGTTGGAAAAGCCGTACCCTTCTTTCGGAATTCTCAAGAGATTTGAATCCAGCTTGCCGTTTTTGTTTTCGTCGTGAAACAGCGATACCGCATATGCGCCGTAGGGAAGCCTCGCGAAGACCGTTTGCGCGGTCAGAGTTTTTGCTTCGATTTCAACTGCGCGCAACTCTACAACATTCGTGTCCCGGCTCAGTTTCACTTGCAGGTTCCCATTTGCGTTTCGAATTCCGGTGATGCGCACGGTAAGTGTCGATGTGGCCTCGGGGCTGGGTCTCGGCATCTGGGCCTGCGCTGCAGTACGCATCGTGCAGGTCGTCGAGAGCGCACAGCAGAGCAGAGGCAGCGCCAAAAATCGATTGAGTGTCTTACCGGCGATCATCGTTCCAACTCCCCTTCCAGCCCACTTCAACCACTGCACTCTGCCACTACTCCAGCCGTATACGATCCGCGGACTCCCAACGCGACATGTCGGAGAGGATGACCGTGTCGCCTTCCTTCAGTCCTTCGATCACCTGAATACTGTTGACCGAGGCGCGGCCCACCGTCACCGGAACCCGCGTGGCTCCCTTGCCGTCGGCATCGATCCTGAAAAGGCTCAGCGTCGAGTTCTCGTTGCCCAGCGCTGGCCTGCCCACATAAAGCACGTCCGTCATGCGCTCAAGGTCGATTGTTCCGTCGACGCTCAGGTCAGGCCGCGCACCCTGCGGAAGAGGCCCAGTGAGTTCTACGTCAACGGTGACCGTTCCGTTCTGCACGGCGGGATCGATGCGCTGCACGCGCCCCGGAATGATGCCATTGTGAGTATCGATCGAGGCGGGCTGGCCGATCTGAATGTCGCGCGCCTGTGTTTCTGCGATCTTGAGCGAAGCCTTCAATTGATCCGGCTGAACGACCTTGGCCAGCGTGACGCCGGGCGCGACGTGTTCGCCAACCTGATGCGGCAGATCGACCAGCACGCCGCTGATTCCTGCGGTGACGTGCAGCGCCGCCAATTGTTCCCGCTTGAGCTGGTAAACGGCCCGCGCCTGATCCACCATCGTCTGCTGCACGGCGAGCTGAGAGACAATCACCTTCTCATTCATCGCGATGCGGTCGTCCTCGATCTTGTTGCGCGTGGTAAGTTCGTCGGCCTTGCCCTGCGAAGATTTGTAGGCCAGCCCGGAGATCACGCCCAGATCATAGAGCGCCTTGTCGGTTTGCGCCTGGAGCTTGGCCTGGCTGTAGTCCGCGCCTACTGTTGCCGCGCCGGCCTTCTGTGTCATCAGGTCGTTCTCGAGCTTCACCTGGGTGTTGTGATACTCGCTTTCGGCGGCCTTCAGCGCGAGACCGGCATTCATGGCCTCCTGCTCAAGCTGCGGATATGCAAGATCCATGATGACGGTGTTGGGCTCGACATGCGCGCCGGGCAGCACCAGAATCCGCGTCACCGTGGCCTCGGTCTCGGCCGGGATCAGCCGCAACCGGTCCTCGCGCGGCACCAGCGTTCCCGTCGATCCGCGCACTTGCCGGATCATCGGCCCGCGCTTCACGGTGTCGGACCAAACGGTTGAGCGATCCACGGTGGGCGCGGCCGGCTTGAGGCGCAAAACAACCACTACCAGCACAGCCAACGCCACCGCTGCGACACCGGCCCATACTGCATACCGGCGTATCTTCTTTTGCTTCAGGTCTGGGCGTGCGATATCCATCGAACTTAGATACAGCACCTGCCGCGCCAAACTGCCGTCGAGAGTTCTCGCTGAAAATAAAGGAGTTGATAAGAGGTAACAAAGCTCAGGGATGCCTCGCGGTGACCGATCGCGAAAGAAACTGTCCGATTTCGAACGGTTAAAAGGGCGGGCCCGGCTGCTCGTCGAGAAGAGGTTGCAGCTTGAAGGGGCAATTGATGCGAGATTCAGGAGAGACCTGGAGCGTCACGCTCAGGAATACAAACCGCTGGCCTGATCACGTGCGGCCTCGGCTACGCTCTCCGGACGCCCCAGATCGCGCCAGTAGCATCCATCAACGCGAAACGTGCGGATCCTTTCGCCTTCGGCCGCAAGTCGGAGGTACGCTTCAATGATCGAGAACGCGCCCTCCTCGTTCATCTTTGCAAAGATTTGAGGAGAGATGACGTGAATGCCGGAGAAGGCTAAAGGCTGTGGATGATGAGCAGGACGAACCAACTCATTCCTGCCGTCGTGTCCGGCCCGGCGTCCGCAGAGTTGACCCGACTCATCAAATAATAGATAGCGCGACGTAACCCGATCCTGAACAGCCAATGTGGCGAGAGCGCCCTGTTCGCCGTGATGGCGCATCATGCGCCCAAGATCGATATCGCTGATCACATCGACGTTGTGCAAGATGAAAGGCTCGGTCGAATTTCCGCTGGAACCAAGGAAGAACGAAGCAGCTTTCTTTAAGCCGCCGCCGGTGTCCAGCAGTTTCTCTTCGCGAGAAACTTCGATCTTCATTCCGAAGTTGTCGTTGGCCTTCAGATACTCGACGATCATCTCGGTGTGGTGATGCGCGTTAACGATCACCTCACTCACGCCGAAGGTTTGCAATCGGGAGAGCGCAATCTCCAGCAAGGTGCGCCCTGCAACCTCGACCAGAGCCTTGGGCCGATCGTTAGTCAGAGGACGCAGTCGCGTGCCGAGACCAGCAGCCAAAATCATTGCTTTCATCGGGCCGGACTCTCCAGTCTTTTCTTCTCCAGCTCGACATGCCGGACAACGACCTCAATGTCGCCGCTGGCTCTCAGATGATTTGCCAACTGCTCGGCCAGATAGACCGAGCGGTGCTGGCCGCCGGTGCAGCCAAAAGAAACCATCAGGTCCCTGAACCCACGCCGCTGATAGGCGTTCACGCTCGCATCCACCAGCGTGACGGCGTTGGCAAAATATTGATGCACGCTTGCCTGATGATCGAGATAGTCAATGACCGCCGCGTCTTTGCCGGTCAACTGCCGGAACCGCTCTTCACGCCCCGGATTCGGCAGGCTGCGCGCATCGAAGACAAACCCGCCGCCGTTGCCTGCCTCATCTTTCGGCATCTCGTGATGAAAGCTGAAGCTGAAGATCCTCACCTTCACGCCCTCAGAAGAAGTCGCCAGACTCTGCAACTTCTCCGAGGCTGAGACCCCATCGAGGGCTTCCATCAGAGCAGGCAGCGCAATGGGTAGCTTGGCGTTCGTTGCCAGCCAGCGCAGATTCTTCAAGGCATAAGGCACGCTCTGCAAAAAATGCGCTTTGCGCTCATAGAATCCGCGGAAGCCATACGCGCCCAGCGCTTGCAGGATGCGAACGTAGACGAACGCGTAGTAGTGCTCCATGAATGCTTCGCGGTCCAGCGCAATGTATCCGGCAAGGCATTCGAGATAGTGGACCAGCAACTCCTGACGCAACTCCGGCGGCAGATCGGCCTTGCCATCGTAGAGTAAAGACGCGATGTCGTATTGCAGTGCCCCTCGTCGGCCACCCTGATAGTCCAGAAAAAACGGCTGCCCGTCGCGCAACATCACATTGCGGCTTTGAAAATCCCGATAGAGAAAGTAGTCGTGGCTAGCGCCCAGCAGAAATTTCGTCAGCCGGGCGAAGTCATTCTCCAGAGCCTGCTCATTGAATGGAATGCCGGCGAGACGAAGAAAGTAGTACTTGAAGTAATTCAGATCCCAGGCGATCGACTGGCGGTCAAAGCTTGCGCGCGGATAGCAGACCTTGTAATTCAGATCCCTGCCTGCCTCGACCTGAAAGCGCGGCAGCACGGCCACCACCTTGCGATAGGCATCCTTCGCCTCGGCATCGATTGCGTCGCCAGCGCGATGCACGCCGAGGAACTCGAAAAGTGTCGTGTCACCCAGGTCTTCTTCAAGGTATGCGCCCTGGCCAAGATCCTCGGCATAGATCTCGGGCACCGGCAGACCGCGACGGCGAAAATGCCTGGAAAACTCAATGAAAGCTGTGTTTTCTTCCGCCACGGAGTACAGAACCCCGATGGCGCTGAATCCGCCGCCGGACAGCCGGACAATAGCGCGCCCCGAGCCGCCAAGCTGGCCCTGAAGCGGCCTCACATCTTCGGCGGGCACACGAAAATGCTGTTCGAAGAGCCTTTTCAGAATGTCCATGAATCTCTTTTCGGAGATGAGTCAGTCTGCTTCTCAAAGATACTGACTCGAGGGAAGCATGCGCAAGGATCGTAAGAGAGTGCTCAACAGTGTGAGCTGGATTCCAGGCTTTCTCGTAGTGAGTTGCGTCACAGTATACTGTTGTTCTGCAACAGTAGGGTGAGAATCGAAATGTACCTGCTTTGGCTTCGAGTTGCGGCCGTCCTCTATGCAGCGGCCTCAATCGCCGTTTTTCCGGCTGTGCTTTACGGACTGACCGGCTGGCGCAAGAGCTGTGTCCACCTTGGCGGCCTGGCCTTCTTTTTCCACTTTGTTTCATGCGTGGAGATGCTCGCGCAAGCCCATCGCTTCATGCCGGTGGGCACCCGCGAGGTGGAGTCGCTGCTGGGCTTTGCCATCGCTGGCCTCTTCTTCCTTGTCTGGTGGCTCTACGACGCGATTTCGCTCGGTATCTTCGCTTTGCCGGTTACGTTTCTTGCCGTCTTGGTGCCCGCGCTGGGCCCGGAACGCTATGTCTTTCCATCGAGCGACGTGCGCGTCAGTTGGCTCATCGCCCACATCGCCGCCCTGCTCGCTGCCTACGCCG
>JBEKCA010000009.1:0-75634 GCA_050015115.1 Occallatibacter sp.
CTGCGACCAACCGGTAGTACGCGGAGTTGCACACTCCTTTCCAACTCAACATGGGGCCCATGTGATTGCCCTCGCAAGTGTGGTTGTAGACCACGTCGAGGATGACCTCAATACCCTCGGCATGAAAAGAGCGCACCATCTCTTTGAACTCGCGCACCTGCCCTCCACAATCGCCCGCCGAGCTGTAACGCGACATCGGCGCGAAATAACCTAGCGTGTTATAGCCCCAGTAGTCACGCAGTCCGCGATCAACCAGGTGGCCCTCATCGATGAAGTGATGAACGGGTAGCAACTCGATCGCGGTGATGCCGAGCTTTTTCAAATACGTCACGCTGGCCGGGTGCGCGAGGCCCGCATAGGTGCCACGCAACCGCTTGGGTACGTCGGGATTGCGCATGCTGAATCCCCGGACGTGAGCTTCGTAGATTACTGAATCAGCGAGCGGCGTTTCCGGCGCGCAGTCGTCTGCCCAGTCGAAGCTGGTGTCGATGACCACCGATTTGGGAACTCCCGCTGCACTATCCTGCTTGTCGATTTTGTTGGAATCGCCGGAGGCCACATCAAAGGGGAAGATGGGCTGCTTCCAATCCACGTTCCCAGAAATAGCTTTCGCATATGGGTCGACCAGCAACTTGTTAAAGTTGAAACGGTGGCCTTGCTGCGGCTCCCAGGGGCCATCAACACGAAAGCCGTAGAGCTGGCCGGGCTTGATGCCGGTAATGAATCCGTGCCACACAAATGCGGTGTGTTCGCGCAATGTGAAGCACTCGCTCTGCCGCCCCTCATCGTCAAACAGGCAAACGTCGACGCGCGTTGCCGTCTCAGAGAAGAGCGCGAAGTTCGTACCTCGTTTGTAAGCCTTGGCTCCCAGAGGCTGAGGTTTTCCCGGCAACAACGTACGTGTCATGAGCGTAGGATGCGCATTGTGCGCACGCCTGTTGCATTCTTTGCCGGGCAAGCGAGCAGATTTTTAAGGTTGTTGAGATGACAAATGTGGCACAGGGCTTGTAAGTACGGCAACTGTGTCGGGTGGTAACACGATCCCGCCATCAACGTCATCGAGCGCGGCGCATGATGCGAGAAGGATATTTGATTCAGACGGGACGGGGAACGCACGTTCCGACGCTCCAAGATTGCAGATTACAGCGATCGTTCCACGCTTCATTTGAATCCAGTCTTCATGCTCGTCAAATTCGACATGGGTATTTCCCGGCCTGGGGTCGTTCAGGCATGGATTGCCGCGGCGCAGCCGGATCAGGTCGCGATACCACGCAAGCATCTCCGTATGTTCCGGTGCGAGAAGTTCTTTCCATTTCAGCTTCGATGACTGGAATGTCGCTTGCGACTCCGGGTCGGGGATCGAGGCAAAATCCCAGCCGAATGCGGAGAACTCCTGTCTTCGACCTTCAGAAACAGCGCGGGCCAATTCAGGATCATGGTGGTTGGCGAAGTATTGGAACGGAGTTGAAGCGGCCCATTCCTCGCCCTGAAAAATTAGTGGAACAAAGGGACCCAGCAATACCAGGGCGGCTGCAATCTTCGCGCGATCCAATCCCGCGATGTGGCTGATCCTGTCACCCACTGCGCGATTGCCGATCTGATCATGATTCTGAATGTAGCCGAGAAAGCGATGCTGTGACAGACCACCCGCAGGCCGGCCGTGGATGCGATTGCGATAGCGAGAGTAGATTCCGTCGTAGACATAAGTCGAGGTTAGCGCCTTGGCGAGTTGTGCAAGCGAGCCGAAGTCATCATAGTAGCCTCGCTTTTGGCCGGGGCAGAGAACGGTGAACAGCGCATGATGGAAATCGTCGCTCCATTGCGCGTCCATGCCAAGCCCGCCGGCTTCGCGCGGAGTGGCCACCCGCGGATCGTTTAGGTCGCTTTCGGCAATCAGCACTAATCGACGTGCGAGGCTTGCCTGGAGCGCATCGACCTCGGTGGCAAGCTGCTCGAGAAAGTGAATTGCAGACCGGTCGACAAATGCATGAACGGCGTCAAGGCGCAGCCCGTCGATGTGATAGTCACGCAGCCACATCAGTGCGTTGTCCACGAAGAAGCGACGCACCTGGCGTGAGCCGGCGTCTTCAAGATTAACCGCTCCGCCCCAGGGCGTGTGATGCGAATCGATCACATAGGGGCCGAATTTTCCGGTGTAGTTTCCCGAAGGCCCAAAGTGGTTGTACACTACATCGAGAAGAACGGCCAAGCCTTTTTCGTGCGCGGCATTGACAAAGCGCTTGAGACCGTCCGGGCCGCCGTAGGTCTGGTGAACAGCGTAGAGCGCAACGCCGTCGTATCCCCAGCCAAACTCGCCGTCAAATGCGGAGACTGGCATCAACTCCACGTGTGAGATACCAAGTTCAACCAGGTGATCCAGACGAGTTATCGCCGCATCGAACGTGCCCTCCGCGGTAAAGGTGCCGATGTGCATTTCATAAATGATGCCACTTGCCAGCGGAATCGGCTGAAAGCGCGCGTCTGTCCTGCTAAAGCCGGCTTGATCATAGAGTCGAGAGGCTTCGTGCACTCCGTTTGGTTGCCATTGGGAGCACGGATCAGGAATACATGCAGGCTCATCGTTCAAAAGAAAACCGTAGTCCGTGCCGGGCGTTGCGCCTTCGACATCGACTTGCCACGAACCGTCTTGATTTGGACCTTCCATCCTATGAACAACGCCATTCACGCTTACTGCGAGGCGTTTCGCAAAAGGAGCCCAAATCTCAAATCGATGCATCATGACTCGGGCTCCTTTCGGAGAAGACCAACCGGGAATCGTTGCAGCAGAGTTTGCACCCGCACCCTGCCTCCACTCACAGCCTCGTCTGTAAGCAGGTTTTTCCAGCGCCCATTGGGGAGTTCAACGGTCGCGCTTCCGAATCCGCCACCGAGCTTGACATTCCAGCGAGGCCCAATCGCGGCAACAGAATCAGCGCGTAGAAATGCAATCACATGCAACGATTTGGCGCCGTCGGTTGGCAATGGGGCGTAAGATGATCTCTCGTCGAACCACTGCGGTCGCTCCCGGCGAAGATGCAGCGCCTGATGGATGAGCCACATTTTCGGCAACCCACTCTCGATGCGCTTCATGATTTCTTCAACCGGCGAGCCGGCCTTTAACTCAGCGAGCATCGACCGCCTGATCTCATAGTCGACGGGACCGCGATTGTCGGGATCCACGAGTCGCAGATCCCATAACTCGCTGCCCTGATAAGTGTCTGGAACCCCGGGCGCGATGCATTTGAGCAGTGTTTGCGTAAGACTGTTGATTCGACCCGGTAATAGAATCTGCGCAACGAAGCTTTCAAGCTCTGAAAGAAAGTCTGCCGATTCGAGAATCCGCTCAATGAAGGATTTCAGCGCATCTTCAAACTCCTGGTTCTGATGCGTCCAGCTGGTCTGCTGCTTTGCCTCGCGCACAGCTTTCTCCATGTACGCAATAACTCGGTCTTTTGAGATAGGCCAAGCGCCGATCAGAGTTTGATAGAGAAAATATTCCGTGTTGGCGTCGGGAAAGTCTTGTGTCTTGAAAGCGCGGTTTTTGCGCGACCAACGCTGAACAACTGAGCGAAAACGTGAGGGAATTTCCGTAAGCACTGCCAGACGCGCGCGAACATCGTCTGCGCGCTTTGTGTCATGAGTGGAAAGCGTTGTCATCGTGAGCGGATGCTGTGCTTGCATTCGGGCGCAATCGCCATGAAATTGGTCGATAGTCACGCCGTTACTATTGGGCGCTCCGCCAACTTCGTTCAATCCAATCATACGGTTGAAGCAGTAGAATGCGGTGTCTTCAACGCCTTTGGCCATCACCGGCGATGTGAATTCCTGAAAGCGGAGCAGGAATTCTGTTTCGAGTGCTCCGCGCGTCTCCAAGGTAAGTACACTTCCAATGAAGTCATAGAGGCCGGGATCGATGTCAGTTCGCTGAGTCTTTGCCAGAGCTAGAGCGTCCCCAATTTTGCTGCGATCTTCGTCGGTAATTTGGTTCCGGTCCGGGGCAACATAGGATCTGTAGACCGAGAAACACGCGGCCACTTCTCGTATGGCGCGACGGATTTCAGCGCGCGTGTAATCGCGGCGATCACGATTGTTTTCGCAGATCTGGACAAATAGCTGCGCGAGCCGGTTGACATCGCTGCCCAGCGCCTCCCGCTCAACGGCAAGTTTTTTTGCGTGGACGAGCGATTGGAAACTCTCATTCTGACCGATGAAATCGTTGTGGATCGAAGTCAATTCAGATAGCCCGTCGCTGTTAACCAGGAGGCCATTGCATAAGTTGAGAAAGTCGTAGCCGGTGGTGCCGGCAATCGGCCAGGTCGGACGTAACGATTCCCCAGGCTCAAGTATCTTTTCCGCCAGGATCCAAGCACCTGGCGCGCTCGCGCGCAATCGATCGAAGTATTGTTCGGGGTCGCGCAATCCGTCAGGATGATCGACGCGAACACCATCGATCACGCCATCGCGGAGCCACTCAATGATCCGGCAATGCGTCGCTTGAAAAACATGAGGGCGCTCGACACGGACCCCGATCAAGGTGTTGACGTCGAAGAACCGGCGATAGCCAAGCTCCTGATCGGCAGTGCGCCAATAGGCTAGTCGATAATTCTGCAGACTGAGAAGGGCGTCGAGAGCATCGGCATTCTTGTTGATTTCATCGACGGCCCGATGAATGGCTGCTGCTGCTTCGAGTTTCTCAGTCGCAAGGCGCTTCAGAAGATCGTAAAGGATCGCCTTATCGCGATGGCGCGCGGCGAGCAAGCCTAAGTCAGTGGGATCGGGCGAGGGAAGCCGTGCCAGGCTGTCGGCGACGAAGTCGAGCATCGGCGCATTGATTGATCTTGCAGCCAGCGCAAGCGGAATTGAAAGCGAACGGGGCGCCAATGGGAATTGATGATCCAAGTAGCGAATCTGAAAACATTCGCTTTCATAATGAAGAACAATCTGGCCGGAGCTGAGCGCGCGACCGTAGTGCTCCCCCAGCACCGGAATAAGAATTTTGTTTTGGAGCTTGACCTCAGCAGAATTCCAATCGACGTCGAACCATGTGGCATAGAGGCTTGACGGACCATTTTCAAGCACATCCCACCAATATCTGTTTTCGGGTCCTGTAGCCATGTGATTGGGCACAATGTCGAGTAACTGGCCTATGTCGAGCGCTCGAAGAGTATCGCAGAATTCCGCGTGACCTTGTTCACCGCCTATCTCGGGGCTCACCTTTTGCGGATCGACCGCATCATAGCCGTGCATGCTGCCTTTCGCCGCTTGCAGATAGGGCGAGCAGTAGAGATGCGAGATACCCAATTCCTTGAGATAGGCGGCAAGGTTGGCAGCATCGCCGAAGGTAAAGCCGGCATGCAGTTGAACCCGGTAAGTCGACGTGATAGGACGCGGAATCATGAGGGTTCCAGGACAAGGCTACGGAAGTAAAGCCTCTGCGTCTTTGCGTGCGAGGCGAGCTCTCAGCAGATGTGCCTTCGATCAGGTGCGCTCCATCAATTGGCTCAAGACGGCAGACGTTTATGCGCCGAGGTTCAATGCTTCTTGAAATATTGAACCTCGCGCTCGTGTTGTTTCGCCCGCTCCAGGGTCGGGAATGTACCTAGATTGCGGCGTTTTCCAGTTGAGTCATCTTTCTTGCGCGAATAGAGGCGATATTCGCCTGATTTAAGTTTCCGAATCATAAGCAGCTCCTTTTGCCTCACCCGCGGGCGATTTGTAAGGCATTCGGCAAGGTTACATGCTCGGCTGCTAACTATGATCGTCCTATGAGTGAAAATGGTTGCACCTTCATGGTGAAGGGTGCGGTGCCGCCTCTTGCGCCGATTAGCTTTCGAATCTCCATTTTATGAAGAGCACGACTGGCGCCGCGTCAATCGGTCGCGCGCATCTGACACGCCATAGCTTTCAGGCCCGCTTCAATAAGCGCAATGGCCCGCCGGCAAGAGATGCACATCATGCAATGGAAGATGGCCGAGCCCCATCCGACTCGCAAGTAGGAGTCGATGGACTTTCCTTCGCAAGACCAGGCTTGGTCGTTAAGTACGGCGACGATGGCGAGCGCGTCGGGCGCTGTGCGGCACATAGGTCCACTGCCTGACTGGGCCCGTGTCTATGTGGATGAATTGACCTTTAGGGTAGTAACCCACGCCCCCCGCGTCGAGTGAGAGAGCAGCGTCGCGTAACTCGGCCGCTGGAACGCCGGGAACCCGGATATCAAGCGCAGCAGCCTCAATATGCTGTGAGAACTCGGCTGCATTGGTGGTTCCACTCGCGCGCAGCGCATCGTTCGTCTCTTTTGTTCGATAGCCGCAGAGAATCTCGATTACGCTGCTCGATCGATTCAGCTTCGCAAGCATCGTGTGGAGCAGGTCGAAGGTGCGAGGATCGTATGTCTTGACTTCGTCGTTGTGACTGTCGCGCAGATAATCGCTGAGCTTGTCGAGAGCCTCGGGAAGATACATATC
The DNA here is from genome assembly GCA_050015115.1 of Occallatibacter sp. GTDB lineage: Bacteria > Acidobacteriota > Terriglobia > Terriglobales > Acidobacteriaceae > Telmatobacter. The sequence continues at coordinate 6,465 of JBEKCA010000009.1, forward strand.
GCCCACTCTATAGATGACATCGAGGATCTCGTCACCTCGCCGCGCCAGCTTGAGTTCATACTTCTTGCCATCCTCAGGCGCGAGATCAGAGACCAGACCCGTGTCAGGCAGCTCAACGTCCGACAGCATGTAACTCGTCGCGCGAGGATGAGGATGCCTGTGGTGCTTGGCGTTACGCGCGCTGGCCGCAGGTCCGGCAGCTACGAGCACAATAAGAGCGACGAATGTGGGAACCAGACGGGCAGAAGCCCGGCGATGAATGGACGTAGCAAGATTCAGCGGCAAATCGGCAGAGCTCCTGATTTCAATTAGCAGCTGCGTCCAGCGCAGATCCTTCATGCAGCGATGAAGGACTTCCAAACAGCACAAGGTGGTTCATTTACCGCGCCACAACAATTCCCACAATTCTACTGGGGCCGCAGCCCTAACGTCCAACGTTCTTAGATGCCGAGTTTGCGGACCTCGTCGTTATAGTACTTGCGGTAGAGGATCTCCCACTCCTGCGAGCCCTCGAGGATGATCTTGCGCTGGTTGGCGATCTTCGCCCGGGCGGCGGCATCGATCGCAGCCTCCTGGGCCAGCAGCATGGTGAGCGCCTTGCGCGCCTCCTGGCGGATGGTATTGCGATCCTCAAGGAAGCCGACCTGGTCAATATCGGCCAGGGTGTCGGCCACGGTGTGGGCCAGCTTGTTGAGCTTGTCGGGGCTGATCCTCATAGCACCGCCTTGTACTTCTTGGCCAGCTCGGTCTTGACCTTTTTGAACATCTCGGCGTATTGCGCGCCCGACTTGCGCATCTCTTCGGAGTAGGCTTCGAGAATCACTCGAACCTCTTCGTTGATGCGGTCTTCGAGAGACAATTCATCGATCAACCCACCGGTAACGCGCGCTTCGACCACCTTCAAGTCGCTGGTGGTGATCATCTTGGCGTCGATGAGGTGCTTGACAGTGCGACGGGCCAGGTACCCGATGTAGTCACGGGAAAATATCATGGATGAACGTTCAGGATACCGCATCGGGCCGGTATGTGTACAACCGCGGGCGAAGGCTTCCGGGAAATGCCCTCAGAAGGTCAAGTCAAAACTCAAGCCCGCGCGCCCGGCGGGGGCAGGAAGCGCCACGCCGACCGTTTGCAGTCCGCTGGTTTTGATCGGTAGCGGGGTTGATCCTGAGCCGCTCACCGCGTCGATCTCATAGCTCAGCACTGCTCCATTCCTCGCATTCGCTGAGGCCCAAAAAATGGGAATTTCTTGCGCACAGGTCGCGGTAGAGCCGGTCACCCCAGCCAGCTTTATTACTGTTTTCACAGGAATCGCGGGAAAATGCTGTCCCCAGGGGTCAGTCACGCCCGCGTTGGGCGCGATCCGCGCCCGGCAGACGATCGTCGTTCCCGCCGGCAATGCCGTGGCGAACCTCAGATTGAAGGTGAGCGAATAGACTCCGCTCACCGTCGCCGGGCTGCCGCTCAGCTCCGGGACGCCAGCGGCCACCGCAGAAGCTGGAATCAGCAACGCAACGCAAAGCAGCGAGAGAATACGGATTGGCGACATGGGAGTTCTCCATCAGCTTCTTATCGGCAGACTGGCCGGGAAAGTGAAGAAGATCTCATTACGAAAGTGTGCGGCCGAACCCCTGAGTGAACGGGCTCGCGATTAGGCGCGATGCGGGCAGCTCTTGGTGTTCACGCACTCGTCGGCCAGCCGCAGCCGCTCGACTGGCCGCCCGGCGATCAGGTGCTCGCTGACAATCTCCGCCGCGTCCTCGGGCTTGACGTGGCCATACCAGACCGCCTCGGGGTAGACCACGACCGTTGGGCCGTGTTCGCACTGGTCGAGGCAGCCTGATTTATTGATGCGCACCTTGCCGGCCAGCCCGGCCTCCTTTGCCAGTTGTTGCAAACGCGCGTGCAGCTCGCTGGTTCCGTTTGCGGTGCAGGAGGGGCGCGGAGCACCCTCGGGTCTCACGTTGTGGCAGACAAAGACATGGCGCTCGAATACGGGCAAGTGGGCCTCCTCGAGAATCCCGGCGCGGGTTGCGGTGTCCGGCTCGTTCCAGACTAAATCCTGCTCCCCAGACCGAGAAGATTTCGCATTTGCGCGGCACACCCCCGGCCCCATCTGCGAAAATGGATGCTTGACTATGAGCACTGACAATCTCCTCTCTCTCAAAGACGATATGGTGGCCTTTATCGAAGGCCATGGCCTCAAACGCTTGCCCGGCTACATCACCGAAGAGGTTCCCTCGATCATGTGGGAAGGCCATGGCAATCCCGACGCATGGAAGGACTTTGTGGAGATGGCCAAGCTGGTTGGCGCTCCCTTCGTTACTTTCAGCGAGATGACGATGGAGCGCGAGGAGCTCGACGCGCTTATCGAGGAGGCCGGGGAGATGAACTTCCCCGACGAAGAGGCTACGGAGCTGGTTGAGGCGCAGTGGCTGCGCAAATATGCCGGCAATCTCGGCTATATCCAGCTTGGCTTCGTCTATCAGGGCCTGGTCTTTCTGCACGAGACCACGACTGAGTGGTACGAGCGCTTCCAGGCGCTTCTCGAAGACATCGAGACCTTCCAGGACATCGTCATCGAAGACCACGAGCACGAAGACGAGGACGAGTAACTCCGGTGAGCTTGGCCGGCGTTCAAGCGAACGGAGTCAGTGTGCCGCCGGCTTTGCCGCGGGTCGAAGCGCGAAAGCCGCCTCGCCAGCGCTGGAGCTTTGTTGAGCCGCATCCGGCCGAAGCTGATTTGCTGGCCAAGGCCGCACGGCTTCCACTGGTGCTGGCCGAACTGCTGATCGCACGTGGCATCGCCCAGCCCTCCGATGCCTTCGCTTTCCTCAATCCTGAGGTAACTCATCTTCACGATCCACTTCTGATGTTGGGAATGTCAGAGGCGGTCGCGCGCCTGGAGCAGGCCATCGCCAATCGCGAGCCGGTGCTGCTCTATGGCGACTACGACGTGGATGGCACGACCGCGGTCGTCCTGCTCAAGACGGCCATTGAGATGCTTGGCGGCATTGCCCGCTTTCATGTGCCGCACCGGCTGCTGGAAGGCTACGGCCTGCAATCGAACGTGCTTGAGACCGCGGCAGCCGAAGGCGTTCGGCTTGTGATTACGGTGGACACCGGCATGAGGGCATTCGCCGAGGCCGAGACCGCACGCCGCCTGGGCCTTGACCTGATCATCACCGACCACCATCTGCTCGAACGCGGTGACGCGGTGCCCGTAGCGCTTGCGATTCTCAACCCCAACCAGCCAAACTGCACTTACCCCGAAAAGAACCTCTGCGGCGCCGCAATCGCGTTGAAGTTGGCGCAGGCAGTGCTGGAACGCCGTGACCAGGCGCGCACCCGCGAAAAAACTTTACCCAGCTTTTTGAAGATGGCCGCCATGGCCACCATCGCCGACGCTGTTCCGCTCAAGGGCGAGAATCGCGTGATCGCGGCTCTGGGATTGAGGGAATTGCGCCGGCCAGCCGGAGCGGGCCTGCGCGCGCTCTTTGCCGCCGCGGCCCTCGACCCGGCAGCAAAGGCGATCACCGCCTTCGACGTGGCCTTCCGGCTTGCCCCGAGAATCAACGCAGCGGGCCGCATGGACGTCGCGTCGGAGGTCATTGAACTCTTCACCACGCGCAATGCGGTTCGCGCCGCGGAGTTGGCCGCCAAGCTTGAACGGCTCAACCACGAGCGCCGTGAGACTGAGGCCAAAGCTCTCACGGCCATCGAGACCAGGCTCATTGCCGACGATGAGTTAGCCGCTGATCGCCTGCTGGTTGTCGATGGCGAAGGCTGGCACCGCGGAGTGATCGGCATTCTCGCTTCGCGCGTCGTCGAGCGGACTGCAAAACCGGCGATTGTGGTGTGCATCGAAGAGGGCGTGGCTTATGGCTCCGGCCGTTCGGTGGATGGCTTCCAGTTGCTCAATTCCATCGAGAGTTGCGCCGATCTCTTGACGCGCTTCGGAGGCCACGCCTTTGCGGTGGGCTTTGCGCTGCCCGCCGATACGCTGCCTGAGCTCAAGCGGCGGCTTCGCCTTTACGCCGGAGAACATCTGGCCGGCCGCGAGGCTGAGTGTCTGCTCAAGATTCACGCGGAGCTTCCGCTGGACCGCATCACGCCGGTGCTGGCTGGGTGGCTGCGCAAACTGGAGCCCTTTGGCCACGGCAACCCAGAGCCCGTATTCGTTGCCCGTCGAGTACGTGTGCTCGCCGCGCCGCGCGTGATGAAGGAGCGACATTTGAGGTTGGAGCTAGCTCAGGATTCCATTCAGCCGCGGCCTTTGGCCGGTTCAAGCGGAGCGCTACGCGCAGTCGGCTGGAATCTCGCCTCCCGCGCCGCTGAACTCGGCCTCACACAGGGAAGCCTCATCGACCTCGCCTACCGCATCCGCGAAAACGAGCACCCGGACTACGGCGGCCTCGAAGCCGAGATCGCCGGGATCGAGTTGGCTTGACCTGCACCAGCTTCTAATATTCCCCGGCGGACTCGGGCTCGGGTAGCACATCATCGCTGCCCGCTATCCATACATAGAGCGTGGGCAGAAGAAAGACCCCAATGACCAGGTTGGCCAGCAGGCCGCCGACGATGACGATTGCGAATGGGCGCTGCGAGTCCGAGCCAATGGCATGGGAAAATGCCGCGGGAAGCAGGCCCAGCGTGGCCACAAGCATGGTCATCATGATCGGCCGCAGACGCAGGACGGCGCCATCGACGGCGGCGTCAACGATGTGTTCCTCATAAGAGACTCCTGTACCTTTGCCGCGGGCGCGAAGTTGATTGATGAATTCGATCATGATGACGCCGGTCTGCACCGAGACGCCAAAGAGCGCCAGAAATCCGACAGCCGACGAAACAGAAAAATTCGTATGCGTCAGGAACAGCGCCAGCGGACCGCCGATGGAAGCCATCAGCACGCTCACCAGAATCAGCAGAGCCCATTTGTAAGAGCGGAACATGGTGTACAAGATCATGAAGATGGCCAGCACCGTGATGGGCACAACGATCGCCATGCGCTTGTCGGCGCGCTTCTGGCTCTCGTACTCACCGGCCCATTCCAGGTGGTAGCCGGCAGGCAAGCTCACGTTGCGATTGACCTTTGAAATTGCCTCTTCAACCGTGGAACCCAAATCGCGTCCGCGCACGGAATATTTGATGGCGATGTAGCGTTCGCCGCCCTCGCGATTGATCTGCTCTGCGCCGTCGTCAGTAGAGACTTGAGTTAACTGCGCAAGAGACACGCGCTCGCCGGACGGCGCGAGAAGGCGCACGTTCTCGATGGCCTCGCGGGTATCGCGAAACTGCCGCTGGTAGCGCAGCGTCACATCGAAGCGCGCTTCGCCCTGCTGAACCTGAGTGACGGCATTTGCGCCAACAGCGGTCTGCACTGCGTCTTGAATGTCGGCAACGTTGATGCCCCAGCGGGCAGCGGCGGCACGGTCTACTTTAAGATTCAGATTGGGTTGGCCGACGATGCGAAAGATGCCCAGGTCGCCCACGCCCGGAACCGAGGCCATCTGGGCCTGAATCTTCTCGGCCTCATGCTCGAGGGTGCGCAGATCGTCGCCGTAGAGCTTGACGGCCAACTCCCCCTTGACGCCCGAGACGGCCTCTTCCATATTGTCGGAGATCGGCTGGGAATAATTCCAGAGCACGCCGGGAAACTTCGACAACTCCGCATCCATGGCGGCGATCAGCGCGTCCTTGTCTTGATGGAAAACGGGCCGCCATTGCTTTTTGGGCTTGAGATCGACAAAGTATTCCGTGTTGAAGAAGCCCGCAGTATCAGTCCCGTCGTCAGGCCGGCCGGTCTGGCTCACGACCTGCGTCACCTCGGGAAAAGACGCCATCACCAGCCGCGCCCGGTTGGTGAAGTCTATGCTGGCCGTAGGTCCTTCGCTGGGGGGCAGCGTACCGCGCACCCAGATGGAGCCTTCGTCAAGATGGGGCAGAAACTCCGAGCCGATAGGGCCGCCCACTGTGAGATAGACAGCGATGGCAAACAGAGCCGACGCGATGCCAACCGTCCAATTGCGATGGACAATCGCCGAGCGCACAGCCGTGCGATAGTGTCCCGTGAGCCAAATCAAAAGCGGGTTTTCCCACTCATTGGCATCTTTGCGGAAGAAGAGACTGGCCAGCACCGGAGCGACAAGGATGGCGAACAGCAGCGCGCCGATCAGGGCAAAGGTGACCGTCCAGGCCATCGGCTTGAAGAGACGGCCCTCGACAGCTTGCAGGGTGAAGATAGGCAGGTATGCGGTGATGATGATGCCGCGTGCGAAAAAGACCGGGCGCAACACTTCGTGGGCCGCGTTGGCGATCTTCTGCATCGGCGGTCGGGTATCGCCTTTGATGTTGAGATGGCGCACCATGTTTTCGATCATGACGACGGAGCCGTCAACGACCATCCCGAAATCCAGAGCGCCCAGCGACAGCAGGTTAGCCGGAATATGGCTGAGGTTAAGACAGATCGACGCAAACAAAAGTGCGACAGGAATGGTGAGCGCGACAATGATGGCGCCGCGCACATTTCCGAGGAAGAGGAAGAGAACGATCACAACCAAGATCATCCCCATGGTCAGGTTGTGCTCGACTGTATCAACAGTGAACGAAACCAGATCGGAACGATCGAGAAACGGAACGATCTTCACGCCTTTGGGCAGCACGTGCTCGTTCAGCTCTTTGACCTTTGCGTGGATGCCTGCGAGAACGGGATCGGAGTCGTCGCCCTTTTGCAGCAGAACGATGCCTTCGACCGTGTCGGGATTGTCAACAATCTTGCCGTCTTCGCGATGAACCGCCTTGCCGATCTGGCCCAGGCGGATCTTCGGTCCCTGCGCGACAACGGCAATGTCCTTGATCTTGATCGCCGTACCGTTCGCGGTCTTGACGACGGTATTCTCGATGTCTTGAACAGTGTTGAAGAGGCCGGCAGACTGCACATTAATCTGTTGCGCGCCCTGCTCGATGAAGCTGCCTCCGCCATTGGTATTGTTGTTTGCGATCTGCTGCTCGACTTGACCGATGCTCAATCCGTAAGAGACCAGCTTCTCCGGGTCGAGCTTGATCTGATACTCCTTGGTGGGTCCGCCGAAGCTGGAAACATCGACCACGCCCTGAACACTCTTGAAAGACTTCTCCAGCGTCCAGTCTTCGAGCGACTTCTTCTCCATCACGTCGTAGGCGGGGTTGGTGCTTTCGAGCGTATACCAATAGATCTGGCCGACCGGGCTCCAGTCTGTGCCCATCTGCGGAACGAGATTGGCAGGTAGATTGACTTGGCTAAGCCGCTCCAGGACGTGTTCGCGATTGATGTCGCTCGTCGAGTTATCGTCAAAAATCAGCATCAGGCTCGACAACCCTGCAAGAGTTGTCGAGCGAAGATGCGTGAGGTGAGGGATGCCGGCCATCTGAATCTCGACCGGAACAGTCACCTGGCGCTCGATCTCTTCAGCGCTGCGCCCCGGCCACTGGGTGATGATCTGAACGTAGTTGTTTGCTACATCCGGATAGGCCTCAATCGGCAGATTGCGGAACGAGATGATGCCCCAAGCCGTGAGGACAACAAGGCCACCGATGACCATCCAGCGGTTCTTCAGAGCGAAATCGACGAATGCGCGAATCATCTACTGGTTCCCCGCGGTCTCGAGTAACAGTGCGTTGCCTGCGACCTGTTGGCCGGGCTGAATGCCGGAGAGAATCTCCTGCCGGGCTCCGTTCAAGATCTTGCCCGCATGAACTTCGGTGCGCTTGAACTGGTTTTCCCCGGCGGGCACAAAGACCCAGTCGCGATCGTGCAAGTGCAGCACAGCCTCAGCGGGCACTGCGGCATGAATCTCCTTGTTCTTGCTGGTGAACGTGGCAGTGGCAAACATGCCCAGCTTGAGGAATCCGGGATTGGCAACCTCGATGCGGACCTTGGCCGTGCGCAGCGATGGATCGAGAACCGGGCCAATGTCGCTGACCCTGCCGGTAAGCGAGCGATCAGGAAAGGCATTCAATCTGATCCTGGCTTCCTGGCCAAGTTGAAGCTTGGCAATGTCGTTCTCGTAGACATCACAGACAATCCAGACTGAGGAGAGATCGGCGATGGTGAAGGCAGTGGCCGAGCCGGAGAGAGTCACCCCCGCCGCTGCCGCGTTGGTGACATTCTGTGCCACAATGACGCCCCCGATAGGCGCATAGACATTGACCACGCTGCTTGGGTGGGCCTTGTCGACACCCAGCGTCTGCAATTGTTCTTCGGCGGCGTTGAGGTCGGCTTGTGCGTTCTTTTCCGCGTCCTCGGCCTGCTCAAGCTGAGCCTGGGAATTGGCCCCATGCTTGAAAAGATCGTCGGCCCGCTCGAAAGCTTTTTTTGCAAGTTGCTCGTCGTTGGCGGCCTTGAGATAGGCGTTGAAGGCATTGGTCACATCGGGGCTTTGCACTTTGAGCAGCAATTGGCCTTTCTTGACCCTGTCATCCAGGCGAACCTTGATGTCCACCACGCGGCCATTGGCCAGCGAGATCACCGGCACTTCGCGGGCGATGTCGGGCAAGACCGAGCCGGTGGCCGTTAACTCAGTTGACGTCTCGATTTGAGTAGCCGACGTCAACGGAAACTTCGCCACATCTTTTGGGTCGATGGTGATCAGGTTCATGTCGGCCACTTGAATGACCTGTGCCTGGGGCGGCGCGCCGCTGCCTTCGTCTTTTGATTTGCAGCCGGCGAGCGCGAGGCCGGATACTGCGGCCAGAGCGAGTGCAAAACTAACTCGATAGGAACATTTCTCGCGGAAAAACTGATTCATTGGATTGCCTCGCGTCCCACAGCCAGATTCAATTGTCCGGCCGCGGTCAAATAAGAGCCGATCAGTTGCAGGTAGGCCAGTTCAACGGCCCGATAGTCGCTCTGCGCATTCAGGAAGTCCATCAGCGAAGCACCGCCGTGGTTGTAGGCATAAGTCACAGTGTCGCGCACTCTGAGCGCCTGATCCTTGTACTTCGCCTTATAAGGCTTGAGCAGGGTGATGTTGCTTTCGACCTGCGCGTAGGCCGAATCCACATCGCTGAAGACCTGTGCGCGCGCGGATTCGGTCAGTTGCTTGTTGCGGTCAATGTCGATCAGGGTGCGCTGCTTTTCACCCTGGTTGCGGTCGAAGATGCGCAGTGGAATATTGACGCTCGCGCCCAGCGTCTGCGTGGCGTTCGCGTTGTTATTTGAGGCGTTCCACGTATACCAACCGCTGAATGTCGGATCGGCCGACCCGTCGGCGATGGCCAGCTTGTGGTTGGTCTGGGCCTGCTGCACAGATTCAAGCGCTGCGCGCAGATCAGGCCGCGCGTCGAGGGCGATCTGTCGAAAATCTTCGAGCGGCTTGAGTGAATCGGAAAAATCGAAGGGGCCGGTCACGTCGAATTGCTCAACCGGCGTACGGTCGTTGAGCAGTTGCTGGAGCTGAATCTTTGCCGTCCTCAGGTTGACGATGGCCGTTTGAATCTCGACCTCGTATTGCACGCGCAACAGCTCGATGCGGTCGAGGTCGATCTGGGCAATATCCCCGGCTTTGAAGCGGCTGCGGCTGATCTCGATGATCTTGTCGTAGTAGGCGAGGTCAGCCTTGGCCAATTCGAGAACGGCTTTTGCCTGAAGCGTCTGGACAAATTGCGAACGAAGATCGAAGAGCAAATTGCGCTCCAGATCCTCGTGTTGCGAACCGGCGATCTGTGTGCCCTCCTTCGCGCTCTGCCGGCGCAACTCGCGCTTGTGTTCCCGCTCGTGCAGGTAGCTGATCCCCGGCTGAACATCGGTTCCACTCAGCGGTTCCCACACACCCTTGTTGGGAGCGATTTGCGTCCCATCGGCCGCCACCGTGACCTGGGGGTTCGGCCGAAGAAAGGCCGTGATTTCGGCAGCCTTCATCTCGTCGACGCCCAGCGCGTCGGCCTTGAGAGCGGGGTTGGCGGCTTCAAATTTGGCCTTGACCTGATCCCAGGTGAGGCTTTGCTGCGCTGCGAACTGAACCGGGGCAAGAACAAACAGCGCTATGGCAGACAAGGAAGTAAGAGCTCGTTTCATACGCAACCTTTGCGCCGCCCATCTCACGGCGCTCACAGGTAGGAAAAGACTTATGCTGTGGAGTGAACGGAAACGATAGTTCAGGCTGCCGGCGGAGGTCGGTTCTGGATGGGAGCAAGAGCAGGATTCTCGACTGTTGAGAAGGAAGAATTGGGAGGTCCAACAAACTGCTCAAAGCCAGACCAGGGCGAGGCGAAAGCCTGCGGAGGCAGCGCGGCGACGGCGGAAAAAATGGAGTGAGGGCATGAAACCGAGTGGCTGCGGCGTGCGCAGCATTCGATCTCAGCCGGGTTCTGGATGGTGAGCAGATCGTCGGTGACCGAAATGACGGGAAAAAGAATGGCGATGAGTATCACCAGCGCAGCCAGTTGCGCTCGCCGGCTCGCGCCCTCTTGCCGGCCATAACTGACCCACAACGGAAGACTGGCGACAGCCAGCAACACCCAGATAAGATTGAGGAATATCTCCATTCAACTCGATTTTACATGGCTGATTCCGCCCAGAATTAAACGGAGATTGCAACCAGATGCGACATCGGCCCTTCAGAAGGTTAGACGTGCAATTGACCTAAAACTACCTTCGAATCAGCCGATCGATATCAAAACGATATGGAATCAGCTATTTATATAGCTAATGAAAATCCGAAAAAACGTCTGCAATCAAGCCTTCCCCAGGGCTGGAGCGCAACTTGATCTTGCAGCAATTGCGGCACGGCTGCAACAGGCTGCGGGAAAACTCCATAAGCGGCGGATTATTTGAAAGGGCAAGACTTCAGTCGTGCCGCAAGCGCCGCAAAATCAACTCCAGCTTTAGCCGCTGAGGGATGCTTCCGTGGACTCTTCCATGAACCAGGTCTTTTTCCGCAGCCTGTAAAGTTGTCCCTTTCAGGATATTGACTTCTGCCGCGCCCGCCACCCTATTCCTTATCACCCTCTCCTGCGACAGAGATGCGCAGCGAGTGCAGGAAGGTCAGATCGTTCTGCGTAAAGCCCGTGCCGGCGTCGCCTTGGATGTCGGCTGTTTCGGCCTGATCTTCCTCTTTGGTTACATCGTTAAGGCCAATGGTGGCTTCCAGCATCAGCAGCACATCAAAGCCGTGCTGGCGGATGTCCTGCACCACGCCGGCAATCTGCTCACTCTCGATGACCGACTCATGGATGGCCTCGCCCAGTTGCTGAATGAGTTCGCGCAGACGAGATGTCACTGGAACCTCCAAGGCTGCGGCCAGCGCGAGGTGCCAGGCGCGGGAAGCGGCATGAGATTTCTTTACCTTACTTCTATCGGCACTCAGTAGCAACTGCGATCAGCACACAAGTGAAAAAAATGGGACTCGTCAACTGCCGCTGCTACCATCATAACGAAATGAGAGCTCAAAGTATCGGCCGGGCGTTGGGAATTGGCCTTCGGGTTGCTAGCCGAGTCGTGGGCCAGCGATTGGCTGGTGGCGACCAGGTGGCCGAAACACATGCAGGCGCGAAGACTACTGCTCCTAATAGATTTGACGGAACTAACGCGGGTAAGAAAGCAGACGGTCGGGCGGTTGGACATGCCGCCGCAGTGACAGGTCGCGGAGTTGTGCGAGGCGTTGGCGGCTTTTTGCGCCCATTTTACCGGGTGGGCGGCATCCTCTGGCTCGAAGTGACGGGCGTTTTTTTTCTCCTCTTCGTAGTGGTCTTCGCCCCGACGCTCTGGCGCACAAGAGCCAGTTGGTCGCACGGCCCCGATCACCGGCTTTTCCTGGTCACCGCCGGGGTCATGGCCGTATTCCTCTATCTGAGCGTGAGTTCATTCTGGCGCGCGCGGAAGCGGTGAGGGCCTGTTCGGCACGTCGAAGTTTGACCCTGCCAACGCTGCATCCCTATCGTGATGAGAGTACCTCGGCAACGCCGAAAGGAAGCCCCAAATGGAACTCCCCGCCCAAGCCAATCTCAACACAATGAGCCCCGCTCCACTCAAAAAGACTGCCCTCAACGCCGCCCATCGTACGCTCAAGGCCAAGATGGTGGATTTTGGCGGCTGGGAGATGCCGGTCGAGTACAGCGGGCTCATCGCTGAACACATGGCCGTGCGAACGGGCGTGGGCCTTTTCGATGTCAGCCACATGGGCGAGATCCAGTTTCGCGGGCCGGGCTCGCTGGCCGCCGTCCAGCACATCACCATGAACGACGCCTCGCGCCTCAAAGACGGGCAGGCGCAATACTCCGCGCTGCTGACGCCCGAGGGAACGTTTATCGATGACATTCTCGTCCACCGCCTCAGCGAAAACGACTACCTGCTTGTCGTCAATGCGGGCACCACGGAAAAGGATTTCGAATGGATTCGTAAGCAAATCATCGGCTGGCCTTCGCTGCACTACAGCGACTACTCGCGGTTCTACTCGCAGGTTGCCGTGCAGGGGCCACGCGCCCTTGAGACACTGCAAAAGCTCACAAAAACCGATCTGGCCCCGATTCGGAGCTATTGGTTTACCTGGGGCGATGTGGCCGGCATCTCTCATGTGATGATTGCGCGGAGCGGCTACACGGGCGAAGATGGCTTCGAGCTTTATCTTCCAGCAGATGTTGCAGCGAGCGAGAAGGCCTGGAATGCGCTGTTAGAGGCGGGTGAGGAGTTCGGGATCCTTCCTTGTGGCCTTGGCGCGCGCAACACGCTGCGCCTGGAGGCCGGTATGCCGCTCTACGGCCATGAGATCTCCGGCTCGATCAATGTCTTCGAGGCCGGCCATGAGCGCTGGCTCAAGCTTGACAAAGGCCCGTTCATTGGGCGCGAAGCTTTGCTGGCCGTCCAGGCCGCAGGCGGCCCGACGCGGAAGCTAGTTGCCCTGGAGATGGTCGAGCGCGGGATCGCCCGCGACGGGTACCTCGTACTGTCCTTGGACGGCGAACAGATCGGTTCAGTGACATCCGGCTCGCCCGCGCCGTTCCTCAAGACGAACATTGCCTTTGCGCTTGTGCCGGCGTCGGTGGCCGCCAGCGGCGCGGATGTGCTGGTGCAGGTGCGCGCCAATCGCGTGCGAGCAAAGCAAGTTCCGGCCCGATTCTATAAGCGGGTAAAGAAGTAGCGCTTCTATCAAACCAGCGCCATTGGGTCAGCCATCCACCGGCTTCGCCGGCTCACGGGCGGATGATACTGCCTGCTTTTTTCTTCGGGGGCTGAAACCGACTGCTATTTCTCTCGGGCGGACTGAAACTGCGTGCCTTTTCTCCCGGGGGAGTATTGATACTAGCCCAGGACAAGCGCAGCGCAGTCCTGGGTAAGCATCAACAGATGAGTCACAGTCCCGTAGGGACGGTACGAACGGAAATCATTCTGTTGGTGCACGACATTACCTAGATGCAAGCGCAGCCTCAACCACGCTGTCCACTGTAGGCCAATTCGACGCATCGCAAAAGAGCTGCACGCTTGGGCCGATCGGCGTCCAGGCTGCAACGGAATGCGGCCCATAAATGCTGACGAGACGGGCGCCCGCAGCCGCGGCGAGATGGCCGGGGCCGGTGTCGTTGGCCACGACAGAGTGCGCAAACTGGAAAAGTGCGCCATAGGCGCCAAGATCGACATCCGGCAGGCAAATGGCCGTTGGAGCCAATGCGGCTGCGGCAACCTCCTCGCCGGGACCGGGACAGAGAACGACTGCCAGCCCAGCGGCATGAAGTGCAGTCGCGAGTTCCCCGAAGCCTGGCCAGACCTTCTGGTTTTCGCGATCGTCCGGACCTGAAAACGGACAAAGAACCACGAAAGAACCAGGAGTGAGACCGTGTTGAACCAAAAGCGCCTGCGCCTGTGCGCGTTGGGCCTCGCTCGCAGCCCATTGCAGCGACGAAGGAAATGGTTCATCCGTGCCGAGAAAGCAGCCGGCCAGATGCCAGTACGAATGCGCGGCATGGGTGAAGCTGGGCTTGCGAAAAGCCTTGCGAAGCAGCCAACTGCGGCCTTCGTTGGCAAAGCCTGACGGCGAGAAGCCCCCCAGTCGCGCCTCCAGCGCAGATGAGAATGAGTTGGTCATCAACAGCGCGGGCGGCGGCGCGTCAGAGTTGATCATGCGCCGCAGGCTGCGGAGCCGCTCTGTCGTGGCGTTCAGGCTGGCCGAGCGCACGGTCACCGGCCAGCCAGTGCCTTCGAACAAGGCCGGAGCCCAGGCTTTGCCATAGAGATGCAGTTCATAGCCGGCGGCCGACAGCCTGCGCAAGGCCGGCAGAGACAGCACTGCCTCGCCGACCCAATTGCAGAGCCTGACCAGCAAAACGCCTTCTGGCGCAAGCGAGTTATCGGAAGATCTGCGGTCGGCGGACATTCAGATCGAGTATAGCCGCGCGCCACCGCCGACGGCCCCCGTTCCCCATGCTGGGATGTCTCGCCCCACCCGCCGTGCGCCGGAGTTACGATAAAAATAATGACAACAGCACAAGTGGAGCATGTGCCGGCCGCGGTCGCCGAGGAATCGGTGCATTCCGCCGACGGAACCCGCATCGCCTTTCGCCGCCTGGGCGCTGGGCCGGCCATTGTCTTTGTACATGGAAGCGTCGCGACTCACTCCGACTGGATGCCCGTCGCCCGTTTACTTGCCGACCGCTTTACCTGTTACGCGATGGACCGGCGCGGCCGCGCCAAGAGCGGCGAAGGCATCGGGCCTTATTCGATCGAGCGCGAGTACGAAGACATCGAGGCAGTCCTTGCCGCAGCCAAAGCCGAGACCGGGTCGGAGGCATTCCTCATCGGTCACTCTTATGGAGCTAACTGCTCCCTTGGCGTGGCCTTGCGTCATCCGGTTCCGCGTCTTGTGGTCTACGAGCCGCCTTTGCCTGCGGGCGGCCCGATTGCAGGCGAGAATCTGGCCCCTTATGCCCGCTTCATCGCCGAGGGCGATCTGGATAGAGCCCTGGAGTTTGGCCTGAACGCATTTCCTCACATGCCCGCCGAGGCCATTCTCGCCTTGCGCACCTCGCGGGCCTGGCCCCGTGCGCGGACGCTCTCAAAGAGCTGGATACGCGAACTCGAGCAAATGGATGCAGAGAACGCGGACCTGACACATTACGGCGCAATCTCGTGCCCGTCGCTGCTGCTCGTGGGAACACTCAGCGCCGAGCATCCCATGCACGACGCTGCTCGGGCGCTGGCCGCAGTGCTAAATGGCGTGCAGGTCGAGTGGCTCCCCGGCCTGGGGCATAGCGGAATGCGCGAGGCTCCTGAGGTGGTAGCTCCCCTGATTCGCGATTTTTTAGCAGGGAGCGCGCTTCCAAGCCTGGGGCAAGTCACTCCCGCAATCAGACGCTCCCTCAGGGGTTAAATCCGTGCCCTTTCAAAGCAATCCTATGAGAGCTTGCCGCCACAATCGTTGTGGCCGCACAGGCAGTTAATCTCGCTTCTGTTCCCGATGCCTTCGCAGTGGGCGCTGCAATACTTCCCTTTCTCTGGGGCCGGGCAGGTACAGGCGGCGTTCGCGCATTTCTTGGGGCTGGCCATAATCCTCCTTCGCCGGCCGGTTCGGCGCCATTGAAGTTCCGGCACACATTTGCTTTGATGAATCCGACGCAAGAGATGGTAGCTCAACTTCATGTGCGCAGACGAGCAAAATCCTCAATTTGACCGGAAGGCTGTGAGAAACTGCCTGGTGGTGGTGGCTAAACTTCGAGTCTGTCAGATTTCGCGACAAATGCCCCTTTACAAACTGAAAATTCATATCCTATTGATGATAAGCAACTTAAATACACTTCCCGCCCCTCTTTACTTGAGACGAGTAACCATCGCAGTGCCAAATGCCGATATTTTGTTGTAAGTAGTAGTCTGGAACGCAGTTGAGCTTCAAACGGGGTGGGCCGACCAGGAAAGCCAGTTACGGGGATGCGAACCTTAGCAAGCGGTAACGCGAGGGAACGGAGTGGGCTGTGCGCGCTGGCCCTGCGCTACCTCCCGGTTTTGCTGTTGCTCCCGTGCCCGGCTATCTCCCAGGCGGTCAAACCCTCAGCTAGCCTGACGACCTTGCGCACCGTGCATGAGGTCGAAGTGCTCAGCAGAGCCGAGGCCGCACGGGCATACCCTATCGAGCTTGACGCCGTCGTGACCTACTCCGATCCTGAGTGGGGACTCCTGTTTGCACAGGACTCAACCGGCGCAATCTTTATCAATGTGCATGGCAATATTGAGAAGTTTCCACTTGACGCGCGCATTCGCGTCAGCGGTGTCTCCACCGAGGGCGACCGTGGTCCGGCAGTCAAGCTGCCCAAAGTCCTCGTGGTTGGCACAGGAACACTTCCCGCTCCAAAGAGACTCAGCGTAGCCAGCCTTGACGCCGGCGAGGCAGAGTCCCATCGTGTAGTCACTGAAGGCATACTGCACAACTGCGAGCACGATTGGAACCGCGTCTGCTTCCGGCTCTACGACGGGCAAAAAAACGTATGGGTAGTGGCGCCCGAGCAGGACAGCCCGGCCGCGCAACGCCTGATTGGCGCCGTCGTGCGAGCTACAGGCATAGCCGGCCTGCATGAAGACGATGAACACAGGCGGATCGGCGCCGAGTTGTTTATCAACACCCTGAGTGACCTTGAGATTCAGTCACCCCCCTCACCGGTTTCCTTTTCCTCGCCGCCCACGCTCATCTCGAACCTGCGCCCCTCCGATGCAGACCAACGCTTCGCAAGTCCGATTCATCTACGCGGCATCGTTACCTGGCAGTCTTCGGAACTCTTCGCTCTTCGCGATGATTCGGGAACGGTCTTTGTCGGGACCGGCAAACCAATCACAGTTCAAACCGGCGGCACCGTCGATGCGATCGGCTTCCCCAGCCACGGCCGGTTTGGCCTGGAACTGGCGGACTCTTCGGTCAACCCGGCCGCTGTCCAATCGAACGCCGGCATCGAGCCGCTCAAATTGACTGCCGCGGAGGTTGTCAAGCGGTCCCTCAATGGATCGCGTGTGCGTCTGAAGGCGCACCTGATTGGCCAGAGCGCTGATCCAGCCGAATTTTTCTACCAGCTCGAAGAGGGGAGCCAGCGCTTCAACGCCATTCTGCTGCGGACCAACGCCACGCACGAGATCGTCGGGCTCTCCCGTGACTCGGTTCTCGAATTGACCGGCCTCGCGCTGATCCGCACCGGAACCAAAGAGTGGCCCGGCACCCTGCTGATTCTGGTTGAATCCCCGAACGACATCGTGATGCTTCGAGGATACGACTGGCTGACCTTCAGGCAAAGGGTGACCGTATTCGGCATTACTGTCGCGTGCATATTTGCGGCGCTTGTCTGGGTAATTGCCCTGCGGCGCACCGTGCGCGGTCAGACTGCAACGATTCGCGCGCGCCTTGAGAGCGAATTGCATCTGGAGAAAAAGTACAGCCGGCTGGTCGAAGGCAACCTGGCGGCTGTCTTCAGTTGGCGGCCCGACGGCACGGTGACCGATTGCAACCCGGCCTTTGCGCGAATGCTCGGCTTCGACTCGCCCGAGCAACTGATCGGCCGCTCCGGCCGCGATTTCCGGATCGACCCCACCCAACAAGGGCCGCCCTTTGGAGAGCTTCTAGAGGAACCCGTCAGCAACCGCGAGGTAAGCCTGCGGCGGGATGACGGAACGACCTTGCATCTTTTGATGAACATCACGCCCGTCCAAACTGCGGGAGGAATACTCTACGAGACCACCGCGATCGACGTCACCCAGCTCAGACAGAATCAGGCTGAGTTGCAGGGAGCCAAAGATTTGGCCGTGTTCGAGTCGCTCAACGATCCTCTCACCGGCCTGCCTAACCGCAAGCTCCTCGCTCAGACTCTGCCTGCTCTCTTGGCCGGCGCGCAGGCAGAAAGCGAAATAATTGCGCTGCTTTATCTCGATCTGGATGGCTTCAAGCTGATCAACGACAGCCTGGGCCATGCCGTAGGGGACGCGCTTCTCGTCCAGGTTGCGGCTCGTCTGCGCTCCTGGATGCGCCAGCGGGACATGCTGGCCCGCCTGGGCGGTGATGAGTTCATGGTGATCATGCGGGCGATTCGTTCCAGGGAAGACGCGGTGATCATGGCGGAGAGCCTGCTGGAAGATATATCAAGCTCCTTTGAGGTCAAAGGGCACCTTGTGGCCATTGGCGCAAGCATTGGCATCAGCGTCTTTCCAGACGACGCCACCGATGCCGAGGAACTGATCCAGCAAGCCGACAGCGCGATGTACGTCGGGAGGCGCGAGGGCAAGAACCATGTCACTTGCTACACCGCCGAGATCGGCTCCCAGGTAAACGAGCGGCTGATCCTGGAGCAATTGTTGCGCGGTGCAGTCGCCCGGAATGAGATCGCCGTGCACTATCAACCGGAGTTCGAGCTGGCCGGTCAACGCCTCACTCGTTTTGAAGCGCTGGCGCGCTGGACTCACCCGGTACTGGGCCAGATTCCTCCGCTCAAATTCATTCCCATCGCCGAAGAGAGCGGAATAATCTGGGCCTTGGGCGCACACATTATGCAGGAGGCATGCGCCGAGGCTGTTCGTTGGCAGAAGCTGATGCCCTACCCCATCCAGGTGGCCGTCAACGTTTCCAGCGTCCAGTTCCGCCGCAAGGGATTCATCGAGCAGGTGAACGCAATTCTCCAGCGCACCGGCCTGCGGCCCGACCTGCTTCAGATTGAGGTGACCGAATCGATCATGCTGGGCGGCGCCCACGCGGTAGCCGAAACCATCGACCGTCTCCGCGAGATGGGCATCAGCATCGCGATCGACGACTTCGGCACCGGATACTCCAGCCTGAGCTATCTGCCCACGCTGGCCTTCGACGTTCTCAAAATCGACAGATCCTTTGTAGCCAATCTCGAATCCCAGCCGGAGACTGAAGCCATGATACGCACGCTCATCGGACTGGCCCACAATTTCGGCATGAGGGTGATCGTGGAAGGCGTAGAAACCCAGGAGCAACTGGCCATCATCAAGGCCCTCGGAGCCAATGAGGTGCAGGGGTACCTGACCGGACGCCCCACGGCCAATCCCGCAGTTTACATGTTCCTTCCCGCGCGCCTTTAAAACTTCTCCCTGGCTTGAGCAAGCACTGTAGCGCCGGCCTCCTGGCCGGCCGTACTGGCGGCGTCCACGCCGCCAGATGCCGGCAGTGGGTCTGGAGACCCACAGTACGGCCGACCTGGAGGTAACCCCTACCCGTTTCCGGAGAGCTCTTCAAGGCGCGTATCCGGAATCCTGCCGCCGTCTCCCACATCTGAGAGAATAATGGGAGTGAATCGAACGGCCCAGATTTTTCTCCGGCAAGTGGCCAGTGTTTGTCTTGTTGTCCTGGCCTGCGTGGCCGCGGCAGCGAGCCTTCATGCCCAGGCGCCCAATCCGACCTCTGCCACTAACCCATTCTTCGGCAGCGTGACAGTCCGTCCGGTCACGGACGAGGCTCTCAAGCTCTCTTTGGACGACGCCATCGCACTCGGGCTCAAAAATAACCTGGGGCTCAAAGAGGCCGAAAACAGCGAAAAGTCGATCCAGGGACAAAAAAACGAGGCGCTGCAGGAGTTCCTGCCCACCATCACGCTGACTGGCGACCTCGGAGTACACCAGCAGAATCTGGCCGCTCTCGGATTCGGTCCCGGCGTGATCAAGATGTTCGCCCCACTCTTTCCCGGCGGCGTCCTTCCCCCAGGGATCTCGGAGATCACCCGCGACGATCTCACAGAGGGCCAGCTTCATTTCAAACAAACGCTCTTTTCCGGCCCGGTGATCGCCGCCTTTAAAGGCGCGGGCGCGGCTGAGCGCGCCGCCCATTTTGCCAGGATGTCGGCCCGTGGAGAGGTCGTCCAGCAGGTGGCCTCGGCTTATCTGCACGCGATCGCCGCCGCAAGCGAAGTGGACAACGCGAAGGCCCTCGAGGATGAGGACCAGGTCCTGGTCAACCAGGCGCACGACGCGCACGAGGCGGGTGTCGCCGCCAACCTCGACGAACTGCGCGCCCGCGTCCAGCTTCTGGCTCAGCAACAAGCCCTCATCACTGCGCAAAATGCCTTGGAAAAAGATCTCATCCTGCTCAAGCGCGAGACCGGCATCGACCCCGGACAGAAGATTGTCCTCACCGACCCAGCTCCCTATAGCGAACTAGCCGCCGAAACCCCTGAAGAACTGCGCGCCATCGCCTACAAGAACCGCCAGGACTACCAGAATCTCCAGAATCAGGCAGTCGAATTCAAGGCCATCCATCGGGCCTATCGCGCCGAGCGCCTGCCCACGCTCAGCTTTAACAGCTACTACGGCGTCAGCCAGGTCAACGGCGCCGGGTCGCACGGCAACTTCGCCGCAATCGGAACTCTGAGCGTTCCTCTTTTTCGCGAGGCCCGCCTGCGCGGCGATGCCGACGCCGCCCAGGCCAACCTCGACGCCGTTAATGCCCAGCTCGACGATCTGCGCGGCGGCATCGACCAACAGGTGCGTTCTGCCCTGCTCGACGTAACGGCTACGGCAAAGCTCGTCGAGGTCGGCCGTTCCAATCTCGATCTCGCCACCCGCGCCCTCGCCGACGAAACAGACCGCGTCAGCGCGGGCGTCGACGACAATCTTCCTCTGGTCACCGCCCAGGCCACTCTGGCATCCGCCCAAACCAATCTGGTTGAAAGCCTCTACCAGTACAATCTCTCCAAGCTCGCCCTGGCCCGCGCCACTGGCGTCATCGAGTCGCAATACCGGGAATTTCTTGGCCGGTAAGACAAAAATGGCCGGCAGTTCGTTCAACTCCTCGAAGATTCTCAAGCATTCTCACGCCAGCGGGTTTTTGGAAGTTAATCTAGAGAAAGAGGAACCCGATGCGCGCCGGTAAGAAGCTCCAGATTAAGTACTACGTTGAACCGGACCCGGCGGCTCTCGCACGCCGCGCAGTCGAATATCTGGTCGAGATGACCGGCGAAGCCGTCGAGGCGCAGGGCCGTGCCCGCGTCGCCATCAGCGGCGGCTCCACTCCCAAAGCCGCATTCGAGTTGCTCGCCGATCCCAATCAGCCCTGGCGACAGCGCATGCCCTGGGAGATGCTCGACCTCTACTGGGTCGACGAGCGTTGCGTACCTCCCGATGACGCCGAGAGCAACTATCGCATGACCCGCGAGGCCCTGCTCGACCATGTGCCGCTCAAGCCCGATCAAATCCACCGCATTCAGGGCGAGCTCGATCCCGAGGCGGCCGCGTCGCGTTACGAAGAGCAGTTGCGCTCCGGTTTCGGCCTGCACAGCTCCGAAAGCCCGAGCTTCGACCTGGTGGCCCTGGGCCTTGGCCCCGATGGCCACACCGCCTCGCTCTTTCCCCATACGCATGCGCTTCAGGAAATGAACCGCCTGGCCGTAGCCAATCATGTTCCCAAGCTGGACGCCTGGCGCATCACTCTCACCTGGCCCGTCATCAACCACGCCCGCTCGGTCTTCTTTCTCGTCTCGGGCACGGACAAGGCCGCCATTCTAAAAGAGGTCCTCACCGGCCCGTGCGACCCGGAACGCCTTCCAAGCCAGTTGATTTGGCCGTCAAGCGGTATACTTACCTTGATCCTGGATAAAGCCGCGGCCGCGCTTTTACCCCCTACAGACGAGGAAGGCTGCGGAGTTTTGGAGAGGGAACGATGATTCTGGCGGGCGATGTAGGCGGCACCAAGGTTCACCTAGCGCTGTATGACTTTATTGATGGCAAGCTTCAATACTCCCACGACCAGCGCTTTGCGGCCAAGGATTACTCCGGCCTTGAAGAGATCGTCAAGGAGTTTCTCGGCGCGACCAAAGTCACAGCGGCATGTTTCGGCGTCCCGGGCCCGGTGCGCAACGGGCGTCTGCGGCTCACCAATCTTCCCTGGACCCTGGACAGCCACGAACTCTCCGCCGGTCTCGGCATCACCCATGTTTTCCTGATCAACGATCTTGAGGCCAACGGTTACGGCGTCGCCGAACTCTCCCCGGATCAGATCTACACCCTCAGCGAGGGCGACCCGAGCCAGATCGGCAATCGCGCGCTGATCGCTGCCGGAACAGGACTGGGCGAGGCCCTCCTGATCTGGAACGGCCGCATTCACACCCCCTACCCCTCAGAGGGCGGACACGCCGACTATGCCCCGCGCAACGAAGACGAGATCGACCTGCTGCGCTTCCTCAAGCAGAAGTACAACGGCCGCATCAGTTTTGAGCGCGTCATCAGCGGCATGGGCCTGACCAGCATCTATGAATTCCTGCGCGACGTGCGCGGCATGGAAGAGTCGCCCAAGGTGGCCGAACGGATGGCCGCCGCATCCGACCCCAATGCAGTGATTACCGAGTTGGCCCTCGCCGCCAAGAGCGAGATCTGCGAAAAGGCCCTCGACATGTTCGTCTCCGCCTACGGAGCCGAGGCCGGTAACATGGCCCTCAAGCTGCTCTCGGTGGGCGGCGTCTATGTCGGCGGCGGCATCGCGCCCCGCATTCTCGAGAAGCTCAAGGACGGCACCTTCATGAAGGCCTTCACCGACAAGGGCCGCCTCAGCCAGTTGCTCATCAACATGCCGGTCCGCGTCATCCTCGACAGCCGCGCCGCCTTGCTTGGCGCAGCAGCCTACGCCGAGGCCCGCGCAGCCGAGCTAAGCGGCACATCGCCCCGCGCCGCCTCGCTCAAGTTCTAAGCGCCTATCGTCCAATTGGTAGCACTAACCTCCAGGTCGGCTGTCCTGTGGGTCTCCAGACCCACAGGCGGCGTCTGGCTGCGTGGACGCCGACGCAATATTCCTTTCTCGATTTACGCCCCGGCGTAAAATAGTTCCCATGCCACCCTATCGGTCCAGAACCTCAACGCACGGTCGCAACATGGCCGGAGCACGCAGCCTTTGGCGCGCCACCGGAATGCAGGACGGCGACTTCGGCAAGCCCATCATTGCAATTGCCAACTCCTTCACCCAGTTTGTCCCCGGCCACGTTCACCTGAAAGACTTGGGCCAGCTTGTCGCCGCAGAGATTGTGCGCGCCGGTGGAGTAGCCAAGGAGTTCAATACCATTGCGATCGATGACGGCATCGCGATGGGCCATGACGGAATGCTCTACAGTCTGCCCTCGCGCGACCTGATCGCCGACTCGGTCGAGTACATGGTCAATGCTCATTGCGCCGACGCGCTGGTCTGCATCTCAAACTGCGACAAAATCACGCCGGGAATGCTGATGGCCTCGCTGCGGCTCAATATCCCTGTGGTTTTCGTCTCCGGCGGGCCGATGGAGGCGGGCAAGATCAAGCAGGGCGACGGCGTAAAGGCCCTCGATCTGATCGACGCGATGATTCTCGCCGCCGACCCGAAGGCAACCGATGCCGAGGTCGAAGAGTATGAGCGTTCCGCCTGCCCCACCTGCGGCTCCTGCTCCGGCATGTTCACTGCCAATTCAATGAACTGCCTGGTCGAAGCGCTGGGCCTCGGATTACCGGGCAATGGAACGATCGTCGCGACCCACTCCGACCGCAAAGAGTTATTTCTGCAAGCGGGCAGGACAATTGTCGATCTGGCCAGGCGCTACTATGAGCACGACGACGCTACAGTGCTCCCACGCAATATCGCGACCTTCGAGGCCTTTGAAAACGCGATGACGCTCGACATTGCGATGGGCGGCTCGACGAACACCGTCCTGCATCTGCTGGCCGCGGCGCAAGAGGGCGAAGTCCCCTTCACCATGGCCGACATCGACCGCCTCTCGCGACGCGTTCCGAACCTCTGCAAGGTAGCTCCCTCGGCACCCGCAGTGCATCTTGAAGATGTGCATCGTGCCGGTGGAATCTTCGGCATTTTGGCCGAGCTTGATCGCGCCCAGTTACTGCATCCGAAGACGCACACTGTTCACGCACCGACGCTCGGCGAAGCCATCGGCAATCTGGATGTAAAGAACGGCGTTGCTCCGGCGGTCAAGGAGTTTTATCGCGCCGCGCCGGGTGGAGTGCGCACGACGGAAGCATTTAGTCAGAGCGCGCGCTATGCGGAGCTGGATCTGAACCGCGAATCCGGCGTAATTCGCGACCGGGCGCACGCCTTCAGCGCGGACGGCGGCTTGGCGGTCCTCTTTGGCAATATCGCCGAGGATGGCTGCATCGTGAAAACTGCGGGCGTCGATCCCGCGCATCTGACCTTTGCCGGACCGGCGCGCATCTTCGAGAGCCAGGATTCGGCGGTCGAGGCCATTCTGGGCGACAAGGTTCATCCCGGCGACGTAGTGCTGATTCGCTACGAAGGCCCAAAGGGCGGTCCGGGAATGCAAGAGATGCTCTATCCGACAAGCTATCTCAAGTCCAAGGGGTTGGGCAAGGTCTGCGCGCTGATTACAGATGGACGTTTCTCCGGCGGTTCATCCGGATTGTGCATCGGCCACATTTCTCCGGAAGCAGCGGAAGGCGGCTCACTGGCTCTCGTCGAAGAAGGCGACCAGATCGAGATCGATATTCCCAAACGCGTGCTTCGCGTGAATCTCTCCGACGCGGTCCTGTCTGACCGTCGCAAAGCCATGGAGGCAAAGGGCTCTACCGCATGGAAGCCCGCCGCGCGCAATCGCCATGTCTCCAAAGCGCTCCAGGCCTATGCCGCGATGGCCACCAGCGCCTCGCGCGGCGCCGTGCGAAGCTTGGCCCAAATCCAAAAAGTAGACGAATGACCTGCAAACTTCAATTGAGATTGTGAAACCAATTGAGAATGCAAAAACGTGCCAATCGTCCACCGGAACTGCCGACCCAGGGATGACTGCCGACCCAGGGATGACTGCCGACCCAGGGAAGGATGAAACCGCCTGCCTTTTCTCCCGGAGGGAGAATTGATAATAGCCCAGGACAAGCGCAGCGCAGTCCTGGGTAAGCGTCAACATACGAATCGCAGTCCCGTAGGGACGGCGCGAAATCACTACCCAGAGCACGTTTCAACACAACCAACAACTTGCAAACCGCACGGAAAGCCGTCTCTTTCCAGGGCACGACTTCCCGCCTCACCCAACGACGAACCCTGCAAGTTGTGAAAAGGCCAAAACCGGCCTTCCAATCCCCTGCGACGGCTATCACAGTCCTTTAGATTCAACGCATCTATAATCAAACCAATTTGTCGAATTGACCCTGTTCCAAGGCGCGCGATGGCCGTAGCCCAGCCATCGGCGGAATCCGTGTGAACGGACAATAAAGGACTTGGCTTAACCCAACCGAACAAGGAGCGCAACTCCCGATGCATACCCATGAAATAGAACAGATGTGCGTAGTGGCCAAGGGCCCGAATCACGGTCCCGCGCCAATTCCGCAAGAGGGCCGCTGGACCAAGGCCAAAGAAGTTACCGACATCTCCGGCTTGACCCACGGCGTGGGCTGGTGCGCTCCGCAACAGGGTGCGTGCAAGCTCACATTGAATATCAAGAAAGGCATCATCGAGGAGGCGTTGGTCGAGACCATCGGTTGCACCGGAATGACTCATTCCGCCGCAATGGCCGCTGAGATTCTTCCCGGCAAGACCATACTCGAAGCTCTGAACACGGACCTTGTTTGCGACGCGATCAACGTTGCGATGCGCGAACTCTTCCTGCAGATCGTCTACGGTCGCAGCCAGACTGCATTTTCAGAGGGCGGGCTGCCCATCGGCGCGGGACTTGAGGATCTGGGCAAGGGCCTTTGCAGCGTGACCGGCACGATGTACGGCACCAGCGAAAAAGGCGCGCGCTATCTTCAACTGGCCGAGGGCTACGTCACCGAGCTAGCGCTCGACGCGGATAACGAGATAATCGGCTACAAGTTCGTCAAGCTCGGGCCCATGATGGATTCGATCGCCAAGGGAGTGGATGCACAAACCGCGCTCACCAAGGCTACCGGCACCTACGGCCGCTTTGCCAACGCCGTGAAAACCATCAACCCCCGCAAGGAATAAGGAGAAGATCATGGCTTTATTTGAAGGGTACGAAAGAAGGATTGCGCAGATCGACTCCTATCTCGCCGCTGCCGGGATTGAGTCTCTGGAGCAGGCTGAAAAGGTCTGCCTCGACAAGAACGTCGACGTCCGCAAGATTGTGAAGTCGATCCAGCCCATCGCCTTTGAAAATGCAGGCTGGGCCTATCTGATTGGCGCTGCCGTCGCCATCAAGAACGGGCAGACTATTGCCGCGGAGATCGCTGAGACGCTGGGCACCGGCCTGCAGGCATTCTGCATTCCGGGTTCAGTCGCCGATGATCGCAAGGTCGGCATCGGCCACGGCAACCTGGCCGCCATGCTGCTGCGCGAAGAGACCGGCTGCTTTGCATTCTGCGCCGGACACGAATCTTTTGCCGCCGCTGAAGGCGCAATTGGCCTGGCCCGCTCGGCAAACAACGCCCGCAAAACTCCGCTGCGTGTCGTGCTCAACGGTTTGGGTAAAGATGCCGCGTTGATCATTTCGCGCGTCAACGGATTCACCTACGTGCAGACCGACTTCGACTATGCGACTGGCAAGCTGAACATCGTTCGCGAGAAAGCTTATTCGACCGGCGAGCGCGCGGCCGTGCGCTGCTATGGAGCCGACGATGTGCGCGAGGGCGTGGCCATCATGCATCTGGAGCGCGTCGATGTCGCCATCACGGGCAACTCGACCAACCCCACCCGCTTCCAGCATCCGGTCATGGCGGTCTACAAGAAAGAGCGCCTGCTCGATGGGAAGAAGTTTTTCTCGGTAGCTTCGGGCGGCGGCACGGGACGGACATTGCATCCCGACAACATGGGTGCGGGGCCTGCCTCCTATGGCATGACCGACACCATGGGCCGGATGCACTCTGACGCCCAGTTTGCCGGTTCGTCTTCAGTGCCCGCACACGTCGAAATGATGGGCCTGATCGGCATGGGCAACAACCCCATGGTCGGCGCATCCGTCGCGGTTGCCGTCGCGGTCGAGCACGCAATGAAGGAGCAGTTGCAGACGCTGGCTGTCTAGTAATGTTCGCCGCACAGATTGCGACCCGATTTGCTGCTGTTTCCTGTTTTCGTTTTGCGCCTGAAGGCCGTTTTACCGGCCTCCAGGCACCTATCGCAGCACCCTATCCGGTTTTGCCCTAGTCCAAGAACTTATCCGCAAATTGAAAAAAGCAATGGAGCGCCGGTCTCCAGGCCGGCTGTACTGGCGGCGTCCTCGCCGCTAGACGTCGCCCGCCGGTGTTAAGACCACACTACCGCTGAGTTGGAAACCGGCGGTGCCAATTTACGGGTAGGCTTTAAGTGCGCGAAAAACAACGTCGGCTTCAGCCGTTGTGGGCAGCTTGCGATTGCACTCGCTTGCCGGTCCCAGCCCATTCCCAATCGTCCTCGCGCAGGTTTATGATGGGGCATCGGGGAATCGCGGCACGTTGTCGGCGGCTCAAAATCGCCCCGCACAATGACGGTCCGCGCCAAGCGCGGTTTCGCGGACGCGCAGTCCCGAGGAGGTCATCATGAGCGAGCATCAACCGGTATCGGCGCGCAAGCAGGGCCGCCGCGAATTCCTTAAAGCTGGCGGCGCGATCACCGCCGCGTTGCTCGCGCCCTCGGCCGCGCTGGCCGACACAACCAAAACCCTCCCGACTCTTCCGTCGAACCCGAAGACGCTAGCCGCTATGCCGACGCGCAACCTGGGCAAGACCGGCTATCGCGTGGGCATCTTTTCGCTCGGCGGCCAGGCGGCATTGGAGCGCGCGAACAACTTCGACGTTGCCTTGCCCATCATCGAACGGGCGCTCGACATGGGCGTCAACTACATCGACACCTCGTCCATCTACGGCGGCCCCGATCGTTGGAGCGAGCAGTACGTCGGCAAGGTCATGGCTCACCGCCGCAGCGAGGCCTTCGTCGCAACCAAGACCAAAGAGCGCACCCGCGAAGCCTCGATGCGCATGATCGAGAAATCGCTCCAACTGCTCCAGACCGATCATGTGGACCTCTGGCAGTTGCACGACATTGGCACCATGACCGACGTGAACGAAGTCTTTGCCAAAGGCGGTGCCATGGAGGCGCTCCTCGAGATGCAGCAGCAGAAGGTCGTGCGCTATCTCGGCATCACCGGCCACTATCGCCCCGACGCGCTGATGGAGTGCATCAAGCGCCATCCTTTCGACACGATCCTGATGGCCATCAACGCCGCCGACCCGCACCACTTCAGCTTCAATCAGGAGTTGCTGCCCCTCGCCGTCGAACGCCAGATGGGCATCATCGGCATGAAGATTCCCGGCCGCAGCCGCCTGCTCTCCAGTTGGACCCCGCCCTCCATCGAGGAGCAGAAGCACTCCTGGGAAGGCATGAACATCCAGACCTCCACTCCCGGCACCATCACCATGCGCGAGGCCATGTATTACACCTTGTCGCGCCCGGTAAGCACAGTCATCATCGGCTGCGACACCATCGCTCAACTGGAAGAGAATGTGCAACTGGCTCGAGACTTTACGCCGCTCAGCGACAACCAGGCGGCCAGCCTTGTAGCCCGCGCCGAGCCCGTCTCCAAGCCGTCGCTCTTTTTCCGTTTCTACGACCGGCCGTAAGCCCCGCGAGCGGAAATTTGGTAGCTGGCTTCCGCGTGCTCTCCGGTTACTTGTTTTTGCACGACCCCCGTGCCCCATCCGTGTGCTTTTTTCTGACGCAGGGGTGGGAAACAGAGAGATCTAAAGTGCGAAATCACGAGCTCCGAAGCAGGTACGGAAGTACCTGCATTTAGCCGGAAAGACAAACGACCGGTTAGAGAGAGGAGCTCTCTCTCGCCAGTGCCACACAAAGGGTCGATAACTCATCAGAATGCGAGATTAAGTAACTTAAACAAATCCATTCAACCAGTGCATAGTAACTTCCATAAAAATACTGAGTTACACAGTAACGCCGTGCTCGTAATCTTGCGCAGGCATTCACCCCCAACTAGGATCCTTATAAGAACCCAAGATTTTGATACCTGTGAATTGAGGCTTTGATGTATAGATCTATTGCCGGTCCCTGCTCAAAAGTGCGGACCGCGCCTATCGAGCATTCTCGAATCGCTGTGGAAAGCCAATTGAAATCGAATAAGATGAGGACGCATCGAGTTTTATCGATCCTATCCATTTCTCTGACCTCTGCATTGTTACTATTCAACCCGCTGAAAGCTCACGCGGATCCGATAGGTACGATTGTCAATTTGGAGCTTGTGGGCACCGGAAATTTGAGCTACGGACCTGATGCCACGTATCCGTACTTCCTCAGTGTTGACGGCAGTACAAGTCAACTTGAGGGGATGTGCATCAGCTACGATAACGATACATATAGAGGGGAGAGTTGGGTCGCGGAAGTCACAGCGGTAACTGGTCCTCTTCAACAAGAGGCCGCGTGGCTTTTCAACGACGCCAACCTTTCCATCCAGGCCAACAACGACGCTCAGGCGATCGACGATCAGTGGGCGGCCTGGGAACTCTTCTCCGTCAATGCGCAGAATGCGACGCCACCCGACGCAGGCGCGGCAACTCAACTGACCGCCGCGGAGGACGCCGTGGCCTTGGGCACAGATCCAGCAACCTTCTACCAGCAGTTCGTCATCTACGTTCCGCAATGGGGTTGGCCTACGGGAGATGACGAGCCCCAGAATTTCATGGGATACGCGGATTTCCCTGACGGGCCTGACGTGCCGCAAGCACCTGAGCCCAGTAGCCTGATCCTGCTTGGCAGCGGTATGCTCGGCTTTGTGGCTCTTCGGGCTCGGCTGCGCCGAGGGCGCACAGCTTGACTTAGGAACCGTTAACACCACTTCAGGGCGGATGGCGTTGCGAGCGAAAAACTGCTCAGACGAGGCAGCTAACATCCGCCCTTCATGCGATTGCGCTACCACCGGCCCGGTAGCATCCTAACCCCGCAGAAATGTTACCCGGTTCGCCCACTCCCAGTCCCCAGGCTCCTTTGCTAATTGGGCCAGAGCCGCGATTAAACCGTCCGTCTGCTCCGGAGAAATCGTCTTCTCGTCGACGAAGATCACCCCGCCGTGCGAAACTCCTTCTTCCATCCACTCTTTCAGCAGCGGCGAGATCGCAGTCCGGTCATAAGTCACCAGGGTCAACTCCTGCACCGCGGCCTTCCGTAGGCAAGCCGAGTCATCAAGGCCAACAAAGTTTCCTCCCTCCCACTCCGCCATCGCATGCACGTCCATCCCGCGAAATCTCCTGCGTAAGCCGCTCGCCACCGCTGCCGAGATGCCTTCATCGAGAAGCAGTCTCAGCATCTCAGCGCCTCTCCGGTTTCTTGGGGACGAATTCCACCGTCTGCGGCAGCATGTGCTTCAGCGCCACTAGATCCAGGGCGTGGTGTTCCGCTAGCACTTCGTTGATCTCTCTAGAGAACGCCTCCGCGTAGTGCAGAGCCGCCTGCACCTTCACCTGCGGCCAGCTGAGATGCTTGGCCACCGCCGCGGCATCGCCCTTGTATGCGCGAATGAGTTGCATTACCTCCCACACGGCCAGCGAACTGGCTTGAATGCAGGCCTGCCGTCCCGCCGGTGTATCGCGAAAGTCGATGAACGCGAACTCCGTCCGCCTTAGCCCTTCCTCAACCAGCCGCGCGCACGCATCGCTCGGAGTCCATCCATGTCGATTGGCCATGCGCCGCAGCCGTTTTGCGCTCTCAGTCGGCAGACGCATGCTGACGACCATTGAAGGTCCTGCTCTCATTCCAAGCTCCTCATGTTGTCACTGATGTAAACATTGTAGCGCAGACGTCTGGAAAATCAGGCGGCATCTTACGAATGCAGATCGTCTGAGTGCAAGTCACCCTGCTTTGTGTCAGTCGTCCACCGGCTTCGCCGACCCGCCGCAAATCAAACCAATCGGCGCATTCTCTCCCGGAGGGAGAATCGATAATAGCCCCGGACAAGCAAGGCGCAGTCCTGGGTCAAGGTTCAACAAAGGCCCCCGTCCCGTAGGGACGATGCGAAATCCGCTTTAAATGTGAGTTTTAATGAATTCGGCCATATGCAACCGCTGTGAAGAGTAGTTTCCCTTTTGGGGCACGACTTCAGTCGTGCCGCAAGCGCAACAAAATAAAGGTCAGGCTCTAATCCCTGTATTTCCGCGCGCAACTGACCCTGTCTGCGCGCTATCCCAGCTGACTAACCTTCACCGCCAACTTGTCGAAGTCCAAGGTGCCCAATCCATGTGCGGCGGCCATTTGCAAATAGGGCAAATGCTCGGGATCGAGGTTCCAATAAGCCTTGGCGACATATGCGTCGAGGGCCACGGGATCGGTACCCGCGACCATCGTTTTCTTCACAGCCACGTCTTCAAGGTTGCCGCCCGTCGGCCCATTGCGCAGCAGGATGCGGTAGCAGTCGATCATGGTCAGCGTGGGCAGCATGAAGTTCGCCAGATCGCACAGGCTCTGATGAATCTGCTGATGCAGCCGGTTGCGCTGGCCGCCGAGGATGCCGTACCAGTTCTTCATGCCCAGCGTGACCCCGGTGAGTCCGTGATGCTTGGCGATGGGCATGTTGATGATCTTGTCGGCCTCAAGAAACGGCGTGAAAACTGGCCATGTCTTCAGCACCACGCCGCCCAGTTCAACGTCGCGAAAAAGTTCTGGATCGGGCAGAATAACCTCGGCCCCCTCGGCGCGCGCTGCGGCCTGAATGCCCGACCGCTGAAAGCAGCGCCGCGCCTCGTTGCAACTAACATCCGTCACAATCACGCGTTTGGCTCCCGCCTGCCAGCACTGCCGCACCACCTCGGCGACGGCCTCGGGATTGGTATTCGCGGCTTGCTCCGGTGTGCGGTCCCATGCAATGTTCGGCTTGATGACCACCACATCCTGGCGGCTGACAAATCGCCCGATGCCCCCCAGATTTTCAAGCGCCTTTGCGACCAGCGCCCGTGGCTCGCCGCCCTGCACGACGGTCATGTGAGGTAGCGTGGAGTCCTGTGCATTGGCCGCGATTCGATGATCGCGTCGCGCCTTTTGAGCCTGCGCCGGAACCGGCCTGAAGCTGTGCTCGCTGAGCCAGAAGGCCGCGCCGGCAGCGCCTGCCGCCACGCCGCCCACACGCAGCAGTTGCAGCATAGCCTCGCGCCGCGTTATACCCCTCGCACCGCCCGTTGTCTCCTGATCGGATTCTCCGGCCATCATGATTCTCCCCGGCTACACTTCCATCAGATGAATGCGCTGCGGATCGTTGACGCCGAGATTATGCGTAGTATCGGCAGCGGTCGTGATATAGCGTGGCGGGCGATTGGCTGCTTCGAGAGTTGGCATCCCCACCTCGGCGCGCTTGCGTTCGATCATCTGCCATGCGGTATGGTCGACGGCCACGCGATCTTCGCCCACGATAAGTGAGTTCGGCTGCCAGAGATGTTCAGGATGGAAGCCCGGCCCGCCGTTATAAACAGAACTCGTGGCGTCACCGATAGTGAAGCGCACCTTCTCGCGAATCGCGGGAATGCAATTCAGATCGGCAACGCTGGGGTTGCAGCCACTCGCATGAAGCTCATTCGGCCTCTCAACCACGCCGTACATATTCTTCATCGCGAAAGTGACGCCCGCCATCTCATGGTCCTTGAGAATCGGCAGCCCAATCACCATCGCGCATTCGCGGGTGAGAATCTTCGCCAGCTTCGCGTTGGCCACGGAACCAAAAGCCGCTCCCTGCTCTTCGTAGCCAGCCACATCCGAGCCATAGACGCGAATCCGGCTTGCGTCAGTATTGATGGTCAAGCCGCATGCCTCAATGTCGCGAGCATTGCGATCCCAGACGATAATCTCGCCCGGCTTCACCCCAGCCTCTTGCAGCCGCTCGCAAATCGCCATCACCAGCGCCGCATGAGTCGAGATGCCTTTGCCGCCCAGCCCGTTGACCTTGAGGCCGATAACCTTGCCCACCGGCACGATCCGCTTCCAAGCTTCGACCGGCTTGTCCCGCCCGGTATAACTGGCAATGGCGCGGTCCAGCAGCGCCTGCACACGCTTTTCATCCAGCTTTCCGTCGCTCCCATGCAGCGCGGCGTCGCGCGCGATCACGACTTTTGACTTGGCAGCCTCAGCCTTCTTGTCGAGCATTGCGGCCAATCCAAGCTTGCTCTGCGCGCCCAGCACCAGAGCTCCCGTTGCTGCGTCTTTTATAAAATCACGGCGGCTACTCATTCAAATCCTCGCATTCATTCCACACTGCCGGTCTCCGGCCTGCCTGGTTTCACAGCTTCGCTTCCACGCCATGCGCCAGCGCAAGCAACGCCTGCGGCGCGTCGGGCGTGGACTCATACGCAACGATGCGCACCAGCATCTTTCCTTTGCGGAAGATGATGCTCTGCGCATAGGCGATGCCCTCGTCGCCCACTTGCACAGCCTTGGATTCGTTGGTCTTCCCGTTTTCTAAAATCTTGCGGGCGCCGGCCGCGTCAGTCATCGTGTATACGTCCACCGTCGCCTCCAACTGGCCCCGATACTTGTAATCGGAGGTCGAGGTAGTCACAACGCCTGCCGAGACATACTGCTCTGCGTCGCCGTCGATGTACTGCCACAGATCCTTTGCCGCAAAAACGCGCGTCTCGCCGCTCTTCTCCCAGCCGGCAATTGCGTTCGTTGCCGGAAATGGATCAGAAGCCTTTTTCTTGCAGCCTGTGCCGGCGGCTACGGCCACAATCACAATCGCCGCTAGGGCCCACTTACAATTCAACTGAAGTTTCACTGCTCGTTTCTCCCCCGTCTACTTTCTGTTGAGTAAAATCTGACTGCCCGGCGAACGGCTCTCGCCAATGCTGGTAACGTAAACCGCCGGATGCTCTTGCAACGGGCAGGCATATTCGCACGCGCCGCAGCCCACACAGCGGCTCGGATCGACGCGCGGCTGCTTCAGCGTTTTCGTATTTCCCGCCGAATCGATGACCTGCGCATCTTCAACATAAATCGCTTTTGGCGAAACCGGGCACCATTCTTCGCAGACGATGCACTCTGTAGCCATCGCCCACGGCAGGCAGCGGCCGCGATCGTAAAATGCCGTCCCCAGGCGAATCGGCTGGTTCTGCTGGCCCACGCCAACCACCCAGCCCTTTTCCTTCGGCGTAATCTGCCAGATCGCGCCCGTCGGGCAGACCTCGGAGCAGAGCACGCAACTCGGCTCGCAGTATCCAATGCGCGGCACCAGCGTCGGCGTCCAAAGCCCCGCGATGCCCGCTTGCTCAAGCGTGGGATGCAGCGCCGTGTTCGGGCAGACCTTCATGCACTCGCCACAACGAATGCAGCGCGACAAAAAATCAGATTCATCAAGCGAACCCGGCGGACGCAGCAGCCTCTCGTTGCGCCCCTTGCCGAGACCCGTGTTGGCGCGCATCAGCGGAACAATCGCCGCTCCAGCGGCCAGCCCGGTGATGGTTCTGCGCCGGCCAAGATTCGGCGTGGCAACCTCTGCGTCCTTGCCGAGATTCGGGCGCAAGAACTTGAATTGCAGGCTGTCGTGTGGGCAACTTCCCACGCAGTTCATGCACATCAGGCATTCCGATTTGCGCCACGGCACGCCGCCAATCGGATCGTCTCCGCCCTGGCAATTGAGCAGGCAGCGGTTGCATTTGTCGCACTTCGCGGCGTCTTTGCTCAGCCCCAGAATCGACCAGCGCGAGAGCACTCCAAGCAGCGCGCCCAGCGGGCAGATCGCGCGGCACCAAATTCGCGTCACGCGCAAACTCAGCGCAAGAATCGCCAAAAACAGAACGCCGAGCATCAGGCTTTGCGTATAGTGCGGCTGGCGAAGATCGAGCACCGTGTAGTGTAGAATCGTATGCAGCGTCTGCCCTGTAGTTTTGATCGCTGCAACATGACTGGTCTCCAGCGGAGTGAGCGCGGCCCCCGCGGCAGCATTGATTGCCGGCATGATCGAGAGTCCAAACGACCGGACCAGCAGACTAAAAGGATCAATCCAGCCAATCGCCGCCGAGCCGAAGCAGGCCGCGATCAGCCCCGCGATCAGAACCACATACTTGCCCGTCTGCCAGCGCTTATAACGATTTGAATCGATCCGCTGCTTGCCTCTCTTCGACTCCGACGGCATGTTGCCAACGAAGTGTTGCAGCGTGCCCATCGGGCAGATCCAGCCGCAGAAGAAGCGCCCCAGAAAGAGCGTCGGAACCAGAATCACCAGGCACCAGAGCAGCCCGCGATAGAGCGAGTGGCTGGCCAGCGCGTTCACCACGGCCACCAGCGGATCCCACTCAAAAAACAAGCGAACCGGCGCGCGCAGCTTGATCTCGTTCGCGCCGTTGATGAACAGGCTGATCGAGGTGAAGACCAGCAGCCAGAGAAAAAGCAGCAGAAAAAGGATCTGCGAAACTCTGCGCAAGAGCGGCAATCTGGACCGGATCACGAATCGCCTCCACTGGCGCGGACGCTAACCGTACAGCCCCATGATTCGCGCTTAGGCCAGTGGCGAACAGTGATCTGCATCACTCGGTTGGCAGTCCCCAGGCGCCCTTTCGGTCTGAAGTACTCTGACTATGGTGAATACGGTCCCCACGGAAGATGTATTGCCACTGCCGCTCCTCGACTCCAGCTTGAAAAAGATTCCCCGAACGGCGCAAAGCGGAGTTCCGCCGGAAGACGGAAAAAATTTAGCCGCGAGGCGCTTCTTTCGTAGCCAACTCCTCGATCAACTCTGAAAGCCGTCCCTGAACGCGCGGGCTGACTTCGAGATACTTCAGGCCTATGACATAATCGCTAACCTTTACTCGAACTTCAGCTGCAAAACGCAGGGGAAGCCCACAGCCGACAAACTGCACTTCAACGCGCGTCGACAACGGATAATTGAGCGGCCTGGTTGTCTTAATCCGGCATCCGCCCCGACTGAGCTCGATGACTTCGCAATCGAAGACGACGCCTCCATTAACGATGGAGAGAGTTGCCGACGTTGCCAGGTTAAAGCGGGGCTGCATACGCCGGTCGAGGCCGCCGGCGCGACACTTGGATAGGTCGGATTCATCCGGCTTGGAGCAGTCCTCCTGTTGGCGTGCGCAGGCCTGCATGTCATTGGCGCCGAGGAGCCCGGAGTCCTTCAACTGCACAGATAAGACCCCTACGCGTTGCCGGGATACGTAGTCAAACTCGAAGCGAAAACTATTGTCCGATTCCGTTGTCCCGGTCAGGCCACATAAGGTGTAGATCGTATCCCTAAAGCGGAAACAAACGGAGGTCTCCGTGTCTTTCCATAGAAAGAACGGGTCGGTGGGCAACACGCGGGCCCAGTTGGAGCAAAGCTGCAGCATCTGTGCGCGCATTGTTGCGTGGAGCATCGCCACGTCGAGGAGCATCGGCCGCTCGGTCGTGGGGTCCAGTGCCCGATTATCATTCCTTTCGGCCCAAAGAGGAATGAGTCGGTGTGGCTTGTAGAGTGGGTCGTCCATGGCGATCCTCAGCCCTTTATCGGCCGCTGGTGAGAAACGATTACAACCAGGCGGGTGGCCTCGGTCTAGACGCCTCAAAAACCACACCTAGGGTGCCCCAGGTCCCTCGCATTCGGGGACCGGGAAGACCACGAACCTCGAGCGAGCGATGAGCGAGCAGTTGGCCGCACCGCAGAGCCTGCCTTGAGCGAAGTCGAAAGGTGCTTGCAGATTATTTCCACGCTTCGTCGCACAATGATCCCAGAAGTCTTCCTTCAAATCCAAGTCCCGGTATCTCATTTTCCCGCCGCCTTTCATCCGGAGGCCGCAAACTGAGGCCGAAACATCACGTAACTCCTTTCCCTGGACGAATCTGCAGGGAACTTCTTTGTTATCAGGATTTTGCAGCGGATACTCTCCCGTAAGTTATAGAAAGAAAGGAATTTGCGTACAGAATATGGGTGGGGGTACCCGATCTTCCGGCTGCTCGGGGGCGCGCAAGCGCCGTCTGCCCTACCCCAGGTGGTCAGAGGTGATTGATCAGCGAGGCGATGCAGGCAGCACCGAAGCCGTTGTCGATGTTGACCACCGAGACGTTGGGCGAACAGGTGTTCAACATGCCCAGCAGCGCCGCCACGCCGCCGAAGGAAGCGCCATAACCGATGCTTGTCGGCACGGCGATGACCGGCGCATTCACCAGGCCGCCGACGACTGTGGGCAATGCGCCCTCCATGCCCGCGCAGACGACGAGCACCCGCGCCGATTGCAGTGAATTCTTCTGCGCCAGCAGACGATGAATCCCAGCGACGCCAACGTCGGCAATCAACTCGACGGTGTTGCCCATCAGCCGCGCCGTAACCACGGCCTCTTCGGCGACCGGCAAATCGCTGGTGCCCGCACAGACCACGCCAATGGTTCCCTTCCCAGGCGTGGTTGGAGCTTGGGAGAGCGTAATGGCCCGGGCCGTCTCATGGATCTCCGCGCGCGGCTCGATCTCGCGAACGGCCCCAAACATCTCGCGCGATGCGCGCGTAGCCAGCACATTGCCACCGGCATGTGCCATGTGAGCGAAGATCGCGGCCACCTGCGCGGCGGTCTTGCCCGCGGCAAAGATTACCTCAGGCATTCCGGTGCGCAGTGCGCGATGGTGGTCGAGTTTGGCAAAGCCCATATCTTCAAAGGGCATGACCTTGAGCCGCTCAAGAGCATCATTTACCTCTGTCCGGCCTTCGCGGACCTCGTTCAGCAGAGTCTCGATCAGAGCGCGATCCATCAGCGATTCTCCTTCGCCGCCGCGTAGGCTCGAATAGCCTCTTCTATCACCAGTTTCAGCGGAACCGAGTGGCCGGTAGCAAGCGCCCGGCAATCCTCATACTCCGGCGCGGCGTTGGCGATTTTGCCGTCAGGCAAGCGTGCAACTTTGATGCGAACCTTGCCCCAACTCGTCTCCACTTCAACGAACTCGCGTGCCAAAGCGACCTTATGTTCCAGCCGCCAACGCAGTCCAATGGTAGTCGTCTCGCGGAAGATCAGATCGCGCAAGCTGGGTACTAGCTCAGGCCGGCAGAGCACAGTCATCTGAACGCCGGTTCGCCCTTTCTTCATCTGCACCGCGGTGCGATAGACATCCCAAGCGCCAGCCTCAAGCAGCCTCTCGCTCACATAAGCGAGCAACTGCGGGCTGGAGTCGTCAATCACCGTTTCAATCACCGCAATCTCGCCGGTTTCTTCGCTCGAGGCAGTCTCTTCCTCGCCCACCAGCAGACGCAGCAAATTGGGCTGGCCCGGCGTTTCGCGCCCACCCGCGCCATAACCCGTTTTGAGCACGCGCATCGCCGGAAGCGGCGCGTAGCGCACATCGAGCATCCGCAGCACTGCCGCGCCTGTTGGAGTAACGCGCTCCATCGGCGGACCTGCTGCATAAACCGGAGCGTCGCCCAGCAGAGCCAGCGTCGCTGGCGCAGGCACCGGAAGTGTGCCGTGCTGACAGTCCACGGTTCCACTTCCAACGTTGAGCGGCGACGCAAGCCAGCGCTCCACTCCGAGCGCTTCCGCGCCAGCGGCTGCGCAGACGATGTCGACAATGGTGTCGACCGCGCCGACCTCGTGGAAGTGGACTTCTTCGACGGAAACGGAGTGAATCGCAGCCTCCGCCTCGCCAAGCAGTTGGAAGGCGCGCATCGACCGTTGCTTCACCGTGTCAGAGAGTGGCGCCGAGCGAATGATCTCAAGAATCGTAGAAAGCGATCGATGCGCGGCGTGGCTGTGTGAGTGAGAATGTTCATGCGAGTGAGCGTGCTCATGCGCATCGTCTGTGTGTGAATGAGACTCGTGCGAGTGCGCGCTATGAGAACGCCCGGCAATCTCTTCCGGCCCAATCACATCCACCTTGGTTGCGGCCAACCCGCCGCGGCTCACGCGGCGCATCTCAAGCCGCGCGCCCACGTTCAGAGCAGTGGCCGTCTCGGTTAGACAGGCGAATGGAACGCCCGCATCCACGAGGACGCCCAGCAGCATGTCGCCGCTGATGCCGGAAAAGCACTCCAGATAACCGATACGCATCGCATTGTGATTCTAAACTGCTAGGCGCCGCGTTTGGCCAGGATTTCCGCAGGCAGGATTGCGTTCAATGACCCCGACTTGAATCCCGAGCAGTCGAGTGTCACGTATTGAAAGCCAGCCTCCTTGAGCGCAGCAGTAATGCCGTCGAGCATTTCCATCGTCAGCGCTCGTGGCAACTCGGCGCGGGCAATCTCCACTCGGGCCAGCGCGCCGTGATGGCGAACACGCAGCTCACGAAAACCCAACTGACGCAGGCTCTCCTCACCTTTCTCGACTTGGTCGAGAACCTCGCGAGTCACGGGGCGGCCATACTCGACTCGCGATGAGAGGCATGGTGCAGCCGGACGATCCCAGAATGGATAACCGGCGGCTTTGGCCAGCGCGCGAATCTCAGCCTTGGTAAGCCCAACCTCGGCCAACGGCGCCAGCACAGCGTGCTCCTCGGCCGCGCGCTGCCCCGGACGGTAATCGCGAGTATCATCGGCGTTCATGCCGTAGGCGATGCGCTCGAAGCCCAGCTTCGGCCCGAGCGTCTCCATCGCGGCAAAGAGCGTGTCTTTGCAATGGAAGCAGCGATTGGCGTCGTTGCGCTGATACTCGGGCCGCTCCAGCTCTGCGGTCTCGACGACATGCAGCGGTATCTGCCGCTCCCGCGCAAACGCGCAGGCCTCGTCGAAATCGTGACGAGCCAGGCTGGGCGAGTCGGCGAGCACGGCGAGCATGCGGCTGCCGAGCACGCGATGCGCTGTGGCCGCTAGAAATGCCGAGTCCACGCCGCCGGAGTAGGCCACCATCAGCCTGCCCAACGCCTCAAGTCGCGCTTGGAGCAAATGCAGCTTTGAATTGGCTTCCGCCTCCTCGCTCTGCGCCAAATTTGTGCTCAAATCCACCGCCATAGGGCCGATTATAGCCCTTGCGCTGTTTCACCGGAAGCCTCGTTACGGGCGGCGGTAAATATCGTATCCGCGCAGGCTGCGGTAAGGCGCGAAGTTCCTTTGAAGGGCTTCGAGCGTCGCTGCACGCTGCGGCGTCGGATCTTCATTGATCTGCAAATCGCGCTTCACGATCAACCAGCGAATATTACGTGCGCGCGCCTCGTCAACAACTTCCGCGGGCGAAAGCGGGTCAGTTGCCCTGTCGAAGAGCAGGACAGGAAACTGCGGTACACGGCCAGTGGCAAAGTAGAACGGGTCTTCGCCGGGAATGAGTATGACACCGTCAGAGACGGGGATTTCGCTGGATGCGAAGCGCAGCAGTTCCTCAAACTCAGGCAGAAAGCGACCGGGAACGGCCATGCCATTAAGCGCTGGCACTGACGAACGCAAAACTGGTCCCTCGAGGTTTGCGTAGGACAGTCGGTCTTCGCTGGCCATGTAGAGGCCGCCGCAGATGATCAGCGTTGCACAGACGACCGCGGACAGAACCGGTGCGATGAAGTGAAGTCGGAGTGCAAGTTCCTCGGCTCTGCCCGCTGACTCAATCGATGCAATGAAGGCAATCATCTCAGCAACCAGAAGCATGAGCAGCGGCCAGATGGCATAGGTCGATCCCCACAACTGCTGCGAGAGCAAAGTCCCGTTGATGGTGACCAGCAGGATGGCGGGCAACATTACGCTTATGCCCACGCCGCGCTCAGATTTGCAGCCAAGATCGCGCCAAAGATTGAACATTGTGAGAGTACCGCTAAGGACTAGCAATAATGGCCACAGAGCGAGCAGATTGCCGGCGCGGTCGTCCGCGTCCGAGGAGAGAAAGAGGCCAGTCAGCGCCCAGACAAACGGCGCGGCAAGCAGGCCCAGCGCGACCAAACGCGCCCACAGTGCCTTGCCTAGTGGGCACTGCAGAAGGACGAGTGAAGCCGCGGCAGCCGGCAGCCACCAGAGCAGCGATGGATCTGAATAGATCCCGAGCATATCTTGAATGCCCGGCAGCCTGCGCTCAGCCGCAAAGCGGATGGTCCAATGAACGTAGTTGCTCAGGCCGCACGTGAAGTGTAGGAGAAGGCTTGCCGCGAGCAAAGCCGCAACTGCACCGCCAAGTAATGCACCTAAATTCACGCTTCCCTGCGCTTCTGGTACGCGCCGCACTCGACCCGCAATCCAAAGCAACAGCACAAGCGCAAGTGTCGCCGCCAGAAAAGGGAGTCCGATGTTTTGCTTGAAGAAAAGCGGCAGCGGAATCACCGCGCCCGCGAGGAATGGCAGCAAGAGTGATTTAGTTCCGATGACGCGCACTGCATCGGAATCTCGGAACAGGCCTTGCAAGAGAAGAATGGCAACGAGGATCGAGAAGACGCAGTCGCAGTCGTAAGAGGGAAACGGCAGGATGCTATAAATGCCCAGCATGGTCAACGGTGCGGCCAGCAGAAGTGAAACGATCCAGTAATCGCGCAGCCTGCCGCGCAGTATGCGGACCGCGATTCGCCAGGACAGCGCGGTGCCCAAGCCGCCTACGATTGCAGCGTAGAGAACGTGGTGGAAGAAGACCCTTCCGAATAGCCGAATGATGGCGGCCTGGATCAGAAACGTTAGCGGCGCGTGCGCCAGTGGGAAGTCGCGATACGGCATCTGACCCAGAGCTATGCGAGCGCTCGTTTCCAGGGTGTAGCTCGCATCCCACAGGACCGTGAGATGCGCATTTTGCCATAGAACAAAGGCTGCACTGAGCAGAAACAGCCCGGCCGACGCAATAAGATCGCGAAGCCTCCAGGGGCCTTCAGACAACGGAAGCTTCGATTCCTCCGGCTTGGACTTTCGCATGGTCTATAACTCGCAGGGCGTTGGTTGCTACCGCATTAGTTTATCCTTCCGAGAGAGTCGTGCGGCGCGGGCATGATCCGCAAAGCCCGCATTCGGTTGTCTTTCTGCTCCGGTGCCAGCCATCACTGCAATGCTCCGCCAGTTGCCGTATCCGTTAACTGAGGCGATGGTGCGCCCGGAAGCCGGAAGCGCGGAGCATGCGAATGAGCACACAAAGCTACATCGGACCTGCGTCTGGCGTCGGTGAAGACGATTCGCATTTCGTCGTCGAGGCCAAGTTTTACCAGAAGCTTCAGGACCGCAAAATCAAGTGCAGGCTCTGTCCGCGCAAGTGCATCGTCGGAGACTCGGAACGCGGCCACTGCGGCGTGCGCGAAAATCGCGACGGCACTTTTTACACGCTGGTCCACTCGCGGGTCGTTGCTGCACACGTCGACCCGGTCGAGAAAAAGCCGCTCTTCCACTACCTGCCAGGGACGAACGCATTCTCGCTCGGCACCGCCGGTTGCAATGTCAAGTGCAAGTTCTGCCAGAACTGGGAGATCTCGCAATCGCGTCCGGAGTTTGTTCCCGGGCAGTACGCGCCCCCGCAACGCGTCGCCGAACTTGCCAAACAATATAACTGTCCCACAATCGCATTCACTTACAGCGAGCCGGTCGTCTTCTCTGAATACCTGATGGATACGGCCGACGCCGGCCATCAGGCGAGCATTCGCAGCCTCGTGGTTTCAAACGGATATATCGAGGGGGACGCGTTGAAGACGGCGTACGGGAAGATGGACGCCGTCAAGATCGATCTCAAGTCATTCTCAGAGTCGTATTATCGTCAGATCGTCACCGGCCAGTTGAAACCGGTGTTGGACACTCTCGTGAATCTGCGCAAGATGGGCAAGTGGGTGGAGATCGTTTACCTGACCGTACCCGCGCTCAACGACAGCGATCAGGAGTTTCGCGGCCTGGCGCAGTGGATCAAGTCAAATCTCGGCGACGATGTACCGCTGCATTTTACGCAGTTTCATCCCGGGTATCTCATGAACAGTCTGCCTGTCACCCCAGCGCCCACCCTGGAGCGCGCCAAAGCCATTGCCGATGCAGAAGGGCTACATTACGTCTATATTGGCAATGTGCCGGGACATCCGGCGCAGCATACTTACTGCCCCAAGTGCCGCAAGATGCTCGTCGAGCGCGTGGGCTTTACGGCGGGCCAGATGCTGATTGAGAAGAACCGCTGCCCATTTTGCCAGCAACCGATTGCCGGCATCTGGCACGCATGAAGTAGCAGGAGATTTTGCACATGCATTTTGCCATGAATCCGGGCATGTATTGGATGACAGTCCCGCTCCTCGCTCTGCTAATCTTCACGCCGCTCAAGCAAGTCAATGCTGGAGATTCGCAGGAGGTGCGGCAGGCTGCAGTTGCCGGATCCTTCTATCCATCGGACCCGAAGGAACTATCAGCCATGATCGATGACTTGCTGGCTCGCGTCACCGCACCGCCAGTCACTGATCAGATCCTTGCGGTAGTCGCGCCTCATGCTGGCTACGTCTACTCCGGCCCAGTGGCCGCATACACCTACGCCGCTTTGAAGGGGCACAAGTTCTCGCGCGTCGTGGTCATTGCGCCATCGCACTATGCTGCCTTCGATTTCACCTCCATCTACGAAGGCGACGCCTACGCAACGCCGCTGGGAAATGTGGCGGTTGACAAGGTCTTCGCACGCGAATTGGTCAAGTTGAACTCGACGATGCAGTTCTCGACCAAAGGCCATAATCCGACTTCCGAAGGCGGCGAACATGCCATCGAAGTTGAGTTGCCGTGGCTACAAAAAGTGCTGGGCGACTTTGAACTTGTGCCAATTGTCATGGGCGATCAGAGCTACGAGAGCAGCCGCGCGCTGGGCGTGGCGCTGGCAAAACTGATCAAGAGCGAAGGCAAGGAAGGCGAGACGCTCGTCCTGGCCAGTTCCGATCTCTCGCATTTTCACACCTACGACGACGCGGTCAAGATCGATCACAAGACTCTCAATGCGCTCGAGGCCTGGGACTACTTCAGCATGTCGCGCAACTTCGAGTCGCGGGTTTGGGAGGCTTGTGGCGGCGCGCCAATTGTGGCCTCAATGATTT
The DNA here is from genome assembly GCA_050015115.1 of Occallatibacter sp. Lineage (GTDB taxonomy): Bacteria > Acidobacteriota > Terriglobia > Terriglobales > Acidobacteriaceae > Telmatobacter. The sequence continues at coordinate 50,210 of JBEKCA010000009.1, forward strand.
ATGCCGAGCGCATGGGAGCCAATGAGGCGCGTGTCTTGAAGTACGCGAACTCGGGTGATGTGACAGACGATCGCTCGCGCGTAGTGGGTTACAGCGCGGATGTCTTTGTGAAGGCTCCCGCAGGAAAGGTTGCACAAACTCCCTTTTCCCTGAGCGAACAGGAGAAGAGCCAACTGCTCGCGCTGGCACGCAAGTCAGTTGAGTTTGCCGTCGAGAAGAATCAACTTTATGAACCGCCCGCGAGCGCAAGCGCGACTCTGAATCAGGAGCGCGGAGCGTTTGTAACACTCACCAAATCCGGAGATTTACGTGGCTGTATTGGCTACACCTCTGCGGTCAAGCCCCTCTACATGACGGTGCGCGACACAGCGACACAGGCCGCTTTGCGCGATCCGCGCTTTCAGGCGGTCTCGGCCTCGGAGTTGCCGCAGCTTGCGTATGAAATCTCAGTGCTCTCGCCTTTGCGCCGGGTGACAGACATTGAACAGATCAGGATCGGCGAGCATGGCCTGCTGATGAAAAACGGCAACTCCATGGGCCTGCTGCTGCCGCAGGTTCCGGTCGAGCAGAAATGGGACCGGCAGACCTTTCTCGAACAAACCTGCCGCAAAGCGGACATGAATGCAAACTGTTGGAAGAATGAGGACACAGACATCTTCAGCTTCACCGCGGTCGTCTTCCACGAATCAAAGCCCTAAGCGATTAACCTGTTTTGTTTCAACCATCAGGAGCTGGCCATTGCGTTCACCTCGCAAGGACGAGGTGATGCGTATCACTGCCGGACCGATTTAAGGGGCTGAGAATGAGTGGGTTGAGGGAAGATCCTCGGTTATAGTGGCCCGGCACATTATCGATCAAGCCGACGGCAGCGATGAGGTCTAGAAATGGCAAATCCAGAGAAGCCGGACCGCGGCCAGATGCGGGTGGATATTGATGAGTGCAAGGGCTGCGGACTCTGCGTGGATGCCTGCCCGCCAAGGGCGATTGTCCTAAATGAGAAGCTGAATCGCTATGGCTATCGCACGGCAACCTACGCGGGCGTGAGTTGCACGGCATGCGGTATTTGCTTCATGGTCTGTCCCGAGCCGGGAGCCATTACGGTATTGAGAATCGTGCCACGCGCGAGCGATGAGCCGCGCGGCGGCAAGCCAGGCATTGCGGGAGCGAGCGAATGCGCAAGCAACTGATGAAGGGAAACGAGGCGATTGTCAGAAGCGCGATTCTGGCTGGATGCCGTGCGTTCTATGGCTACCCGATCACGCCGGCCAGCGAAATCGCCGAGGCTGCCGCGCTTTATATGCCGCGGGCTGGTGGAGTCTTCTTGCAAGCTGAAAGCGAAGTCGCGGCGATGAATATGCTCTACGGCGCGGCGTCGACGGGCGTGCGGTCGATGACGGCGTCAAGCGGCCCGGGCATCAGCCTGATGCAGGAAGGCATCAGCTACATGGCCGGCGCCGAACTGCCCTGCGTGATCGCCGACATCACACGCGGCGGGCCAGGACTGGGCAACATTGCAGCTGAGCAGGGCGACTATCACCAGGTGGTCAAGGGCGGCGGCCACGGCAATTACAGGACGATCGTTCTCGCGCCGCATTCGGTGCAGGAGATGGCGGATCTGACGGCGCTAGCCTTCGAGTTAGCCGACGGTTATCGCAATCCGGTCGTCGTGCTCGCCGATGGATTTATAGGGCAAATGATGGAGCCGGTCGCATTTCCGCAGACGGCCATTGAGCCGCAAACACCTGCGTACGCGGTGACGGGAACCGAGGAGACACGCGGCAATCTGACCACTTCGCTGCATCTGGATATCGATGACATGGAGGCGCATCAGCATCATCTTGAAGCCAAGTATCGCCGCGCCGAAGAGTGTGAGGTGCGAGCAGAAGAGTGGCGCACAGAGGATGCGGAGATTGTGCTCGTCGGCTATGGAATCATGGGCCGGATTCTGAAGGCGGTGGCGGCCGAGGCGCGCGCGGATGGACTCAAGGTTGGCGTGCTGCGGCCGATCACGCTCTATCCATTTCCTAAGCCGTATCTCAAGCGGCTGGCAGAGAGTGTGCGGGTTTTCGTCGTAGTCGAGATGAGCAACGGGCAGATGCTTGAGGATGTTCAACTGGCGCTCAACGGCGCGCGGCCTGTCGAGTTCTTCAGCCGCGTCGGCGGTAATGTGCCGTCGCACGATGAAGTGCTTGGCATTGTGCGGAAGCAGGCGCGGCAGTTGCAGCCGGAAGAGAAGCAGGTGGCCCATGTCTAGCCAGACGATCGTTGAATACGCCGTATCGCATAGCAAGCCAAAAGCCTTCTACGATCGCTATGAGCGCAAAAGCGAGTTGCAGCATCAGACTCATTTTTGCCCCGGTTGCGGTCACGGCCAAGTGTACAAGATGCTGGCCAAGGCTATCGACGAACTGGGCATTCAAAACCGGACGATCCTCGTCGGTCCGGTCGGCTGCGGTGTCTTCACTTACAACTACTTCGACGTGGGCAATATCTCGGCTGCGCACGGACGCGCTCCGGCGGCGGCTACCGGGGCAAAGCGGAGCAGGCCTGAAAGCATCGTGATCGGCTATCAGGGCGATGGAGATCTGGCGGCCATCGGCTCGTCGGAGATCTTGCATGCGGCGAATCGCGGCGAGAGCGTGACGATGATTTTCATCAACAACGCCGTCTACAGCATGACCGGCGGACAGTCCGCGCCGACAACGCTCATCGGACAGAAAAGCGCGACGACTCCCGAGGGACGCAGTGCGGCCAACGAGGGCTACCCGCTGCACATTTGCGAACTGCTGGCTACGCTCGAAGCTCCGGCCTACATCGAGCGCGTGGGCCTGGGCGACACCAAACAGATTGTGCAGGCGACGCGCGCAATCAAGCGGGCGGTTGAAAATCAGGTGCGCGGATTGGGCTTTTCGCTGATCGAGGTGCTCTCGCCGTGCCCCACGATTTTCAAGATGACTCCGGTGCAGGCGCAGCACTGGGTGCGCGATGTGATGCAAAAGACTTTCCCGTTGGGCGTTTTTTGTGATCGCACCAAAGAGCCGCGGCCCGAGCAAAACAACCAAGCCGCGCCCGCACTCAATAGCATTCCGCAGATTCTTGGCGTCGACGACGCGAGCCTTCCCGAGGGCAATCCGATTGCAGCGGAGAAGGCAACGGATCTCGATCTTCGCGTGCGTGTCGCGGGCTTTGGCGGGCAGGGAGTACTGCTGCTCGGCGAGGTGCTGGCCGAGGCTGGACTCGATGCGGGCCTTGAGGTTTCGTGGCTGCCGTCGTACGGACCGGAGATGCGCTCAGGCACCTCGAACTGTCATGTGCGCCTTTCAGGAGACGTGATCGACTCGCCCATGGTGACGAATCCCAACGTACTCGTTGCGATGAATGAACCTTCGCTCAGAAAGTTTGTAAAAAACGTGCGCGCTGGGGGATGGGTTCTCTACAACGGCGAGGAATTCCCCGCCGATTGCGAGCGAGAAGGCGTGCGCGTGCTGGCCCGCCCATTCACAGAGATCGCCAATGAGCTGGGCAATGCGCGCGCGGGTAACATGGTGATGCTCGGCGCCCTGCTGGAGATCACTGCTGTGCTGCAGGACATGAATGTCGATGCGGCTCTTCAGCGCCTGGTGAAGAATCCTCGATGGACGGAGTTGAACAGGCGCGCTCTGGATCGCGGCAGGCGACTGGTACGTGAAGCCTAGTCCGAGAGTTGAAGCGAAGTTGCCTTTGTCCGCATTTGAGGCTTTGAAAAGCTGGCAATTCTAAATAGAAGAATAGCGGAGCAACGCGACGCGTTCATGCGATTGCGGTGAACAATGAGCAAAGAGAGTCCTGCCTGCAGTCGTGCATAATGTAGGCACTATGGGTTGGTTGTGGAATCCCGAAAGTTGGTCGTCGCGGCTGGCCGAGTTGGAGGCGCAGACAGGGGAGTTGAAGGAGGCTCCGCTGAGGCGCGATGTGCGTTCGCTGGGTATGCTGCTGGGCGAGGTGCTGCGCGAACAGGCTGGGGTGGATCTGTTTGCACATGTGGAGGCGCTGCGGCAGGGCACGATCCGGCGGCGCGATGAAGAGGCGCGGGGACAGCACGAAGAGGCTGCGCGGCACGCGGCAACGGCGCTGGAGCTGGTGCATTCGCTGCCGGTGGAGCGGGCGATTCTGCTGACGCGGGCGTTTGCGTTTTATTTCGAACTGATCAACCTGGCGGAGACGAACCACCGCAAGCGGCGGCGCATGGCTCTGCAACTGAGCGGGCAGGGAAAGCGGCAGCGCGGGAGCCTACTGGGGACTCTATGTGAGATGAAACGCGTGGGGATCGGCGCGGAGGAGGCTCTGGATTGGCTGCGGCGCGTGCTGATTGTGCCGGTGTTTACAGCGCATCCGACTGAGGTTGCGCGGCGGTCGGTGATGTTCAAGCGGCGGCGGATTGGGGAGTTTCTCGCAGCGCTCGATCGCATTCCGGTGCCGGAGCAGGAGATGGCGCGGCTTGAAGATGCGATCCGCGCGGAGATTACAAGCCTGTGGCAGACCGACGAGGTGAGATCGCGGCGGCCTACGGTTTACGACGAAGTGAAGATGGGGCTGGACTATTATGATGTCTCGATTTTTGCGACGCTGCCCAGCCTCTATCGCGAGATTGCCGAGGCGCTTAAATCTGCGTATGGCCTGGAGATGGAGACGCTCGAGCTGCCGCAGGTGCTGATGTTTGGTTCGTGGATCGGCGGCGACCGCGATGGAAATCCGTTTGTAACACCGGCGGTGACGCGCGATTCGATCCGGCTGGCGCGGGGGCATCTGCTGCTCTATTACCAGAGGCAGCTCGATGAGATTATCGACCTGCTGACGACGAGCGCGCAGCAAATTGGGGTGACGGATGCGCTGATGCGCAGGCTTGAAGCGTATGTTGCGCTGGTGCATACGCCCGAGGCGCAGGCCTTTGAGCAGCAGTACGAGTTTGAGTATTATCGGCGATTTGCGATCTGCCTGAAGGCGCGGCTGCGGCGCACGCTGGATAAGGCAACGGAGCAGGCGGGCACGGCCGCGGCGTTGCCGGTGATGCCCTATACGCTGGCGCGGGTCGACGACACTTTGGGCAAGCTGGCAAATGCGATGCCTGCGTATTGTTCGGTGCTGGATTTTATTGACGATCTGGAATTGCTGCGTGATTCGCTTGCGGCCAATCGCGGAGTCCGGATCGCTGAGACGCTGGTCGATCCACTGATCTTGCAGGTGCGGACCTTTGGGCTGCATCTGCATACGCTGGATATACGGCAACATGCTCGGGTTCATGCGGCGGCGTTGCAAGAGGCGATTGCCGATACGGCCGCGAAGTCGCTGCCCGCGGAGTTTTCGGATGAGACGGCGAGCGTGCTGGAGACCTTCCGGGTCGTGGCGGAGATCAAGAACGGGTGCTCGCCGGAGGTGGTTCGACAGTATGTGATCAGTGGGGCTTCGACGGTGGAGGATGTGCTGGCCGTGGTGCGACTGGCGCGACTGGGCGGGGTGCGAGTCGAGGGTTCAGATCGCGATCCGGGACTTATGCCGGTGCCGCTGTTTGAGTCGATCGGGGATTTGCGGAGGGCTCCGGCAGTGTGCCGTGAGCTTTGGAGTAGGCCCGACTATTGCAAGCTGTTGGCCACATGGGACAACTGGCAAGAGGTGATGCTGGGCTATTCGGATTCAAATAAAGATGGCGGCATGTTGACCTCGACGTGGGAGATCTTTCGCGCGCATCGCGATCTGCATGTAGTTGCGCGCGAAGCTGGCGTGAAGCTGCGGCTCTTTCACGGGCGCGGAGGAACGGTGGGGCGCGGAGGAGGGCCGACGCATCGCGCGATCTTTGCTCAGCCGATGAATTCATTTGACGGGCAGTTGCGAATTACCGAGCAGGGCGAGGTGCTGAACTTCAAGTATGCCGATGAGGTGCTGGCGGAGCGGAATCTGGAGCTGATGATTGCGGCATCGCTCGATGCGCTGGCCAGGCCCAACGCGCGCGATCCCGAGGGGCACTTCACGGGGGTCTTGAAGCCGGAGTGGGAGGCCGCGCTCGATGAGTTATCGGGAATTGCGTTTGAGTATTACCGCAAGCATATTCTCGACGATCCGGATGTGGTGACTTACTTTGAGCAGTCGACGCCGGTGGGGGAGTTAGAACAGGCGAAGATTGGGTCGCGGCCTTCGCGGCGGAATGCTAGCCCGAAACTGAGCGATTTGCGGGCGATTCCGTGGGTCTTTGGATGGACGCAGTCGCGGCTGCTGGTTCCGGCGTGGTTTGGCGTTGGGTATGCGCTGGATGAATATCTGGCGCGTCCGGGGGCACTGGAGCTGTTGCGGACAATGACGCATGAATTGCCGCTCTTCATCGACCTGCTGCGCAATGTGGAACTGGCGCTGGGCAAGGTGGATCTGGCAACGGCGCGGCTGTATTCGGCGCTGGTGGAAGACGCAAGCCTGCGGGAACGCATCTACGATTTGTTTGAGGCGGAGTTTCATCGGACGGTGCGGGCGCTGCTGGCTGTGACCGGGCAGAAGGAGTTGCTGGAGTCGAATCCGGTGCTTGCTCACTCGATCAGGCTGCGGAACCCGTATGTTGATCCGATGCACCTGATACAGGTTGACATGCTGCGGCGGAAGCGGGCCGGGGAGGATACGCCGGAGGTGAATCGCGCAATTGCCGCGACGATCAGCGGGATTTCGGCGGGGTTGAGGAATACGGGGTGAGAGACTGGCAATTATACCTTGGCGGATTGGCCCCGCTGCGCGGGGATGGCGGGTTAGCAAGTTCGCGAACCAATGTTCGCCCCTGCCAACTTGCTCTACAGCAAGGTGATCGCGAGGAGCGTATCGGCGTTTCGCTTGCCATCCCGGGCGAATGGTACTATGATTTTATCATGCGTCGATGTCGCTAACACCGCCCTGGTGCCAGTTGCGACGGTGACGTGCGCCAAGTCGCGCACAGAGTTTCCCCGCCCGACAAATCGACAATCACCCCAATAAAATTGAAGCGAATGCTCCGGGCTTGGAATCCCGGAAAGAGGAGATCATCATGGCGCACATTGCTGCGAATGTAACTGAATTGATTGGCCGCACACCCTTGGTGCGGCTGAACAAAGTGGCGGCCGGGTTGCCTGCGACCGTCGTTGCGAAGCTGGAGAGCCAGAACCCGGTTTCGAGCGTGAAGGACCGCATCGGGCTTGCGATGATCGAGTCGGCCGAGAAGGCCGGCAAGATTACGCCGGGCAAGACCGTGCTGATTGAGCCGACCAGCGGCAACACTGGCATCGCGCTGGCCTTTGTGGCGGCGGTCAAGGGTTACCGGCTAATTCTGACATTACCGGAAACGATGAGCCTTGAGCGCCGCGTGCTGCTGCTTGCTTTTGGCGCGGAGATTGTGCTTACGCCCGGACCCCTCGGCATGAAGGGCGCGATCGCGAGAGCCAACGAGCTGCTGAAGGAGACTCCGAACGGGTTCATCCTGCAACAGTTCGACAACCCGGCGAATCCGGCAATTCACTATGCAACCACCGGTCCAGAGATCTGGAACGACACGGACGGCAAGGTGGATATTCTCGTTTCTGGCGTGGGCACGGGCGGCACGATCACTGGGGCGGGCAAGTACATCAAGGAGCGCAAACCGGGATTCAAGGCCATCGCAGTTGAACCCACGGACAGCCCCGTCCTTTCTGGCGGCAAACCGGGGCCGCACAAGATTCAGGGACTCGGCGCAGGGTTTGTGCCGTCGATTCTCGATACGAAGATTGTGGACGAGATCATCCAGGTGACGAACGATGAGTCGATTGCCTTGGCTCGGAGGCTGCCGCTTGAGGAGGGCATCTTTGTTGGAATCAGTTCCGGTGCAGCGCTTGCCGCGGCGCTGAAAGTGGCCGCGCGGCCGGAGAATGCAGGCAAGCTAATCGTGGTTGTGCTGCCTGATTTTGGCGAGCGGTATCTGACCAGCGTGCTCTTCGATTCGCTGCGCCAGCAGGCTCTGGCTCTGCCGGTTGAGACGCTGGCAGTCTAGGCGCGTTGGTGCGAGGCGGTATGCTTTGAAGGGGACGGGCAGATGCCCGTTCCCTCGACTCGCGCCTCAATTGAGCCGGAAGAGCTAGTTCGATTGGCCATGGAATTTTTTGCACGAATTCGCGAAGACATCGACTCTGTGCTGGATCGCGACCCGGCGGCGCGGTCGCGGCTTGAAGTCTTGCTTTGCTACCCGGGGCTGTGGGCAGTATGGATTCACCGTGTCTCGCATGTTTTGTGGGGTGCGAAGCTGCGGCTGCTGGCGCGGGTGCTTTCGCAAATTGGCCGTTTCTATACGGGTGTGGACATTCATCCCGGAGCGCTGCTGGGCAGGCGGCTCTTCATCGATCACGCGACCGGCGTGGTGATTGGTGAGACGGCCATTGTGGGCAACGACGTGACCATGTACCAGGGCGTCACGCTGGGCGGCACGGGCAAGCAGCACGGCAAGAGGCATCCTACGCTTTGCGACGGCGTCTTTGTGGGCAACAATGCCAACCTGCTGGGCAACATCACGATTGGCGAGAATTCGCGCGTGGGTGCGGGGTCAGTCGTTTTGTCCGATGTGCCGCCCAACTCGACGGTGGTGGGCGTTCCGGCGCATATCGTCTATCGCAATGGCGAGCGCGTGCTGATTACCGATCCGCACGACATCAAAGATCCGCTCTCTGATTCGCTGATCGCGTTGTCATTGCGCGTAGACGAACTGGAAGAGCAGTTGGGTGGCCACCGCAGACCGGCGGAGCAGTTTACTGCCGAGGAGGCCGAGCGCGAGGCTTACCGCGCGGAGTTGGAGCAGCGGCAATACGTTTCGATGGGCGAAGGAATCTGAGGCGACAGGCCGTCCGGTGCTAGAGTGGTTTCATCCCACTTTGTGCCGGAGTTGGCCTTTTTGCTGGGTATTCGTCTGCTGCTCGTTGCCGTTCTCGCGTTGCCTGTCGCCGCACACGCCGCTTCCCGCGTGCAGGCCGCGCCGGTTCCGCCGGAGATGCGCTCGACGGCATTCATCGTCAGCGTGAATGGCAAGCCGGTGGATGTGGCTCATGCCGCGGCGAGTTACGACTACGTCAGCTTCGATGCGACCGGTCCGGTGGCCGTGGAGATTACTGCCGCCGAGGCGGGCTTCTGGGACATGGGCGTGGATATTCAGCCGTGGCGGCTGGGCATCCGGCCAGTCCGGCAAGGAGCGACGATCCGATTCAGGCTTGCCGGCCCGGCCAAGCTCTCGATCTCGCGACCCGGCGACTTTCTTAACCACGCCAGGATACTCTTCCTCTTTGCGGGCGCGCCTCCGCCGCCGATGCCCCGCAAGCCGGAGATTCACGTCTATCTGCCGGGGGTCTATCACGGCAGCCTCAACCCGAAGAGCGGCGAGACGCTCTATCTCTCGCCGGGATCGTACTTCTATGGCAGCCTCAACCTCTGGCAGGTGCATGACGTGAAGGTGCTGGGGCGCGGGACCATCGTCTATGAAGGCTCGCAAGACCCGAACGCCGACGAGGGTTGGATGCAGAAGCCTGATTGGCACTGCATCGGAGCGCTTGAAGCGCGGAACGTGGAGATCGACGGGCTGACCTGCATCGTGCGGGCCAGGACGTGGTCGATTCAGATGAAGGACTCTTTTGGATTTTTATTTGACGACCTGCGGCTGATCGGCGGCAACACGGCCAACGCCAACCAGGACGGCATGGACTGGCTGGGCGGCGGCGACACGATTGTGCGCGACTCGTTCCTGCGCGCGTCGGATGACGTGTTTGCCATGCAAGGCAACTGGGACGGCTACAAGGACGCGGACCTTGTGCGGCCGGGCCACGATGTGGACAACATCACGATTGAGCACAGCGTGCTGTCGACGAGCATTTCAAATATCGTGCGCGCGGGGTGGCCGCAAAAGATCTTCAATTCGAAGGGCTTCACGCTGCGCGACTCGGACATTTTGCACGGCGGAATCGGGGCGTGCGGGCAGAGCTTTGGCTTGCTTGGATTTTGGGGCGCGAAGGGCGCTCGGGGCGACCATTCGGATTTCAACTTTGAGAATCTGTTTGTAGACAACTGGTACTCGCTGCTGCAACTGGAGCAGGAAGAGCCGGCTGTGCATGGAGTCACCTTTCGCAACATCTGGGCACTGGACCAACCGCCAATGGCTGAGTCTACGATCACCGGCAGGGTGACGGAAGTGAGTCTGGACAATGTGAAGTATGGGCAGAGCCGTGTACAGGGCAATGCAGACATTCCGCTGTCAGTTTCGGCGGGCGCGCAGCCGGCGACGTTTGTCGCTCCGCATGGACCTGTTGCCGCCTTCGCTGTGGACCCGCCAGCTTTTGCACCGGGCCGGCAGGTTACGTTTACCGCTCAACCCTCGCGAGGGGCGCGCTATACGTGGCTCTTTGGCGATGGAACTCAGGCAACTGGACGGCTTGTGCGGCATCGCTTCCCGGACGCCGATGGAACGGAGCTGGATGGAAGTGGACGCGGGGCTGGGCGATTCAGGATCTTGTTGCACGTGGAGAGCGGCGCCGGCGGGCCTGACTCGACGAGCCAGGATTGGGCGGCGCAGAGCGTAGTGGCCGTTGATCGTTGGCACGACGCCGCAAGCTTTGTTGGGCAGATCGCACCGGGGCTTGGCTGGCGAATCTATCCCGGTGCGTGGACAGAGTTGCCGGATCTGGCCAACGAGCACGAGGTCTTCACCGGCGAAGGGGCGAATCTGCATGCAGACCCGCAGGGATTTACGCGCTATGCGGCGGCGTGGGATGGCTTCATCGATATTCCCGCAGACGGTGGATACACCTTTTTCCTGGAGGCCCGAGACGGCGCGCGCTTGGTAATTGACGGCGTGGAAGTGGCACGGACCGGGCCGCCCTTTGCCCAGGTCTGCGGATCGCAGGGCAACGCGATGCGCTACGATCGCGGCTCGCTGGGGCTGCGGGCAGGACGGCACATCTTTCATCTGGAGGGATTGCACTCGGTGAGCGAGGGCGAGCCGCGGCTGCTGTGGGAGGGCCCGTCGCTGCCTCTGACGGATGTGCCTGCGGCGGCTTATAGCCATTTGCGGCGGGATTCTGTAAAGCAGGGAACGGAGAACAGGAAATAGGGGAGATGGTTCCTCATCTGCTTTTCGCTGGTATTTTTGTGGAAGGTGTAAAATCACCTGCATGGGAAACTATCGCGTTGTTCTCCGCCACTCCGAGGAAGGTTACAGCGTCTCGTGCCCCGGCTTGCCCGGCTGCTGGTCGCAGGGATCAACCGAGGAGGAAGCGCTTGCCAATATCCAGATCGCAATTCGAGAGTATGTCGAGGCGGCTGAGGAACTGGCGCGTGAGGACGACACCCGCATCGTGGAAGTCGCGGTTGCGTAGACTGTGGAACCGACGTCTGGTAGTTTGACCACATATATGTAGTTCTCAATTATTTTTTTGCAACGCAATTCCAGTATTTTTCTATCAAAGGTTGTCACAGATTATCTCAGATAGTCACAGATACTCACAAATAACATCTTTTAATCCAACGATTTAGAATCTATGCGATCTTGACGCCTTTATGAAGGCAGCAGATGATTAATCCAGAACCGCTGAGGTAACTCGTGTCCAAGCTGCCGGGTATCAACCATCTTCGAGCCGTTGGCGCGCTGGAAAAAGCAGGATTCCGCGTGCTCCGTCAAGGCGCGCATATTGTGATGACGGATGGAATACGAATCTTAACGATTCCACGTCACAATCCAATCAATGCATTCACCATGGGCGGTATTGTGCGGGACGCGGGACTGAGCTTGGAGCGGTTTCGGGAGCTGTTGTAACCGCTGGATCTGATCTTGTTATTTTGGCAGCTGCGTTGCATCCCAGCTGCCGCCGAGGGCGCGGACTAATCCTACGCTGGCTACGAATTGGCGGGTTTGAAGGTCGATGGCGGTGCGCTGGTTCTGGATCAGCGCCGACTCGGCGGTCAGGACTTCAAGATAACTGGTCACGCCGCCTTTGTAGCGCTGATTCGACAAATCATAAGAGTGCTGCGCGGAGTCGACGGCCCGTTGCTCGACGCCGGATTCTTCTTCGAGAATGCGCAGGCCGGAGAGCTGGTCTTCGACGTCGTTGAAGGCCGATAGCACAGTGCCCCTGTAAGCCGCCGCCTGAGCTTCGTAGGTGTGACGCGCCTCATCGGTGAGGGCGTGGCGCTGACCGGAGTCGAAGAGCAGTTCCGTTGCCTGCGCCCCCAGGCTCCACAGCGCACTAGGACCTTGAATCCACGTTCCGCCGTGCTCGCTTTCAAAGCCGCCCATTCCGTTCAGAGAGATGGCCGGATAGAAGGCGGCGGTGGCGATGCCGATCTGGGCGTTGGCTGCGGAGGCGCGGCGTTCGGCGGCAGCAATGTCGGGACGGCGCTCGAGCAATTGAGAGGGCACGCCGAGCGGGACTTTGGGCAGAGGCAGATCGAGTGGCGAAGGCGGAATCGCGAAACCGGAGAGATCGAGGTTGGCGATGGTGCCGATGGCGTGTTCGAATTGAGCGCGGGCCACGCCAACATCGACGAGTTGGGCGCGGACGGTCTCAAGCTGAGTGCGGGCCTGAGCTACGTCGGCCTCGGTGGCGACTCCGCCATCGAGGCGACGCTGGGTGAGGTCGAGCTGGCCTTCAAGATCGGAGATGGTGGCTCGTAACAGCTTGCTCTCGGCGTCGAGGCCGCGCAGTTGGAAGTAGTCAACGGCCATCTCGGCATGGAGGCTGAGGCCGATGTTGGCCTGGTCGGCGGCGCTGGCCTGGGCGTTGGAGCGGGCGGATTCGACTGTTCGGCGAATGCGGCCCCATAGATCGGGTTCCCAGCTCGCCTGACCGCCAATGATGAGGTCGTTATAAGTGGGGGATTTAGTGACCGCGTAGTCGGGTCCGTTCTTTGAGACTTGCTCGTGGGCGACGGAGGGCGCGGCGGAGAGCGTGGGGAAGAACGCGGAGCGGGCTGCGGTGACCTGGTCGCGTGCTGCGAGGTAGGTTTCGAGTGCCTGACGCAAGGGCGGGTTGTTGGCGTCGATGCGGTCTTCGAGTTGGTTGAGCTGCGGGTCCTGGTAGATCTCCCACCACTTGCCGCGCAACATGCCGTCGGAGGGGTTGGCGGGCTGCCATGCGCCTCCGGTAGGAGCGGGGGGCGGAACTATGACGGCGGATGCGCCGGTTTCTTTGTAGGCGGGCGGGGCCTGATAGCCGGGGCGACTGTAGTTGGGGCCTACGGCTTTGCAGGCCGTCAGCAGGGTGAGTAGTAGTGAGAGAGTGAATAGGGCTTGGGCTCGTGGTTTCCCACACTTTCGCCAGGAAGAAGGCGAAAGGGTGGAGCACGGTGGATTAGAACGACGGACAGGCGAAAGACAAACGCAGGTCCTTCGACTACGCTGCGCTCCGCTCAGGATGACAGTTTGTTGTGATTCGATCTTTGGAAGGTGCATCGAAGGCATGTTTACTTGCCTCCCGAATTGGAGGCGCTGACTACCTGTAGCTTTTCGCCTTCGATGATGGAGTCGGGCGGGTCCTGGATCACCTGATCGTTGGGACCGAGGCCGGAGACGATCTGCACGTTGGCGCCGTCGTCTTCGCCGATGATGACCGGGACGAGGTGCGCGATTGTCCCGCTATTTCCCTGCCCCTGAACCACGGTTCCCAGGCGCAAGCCCTCCTTACGGAAGATGAGCGCGGCGGCGGGAACAATGTAGGTGGGGCCTGCGGGCGGCGTCTTGAAGTGGACCTCGGCAAGCGAGCCGGGCAGCAGCTCGCCGGCGCGGTTGTCTACGTCGATTTCAACCAGCAGAGTCCGGCTGATGGGATCGATGGCGTCGGCTGTGCGGGCCAGAGTGCCGTAATAGACCTTGCCCGCGTGCTCGGCAAAGGTGAGGCCGATCCTCTCGCCATGTTTTACGTTCGCCGAATAGATCTGCGGCAGGTTGGTATAGACACGCAAGGTCTGGATGGCCTGGAGATGAAAGAGCTCTCTGGCTGCGCCGGGATCGATCAACTGGCCCGTGTCGATGTTGCGGGCGGTGACCACGCCGTCGAAGGGCGCATAGATCTTCTCAAAGGACTGGAGCTCGCGCAGCCTCTGCACATTGGCCTGAGCGGAGCGAACCTGCGCGGCGGTGGAGGTGGCCTGATTCACAAACGTATCTGTGTCCTGGCGGCTAACGGCATTGGACTGGACGAGGCCGGTGTAGCGATCGGCCTGGATGCGGGCGTTGTTGGCGTTGGCTTGGGCAGTATTGAGGTCGGCCTCGGACTGCGCGAGTTGCTGATCGACCTCGGGTGTGGCAATCTCGGCCAGCAGAGCGCCTTTTTTGACGCGCGCACCGATGTCGAAGTACCACTTGGTCAGGTAGCCGGCAGTCCGAGCGTAGATGGGCGAATCCGTCCAGGCGGTGACGTTGCCGGGGAGCACAAAGCTGTCGACCGGTGCGCCCGCCTTGGGCGTGGCGACGATGACCGAGGGAGCGGCAAACTGCTGGGTGGTGTCGGCAAGGACCTTGTCGGAGTTCTTGCGGTGCAGAATGCCAATGCCCGCCAAACCCGCGAAAACGAGGAGGATCACTGCTACGCCGACAAGCGCTTTGCGCGGCGCAATAGGTTTCTGATCTGGCGCGGTCTCGTGATGGCTGGCCGCTTGGGGAGTCGGATTGGGTTCGCTAGGCATAAGAGTTACTCCGAAATCTCGTCAAACTCGTCCGGTGCTCCGGCGGGTTGAAGGCTGTGAGCCGATTGATGGCGGCCTTCGAGCCAGCCGTGGACCAGAGAGAAGAATGCGGGTACAAAGAAGAGTGTCGCCACGGTGGCCAGCGAGAGGCCGCCAATGACAGCGCGGCCCAGGGGCGCGTTCTGCTCGCCGCCATCCCCCAGGCCGAGGGCCATGGGCATCATGCCGATAATCATGGCGAGAGCCGTCATTACGACCGGGCGCAGGCGGACAAAGCCGGCATTGAGAGCGGCGCGCCGCGCGTCGCCGACCAGGACTTCAAGCTGTTCGCGTGCAAAGGTGACGACAAGGATGGAGTTGGAAGTCGCCACGCCCATGCACATGATTGCGCCGGTGAGTGCGGGTACGCTGAGCCGGGTGTTGGTGAGAAACAGAAACCAGACGATGCCAGCCAGCGCGGCAGGCAGCGCCGAGATGATCAGGAAGGGATCGAGCCAGGACTGAAAGTTGACGACGATCAGCAGGTAGACGAGCAGGATGGAAAAGGCCAGTCCGCCCAACAGGCCGATATAGGACTTCTTCATCGTCTCGCTCTGGCCGCGCAGAATGAAGTGTGAGCCTCGTGGCAGATCGGCCTGGTGGCGAGCGATGATCTGCTCCATCGACCGGGTCACACTGCCCAGGTCGGTCCCGTCGACATTGGTGTAAATATCCAGGACCGGCTGGACGTCATAGTGGCTTACGGTACCCATCTCGGTTCCAGGCACGATGGTTGCGAGGTTGCCCACAATCTGCACCGACGAGGGCGCGCCGGGAGCAGTCGCGACAGTGGACTGCGGCGCAGAGGAGGCACCGGTCACGGGTAAACTCTGAAGCCCCGCCACGGAGTCAAGCGAGTATTGGGGGGCCTGAACTGCGACGTTGTAGCTGACGCCGTTTTTGGGGTCGAGATAGAAGCTTGGCGTGGTCTGGAAGCTGCCGCTGAGTGAGACCAGCACGGTTTGCGCCACGTTCTGCTGCGTCAGCCCCAGGTCCCGGGCGCGGGTACGGTCAACGTTCACCGTCATATTGGGATAGTTGAAGGGCTGCTGAATGCGTGCGTCGGCCGCGCCGGGAACATAGCGAACCTCGTTGAGCATGCGTTCGGCGAGCGCGCGGTTGCCATAGAGATTTGGCCCGACGATCTGGATGTCGATCGGCGCTGAGAGGCCGAAGTTGAGAATCTGGGTGACGATGTCGACGGGCAGCACGTAAAACGTGACGCCCGGATACTGACGCTCGAGCACCGCGCGCAGCCGCTCGACATAGGCCGCTGTCGGGTGGTGATCCTTGCTCAGTTGTACCTGAATATCCGCGTCGGCCGGACCGATGGGGGCCGAGGTCGAGTAGGAGAGGTTCAGGCCAGAGTAGGGCAGACCGATGTTGTCAACAATGGTGACAATCTCTTTGGCGGGAAGATTTTCGCGGATGGTGGAGTCGATATGATCGCAGAGTGCGGCGGTCTCTTCAATGCGCGTGCCGGTGCGGGCGCGCACGTGAATCTTGAACTGGCCGGAGTCCACCGCGGGAAAGAAGTCCTGCCCGAGCCAGGGCAACAACAGCGCGAGCGAGCCGAGCGCCAGCACAGTGAAGCCGACGAGGAAGACCGCGGCGTGGTCAACAGACAGAGTCAGCAGGCGCAGATAGGCGTGTCGGAAGCTTTCAAATCCCGACTCGAAACCAAGTTGAAAGCGGATAAACGGGTTGCGGCTGGAGAGTTTACGCTGGACCTCCTCGTCATCGTGCTCCTTGAGCAGGTATTTGGCCATGGTGGGCACGACGGTTCGCGATAGAAGATAACTGGCCAGCATGGCGAAGACGACTGCCTCGGCCATCGGTACAAAAAGATATTTGGCCACCCCGCTCAGGAAGAACATAGGCACGAAGACGATGCAGATCGAGAGGGTAGAGACAAGGGCCGGGGTGGCAATCTGCGCGGCTCCGTCGAGAATGGCCTGCTCGATCTCTTTGCCGGATTCGAGGTTGCGGTTGATGTTCTCGATCTCGACGGTTGCGTCGTCGACCAGGATGCCGACGGCCAGTGCCAGACCTCCCAAAGTCATGATGTTGATGGTCTCGTGCAGCGCAGAAAGCGCGGCGAGCGAACAGAGAATGGAGAGCGGAATGGAGACGGCGATAATCAGGGTGGAGCGCCAACTGCCCAGAAAGATCAGAACCATGATTGCCGTGAGGCAGGCCGCAATGATGGCCTCACGAACCACACCGCCGATAGCGCCGCGCACGAAGATCGACTGATCGGAGAGCGGGTTGATCTGCAATTGCGGCGGTAACTGGCCCTGGATGCTGGCGATCTTTTCTTGTACGCCCTTGATGATGTCGAGTGTGGAGGCCGAGCCGGTCTTCAACACGTTCATGAGGATGGCACGCTTACCGTCCACGCGGACGATGTTGGTCTGGGGCGGGTAGCCGTCGCGCACGTGGGCCACGTCGCGAACATAAATGACCGCGCCATTGACGCTGCGAATGGGAAGATTGTTCAGGTCGTTGACAATATCGGGCGCGGAGTTGGTCTCGATCGCGTATTCAAAGCGGTCGATCTTCATGGTGCCTGAGGGAGCGATCAGATTTTCCGCGGAGATGGCGTTGACCACATCGCTGGGCGAGAGCCCCTTGGCCTGGAGCGCCTGCAGATTGAGATCGACCTGAATCTGGCGCTGTTTTCCGCCGTAGGGGAAGGGCGTTTGCGCTCCCTCGATGGTGGCCAGTTGCGTGCGAATGGTGTTGGTGCCGAGGTCGGAAAGCTGCTGCTCGTTCAGGCCCTGACCGGCAAGTCCCAACTGCAATACGGGCACGCTGGATGCGTTGTATTGAATGATAAAGGGCGGTGTCGTACCAGGTGGCAACGACCGCAACTGAACCTGGCAGATGGCCGTCACCTGGGCCACCGCATTGCCGACGTTGACGTGCGGCTGGAAGAAGATCTTGATCAGTCCGATGCCGTTGAGCGATTGCGATTCGATGTGCTCGATGTCGTTGACCGTGGTGGTCAAGCCGCGTTCGTTGTTGAAGACGATGCGGGTCGACATCTCCTGCGCGGACAATCCGGTGAAGTTCCAGACCACGGTAACGACGGGGATGTCGATATTCGGAAAGATGTCCGTGGGCATCGTGTCGATGCTGAAGACGCCGAGGATCAGAATCAAGAGCGCGAAGACGGCAAAGGTGTAAGGCCGCCGCAACGCAAGCCGGACAATCCACATCATAGGGCAGGTACTCGCTCCGAGCCGGGTGCTGGTCTGAAGGCGTTCGCGACCAGGGTGAACTTCAAAAAAGCCTCAACTGCCCTGGCTCGGTTTCGACCGGCTCAATGGGTTACGGGGAGGACGGTCCTTGCCGCCCCGACCCCCTTCCAACAATCTGTTTAAAAATCAATGGTAAACTACAGCGATTGCAAAAACAGCGCGGTGTTAGCAGGCTTTTTTGCTCTATCTCTAAGACGAACGGACGCGGTTAAAGGATTCAGAACGGGCAACGGCGGACGCTGGTGTTGTTTCCTACCCTTTCGGCTATAAAGCTAAGATAGCCACGACCACTACACCTGCTCCCACCAGCAGGCTTAGACGGTCGCGGAGGGCGAAGACGACCGGGTCGCCGTCCATTTCGCCGCGCGAGCCCAGGAGCCAGACCCTGTAGAGCCAAAAGAGCATCAGCGGGACAATGAGCCACA
Organism: Occallatibacter sp.; assembly: GCA_050015115.1. Lineage (GTDB taxonomy): Bacteria > Acidobacteriota > Terriglobia > Terriglobales > Acidobacteriaceae > Telmatobacter. The sequence goes on from JBEKCA010000009.1 coordinate 68,610, forward strand.
AGCGGCCGGCGTGCTTGTAGAGAGCCTCAACGTCGGGGCGCGAAATATAGAGCGAAAAGACGACCACCGCAGCCGTGGCGCTGGATGTGCCGAAGGCGCGAATCTGCTCGAGATCGGCAGCCAGGTAGCCGCGCCCGTGCGTTGCGGTGAGACCGCGCTCACGCAGATTCTCCAGTTCGCTGAAGCGCTTGACCATGGCCAGCGAGAGAAATAAGAAGATGGAGAAGCCGGCCAGCCAGTGCGAAATCGGAGTGCCGGTGGCCGCGCCGCCGGCCAGCAGGCGCAGAGTATAGAGACCAGAGAGCATCAGTACGTCCACCAGGGCCACCTTTTTGAGATAGAAGGAGTAGGCCGTGGTGGCGACGATATAGATTCCCAGCCACATCGCGAACTGGCGGGGAAGCCAGGGCAGAATCGCTACCGAGGCTGCGATAAGAGCAAAGACAAGGGCGACGCCTCCGGTGACCGGCAGATCGCCCGCTGCAAAGGGGCGGAGACGCTTGACCGGATGACGGCGGTCGCTGTCGATGTCGAGAAGATCGTTGACCAGATAGCTGGCCGAGGCCATGAATGAAAAACAGAAGAACGCGGCAATAACCGAGCCGATGGCCGCCGCGTTCAGCTTGTGCGACATCAGCAGCGGTGCGATCAGCAGAACATTCTTGGCCCATTGGTGGAGGCGAATCGCCTTGAGAAGTGTGCGCGGAAATTGCCGCCGGTCGAGAAAGGTCTTGACCACCGGGATCTGCCGCAGCCGCAGGGAGAGTCGCAGGCCGCGCGTCGGATTGGCCAGCATTGCTTTGCGCGCATTGGCCAGTAGCGGCAGGTCGGCGCGCGAGTTGCCAATGTAGTCGAATTCGCCGAAGCGGGACTTGAGGAGGGCCAGCTTTTTTCCGCTGGTGAGGTTGGTCGTGCCGTCGGAGGCCAGAACACCGTCAAAGATGCCAAGATGAGCCGCCACTCGCTCGGCCAGCGGTCCATCGGCCCCGGTAGTCAGATAGAGTTGCCTGCCCTCGCGCCGCTCATTACGAAGATAGCTGACGAGTTCCGCGTTGTAAGGTAGTCGCGCAGCGTCGAGCGGGGCGCGGCGGGCCACCTCTTGCTTGAGGCGGGCGCGGCCTCCGGCCAGCCACAGAGGCAGTTGCCAGAATCTGGCCGGATTGCGGTGCATGAACTGGCAGACCGCATCGAAAAGCGAATCGGACTTAATCAGCGTGCCATCCAGATCGACGCACAGCGGGGGTGCTGGATCGGTTTGATCCGTCTCTTCGACAGGCTCAGCGATCTCGGGCTTTTGGAGCAATTCGTCCTCTTGGAACTGTCAAGGCCAAGTCAGCGGCGCAATTAAGCACGTGTGGTGGCTCAAGGTCAAACGCAGCAGTGGGCAAACTCACCGTCAAGTATAGCGTCAAACGGCAGTTGCAAAATCCGGGTTGGACGAATGCCCTGGACAATCGCATGAACGAGAAGGCAGATCTGCGGTTTGTCTTCGCGCCGTCCCTCCGGGACGGAGAGGCTGTGGCCATACAGCAAGGCGTCTGAAATATCAACCTTGCCAACGAAATCCATTCATAGGCATGCCCTGGCAATTGCCCGCCGTCAGTGGGAATGCGCATGCACGACGGGCTCCGGCAGCGACGGCGCGGCAGGCAGTTCGAAGACCTGGATCTGGCTGCCGTTGAGCACGGCCACGCGGCGGCCAGAGGGCGAGATGGCGACATTGCCACCCTCGTCGAGAGCCGGGCTGGCCGTAGTCTCGAGCGCCATGTTGCCATTCGCCGCGTCTAGTACCTCGACCAGTTGGCCTCGGATCTCGTCGGAACCGAGCGGCGCGCGGGCGCTGACCGGGGTGGAGACGATCAGCGTCTCCCGCGCCAGGCGCGAGCCATCCGGCGCTCTGACCACAACGGGCCAGACGGACGTATCGGAACCCAGTGCCTCCCAAAGGAGGCGGCCATCGGTGGTCATTGCTGCCAGTTCTGCTGCCCCTGAGCTGGTGCAGCCGGTGACCAGCACCTCCCGCTGCGAGAGAAAATCGGAAACCGGCGAGCAGGCCGAGTTGATGCGGCCGACAGTCGCGGCCCCGCCGCTGAAGTAGTTCATGTTGACCAGCCAGTCGTTACCTCGCCCGCGCAGATTTTCCAGATAGCCGTCGGCATTCACAGGGAGGTGAACGGCGAAGCGCGTCCGGCTCACCAAAGTCACCTCGCCTGAGGTGCGGCGCAAAATGCGCACCGCAAGTTCGGGCTGACTGACCGGCTTTTGCTCCTGCGCAGCTCTCACGGCCTGCGCGGCTCCAGAAGTTCCAAGTCCAAACGATGTGGGATCTCCCGAAACCGACGGTTGTCCGCCGGGGTTGAGGGAGAGATTCTGGTTGCCGGCGAGGCTGGCGGCCGGGCTGGGCATCTCGGGGGGCATTTGCGCGGCCACTGCCGGTTCGCTGGAGTTGGTCACGAGGAATTGCTGCGTGGGATCCGGCTCCAGCCAGAGCAGCGGCCCAGGAAAACGTAGGAAGGGCTTCAGTTCGAGCGAGGCATCGCCCGTTTCAAGATCCCTCAAATCGCGGAAGAGAAAGCTGCCGTCATTGAGCACCCATAGATAACGCAACCGGTCGTGGACCGTCCAAAGGGCCTCGGACTCGACCGTTCCCTGAGGCAGTTTGAGGACCAGGGCGCGAATCCGGCGCTCTTCGTCGTTGCCGGCCTCGCGTTCAGCGGCGTCGCGGCGGATCAGTCCTGGAACGCGAAAGGTGAAGAGCAGCCGGTTCTCATCTAAAAAATCGAGAGAAACCAGGCTTGTGCGCTGGCCCAGATAAAAAGAGCCGGGCGCAGAGAAGCCCAGCGGTCCAACCGCAATCTTGAACGCCGGGGGCTGAGAGGGCTTGTCGGGGAGCCGGTCAGACAAGACATGCGGCCTGGGGGGATGGGTTGGCTGGGGCGCGTTGACCAGGCTTTCCTGAGCCAATGCCGGCGCGAGCACGCCGAGGGTAGCTCCGGCCAGAGACACCCACAGTTGTGCACGCAAGCCCAATCCCAACCCCGACCGCCGATTCGCCATCGATCATCATTCTCGCCGATGCGGCTGATTTTTGCAGTGATATGGATGCCAGACGGAGTTGGCCTCTCAGATTGTAGGGACTCGCCGTCAAAGATCCGCTCACTGCTGGACGTTGGTTGACCGTACGCTGGATCGGATGGATTCGGAATTGGAGACGTTTTACTCCGACACAGACTGGCCCTCGATCGCACCGTGGCGGCCGCACGAGCCACCGGAAAAGCAAGTTGATTGAGAAGATCTTCGGCTGGGCAAAACTGGATGGTGCGCCGCGGCAGGTGAAGCCGCGCGGTTTGGGTCGGTCCTCTAATTGACAACGTTCTTATACTAGTTTACTCTATGCCTGTAGCAACATAGCCTATGAAGAACACACCGGCTCGCGATCTGTTTCCCGGGGCGCTTGAGATGATGATTCTCGAGTCGCTACGCCGCCAGCCTGCCCACGGCTATGCGCTGGTGCAACACATCCAGCAGCGATCGAACAACCTGCTCCAGGTGGAGGAGGGCTCGCTCTATCCGGCGCTGCAGCGGCTGCTCAAGTCCAAACTTGTCAAGGCGGAGTGGGGTCTCTCTGCAACAAATCGCCGCGTGAGAACGTATCAGATCACAGCCTCGGGCCTGCGGCGTCTTGAGCAGCAGATCTCCAGCTTCGACCGCATGTTCGAGGGCATCGCGCTGGTCCTCAATGCAGAGAGATCCGCCGCCAACTGAGAGGGGCTTGATATGAGCTGGCTGAGCATCGTCTTCGATCGCCGCAGGATTTACGACGAACTCTCAGAAGAGATGCGCTCGCATCTGGAAGAGCGGACGGAGCAGTTCATGCGCGAGGGCACGAGCCGCAAGGAGGCCGAAGAGGCCGCACGCCGCGCCTTTGGAAACACGACGCTGCTGGAGGAACAAAGCCGCGAAGTCTGGCAGTGGTCAACGCTCGAATCGGTTTGGGTCGACGCGCGTCACGCGGCGAGGCTGCTGTGCAAGAGTCCCGGTTTTACTATCGCCGCGGTGTTGACGCTGGCCTTGGCCATCGGCGCGAACGCGGTAGTCTTTGGCGTATTGAACGCGCTAATTTTGCGCCCGGTGAATGTACCGGATGCGAAGAGCCTCTACGCGATTAATCACGCGAGCGACGACAATTGGGAGTCGTATCCGAATTATCTCGATCTGCGGGACCGCAATCACAGCTTTGACAGCATGGCGGCGATGGCTCTCTCTCAGGTGGCGCTCGACACGGGCAAAGACCCGTCACGCATCTGGGGATTTGAAGCTACCGGGAACTATTTTGACGTACTCGGCATTCAACCCTTTCTGGGCCGATTCTTCCATCCCTCCGATGAGAAGGGAATGAATAGTGCGCCCTACATCGTACTGAGTTATGCGTACTGGCACAGCCGCTTTCAGGACGACCGGAGCGTGCCGGGCCGCGCTGTTCGTGTCAACGGGCATCCTTTCACAGTGATTGGAGTAACGCCGCCCGATTTCCAGGGGACGTTCGTTTTTTTCGCTCCCAACTTTTACGTTCCGATGGTGAACCACGATCAGCTTGTGGGTGAGAGATCTTTAAGCCGTCGAGGGGGCCGAAGCTTGATTCAGGTACTCGGACACCTGCGGCAGGGAGTGACAACGGAAGGAGCGACCGCGGATCTGAACACGGTGGGCGCGGGCCTTGCGAAGGCTTACCCGAATGACGATGCGCGCGAGGTTTTTTCACTTGGCCGCCCAAGTATGCCCGGCGTACTGGGCCGGCCGGTGCGGGCGTTTGTTTCAGCGCTGATGGTGCTGGCGGGGCTGATTTTGCTGGCGGCCTGCGCCAACTTGGGCAGTCTATTTGCCGCGCGTGCCAGCGATCGTTCGCGCGAAGTGGCTCTGAGATTGGCGCTGGGCTCGAGCCGCAAGCGCATTCTGCGGCAACTGCTGACTGAGGCGGTGCTCGTCTCTCTTGCCGGAGGCGTCGCGGGGCTCACCGCAAGCATTGCACTGTTGCGTGCGCTGGATCGCTGGCAGCCATTCTCTGGCGTGCCGATTCACGTGCCTGTTCGGCCTGACGCAAACGTCTACATAGTCGCCCTGGTGCTGGCCCTGGTGAGCGGGCTGCTCTTTGGCATCGTGCCTGTGCGGCAGGTGCTCGGGGCCAATCCTTATGAAATTGTGAAGGCCGGTTCGACAGGAAGAGTGGGCCGGCACGTCACCGTGCGCGACATTCTGCTGGTGGTGCAGATTGCCATCTGCGCCGTGCTGGTTACCTCGTCGATGGTCGCGGTGCGCGGACTGGCGCGCTCGATGCGCACCAACTTCGGCGTCGATCCCAACAACGTGTTGATGGTCGAAACTGATCTGAAGATGGCAGGCTACGGCCCGGCGGAGATCCCGCCGATGCAGCGCCGAATGATCGACGCGCTGGAGTCGTTGCCCGGCGTGGAGCATGTGGGACTCGTAAACTTCGCTCCACTGGGCCGGGGCGGAAGCTGGTCGACGACCGTCTTTCGCGATGGAACGACGGACCTGCGGCCGTCGAATGCAGCGGCTACCAGTTACATGTATGTCATCTCGCCAGGCTATCTTCACGCGGCGGGAACGACTCTGCTGGAGGGCCGCAACTTCGACTGGAACGACAAAAAAGGCGCGCCGCAGGTGGCCATCGTGAATCGCGATTTCGCTGCCAGGATGCTTGGCTCTTCGACAAATGCGGTCGGGAAATATTTCGAGACAAAGGACGGAACGCGGGTGCAGGTGGTGGGCATCGTCGAAAACGGAAAGTACTTGAGCGTAACAGAAGCTCAGCAGCCGGCGATGTACGTTCCCGTCACGCAGCAGGACCCGCTTGGCGAGCAATGGCTGCTGGTGCGCTCGTCGCGCGATTCGCAGCACCTGGCCGCGGCGGTGCGAGGCAGGCTGCGCGAATTGAATGCCGGAATGCCGCTGGACATTCTGATGTGGAAGCGGGAACTCGACTTCAGCATGTTCCCGGCGCGTATGGCCAGCCTGGCCCTGGGCGTGCTGGGAATCATGGGCGCGATCCTGTCGATTACCGGCATCTTCGGCATGGCAGCCTACTCGGTAAGCAAACGGCTGCGGGAGTTGGGAATTCGCGTGGCGCTTGGCGCTCAGCGGAGCGAAGTGCTGCGGACAGCGCTGGGACGAGCGGTAAAGCTGCTGGCGATCGGTTCGACGGCAGGCTTGCTGCTGGGGTTGCTGGCAACACGGGTGCTGTCCTTCATCGTCTATCAGGCGACGCCGCGCGATCCGGTGGTGCTGGGCGGGGTCGCCGTTGCCATGGCCCTGCTAGGCCTGGTGGCAACGTGGATTCCGGCGCAGCGCGCGCTGTCGGTGGATCCTCTAATTCTGCTTCGAGAGGAATGAGGGACGGGAGCTTGGCCCAGAGAATCGTGGTCTCCCAGCCTACTTGCGTATCGCGACGAAGGCGATGATCACGGCGACAATCGCGGCAAAGACGCCAAGACCCCACCTCTGCATGAACGGGACGGGATCCTGGTCCACCGTCGGCGGCAGCATGTGTTTTTCGATGGATGTGCCCTGGTTGCAGACCGTGCAGGCGGCCAGGAGCTTGCGGCTCGTGACCATGCCAAAGATCCAGTACAAATGAAATTCCTTGTACTTCAGGAACGCGCGAAATGGACGAGAGATGCCGCACCGCGGGCAGGGCAGTGTCCCCAACTCGGCAAGCGGAACCGTCGTGGTCTTCCAGCCATAGAAGATCATCAAAATACCTCTGTAGAGAGAATGGAGGAACTGTACAGGGGTTCATTTTGAGTTGTCAAACTATGCATAAGAACCGGCAAAAGGCGCATTCCATTGCGGGATGCGCCTTTCTTGTTCTTGAAACTGGACTTCGACTAGTGTCCTGAGTCATTAATTCGTCTGCAAAATCGCGCGACGGAGTCGAGGATCTGGTCTGCGGTTTTATGCCAGATGAAGGGTTTTGGGTCGTGGTTGTGGTTTTCGATGTAGCGGTC
>JBEKCA010000010.1:0-68606 GCA_050015115.1 Occallatibacter sp.
CTCGGCAATTTCAAGCGGGAATTCATACAGCGTTTCTGTCTTGACGCAGCCAACCGCTCCGGCTCAGCAGTGCGTGGTGACCTCCGGAAGCGGAACGGCCAGCGCCAATGTCACCGGTGTGCAAGTGACCTGCACAACGACAACCGCTCCCACCTATACCATCGGCGGCACGATCGCTGGCCTCGTGGGCACCGGATTGATCTTGCAGGATAATGGCAGCAACAATCTGACGGTGAGCGCAAACGGCAGCTTCACCTTCAGCTCGGCAATTTCAAGCGGGAATTCATACAGCGTTTCTGTCTTGACGCAGCCAACAATGTCACCGGTGTGCTGGTGAGCTGCTCCACAAACCAATACACCGTTGGCGGCACAGTCTCCGGCCTCGTGGGCAGCGGGTTGACTCTCCTGATGAATGGCGGCGGCACCAATCTGCCGATTAGCGCTAACAGCAGCTTCAATTTCAGTGCTATTGGCGAAACACTCACACCGGGGCCCTACAGCGTCACAGTGAACACACTACCCAGCTCTCCAGCACAGATCTGCACGGTCACCAACGGAAGCGGAACCATAACCAACGCAAATATCACCAATGTGCAGGTTACATGCGCCCCTCCCGCCAACTACACCATCGGCGGCACAGTCTCCGGCCTTGGCGGCACCGGGTTGGTCTTGCAAGACAACAACGGTGACAACTTAGCGGTGAGTGCCAACGGCGCCTTCACCTTCGCCCCACAAATTGCCAGCGGCGGCGCATACAGCGTCACAGTGCTGACACAGCCAAATACTCCAACGCAGACTTGCACGGTGACCAACGGCAGCGGCACGGCCACTGCCAATGTCACCAACGTCCAGGTTGCCTGCACTCCGTCTTACTACACCATCAGTGGCACCGTCTCCGGCCTCGTGGGCGGCGGACTGAACCTTACCGATCGTTACGGGAACGGTATCCGGGCAAGTTACGACTATCTGACAGTGAATGCGAACGGCCCGTTCGCCTTCGCCATCGCAATCGCAAGCGGAACGGCCTATTATGTTAATGCCGGTTCGCCGACTTCTCCGCCGCAACAGTGTTTAGTCACCAATGGCAGCGGAACAGCCACGGCCAATGTCACTAATGTCCAGGTTGTCTGCTCCCCCGAATACACCATTGGCGGCACGATCTCCGGACTCACAGGCAGCGGACTCCTGCTTGAGGATTTGGATTCTGGCATTATTTCATCGACATTTAGCGCCGCCGGTAACTATGCCTTCGACCCGCAGCCCAGCGGACGAGCCTACGACATTGCAATAATCACCCAACCCACCGTCGGAGCCTGCAGTGTGAGTAACCCGACAGGCACGGTGGGCAGCGCCAATGTCACCAATGTTTCAGTCAACTGCGGGACGGGTTACACCATCGGGGGCACGGTGTCTGGCCTTCCGGTTCCTCAACTTGGTCAGGGGTTGTCGCTGCAAGATAATTTCGGTAACAACCTTCCGGTGCCTGCGAACGGCAACTTCATCTTCACCAACGAACTCCCTAGTGGCGTCACCTACTCCGTAACGGTTTACCTCCAACCCACCAATCCGAAAGCTACCTGCACGGTCACCAATAGCAGCGGCACAGTGGCCAGTGCCAATGTCACCAATGTGCAGGTTAGTTGCGTGGGAGCAGGCTCTACCATTGGCGGCATGGTAACTGGCCTTAAGGCCGGCACATCGGTGCAGTTGCTGGACAATGGCGGTGATGCACTCACAGTGATCTCAAACGGCTCCTTTACCTTTGCGACGGCCGTTACCGGCGGGGGGCCGTACGCCGTAACCGTTGGCACAGCCCCGGCGAACCGGAATTGTGTTGTATCGAACCCAAGCGGTACGGCCTCGGCCGATGTCACCAATGTTGTAGTGGCATGCACCGGCGAGTGGGTCTGGAAGGGAGGAGCCCAAGCGTTCAGCAACCCGTCTGGCACATGGGGCACACTGGGGCAATCGTCTTCCTCGTTTCTTCCTGAACCACGAGAATACTCCGCGACTTGGGTGGACGGCTCAGACAATGTGTGGATCTACGGCGGATACAATCCCGGAGAAAGTGCGGGGTTGACGGCACTGAACGACGAGTGGAACTACAATCCGAACAATGAAGAATGGACCTGGGTCGCTGGACAGAATTTTGGTACAACCGACGGTTTGGACTACATAGTCACCCCAAATTACGGAACTGAAGGGCAGGCATCTTTCAACAATCCTCCAGGGGCGCGTGACTTAGCGAGTACCTGGGTTGATTCATCGGGGAATCTCTGGCTATTGGGGGGATACACCTTCTACTTGGTGGACGTCTCGCCCATGCCGGGAGAGTTTGGCGATATGTGGAGGTACTCACCGATCGGGACCAGCGATGCGGGCGAATGGAGATGGATGGGAGGCCCAACCGGGTACCCCGAACGCGGATTAGATGCAACACGGGGCGGTCCGGGAGGCCGCGACTCAGGCGCGACTTGGGTCGACTCCTCAGGGAACCTCTGGCTTTTTGGCGGTTACGGTTTATCTGGACAGGGCGCCCCGGGGGTAGATTACCTTGGCGACACATGGAAATTTAATCCAAGCATTGCCGACCCACTGAAGGAATATCCAGGGGAATGGAGTTGGCTTGGGGGAGATTTTGGTGTTGGGAACTATGGAATTCAAGGGCAAGCTACTCCAAGCTACAGACCAGGGGGGCGCTCCGGTGCGCAAACGTGGACCGATAAATCTGGCCGCTTTTGGCTCTTCGGCGGAAGGGGATATGACGCCGCGGGTAACCTAGGGTGGCTCAACGATTTGTGGATGCTCGATCCGAGTTCGGAAACCTTCGGAGGGTGGGCGTTTATGGGCGGACCAGAGACAATCAACGATCCAGGCAGTTTCGGGACGCTGGGATTACCCGCTTCGGGCAATCGTCCACAACCCCGATCCTACGCTGCGACCTGGGTGGACCAGTCGGGTAATCTATGGCTCTTTGGCGGTGATGCCCCAATCGGCCCCGGTTCCGTTGCTCCCATGAACGATCTTTGGATGTACTCTCCGAGTGCGACCGGAGACACTGGCGAATGGACCTGGATGGGCGGGTCGTGCCAAAACAGCAATACCGGCTCCTATGGGTCGGAGAGTGTGCCCTCTTCCTCGAACTTACCTCCAAGTAGAGAAGGCGCCTCGACTTGGACCGATTCCTCCGGTAATTTCTGGCTCTTTGCAGGAGGCAGCTACAACGATCTGTGGGAATACCAGCCGTAGAGCATTAAACCGGATCAAGGCAAGCAGCCCGCCCATTCGCGCGTTCCGGCGAGTGAGCGGGCTGCTTTTTTGACTGGATCCCCGACGGCTCTCGGAAAGGTCGAGGACTTCAAAGCAATCCGGTGGGCCGATTGCCGGGGAAGAGCCACGGCTGGAACGTGGCGCCGCAGTCTGTAAAATCAAAGGCATGACTCTCTCCGCACAAGATCGCGCGCGGCGCATCAAGATTATTCTCTTCGACGTGGATGGCGTTCTGACCAACGGACAAATCTGGATCATTCCGGTTCCGGTCGTCGGACCCGATGGCAATATGACTAGCAAGATGATCGAGGCCAAGGGCTTCAGCGCCCACGACGGCGCGGGCGTGACCTTGGCGCGTCTAGGCGGCATGAAACTGGGAGTCATCACCAAGCGCATCTCGGAGACCGTGGCCATGCGCTCGCGCGATTTGAAGCTTGAATTCGTTTACCAGGGTCAGGCCTTCAAGATGCAAGCGGTGCGGGAGATCATGCAGAGGGAAGGCGTGACGCTCGACGAAATCGCTTACGTGGGCGACGACATAATTGACCTGCCGGTAATGCGCCAATGCGGTTTTGCTGTGGCCGTAGCCAATGCGCGGGCGCAGGTGAAGGCCGAGGCGCACTTTGTGACTCCCAACCGGGGCGGCGATGGCGCGGGACGCGATGCAATCGAGTTTATTCTTGCAGCCAAGGGCGTGCTGGAGAAGTGCCACGAGGCCATGATCGACGAAAATAATTCCACCCTGGCCTCGATCGACATCGGCAAGGGCGGGGACTTAGCGAGCTGAAGATGGAGAGCAACGCAAAACGCGCTGTGGTGCTGTTGAGCGGCGGGCTGGATTCGGCCACTGTGTTGGCGATCGCGCGCAACCAGGGCTATGAGCTTTATGCGCTCTCTTTCTCTTATGGACAACGACACATCGTGGAGTTAGAAGCGGCGCGGCGCGTGGCTGGCGCCATTGGCGTGGCGGCTCATCGCATTGCGCAGATCGATCTGAGGGTCTTTGGCGGCTCAGCTCTGACCGGAGATTTCGCGGTCCCCAAAGGACGCTCGGCAGACGAAATGAGCCACGATATTCCCATCACGTACGTTCCGGCGCGCAACACGATCTTTCTCTCGTTTGCGCTGGCATGGGCCGAGGTGCTTGGTTCGAGCGATATATTCATCGGGGTGAATGCGCTGGATTATTCGGGCTATCCCGACTGCCGGCCGGAGTTCATTGAGGCTTTCGAGAGAATGGCAAATCTGGCGACAAAGGCCGGGGTTGAAGGTCGCCAGACACTCAAGATTCACACGCCGCTGATCGCTCTGACCAAAGCCGAGATCATCCGCAAGGGAACGGAACTGGGCGTGGACTACGGGCTAACCAGCAGTTGCTACGATCCGTCACCGTCGGGCAAACCGTGCGGAGAGTGCGATTCCTGTTTGCTGCGGCAGAAGGGGTTTCGCGAGAACGGGATCGAAGATCCGTTGGGTTACTAGTTGGATCTTGGGCCGGTGACCTGCGAGTTAGGGTTCGTGGTTTCCCACGTCCCGCGCGATGACGCTGCGCCAGATATGGGGCACCCAGGCTCAAATCGATCGACAATGTGCTAAGAGCAAATAGCTGAAAGCTGCTTTTATGGGCTACGCCGTCAAAGAGATCTTTTACACCCTCCAGGGCGAGGGGGCGAACGCTGGCCGCGCGGCGGTCTTCTGCCGCTTTGCCGGTTGCAACCTCTGGTCGGGTCGCGAAGCCGATCGGGCGGCGGCGGTCTGCCGGTTCTGCGACACCGAATTTGTTGGGGTCGATGGGCCGGGGGGTGGAAGATTCAACTCTGCCGAAGATCTGGCGACTGCCGTCGCGGAAAAATGGCCTGCGGACTCGGCTTCGGGCCAGCGATTCGTGGTCTGCACCGGCGGCGAGCCGCTGCTGCAACTGGACCCCGATCTCATTTCGGCTCTGCGAGTGCGCGGCTTTGAGATTGCCGTCGAAACCAACGGCACTATTGCTGCACCGGAGGGTTTAGATTGGCTTTGCGTCAGCCCCAAGGCCCGAGCTGGATTGGTGCAGCGCACCGGGGACGAGCTGAAGCTGGTCTATCCTCAGGCCGGAGCCGACCCAGCAGAGTTCGAGATGCTCTCATTCCGGCATTTCTTCCTGCAACCGAAGGACGGCCCCAGCCGCGAGGCCAACACCGGGCTTGCCTTGCGCTATTGCCTTGACCATCCGCAGTGGCGATTGAGCCTGCAAACCCACAAAATTCTTGGCATTCCGTAGTTTTCACCAGTTGACCCGCCAAGCCTCGACCATGCCCCTGAGCCAACCGGCTCTGCTCGTGGTTAGGCATCGAAAGGCAAAATCCTGCCACGCGGAAAGATGTTAAAGCCAAATAACGTTTAGAATCGTCTGTACAGTAGGCAGAGTTGCCTCCATCGGCTGCCTATGCCGCCTTTTGGCCTACCCGGCGTGGGAGATCCTCGCTTGCGGGCCTGGCTGAAGGAATGGAACCCCCAGGATGATGACAAGAAAACTCCTTTTATTGCCGGTCCGGTTCACTTTCGCCGTTGCAGCCGCCCTCTTGCTGCATTCAGGATTCGCTTGCGCCCAAGGTGCCTCTGGTTCACCGGCGCAAGCCAGCCCGGCTCCAGCGCCTGCGCTTGCGGCCACTCCGATCCAAGTCGCTCCGGCTGAAACTGAAGCCGCCGATACCGCGAAGACGCCGAACCGCGCCCAGGCCTACTATCACCTGGCGCTTGCCAACACCTACGAAGAAGAGGCTGTCAACCAGGGCCGCCCGGAGCTGGTCAACAAGGCAATCGAGGAGTACAAGTACGCGCTCAATGCCGACCCCACCTCGCCACAGTTGAACAACGCATTGGCCGATCTCTACTTCCGCTCGGGCCACACGCGGGAGGCTGAGAGCAGCGCCCGGTCGCTGCTCAAGAACTTGCCTGACAACATCGAGGCGCACAGGCTCCTCGGGCGCATCTACCTGCGCGCATTGAGTGAAGGGAAAAACGCACCTTCATCCTCTTCGTCCGGTGGCGACGCGCTCGACCAGGCAATCGCGGAGTTTGAGAAAATCGTGGTTCTTGAGCCCACCAGCGTCGAGGAGCGGCTGGTCTTGGGCCAGCTCTACCACGTCAAGCACGATGACAAGAAGGCTGAAGAGCAGTTCAAAACCGCGCTGACTCTCGATCCCGACACCGAGGATGTGGTGCTGAATCTGGCTCGCTTGTATGCCGAGAAAAACGACATCGACAGTGAAGCCAGAGTCATTGAGTCGGTTCCGGTGGATCACCGGTCGTCGAAGATGGAAGATACACTGGGCGCAGCTTATGAGCAGTTGAAAAGGACCAAGGATGCCATCGCTGCCTTTCAACGCGCCGTCGACATGGAGCCGGGCGATGCGGCCACCCTCGAAGCCCTGGGCAAGGCTCTGCTCGACGACAACCAGCTCGACGAGGCGCTCAAGCAATTCAAAGCGCTGGCAGACGCCGATCCTGAGAACGCCGAGGCCCTGATTCACATCTCCGAAGTTCAGCGCCGCCAGGGAAAATATGAGGATGCCCTGGCCACGATCCGGAAAGCGCGCAAAATGGCTCCCGACGACCTGGATGCCGGGTACAACGAGGGGCTGCTGCTCGACGTGCTGGGGCGTTTCGAAGACGCCACGCAGGTCTATGAGCAGATGGTTGACCTGACCTCGCACGCCAATGGGGCTTACACCACCGACGAAAAAAACAATCGCGGAATCTTTCTTGAGCGGCTCGGCGGAATCTATCACGAGCAGAACAAGACGCCCGAGGCGATCGCCGCTTACCAGAAGATGATCGATATGGGCGGCGATGCAGCGATCCGTGGCTATCAGTCTCAGGCCGACACCTATCGCGACGCCCGGCAGTATGACAAAGCAGTCGAGGTGGCGCGCAAAGCCGTCGAGGCAAACCCCAAGGATCGCGATCTGAAGCTGATGCTGGCCGGAGAGCTTGGCGATCTCGGCAAAACCGACGACGGGCTGGCGATGGCCAGGGGGCTGCTCGCCAACAACAACGACGATCGCCCGATCTGGCTGGCAATAGGTCAGATGAACCTCCGCGCCCACCGCTGGAAGGACGCCGAGGACTCTTTTAACAAGGCCGAGCCGATGACCACCAAAAGGGAGGACCGCACCTATTTGTTCTTTTTGAGGGGTGAACTCGCCGAGCGGCAGAAGCATACCGAACAGGCCGAAATCTTTTTCCGTCAGGTGCTGGATCTGGAGCCCGACAGCTCAATGACCCTCAATTATCTGGGCTACATGCTGGCAGACAAGGGCATCCGCTTGCCTGAGGCTCTGGATATGATTCGCAAAGCGGTCAAGGCCGAACCGATGAACGGCGCTTACCTGGATTCGCTGGGCTGGGTTTACTTCAAGATGGGCGACAACGAACAGGCCGAGGAGTATCTGCGACAGGCCGTTGCTCGCGACCAGACGGACCCCACCGTCCACGACCACCTGGGCGACGTCTACGAGAAGACCGGCCGCATCCGCCTGGCCGCGGCACAGTGGCAGCTTTCGCTGGCGCAATTTGCCAAGTCGGTGCAGGTGGACATCGAGCCGGCCGAGTTGGCCAAGGTGCAGAAGAAGCTCGAGACCGCGCGCATCAAGCTGGCCAAGCAAGAGAATGCCACCGGGCAGACTAAGCCGGAATAGTGCCGAGGGAATTCCCGCCCAGAAGACATAACTAAAATCAGAGCTTCACGCTCAGCAACGGCGGGCCCTCCCACGAGACTCCGCCGTTTTCTTTTGGTATGGTCGACACGTTCCCGAGCGGCTGCCCTACTTGGTTCCCTCAGCCTGCGAGGCAAGATATTGGTCTACGTTGGCTTTTTCCACCAGCGACGTGCCTGTGTCGACGAAGACCGGGTAGGGCGAGAAGGAATCGGCGGCAAAATCCTTGCTGAGCTGCTTGGGTGGCGCGTGGAAGACCTCGTCAAGCGCCTTCAGCCCCGTGTAGCCCATGGTGAACGGCTTTTGCGCGACCGTCGAGTCGATGACCCCGGCCTTGATCTCATCCAGCGTGTCGGGGTTCAAGTCCCAGCCAACAACCAGGTGGTCCTTCACATTGCCCCGTTTGAGTGCGTCGGCGACGGCCTTGCTCGACGCCGATTCGAGGCTGATGTAGGCATCCACCTTTTTTGCACCAGTCAGAGCCATCGACTCCTGCGCCCAGTCGAAGGCCCTGCTCGCATCTCCCTTGGTGTCCACCACTTCCACGATATGGATATCGGGCCGGGTGGCAAAGACATCCTTGTATCCCGCGAGGCGTTCGTCGGTATTGGCCTGGCCGGCAAGCGTGAAAAAGACTACGTTTCCCTTGCCTCCAAGCTTCTCAATCACACGCTGCCCGCCCAGCCGTCCAGCCTCTCGATTATTGGTACCGATAAAGTAGAGCCTGCGGCTTCCGGGCGCGTCCGAGTCCATGGTGATCACTGGAATGCCGGCGTTGATGGCCGCGTTGATCTCCGGCTCGATCAGGGAGGCATCAGCCACCGAGATGAGTATTCCGGCCGGCTTGGCCGCGATCGCCTTGTGCAGTTCCGCCAACTCGGCCTGTGGATCGTGGCCATCCGGTCCCGCGATCTTTGCAGTCACCTTGTATTGCGCAGCGGCTTTGTTGAATCCTGCCGCGGCCGTCTGCCAATAGGGCAAAGCCATGTCAGCGGCGATCAAGTAATAGACCTCTTTTACCGAATGCCTTTCACATCCCGATGCGAACACAACTGCCAGCGCCAGCACGCTCAATGCTGCATTCCTGATTGGTTTCATGTAACCCTCCCGCTCCCGGTTGAGAACTGAAGTGCCTGCGGAGGAGCGGAGAATCGTCACCGCGCCCGCCCATAAACAAAATCCGGCAATATCGTAGGCCCGAACGACAGCCAATGTCCAGCGGCTTTTCTTCTGTAGACAGCGGGGACTCGCGCAGCCTCTTGCCCACGGTTGACCATGCCCTTGCCCGCGCACGTCCGAAGGAGTAGATTTCCGACGGAGGGAAGAGATCGTGACAAGACTGACGTTCTGGGTGGTGCTTGTGGTCAGCTGCGCAGGATTCGCACGAGCGGAAGCACACTCGCCCTTGATGGGCGCGCAGGTGTG
The DNA here is from genome assembly GCA_050015115.1 of Occallatibacter sp. Taxonomy (GTDB): domain Bacteria; phylum Acidobacteriota; class Terriglobia; order Terriglobales; family Acidobacteriaceae; genus Telmatobacter. The sequence continues at coordinate 9,393 of JBEKCA010000010.1, forward strand.
GATCGAGCCGGGCCAGACCCCTGCACAGATCGACACATGGTTCCAGGAACTGGCCGAGGCTCACATGCCGGTTGCGCGCATCTTTGTGATGTGGAGTTATCTTGAAGTGAGCCCGGGACAATGGGACTTCTCACTTTACGATGAGACCTTTCGTGCGGCCGAGAAATATCACGTTCGGATTGTCGCGACCCTGACCCCAGGCGGGCCTCCGCCGTTTCTAGGAGGCAACGGAAACCAGGGAGTCGGATATCCGGCCACGGTGGAGGCGCGAGCGGCTGCAGCCCGCTACATCGAGAAAGTGGTTGACAGGTACAAGACCAGTCCATCGCTGGATACCTGGTTGCTGGTCAACGAGCCCGGGATGGCTCCTGCCGCCTATCCCCTCGCACTTGCGGAATTCCGCCCCTGGCTGACCAGGCGCTATGCCGGAATCGACGAATTGAATCGCAGTTGGGGATCGGCATACGGAAGTTTTGCTGAAGCGGACCCGCAGCCATCTACAGGACTCTTCGCCAGCGAAAATCGGCAGATTGATTGGCTGGACTTCTGGCGCGTCTACCAGACTAAGCAGTTGCAATGGATCGAGCAACAGGTTCGTCTCCACGATCCGAACACCGCTCACGGAATGCACGTAAATCCACATGCTCTTATCAGCAACATGGCCGGCCTGTCGGACGATTTGGCATCGTGGCGACCCTTTCTGGATAGCCTGGGCTGCTCCATCCATCCGGCATGGCACTTTGGATTGTTGAATCGCAGCCAATACGCACTGGGCGTTTCGTACATCAACGATCTGGTTCAGGGAGCGAGCGAGCCCAAGCCACACTGGGTAACTGAACTACAGGGCGGGAACAATATTTACAGTTCCAACAAGCCGATGGATCCCACAACCGAAGACATTGGGCAGTGGGTTTGGACCAGCATTGGCGCAGGCGCGGACCGTGTGATCTTTTGGCTTTTGAATGCGCGTTCGCAAGGCACAGAAGCCGCCGAATGGTCGTTGCTGGACTTTCAGCAGAAGCCGAGTCGTCGGCTCGAAACCGCCTCTGCCATTGCACAGATCGTCGATAGCCACGGCGATTTCTTCCGCGGAGCTCATGCACTGGAATCGCCTGTGACGGTGATCCTGAGCCTGGAGACGATGACAATGGAGGAGCGATACCACGACGCTGATTTTCCGGGGCGCGACAGCAATGCGCACCTGCTTGCCGCGCTGGGGGTCTATCAGGCTCTTTCGCAGATCGGGTTACCCCCGCGCGTAAAGCTCTTCGGCGACTATGACTGGCGCTCCAAAACAGCGAATGCTCGCGTGGCCATCGTGCCCGATGCGCGTGCCATTACGGAGAGCCAGGTCAGCGATCTTGAGGCCTTTGTGGACAACGGCAACACGCTGCTTATCACCGGCCTGACCGGATTCTATGACCCGCACGCCAAAGCCTGGCCACTCGCCGGATTTCCACTGGCGCGTGTAACCGGCGCGGAGTTGAAAGAGGTCCACTTCATCGGCAATGAGGTCGATCTTCCCTTGAGTTCCCCTGCGATCACTCTGCCTTCGCACCTGTGGATCGGCAGCATCGAAAACCAATCTGCGCAAGTGGCCGGCGAGCTCAACGGCGAGATTGTCGCAACCACCCGCAAGACCGAAAGCGGAGGCCGCGTGCTGTGGATTCCTTCCCCGATTGGAATTGGCGGCTGGCTTCGAGGCACCGAACCACTGGCACGCTATCTCTCAACCGTGCTCGCACCAATTTCCGACCGGGAACCATTCCGGTTCCCGCAGCCGCAGAAAAACTGCTTGATGCGCATCCTCGGCAATGGCAACTCCTATCTGAGCGTTGTAACCAACGGTGAGGAGTCGCCCGTTCGCTGTGAAGTGCTGCGCCCGGCGGGTTTGCACCCGGAGCGTCTTTGGGGACAGTTACCGGTAAGCCAGGGCCCGGATGCGATCTATCTTCTGGGTTCGCGCGACACCTCGGTCACGCTTTGGAGGTGATACCGGACAGCGGCGAGGACCAGAGGCCGTGCCACCAGTCAAACGTGCCTTGATCCGGCGCTTCCCGATAATGAGGCAGAAAACGCAAAGCCCCGTTTGTGGCATTCAAGCCGCGCATCGTAAAGTGTGAAGCAATGATCGATTCGATTCTGAATTCGTCTTTCGCGCTTCCTGCGGGGATTGCCGTCGGCGCGGACGGCGCATTGACCCAGCGAACGCACGCGGAGCCGCCGCATCCCTATCGCGCTCCCTTTGCCCGCGATGGCGCGCGCGTGCTGCACGCAAGGGCCTTCCGCCGACTGGCCGGCAAGACGCAGGTCTTTGCCCGCTTGCCCGCCGACGCCCCGTCGGACCACTTTCGCAGCCGCCTGACACACACCCTTGAAGTCACCCAGATTGCCCGCACTCTTGTCCGCGCACTGGGGCTGAATGAGGAGCTTGCTGAGGCGCTTGCCCTTGCCCACGACATTGGCCATCCGCCCTTTGGCCACGCCGGTGAAAAGGCTCTCGACCAGTGCCTGCGCGGCTACGGCCTGCGCTTCGACCACAATCTGCACGCCCTGCGCATTGTGAGCTGGTTTGAAGAGCGGTATGCCGGCTTCCGCGGCCTGAACCTGACCCTCGGCGTCCGCGAGGGCATCGTCAAGCACTCCCACGACTACTCCGCCGCCACCCATCCGGAGCTGGGGGAATACCTCCTCGACCAATTCCCTCCCCTCGAAGCCCAACTCATCGATCTGGCCGACGAAATCGCCTACACAACCGCCGACCTCGACGACGGCCTCGATTCAGGCATTTTGACGCTGGAGCAGGTCCGCGAGGGCGTTGCGCTCTTTCGCGGCTTCCACGATGCCGTGCTGAGAGACTATCCCGCCGCTGGGTCAAAGCTGGCCGTCTACGAGACCCTCAAGCGCGTTCTCAATGCGTTGGTCACGGACCTCCTGGACGAAGTTGGCCGGCAGGTGGCCGCAGTGGGTGCGGCAACGTTGGCGGAGGTTCGCAGCGCGCCACGGCGGCTCGCTGCGCTGAGCCCCGAGATGGAGACCGCGCGCGCCACGGCTAAGGAATTCCTCTATGCCAACCTCTACAACTCTCCCGTCATCGAAGAGGCGCACGCGCACGCCACCGAAGTCGTTCAGGGATTGTTTTCAGCGCTCATCGCCGACCCCGCCTTGCTGCCGGAGGATGATCGGGCGTCAATTGCCAGCGAGGGCCTGGCCCGCACCGTGGCCGACTACATTGCCGGAATGACCGACAGCTATATCGAGCAGGTTTGGAGCCGAAGCTGCGGGTGATCGGATTAAGAAAGGCAGCGCGCATGTGTATGTGCTTCAATGGCGCTGGCTTGTGTCAGGGCACGACGTTATCGAGGCACAGTGGGTAAGTCTGAACAATGAGCGAAAACCGGTCCATCGATCTGCACAACTGCACGGTCGCCGAGGCGATCCGCGAATTTGTGCGCTTCTACAACTCCTGCGTGAGAAGCGGATATCGGGGACGCCTCGAAATCATCCACGGCTATGGATCGTCGGGAAGCGGCGGAGTGATCCGCGAGGAACTGCGCCGGTACCTGAAAACCCATGAGGAGATCTTCGGTGAGTTTCTAGCCGGAGAGAGCCTGCGCAATCCCGGTGTGACGATCCTTTACCCAAGGGAAACATTGGCGGCGATGCCATTGGGGCTGGGAGGGGGCAACCCGCCTGCGCACGGGAACCGAACGAGATCGACAAAAGCTGCGTTCAAGCCACGAATGAGGTAACCTCTTCCCAATCTTCGAGTCATTCCCAATGTGCGGCTTTTGCGCACCGCTGTAACGGCGGAAGACATTGCGGGCAGAGAGAGTCGATCGAGCAGGGTTGTAGTCTAATAAATGTGCAGACTCGCCTGACCAAGACCCCAAAGTATCTCACTGTGCTGGCCCTGGCCGCGGCACTCTCACTTTGTGTCGTCCCCAATTCAGCACAGACCACCTCGGAAAGGGCGGGTGGACCACCTGTCGGCGGGGGGTTCTTCCCGCTCAGTGAGGTGCATCGCGGCCTTACGGGCACGGCTTGGACAGTCTTCACCGGAACCCAGCCGGAGGCGATGCAGGTGGAGATCCTGGGCGTCCTGCGCGGGGCGCGCGGTCCGGGCCACGACATGATCCTGGCGCAGTTGCACGGGGCCAAGCCGGAGTACACGGGCGTCGTCGCCGGTATGAGCGGCAGCCCTGTCTACATCGGCAACCGGCTGTTGGGCTCACTTTCCTTCCGCATCGGGCAGTTCAGCAAAGACCCCATCGCAGGCATCACGCCCATCGAGCAGATGCTCGAGGTGCGGGACCTGCCGGCAGAGGGATTCGAGACCAGGGAACAGGAACTAGGAAACAGGGACCAGGGAACGCAAAGCTCCGCCAATGAAACGATGCAGGCGATGGAGACCCCTCTGCTGATGAGCGGCTTCCATCCAGAAGCAATCCGGCTGTGGCAACAGAAGATGGCCGGAACCGGCCTGGAGATGGTTGCTGCCGGTGGAATGGGATCCTCATCCGAGACGGCAGGAGACGCGGGCGGCGATTTGAATAGGCCGGCTTCGGCCGCGGCAATTGCAAGCGTCGTGCCCGGCTCCGCGGTGAGCGCGCAACTGGTACGCGGCGACATGGAGATCGCGGCCACCTGCACGGTCACTTATGTCGATCCCAAGCAGTTGCTGGCCTGCGGACACCCTCTGCTCCAAGCCGGGCCGGTTTCCTTTCCCATGACCACGGCCGAGGTCGTCGCCACGCTGGCCTCGCCGCTGAATGCTTTCAAGATCATCAATACCGGCGCAACCATCGGCGCCTTCAGCGAGGACCGCGACGCAGCCATTCGCGGCGTCTTCGGCGCCAAGGCACACATGATCCCCGTTCATATCCTGGTGCATGGGGTGGGAGCCCCGCGCAAGCTCAATGTCGAGATTCTCGACCTGCCCTCGATCACTCCGCAGGCCTTACTGGTGACCTTGTTCGAGTCGCTGCTCCAGTCGAATGACAACACGGCAGACACCAGCTACCACCTGAAAGGCAGCGTCGATCTGGAGGGCTATCCGCGCTCGCCGATGGACCTTTGGGCGCCGGCCGGGGAGTCGATGCCTGCGCCGATGGCGACAGCTCTGCTGGCCGGGGATCAGTTTGCCCGGCTCTACTCGAACGGTACACGCTCTGGGTCGGTCCGATCGGTCGATCTCGATGTGGAGGCCATTCCAAGGCGAGTTGGCGTCGATCTCGAATCGGTACGGCTGGCCTCAAGCAGCATCGTTCATGCCGGCGACACAGTGATGGTCGAGGCAACGCTCAGGCCATGGCGTCAGGCGGAGCGGAATCTGCGCATCGCCGTGAAGCTGCCCGCCCGTCTCGAAGCGGGCAACCTGCGGCTGCTCGTCTCAGACGCCGGGACGCTCGACCGGACTTTGGACCAACCCCGCCAGCAGGCCCATGCTCCGGATCTTGATGCCGCCCTAGCCCATGCGCAGAGCCAGCACCCGGCAGACCGCGTCTACGTGAGTCTGTTGGTGCCGGAGACACAAGCAGGCATGGAAGGTCAAACTCTCTCAAGTCTTCCGCTTTCAATGGCAAACGTGCTGGAACCTCTGCGCGCCGCCCAGGATGCAAGCCTCAATGGCGAGTCGGCAGAACTGGAAGCCGATGCGCCCGCCGGCGGGGTCCTGAGCGGTTTTCAAGTGCTGGACCTGCGCATTGAACCGGGTGGCGGGTTAAACTAAGGGGACGGGGGAAGAGTTTCAAGTCAACTTTCAGGACGGAGCCTCCGCGTTTCGATCCGGCCTGGCGATCCACTTCAGTCCACTTCAGCGAGGATTCAGGACTAATCATGAGCGTAATTCAAGGACTTGCAGCGCATGCGGCGGGGGCTGAACTGTTGCCGTTCAAGTACGACCCTGGTGAGCTGGGCCTGCAGGAAGTGGAGATTGCCGTCTCACACTGCGGAGTCTGCCACAGCGATCTTCACCTGATCTCGAACGATTGGGGAATCAGCCAGTATCCCTTCATTCCCGGCCACGAGATCGTGGGCACGGTAACCGCCGTGGGGACGGAGGTAAAATCTCTGGCCGTGGGTCAGCGCGTGGGTCTGGGTTGGCAGTCGAACTCCTGCGGAATCTGCGAGTGGTGCACCCGCGGCATGGAGAATCTTTGCCCTGCGTCCGAGGGAACCTGCGTTCACCGGCACGGCGGGTATGCCGACCGCGTGCGAGCCAACTCCCGCTTAGTGATTCCGATTCCTGAAACGCTATCAAGCGAACACACAGCTCCGCTGCTCTGCGGCGGCATCACGGTCTACAACCCGCTGCGCACGCATGGCGTCAATCCGTCTTCGCGGGTTGGGGTTGTGGGAATCGGTGGACTGGGGCACATGGCCATCCAGTTCGCCAGGGTCTTCGGCGCTGAGGTTACGGCATTCTCCACTTCGGCCGCCAAAGAAGAAGAGGCGCGCGCCCTGGGAGCGCAGCACTTTGTGAATACCCGTGAGTCGAAGGCCATGCGGGAAGTAGCCGGGACCATGGACTTTGTTTTGAGCACCATCAACGCCGACCAGGACTGGGGCGTCTACGTGCAAACGCTCAGGCCTACCGGGACGCTGTGTTTTGTCGGTGTGCCGCCGTCGCCGGTGAGCGTCCATGCCTTCCCGCTCATCTCGGGCCTCCGCTCAATCAGCGGTAACCCGACCGGAAGCCCCTACAGAATCAAGGAAATGCTGGATGTTGCCGCTCGGCACGGTGTCCAGGCGAAAATCGAGTCGTTCCCCATGGCTCAGGCCAATGCCGCCATCGAAAAAGTGAAGAAGAACAAGGTCCGCTACCGGGCAGTGCTGGCGAATTAGAGGTCGCGCTGGGCTGCTGGCCGCTTGTTGTCAGGTGGGATCGGAGGGCACGGGCTTTACAGTCTGCAGGATTAACTTATCCGGAGCAACGTGAAGTGTCAGGGCACGACTTTAGTCGTGCCATAAAGGCGAAAAGACAACACCGGGCTTTAGCCCCTGAGGGGTGCATTTCTGGCACCTAACCAGACAATCCCCCCTTTCCGCAGCCTGTGGATCCGGTAACTTTCAAGAATCGCGGTCTTGTTGACCGGCTTTTACAGCATATCGCGTCACCAAGTCGATCTTTCTTGCATCGACCGCAACTATTTTGGTGAAAGACTGTCTGAGTGAACAGGAGCCGGTCGGGAAAGGAAACCCGAAAACCGGCAGTGCTGAGTACGGAGCTCGTCTCCGGAATCCCGAACCAAAAGTGGCGCGGGCGGCACGAGGAGGTTTTTCATGCGGTCCATCCGGTTGGTTCTCTTAGCAACTCTGCTGGCTATCCCATTGGCGGCCACGGCGGTCGCCCAGGACGTCCAGTACTCCGACGATGTGGGAGTCGGTCCGGCTATCGCTCCTGCCCCAGTCGTTTACGGTCCCCCAGTCTGCGCTTGGGGTTATTACGCCTATTATCCCTACGCATGCGCTCCTTACGGCTACTACGGGCCTAACTGGTTCTATGGCGGCGTCTTCCTCGGCGTTGGGCCTTGGTACGGTTGGGGCTGGGGGCACGGTTGGGGTCGAGGCGGCTACGGCTACCATGGCGGGTATGGCTACGCCGGGCGCGGCGTCTATAGCGGCTATCACGGTGGAATTGCGGGCGGCGCAGCTCGAGGCTATGCGGCTCCTAGAGGCGGCTCCGGGGCGCGCCCCGGATTCAGCGGAGGTGGCCATGTCAGCGGCGGCTTCCACGGTGGTGGCGGAGGCTTCCATGGTGGTGGGGGTGGCGGACACCGGTAAGGTGAATGCTTGTTCGCCCAAAAAGCCCGTCTGCCTCGGCAGGCGGGCTTTTTGCGTCGGAGACTCACCCTTGAAAGTCTTTGAGCCGCGCGGGAAGCTTCTCATAAATGCCGTCGAAGCCTCCATTGGAGAGAATCGCGACCACATCCCCTGTGCGTAGTTGCGGAGCCATTGAGTTCACGATCGTCTCTACGTCCGGACAGAGCTCGGCGGGCGTGCCGGCCGCGTTGAGCGCATCGACTACATCTTCGGGATGCAGCCGCTCGGCCTCAGGGATTCGCTGCTGCTGGTAGACCCCAGCCATCACAACGCGGTCGGCCATTTGCAGGCTCGCTACAAGATCTGGTTCGAGTACCTTGCGTCGCAGCGTATTTGAGCGCGGTTCCAGCACTGCCCACATGCGCGCTTGCGGATAAACTGAGCGCAGCGCCCGCAGCGTCTCGCGGATCGCCGTGGGATGATGCGCAAAATCGTCGATAATCGTTACGCCGCCGATCTGCGCCCGCACCTCCAGCCGCCGCTTTACACTCCTGAAACTGGCCAGTGCCGTCGCAATCGCCTCTTTGCTGACACCCTGACCAAAGGCCAGCGCGGCAGCCGCCATCGCGTTCAACGCATTGTGCTCGCCGGCGAGCCTCATCTCAAGCTCTGTCCATGGCGCGTCCGCACGCCATGCCTCCCAGCGCGTGAGGCCATCTTCGTGGCGCAGATTCTGTATGCGCCAATCTGAAGCAGCAGAAAATCCATACCGCTCGACGCGGCACAGAGCGTGCGCTACGCACTCATCGACATTCGCGCTGCCGTCGAAGGCCACAATCAGTCCGCGCCGCGGCATCAGATTTACCAGCCGCTTGAACGCCGTCTTGACGGCTTCAAGGTCGGCGTAGATGTCCGCGTGGTCAAACTCCACGTGGGTCAAGATCAGCGCATCTGGAAAGTAATGCAGAAACTTGGGCCCCTTGTCGAAGAAGGCCGTGTCGTATTCGTCGCCCTCAACGATAAAGGTGCGTGTTGGACGCAGTTGAAAGCTGGTCCCGAAGTTTTCCGCTACACCGCCAATTAGAAACGATGGCTCCAGCGCCGGGTTTTCACGCGCGGCCACCTGATGGATCCACGCCAGCATGCTGGTCGTGGTCGTCTTCCCATGCGTCCCGGCCACCACCAGCGACTCGCGACCCAGAAGAAACTCCTCACGCAGCAGGGCCGCCATTGAGGTGAAAGGAATCCTCTCGTCGAGCGCGCGCTCGATCTCAGGATTGCCGCGTGAGAGCGCATTGCCGATGACGACCAGATCGGGTGCTGGGATAAGATTCGGCTCGGCGTAGGGCTCCATTACCGGGATGCCCAGCGAGGCGAGCAGATCGCTCATCGGCGGATAAGCTGCTTTGTCAGAGCCAGTAATGCGGTGGCCCTGCAACTGCAAGAGCCCAGCCAGCGAAGCCATCGCCGTGCCGCAGATGCCGCTCAAGTGAATGTGCCGGGGTGATACGCTCATTGTTTCTTCACCAGATCGAACCCAAGAATTTGCATTCCTAATTCCTAACCCCTAATCCCTGTCTTTACCACCGCCGGTTCAATCATCTCCAACCTAGCCTCTTCATCGATTTTCAACTCGGCCTCGACGCCGAAAGTGAGCGTCACATTCTCGCGCGAAACATGCCCACTTCGCAACCCAATGGCGATGGGGCGGTCGAAGTCTTCAAAGACACGCAGAATCACTTTATCGAGCAATTTGTCCGAGGCGCCCGGTGAAGTGCAATTGAGCATCTCGCCGAAGACGATGCCGCTTACTCCCTCCAACTTGCCCGACTGCCGCAGTTGCCACAACATGCGATCGATCTGATAAGGCTTGGCGCCGACGTCTTCGAGAAAAAGCAGCTTGCCCTCGGTCTGCGGCTCAAAGGGCGTGCCAATGAGCGAGACCAGAATGCTCAGGCAGCCGCCATAGAGCGTGCCCCCCGCTCGGCCGGGCTTCAGTGCGCGCAAACCCTCCGCCGGGCCTAACACATAAGACTCGCCGGCAAGCGCCGCCTGAAAGCTGGCCTGATGCACGCCATTCTCAAGATAGAAATCCGCCGCCGCCATCGGTCCGTGAAAGGCGGGCAGGCCAATCCTGTCGAGGAGATGCAATTGCACACCCGTCAGATCGCTGTACGCAAAGAACGGCTTCGGATGCTTGCGAATGATTTCGAGATCGAGCCCGTCGAGCAGATAGTTGGATCCGTAGCCGCCCCTCAGACACATCACGGCGCTGTTTGTCTCGTCTGCGAATGCAGCGTGCAGATCGGCCAGCCGTTCTTCGCGCGTTCCGGCAAAATACAGCGGGCCGCGCGCTTCGGCGTGCTGGCCGAGCCGAGGTGCGAAGCCCAGCGCACGCAACGCCGCGAGGCCGCGTTCTACGCGCTCAGGCCGGGCAAATGAGGCGGGAGCGATCGCGCCGATGCCTGCGCCTACTGCGATGGACGGAATCTTCAACAACCCGTTCATCGCTTACCAGGCCTCTCCGCGCGCAATCAGCGATGCCGGACCGGTGAGCTTCAACTCCGTGCCCGGCCCGCTCCACTCGACGACCTGCGCGCCGCCAGGGGCAACCACCTTCAACGGCGACTTCGCCAGTCCCAGCGCGATTGCCGCGGTGGCCGAGGCGGAACTGCCCGTGCCAGATGAGGTCGTCGGTCCCACCCCGCGCTCAAAGATGCGAATCTCGATCTCCTGTTCATTCACGACACGCACGAACTCCACGTTGGTCTGCTGCGGAAAATCTGAATGCTCGCAAATCTCCCTGCCCATCTGCTGCCACGGCAACAGAAAGAAATCGCCGTCGGTCACGATGACAAAATGCGGATTGCCTGTCGAGACTTCAACACCTTCAACCGTCTCCGCATTCGCCAGCGTGACGGACTTCAGCGCAAAAGTGGGGATGCTCATTCCGGCAGTCACTTCCACGGTGAACTCGTGGTCGGCGTTCAGCGCATTCACGCGGCAGACGCGCGGCCCGGCATCGGTGAAGATCTCCACCTCGTCACCAGCTTGGAATTTGCGCTCCTCAGCCATCCACGCCGCCACGCAGCGCGTGCCGTTGCCGCTGATCTCGGCGATCGAGCCGTCGGCGTTATGCAGGCGAATGCGGCCGGTGCGCGGTCCGGTCCACGCAAAAAACTCAATGCCGTCCGCGCCAATGCCGGTATTGCGCGCGCAGAGCCGTCGCGTCAGGTCGGCCCAGTCCTGGCCCGCAGCCGCGTCTTCAGTCACAATCAAAAAGTCGTTGCCGCAGGCGTGCGCTTTATTGAAAGGGATCAATCTTCCTCCGAAGCGTTGAAGTTATAAAAGCTGGGTGCCCCATCCATTTCGCGGTTAGTGCGAAATGGATGGGATACCGCAAGACATCTTCATCGACTTTCCTTGCCCGATGCTAACACCGCGCCACTGGCCTTGGTGATGCCCCCCGCATCAATGGGGCCTGAGACGTAAATTGTTCCCGCCGGCTGTCCTGGCGTGGTGAAGCGCCGCACAGCCGTCAGCCCCTCGGGATGCGCCTTGACCGCGCGGTCGATCTCATCGCCGTTGAAGGCCACCACAATGGCCGCGTGAGTTGCAGGCGCGGCAAGCGCATCGCTGTAGATCCAAAGATCACTCTCGTTGATCGTCTGCCGCAGTGGAATCCCGGTGAAAGCCACGAGATTTGGAAGGGTCGATGTATCCATCAACACCGCGCAGCCGGGCCGCTCGGCGATGAGCGCCCGCAGCACCGCAGGAATCTCAACCTCCAACTCTCGCCGCGCGTGAATGTTCTTGGTGCCCTCGACATAGACCAGCGGCCGCTCGCGCACCATCTCAATCGCATTCAAGACCAGCACTGCGAGCAGCACGCCAACGGCCGCCCGCTGCCAGCGTGCGTTGATCTCGCGCGGCTTGAACTCAGTAACCGCGGCAAGCACGATCTGCGCCGCAAAGCCCACTCCCAACGCGAAGGCCGGCAGCATTTCAAGCCCATAGCGCGTGTTGTACCAGGAGTGCGGCCACCAGGGCGGCAGGAAGATCGGCACCGATCCATAGGCCACCGAATAGGCATAGAAAGGAATCGGAAACCAAAGCAACAGCGCCCACCAGAAGGCCTGACGCCGCGCGGTCAGCCACGCAAACGCCGTTCCAACCAGGCTCACGATCAGCAGGAAGTTGCCCCACGCCGCCGCAGCCGCATCCATCTCCGAGACCTTCACAAAAAACAGCAGCGAGACCCACGGATTGTGCCAGCCCGGATGCGGCGGTCCGGCACCGTGCGACATGGTGCGCAACTCGATTACTTTGGCCGAATAAGGCCCGCGCGCAAAGTAGAGCCAGTCACTGAATCCGACAGCGTTGTAGACGAACCACGCAATCGGCGCGGCTACCAGCACAACGCTCGCCAGCCAGAAGCTCCATGATCTGAGCCGGCCACGCCGCAGCAGAGTCAGCCCCATGCACGTCCACGCCACCATCGACATCACCCAGCCGTCGTAACGCGTAAAGACCGCTGCCACCAACGCCGCTGCGATCAGGCACTGCAACCGGGCAGTCTTCGCAGAGTCTGCGTCCAGACTCGCGCGCCACTCGACCAGCCAGACAGCAATCCACACCATTTCACAGACAAAGAGCGGCTCGGTCATCGCCGTGGTTTGCAGGTAAAGCAGATTTGGATTGAGCGCAAAAAAGGCCAGCGCCACGGCCGACGACGCCGGAGGCAGCCAATGCCGCGCCAGCCTGTAGATGCCCGCGCACGCGGCGAGGTAAGCCAGCGCCGACGGAATCACACCCGCCCATCCACTCGCCCACCAGCTATAAATCTGCACAAAGGGCAGCAGCAACAGATGCGGCAGCGGCAGCCACACTGAGCCCAGTTCGGTGAGCCGCGGCAGGCGCGCATCAAAGACTCGCCGCGCGATGTGCAGATGGGCTACCGCATCGCCGTAGTTGAGCAGTGCGCCATTTTGCCAACTCCACACAATCGCTGCGATGGAGGCAGCAACGCAGCCAGCCACCACCGCCAGCCACTCACGTCCTGCGACGCGTCGCTGCGAAATCTTCGTCATGGGGCTATCAGGCATGGGCCTCTCAGGCAAGGTGCGTCAACTCGCGGAAGAGTGTGAAGCGGTCATCGATCTCCTTGCGCGTGAGTTGCTGCATCCGCTCGGTGCCGAAGCGCTCGCAGGCGAAGGAACCCATCACGCTGCCATAAAACATCGCCCGGCGGAAGGCTTCCGCAGTCTGTTCAGGCTGCGAGGCCAGGTAGCCGAAGAAGCCACCGGCAAAGCTATCGCCCGCGCCTGTCGGATCCACAACCTCCTCCAGCGGCAGCGCCGGTGCGCGAAAGATCTTCGTGCCATGGACCTCCGGCTCCTTTGCTGACTGGGTAGCGGAGTGAGCACCATGAAACAGAGTCGCGCCATACTCGCCGTGCTTGACCACCAGCGCCTTGGGACCCATCGCCAGCACCGCGCGAGCAGCCTGCACGAGGTTGTTATTGCCGGCCAGCATCTTGGCCTCGGTATCGTTAATGAGCAAAATATCGAGCCCCTTCAAAACTTCGAGCAACGCCGGGCGATGATCCTTGATCCAGTAATTCATCGTGTCGCCAGCCACCAGCTTCACATCCGGCATTTGCTCGCGCACACGGCGCTGTAAAACCGGGTCGATATTGGCGAGAAAAAGAAACTCTGAGTCGCGATAACTCTCTGGAATCTTCGGCGAGAAAGCCGCAAAGACATTCAACTCCGTATTGTGGGTCTTGGCTTCGTTGAGATTCTCGAGATAGGATCCCTCCCAGAAGAAGCTCTTTCCTGCGGTGTGTTCGATGCCACGCGTGTCGATCTTGTGTGAGTGGAAGACCTCTTCCTGCCTCCTGCCAAAATCTTCGCCCACGACGGCTATAACTCGCACGTCGGTGAAGTAACTCGCGGCCAGCGAAAAATAAGTTGCAGCTCCGCCCAGACAGCGCTCACGCTTTCCTGCTGGTGTCTCAATGGTGTCGTATGCTACGCTGCCTACTACGGTAATTGCCATTTATCTTCCTCTCATCTTCACACTTAGTAAACATAGCTGTCATCCTGAGCGGAGTTTGGCGCGCACTTTGCGCCAAACGCAGTCGAAGGACCTGCGGTTGTTCTTACTTTTCGGCTTCTCAATTCCCTGGCCAGTTCTCATTGCGCCTCAATGACTATAGAGCGGCACGATTGAAATCACCCTCCGATACGACGCGGAATTTTTGAAGCAAGTTCCAACAACAAAAAAGGCAAAAGCAAGAACAACCGCAGGTCCTTCGACTCGCTGCGCTCGCTCAGGATGACAGTCAGATTTAAGGATCCGCTCAAAATGACAAAATTGCGGCGGTCCTAGCCTTCTGGCCCAGATCATAATCTTTCGCTTCCAGTCAAAAGTACTTTCCAAACAGCAGCTTCAGCCGCTCCTTCGCTGCCGCCGGAATCGCATCCGGCTGAGTGAGCACGGCGTACTTTGCCGCCGAAGCGCAGGCGCAAGTGCGCTCATGCGGCATCGCGGCGACAGCAGCCTTCACCACCAAAGCGGCATTCTCGGCGTTCTTGTGCAGCACGCGCACAATCTCCTCGATCGTCACTGCGTCGTGCCCCTCGCGCCAGCAATCGTAGTCGGTGACCATGGCAACAGTCGCGTAGCAGATCTCCGCCTCGCGGGCCAGCTTGGCCTCCTGCAGGTTGGTCATGCCGATCACATCCGCACCCCAACTGCGATAGAGATTCGACTCGGCGCGGGTTGAAAACTGCGGGCCCTCCATGCAGACGTAAGTCCCGCCGAGCTTGCCCACGACGCCCACCGTCTTGCAGGCCTCGGCTGCTGCCTTAGCCACCGTCGCGCAAACCGGATCGCCAAAGGCCACGTGGCCCACGATCCCCTCGCCAAAGAAGGTCGAGATGCGATGCATGGTCCGGTCGATAAACTGGTCGGGCATCACAAAATCCGTCGGCTTGTGTTCCTCTTTGAGTGAGCCCACAGCTGAGACCGAGATAATGCGCTCGACGCCCAGCTTTTTGAAGGCGTAAATGTTGGCGCGGAAGTTCAACTCCGAGGGCAGAATGCGATGTCCCCGCCCATGGCGCGCCAGAAAGGCCACCTTGCGCCCTTCCAGTTCGCCCAGCACAAACACGTCGGACGGAGCGCCAAAAGGCGTTTCCACCGTCTCCTCATGTACGTTGGTGAATCCGGGCATCGAGTAGAGCCCGCTGCCGCCGATGATGCCAATCTCCGCCTGAGCCAAAGCCCGCTCCTCCTGACCCAGGGACAATGATCTGTCTCCGGGACTTCGTGTCTTCGTGACGCGCCTCACCGGAGCGTCCGCTTCATTCCTGCAAACATCTAAGTATAAAGGTTGGCGATCAATTCCTTGCGGCGCGCGTCCGTCCAAAAGAAGGAGCGATGCCGGAATCGAAGCGATTCGCCGGCTCAAACTGAGCGATTCCCAATTCAAGCCCTGCATTCTAAGTCGATGCCGAGGAATTGCGGACCGGGACGGCAATGGATGTGCTCTGACCGCTATCGACAGAGATTGGCCTGTAGATGGTTTTTCGCGTTACGATGAACGTTAAATCGTCCGCAAGGATGCCGTGCAGCGAGTGGCCGTGAGATTGGATTGCGGTAGCTGTCGGACCGCCGAACCTCCGACGGTTTGAGCGGAAGAGCCCAAACCATGAAACAAAAGTAGTAACGTGTAAGAGAAGATACCAAAGGCGGCCATGCCCACGACCACAAACAAGGACTATTACGCCATTCTCGGAGTGAAGAAGACGGCAACCCCGGAGGAGATTCGCAAGGCCTTCCGCAAGGCGGCACGGCGCTATCACCCCGACGTGAACCCCGGTGACAAGAAGGCCGAGGAAAAGTTCAAAGAGATCTCCGAGGCCAACGACGTTCTAAGCGACGAGAAGAAGCGCAAGATCTACGACCAGGTGGGCTTCTACTCCGATCAGATCGACCCGGCGGCCGCCGAGGCATACTCGCGCCAATCCGGCGGCGGGCAAGGCACGCCAGTCGATTTTGGCGGTTTTGACTTTTCCGGCTTCCAGAGCGGGCCGGGACAGCATCCGGGCCAGCAGTCGGGTGCGGGGTCGGCTTCGTGGGGCAGCTTCAAAGACATCTTCTCCGGCATGTTCTCCGGGGCGCAGCAGCCGCAGCGCCCGCGTGGTCCGCAGCCGGGCACCGACCTTGAATACCAGGCCACGGTGGATTTCTGGACGGCCATTCGCGGAGGCCAGGCGCGCCTTGAGGTGCACCGCCAGGAGACCTGCCCCTCGTGCCACGGCCAGACATCTACCAGTGGTTCAATACAGTGCCCGGAGTGCAACGGCACGGGCCAGGTGACGCAAATGGGCGGGCGCATGAAGTTCAACATCACCTGCCCTGGCTGCAACGGGACAGGCCGCACCGCAAGCACTTGCCCCACCTGCCAGGGCGAGGGCGTGGTAAGCCGCACCGAGCCGGTCGAGTTCCGCATCAAGGCGGGCACCCGCGACGGTCAGCGCATTCGCCTGCAAGGCAAGGGCAACGCGGGCTTGAACGGCGGTCCTGCCGGCGATCTCTTCCTGATTGTGCGCACCGGCCCGCACCCTGTCTTCGCGCGCCAGGGCGACGACATTCATCTCACGGTTCCGGTGACCGTTCCCGAGGCCTCTCTGGGAGCCAAGGTGGACGTGCCGACCATCGACGGCCGCGCCCAGTTGAAGATTCCTCCCGGCACGCAGAGCGGGCAGAAACTGCGCATGAGAGAGCGCGGCGTAGAGAGTGCGCAGCATCCCGGCCAGCGCGGCGACGAGATCGTGACCGTCGAGGTGGTCGTACCGACTCTAGCCGATGAGCGCAGCCGCGAGATTATGCGCGAGCTGGCCAAGCTCAACAGCCAGGACCCGCGCGTGGCGCTGTTTGAAAAGCTCTAGAATTTTCTGCATCGGGCTGCAAGCGAGTTAAGGTAATCTGATTCGAGAATCCTAATGGCCGCAAAACGCAAGTCGAAAGGCGCGTACATGATCTCGGCGGTCGCCGAGATGTACGAGATTCACCCGCAAACCCTTCGTCTCTATGAGCGCGAAGGGCTGCTCAAGCCGTCGCGCACCGAGGGCAACACGCGGCTCTACACCGACGAAGACCTCGAGCGCCTTGAGTTTATCCTCAACCTCGCCCGCGACCTAGGCGTGAACATTGCCGGCATCGCCATCATCCTGCAAATGCGCGAACGTATGGAAGAGATGAACCGCCAGATGCAGAGCTTTGTCGAGTACGTTCGCACGGAGATGTTGTCACGCTTCCAGCAGGCCGCACCCGGCTCCACCGGCGCAATTGTGCCCCTCCGCAAACAGACGGCTGTCGCCAGGACTGCCACGATCGGCCGCAAGCCCTAGAAAAACTCTGAACAGGTCATCGTTGCAGTCAAACGATCCCTCGGGGGCTAAAGTCAGGAAGAATATTTCAGTTTGCGGTGCGTCTGAAGCCGTACCCTTTCAAAACATCGATTTACTCACCCGTGGTGGCAAGAGACGTCCTCATCGACCAATGGTCCTGTACTGGATGGTCCGTGGATTTCAATCAGACTTTTCAAGGGAGGCGTCAACCGTCAGCGTCAACTGTGCTGAGTCAGTTACCATCCTGGGGTTTTCACTCCTGAATTGGGGAACAGGCGGGCTCGGAGAGGAGCCGCGCCTGCGCACTCAGTATAGGACGGCTCTTGCTTGATGCAACAGGGTTTCTTGTTGGGTGGCTGGGGATTTTGAAAAAGTTTCCGGAGAGTTCTGTTAACCGATCAATGGGATGAATGATTTTCTGGCCAGACGGTGGTCGAGGCATTGCATCAAGTCCGGGGTCGTTGTACCCTACCCCGGCCGCAAGAACAAAGACGCGGCGAGGGCGGGGTGTCTGCTGTCGAACAGGTAGTGATTTCCGGGTTGACGGCGACTCACCCAGCGAGCAATTTCCGGCTTCTCCTTGGAATTCATGCATTCGAATGATTCCCTTCGAAACCTCGACAATTCTCTGGTCACTCCGGATTTCGCTGCTGCTGTGCGACGCCGTTACAGGTTGCGCACAGGGAACGGAAAAACGAGAGGAAACACGATCAGCCTCAATTTACGGTAAGCCTGATCTTCGTGCTTACGCTTTGTCCCGGCCGCGTATCGGGTGTCTCCCTGAAATTAGCCGAGATGGTGTACTCGTACGTTCCAGGCGTCATCGGTTCAGCTTTTCTTCCACTGGCGGAGGCTTCCAGCGCGGCGGCTAAAGCGCCCACTGCAAGAACGGTCACTGCGAGCCAGCGCAGTGTCTTGTGCCGAAAGCCAAGCATCAACACCCCTGCCAATGCCAGGGCAGTAGCTGGCAAACAACCTGTAACGGCCGGGTCGCGCCGCAACTGTGACACGCCGGGAACTGGCCCTTGGTCGTAGGGAACGAAGCTGACCGTTCCGGTGAATGTCTCACCGGCGCTCACCGGAATACCCGGCCACCCAGCCCGGCCGCACTGCTCGGGAATCCTTGCCTTTGTGGTCGACCCCGAGTATCGACAACTGATGGTCAAGGTTCCATCTCCGGGTATCCCCGTGACGGTGATTTGGCTTGGTGCAATGGGGATCCAGGTGACACCGTCGGAGGTCTTGACTGCCGTGACTGAGGGCATGATCACATTGGTGGCCTTGATGGCAAACGGTGTAACGGCCACCGCACCGGCCTCAATGGACGCGCAACTAATAGCCAGCACTAGACCCATGAGGACGAGAAGACGAAAAACTTGCACTACGGACTGCTCCTTGCACAGTGTCATACGCAAACCGCCTTATCTCCGACCACCTCTCCAACGAACCAATTCATGATAACGCCTCAAAGCGGCCTGCGGTCGGCTATACGGACTTCATATTTTGAGTAAATACTCCTTGGATCGCTCACGATAACGTTGTTCTAGTCCGGAATCTGCTCGCGCGCTGAGCGGATGGCTACCAGATGGAAAATCGGCCATTCATGTAAGGGTTAGAGCTCTGGCCTGCCAGTAGTGCTCTGATCGAAGGCGAACTCCCGGCTACCAGGCCAGAAGCTCGTCCTCGGAGGTGGAGGAAAGGAAAGCGACCGGGGCTGCGGCGGGCTCGGGGAAGTCGCCGGAGCATTGGATCGACTCGGGGCCCATCGCCTTGGCCACGAGCAGAGCCTGTTCGGCCTCGCGCAGGACTACGACCGGAGAGCGGCCCAGGCTGGAGGCGATACCGAAGCATGCGGAGAGCCGGATAGCATCGCCGCCGACACGGAAGGGCGCGCTGAAGACATCGGAGCGAAGGCGTTCGGCCATCAGAACAGCGTTGACGCTGGAGCAGCCAGGCAGAGCCATCAGGAATTCATCTTTGCCGGGACGGCCAAGCATGTCGTAGCTGCGTAGCAGGCGCGTCGAGCGGCCGACCACTTGACAGAGAAGTTCGTCGCAGGCCTCTGTGCCCAGGCGTGAGTTCCAGTGGCCGAAGTCATCGATGTCGAAGAGAATGACACAGAGAGAGCTCTTCATTCGCTGCACGCGGTCGGTCTCGCGGAAGAGCATGGCGAGCATGGTTTCGCGATTGTAAACGCCAGTGAGGCGGTCGATCTGGGCGCTGCGAGTAGCGGCTTCGCGAAGGATCTCAAGCTCGCGGATCCGAAGATGGTCACGCAGTACCGCCTCCAGCCGGAAGCGCAGCAACGCGGGATCGCTCGCGCGCGGCAGCAGATCGTCGATGACGCCTTCAGTGAGCAGATCGACCCACTCCGGGGCGAGAGTGTCGGAGATCAGGACAATGGGAAAGCGGCGGCTTGTGATCTCGGCGCGCGCGGTGGCAAGCAACTCGCAAAGATTCGTTTGGGGATCCATGGCCGGCAGATCGGCGTCGATGAGCGCCAGCGCGGGCGCGGGCGAGGCGGTAAGCGCTGCCAGGGCCGACTCGACGGAGAGAAAGACATCGACTTGCGCCCCGTCAGCGATGAGGCGGTGCTCAATGGCGCCGAGTAAGGCGGGATCGGCCGACGCGAGCAGAACGGTCATGGTAGAAAAAGGAAGCATCCTGAAATCCTCCGTAGTGGATGCATCGGCGATGGTTAGAGATTATTTAGGGAGCAATGAAAGATTATTGAGGTATTTCAATGACTATTGAACGGGCGGGAGGGGTACCTGAAGTCACCGGCTGGGGGTTGTGCGCATCAGCTTTTGAACTTACCCCACCCTTGCGCCAGAAAACGAGACGCGGGTCCTTCGACTCCGCTGCGCTCCGATCAGGATGACAGGGCAAGAAGCATTGCTGAACCGAGAACTACCGGGAAAGGAATGGAGCGCCGGTCTCCAGACCGGCTGTACTGGCGGCGTCCACGCCGCCAGAAGTCGTTTGTGGCTCTGAAGACCTACAGAACAGCCGACCTGGATCCCGGCGGTAGCAATTTACGGATAGGTTCTAAGTCAAGACAGCGATAGGACGAAGTCGAGCCAGCGATTAAAGAAGCTGTGAGTCGCCTTTTCGAGCGCCGCGGCATGCTGGTGGGCGGCGGAGCGGAGGCCGGGGATGGAGATGCCAGCACTGTTCAACTCGGCTGCGTGGCCCTCGTACCAGCTCTCGAGGCCTTCGGCTGTGACCTCGGGATGGAACTGGAGCGCGAGTGCGAAGTCTTCGACGGCAAAGGCCTGATTGGCATAAAGCTTGGAACTTGCCAAATGACGAACGTTGGGCGGGAGGTCGAAGGTGTCTCCGTGCCAATGAAGGACCTGGAGGCTGGGGGCAATAAGCGGGGCGAACCACTCGGGAGCAGCCTGGTCTCCAGCGGGCTGAAGTGTGGACCAGCCAATTTCTTTTCCGTTTGTGCCGGGATAGACGCGAGCGCCGAGAGCCGCGGCCATCAGTTGCGCACCCAGACAAATTCCCAGAGTCGGTTTGCGCGCCGCCAGCCGCTGGCGGATCAGGGCAATCTCGTCCGTCAGGAATGGATGCTCCTGCTGTTCGTAAACTCCCATTGGGCCGCCCATCACGACCAGGAGATCGCAGCTCTCAGCCTTTGGCAGCGGATAGCGTGCCTCGGCTGCGAGCACGCTCTCAATCTCAAAACCTCTCGCGCGGAGCGGCGCTTCGAAGAGGCCGAGATCTTCAAAGACAATGTGGCTCAGGACCAGTGCGTGGCGGGTGCGGTTGTCCATTGGCATGATCGATGGGTGACGGAGTTCAATCTCTTCAGTCGACGAAATCAACCTGGGGGGCGATGGGGATGATGCCGCGTTCGTGGCCGAGATCGAGCAGCTTGCGGATGGCGTCGCGGCCGTCGGCGCCGTAGTCGAGGGTGCGGTCGTTGACATACATGCTGACGAAGCGGCTGGCCATGCGGCTGTCGAGGTCGCGGGCAAATTGCATGGCGTATTCGAGGGCTGCTTCGCGATGGTCGAGGGCGTGCTGGATGCTGTCGCGCAGCGCCTTGGAGATGATCTTGTGCGATTCGGCGCCCAAAGAGCGGCGAATGGCGTTGCCGCCCAGGGGCAGCACCAGGCCGGTGGTTTCGCGCCACCATGCGCCCAGGTCGATGACCTTGTAGAGACCGCTGGTCGAGTAGGTGAGTTGGCCCTCGTGGATGATCAGTCCTGCGTCAAATTCGCCGGCAAGGATTGCGGGAATGATTTTGTCGAATGCGACGGTCTCGGTGCGAATCTCGGGGTTAAAGATCTTGAGGGCGAGATAAGCAGTAGTCAGTGTGCCGGGAACTGCGATTTTGGTGCGCTTCAGGTCTTCATGTGTTAGCGGATTGCGCGATACGATCATCGGTCCGTAGCCCTCGCCAACGCTGCCGCCGCAACCCATCAGCGTGTAGTTCTGCTGAAGGTAGGGGTAAGCGTGGAAGCTGATGGCGGTGACGTCGAAGAAGGCCTCGTCCTGGGCGCGGCGGTTGAGGGTTTCAATGTCGCACAGGGTATGCGTGAAGCGGTAGCCGGGGACGCGCACCTTGCTGGTGGCCAGCCCGTAGAACATAAAGGCGTCATCGGAGTCGGGACTGTGGGCGATGGAGATCTCGAGTGTCTCTGCCGGATTTGCGACTGGGGTGTTCGGATTGCTCATGGGAAACCAAGGTCCTTTCGGCCAAAGTATTGCAATGAATGGTGCCGCTATCGATTAGTGTGCGCTACCGCTCTTCGCGTTTCCTGCAAATTACAGGGGCAAAACGATGTTATCGTGCAAACCGGCGCAGGCGCTCAAAACCGATTGCGAGGCCCGCAGCCGCGGCGACCTTGAGTGCATCTCCGGGCAGGAAAGGAATTACAGCCGTTGTGAAAACCACCTGCGCGGAGCCGTGCGTGAGTGCTGCCAGCCAAAGTGCGCCGCAGACGAGAATTGCAACGTTGCCGGCGGCGGCGCTGGACAGGGCTGCCGTGAAGCTGCGTTTGCTGCGCCACCATAGTAGTGAGATGAGTGCTGCAGCAAAAGGGTAGGCGATGAGATAACCGCCGGTGGGTCCGAGCAGATGAGCGACACCGGTGAGCGGACTGGGAGCGAAGACTGGCAGCCCCATCGCGCCTTCGGCGAGATAAGCGCCGAGCGCGGCGGCGGCCATGCGCGGAGCGAGTACGAATCCCAGCAGCAGCACGGCAAAGGGCGCCATCGTAAGCGGCACCGGCGTGAAGTAGAGAGGAATGGCGATGTGCGCGCAGAGGGCCACCAAAGCGCTCGCGGCCACGACGATGCCGGTAGAGCGGAGCCAGGCAGGGGATTCGGCAAGCATCGGTTGCGCTGAGAGTGCTTTGTTCAATGTGGTTTCCTCGGGGACGGACTTAGTTCTCTTTTTTTACGTCGGTTTCTTCTGCCCTAGCGGCGGCCGAATCAGTGGCTTGCCCGTCGCCGGTGGAAGGCTTTGAGCGGAGCCGAGCGCGCTGCACCCAGATATGGAGCGTCATACCAGCGGCTGCGATCAGCAGCGCCGCGAGCGAGACGAGAAGGGCGATCAATAACCAGCGCATGATCAAACATGGCAAGAATATCAGACGGAGGGGTTCCAGTGGCCATCTCTTCTTGTCTCTTCTCGACTGTGAAGGCGATGTGGCTTTTGAAAGGGCACGGCTTCAACCGTGCCGAAATTGCAGCGATACAGTTACGGCTCTGCAGGCTGCGGAAAAGCGCATTGCTTTGAAAGGGCACGACTTCAGTCGTGCCGCAATCGCCGCAGAATCGACGCCGGGTTCAGCAGCCGAGGGATGTCTTTCGTGGACCTTCCCGTAAATCAGGTCTCTTTCCGCAGTCTGTAATGCCCATTCCTTCCATCTGGTTCCATGACCGCACGGGTGGAGCCGAGCTCTTTCAAAACCCCGAGGCACTCCGAAGTCTGTCACGACTTGCGGAGACAGGATTGCAGCCAAGCGAAATAGGACTGGCTTGCGGCATCGACTGTTAGAACCAGAAACTCAGGCGTTTCGTAGCTGTGCAGCTCGTGCAACCGGGCTTCGAGGGCTGCGAGCCGTTCATGGCTGGTTTTGAGCAGCAGCAACGTCTCGGTCGAGGACTCGATCTCGCCCTTCCAGCGGTAGATGGACTGGACGGCGGGAATCAGGGTCGCGCAGGCGGCCAGTTGTTCTTCGACGAGCGTTCGGCCCAGGCGCGCGGCTTCGTCGGGGCTGGCCGTGGTGGTGAGGACGAGGCGGACTGGGGGTGTGGGTTCGGGCATCGGGTGGCTCCAGCGCAAGTGTACGAGTGCCGGGGCTGATCTTGACAGTAAGAGATTTCATTGCGGTCTGGCTGACCCGCCGCTACGGGCACATCGCGGTACCTACCCCCACCCATATTCTGTAAATAAATTCCTTGTTTTCAATAGTATACAATTGATCATTCGCTCCAAATTCTTCATTATAATGGAGTTATTTGCAGAATATTGATTCCAAAGGAGTTGCGGTGTTTTTCCGGCGGCTTTGAGTCCTTGGCGGCGTGCGGTGGCATTTCCTTGCTGATCCTCTACTGACAATGATGCGGCAATGGCGGGAAATTATCGGCAAACCCTTCGCAGGAAGTGTGGACCGTCAGGGGATGAGAGCGGCGCGCAGCTTCGGCGGGGTTGGTTGTGTTTCAATCCCCGGTCTCCAATTGCGAGGGACCTGTGGCACCCTCAGGGTGGGTGTCTGGACAGAGGCTACTCGTCGAAGTCTGGGCACGTTTGGCATGGCTTGACTGAATCCCGCTCATCGCAAGGTGCCGCGATGAACGGGGCACAGCTCCTCAGAGCTCGGTGTGATTCTCCGAGACTGATGAGCGGGCCACCTGCCAAACTTGTATTACCGCTCTGGAGTGCCGATAGGCTCCAGCAGAGTCGACGAGTTGTTCTCGACTCATCCGGACCTTGCAAGGAGAATCGGCAGAATCGCACGAATTGGGCAGGTTCCCATCGAGAGAGTGGCAAGAATCAGGCAAGAAATTGATGAGAGGGCAGGCGTCTCCAGCTTGCTCGACGGGGCTCGGTAAGGCAGTATGGATTTGAGGCCGATAAAAACGACTTGGAGAGAACGAGCGATGGGCAAGGGAATCAGGTTTGGAACTTCGGGATGGCGGGCAATTGTGGCCGACGAATTTACGGTCGCCAATATCAAGCTGGCGGTGGCGGGAATTGCCTCGTTTGTGAAGACGCAACCAGCGCCGCACCGCGTGCTGGTCGGGCGCGATCCGCGCTTTCTGGGCGAGAGCTTTGTTGAGATCGCGGCCAAGGTGCTGGCCGGGGCGGGCGTGACGCCGATCATCATTCCCGAGGCAGCGCCGACGCCGGCCATCGCCTATGCGGTGCGCATGCTGAAGACCTCCGGTGCGATCAACTTCACGGCCTCGCACAATCCGCCGGAGTATAACGGCATCAAGTTCTCGACGAGCGATGGCGCGCCGGCTCTGCCCGAGGTGACCAAACAGATCGAGGCGGCAATTGCGGTGCGGGTGGCGGGCGGCGCGAATGGCGAGTCGATCCCCTTGGCCGATGCTCCGGCGGCTGGTTTTGAGACGGCCGACGTCAAGCCGGCTTTCATGAAGCGGCTGGCCGAGTTGGTGGATCTGAAGGCGATCGCCAAGTCGGGAATCAAGGTGGTCTACGATCCGTTCTGGGGCGCGGGGAGGGGCTATAGCTCAGAAATCTTGCGCGAGGCAGGCGTGGCCGCGGTGACAGTTCACGATTATCGCGACGTGCTCTTTGGCGGCCATGCGCCGGAGCCGGACGATCATCTGTTGGGCGATGCCAAGGCCAAGATGAAAGAGATCGGCGCACATCTCGGCATTGCGACGGACGGGGATGCCGACCGCTTCGGCATTCTGGATGAAGACGGCACGTTCATCCAGCCGAATTACGTAATTGCGCTGCTCTTCGATTATCTGGTTGAAACGCGCGGCTGGAAGAACGGCGTGGCCAAGAGTGTGGCGACAACCAACATGATCAACGCGCTGGCCGAGTACCACAAGGTGCCGCTCTACGAAACGCCTGTTGGCTTCAAGTATATTGGCGAGTTGATCAATGGCGACAAGATCGCCATCGGCGGCGAAGAGTCGGCTGGACTGACGATTCGCGGCCACGTGCCAGAGAAGGACGGCGTGATTGCCGGGCTGCTGGTGGCCGAGATGGTGGCCAAGCGCGGCAAGAGCCTGGGCGTGCAGTTGAAGGAATTATTTGGCAAGGTTGGTTCCTTCTATCCGGTTCGTGAGAACTTCCGCTTGACCGCGGAGGGCATGTCCGCGTTCACTGAGAAGTTGAAGGCAGATCCCAGCACGCTGGGCGGGCGCAAGATCGCCAGCGTGGTGAGGACCGACGGGTTGAAGCTGATTTTGGAAGACGGCTCGTGGGTCTGCTACCGACTATCTGGAACTGAGCCGGTGGTGAGGGCTTACAGCGAGGCGCGAAGTGAACAGGATATGGAAGCGCTGAAGGCTGCCGCTGAAAAATTTGTGATGAGTTAGGACGGGTTGAGGTTTTATGCCGGACGGGTTGTTCGAGGTTAAGAAGGAATCCGAGACCAACGGGGATGGGAAGGTTCACCTGCCGATTCGGGACCGTGCGCTGAACTTCGCGCAGCGGGCGTGGCGTCCGTCCGCATCGGTGGTGGCTGTGGCGCTGGCGGTGCTGATCGTCTGGCACGGGGTCGTCGGCAGGAACGGCCTGCTGGTGTGGCAGCAGAAGCGCGTAGAAGACCAGCAATTGCGCAAGGAAATCGACAGCCTCAACCAGGAAAATGCCCGGCTGCGCGACCGTGTCGAGAGGCTCAAGTCCGACCCTGACGCGATCGGAGTAGTTGCCCGGGACAAACTGCACTACACCAAGCAGAATGAAGTGATCGTCGACCTATCAAACGAGCAGAAGTCGCCGGCTCAGTCCGCAGCGGGCAAGTGAGAAGGAGCATTCCATTGGAGCCTGTACAGTATCCTTTCTCTTGCAATTCATGGCTGAGAATCTCTATCTCGCTGGCTGATGCTGGATCACGACGATTGTCCTTCTGTAACATTTGATTCTTCGTTGGCTGCTTCGACAGTCGACTGCCTCGGAAGGCCCGAGAGACGTATCTCTTGTGCTACAGAATCGATTTCACTGTTGATCTCCGCCCCCAATAGCAGCATAAGTCCCGTGATATAAAACCACGTGAGCAAGATGATCACCGCACCCAGCGATCCGTATGTGATGGAGTACATGTGGAAATAATGGATGTAAACGCGAAAGCCCAAAGACGCGATGAGCCACCCGCCAATTCCGATGGCGCCACCGGGGGTGAGCCAGTGCCAACCGCGGTTCTTTACGCTCGGCGCCCAGTAATAGATAACGGCAAACGATAGCGCAAGAAGCAGCGTTGCAATCATCCAGCCGGCGATTGTAACAATCACGCTAACTACGGTCGCAACAATACTGTCGTGAATATTGCGGTGAGCCAATCTGGAGACAAAGTCGGCGCCAAGCAAAGAGGCGAGGCCGCCGGTGACGATAACAATAAGAATGATTGTGATCGCGATGGCGTAAATCCGAGCCACGAAGTAAGAACGCCCTTTTTCAACCTTATACACGACGTCAAGCGTATCCTGAACCGCTGAAATCCCGACTGACGCTGACCAGATTGCCGCGATCAATCCAAAGGTAAGCTTGCCTGAACTTGCCGCGGCGGTGGTCTCATTGAAGGTCTGAAGCACCGTGCCCAGGGCCGCTGTAGGGATCACCAGAGCCAGATAGTCGAGAAGCCGATCATAGAACTGCTGCGCGGAGCGAGCGGCAAGACCCAGGAACGAACTCGCACAGAAAAGCGTTGGAAAGAGAGCGAAGAGGAAGTAGAAACCCAGCTCCGCGGCGTGACCGAAGATCCGATCGGTTTGCATGGATTGCCAAGTGCGCGCAGCAATCACGCGCGCAGGCGTATGCCGCAGATTCCATAACGAGTGGAAAGGCGAGTGGTATACGGTCTCCCATGTTCGTTCTTCCGGATCGCCAGTCGGATGAGCGTGGGTGGCCATGGATCCTCTGTGCAAGGCGAGGTCTTCGGCAATCAAACAACCGATCTGCGTTCATTGGATGCCGATTTCGGCTGCGGCGAACGTTTGCTGCGGCGTCAATCATCAGGTGCAGCGACGCGAGATGCGGACACTCGACAATCAAACCTTTGATTCACGGAGAGCATCTGAAAGACCTAGAGAAGTCGTTTCCAATCGGATTGCTAACTTGCCAAATCCAAGTTCGATCGACGTGATAAAGCAGCTGCGGTCTCGGGCGAACATTGCCGTGTGTTTGCTCCTGGCGGCTGGAACCGGTCTCGTGTCAAGTCAGCAAGCCACTAGAACGTCGAGCGAAACACCAAAGACTACTCGAGCGAATGCGCAGATTCTTTTGAGTTATGAAGGGCAGAATGTGACTGCTGTCGAGGTGGCAGGACGTCCCCAGTCTACCGCCTCTGACTTCACATCTCTTCTCGCTCAAGAAACCGGCAAGCCATTCTCCATCGACAAGGTTAACCAGACAGAACGTGCGCTGAAAGCAGCGACCCATGCCTCTGAGGTGCGCGTGCAGGTGGATGCTGAGGCCAATGGCCTTCGCGTTCAATTCATCCTGGAGCCCGCCGTGTACTTCGGAATCTTTGAATTTCCGGGAGCGGAGCGATTCCATTATTCGCGACTCGCGCAGGTCGCCAATTTTGAGGCACAGACGCCTTTCAATGCGGACGATGTTGAGCGCGATCGGCAGGCCCTGCTCACGTTTTTTCGGCAACAGGGATATTTCCAGGCCAAGGTCAACGCAGACACGCGGGTAGATAAAACAAACGGGATTGCCAACCTCATCTTCAATGTGGGCTTGAACCGGCGAGCCAAGTTCGGCGACATCCAGATCGCGGGACCTACAAACAAAGAGACAGACACCCTCGATCACAGTTTGCAGACGTTAGAAGCGCGCCTTCGAGGTGCAGCGATACGTCCAGGACGCCACTACCATTTCTCTACGCTCTCCAAAGCAACTCAATATCTACAGAGTCGATTGCAGAAGCAGGGTTACCTGGGAGCGACGGTAAAACTGGCAGGCGCGGAGTATCAAGCGAGCACAAACCGCGCCATCATCCATTTCTCAGTCGATCCGGGTCCAATCTCACAGATTTCGATTCAGGGAGCACACCTGTGGCCTTGGACGCGCAAGTCACTCTTGCCTGCTTATCAGGGTGTAGGCGTGGATGAAGAGTCGGTAGAAGAGGGGCGGCAGGCGCTCATCTCCTATTTTCAGACAAAGGGCTTCTTCGACGCAAGGGTGAACGCGCAGCTTACAAATGAGGCTGGAACAGAGCGGGCAATTTACCGAATCTCGAAAGAAAAGAAGCATAAGGTCTCATCTGTGAAGTTATCTGGAAACATTCACTTGGCCGCATCGAACCTAATACCGCATATCACCGTCCAAAAGTCGCATCTCATGTCTCCCGGTAAATTCAGCCAGCAACTTTTGCGCGCCAGTGTTAACAATCTCAAGGCAGTATATGAGGCGGAGGGCTACAGCGGCGTGCAGGTCGCGACCAGTGTCTTTAACAAGGGAGGGAATATCAAGGTCACTTTCCATGTGACGGAAGGACGGCGTGATATTGTGAGTTCGCTAACGATTCAGGGCAATAATACACTCTCTGAATCGCAATTTGCGCCAAAAGGACTAAAGCTTGCGCCCGGCCAGCCTTATTCGCAGACGCACGTTGAAGCAGATCGTGCGGGGATCATCTCCCATTACTGGCAAGCCGGATATCTGACCTCGAGCTTCCGTGAAACGGCGACTGCGGTATCCAAAGATGATCCTCACAGTATCAATGTTGTCTATCACCTCTACGAAGGCCCAAGGGTCATCACAGGAAAAGTCGTGACGCTGGGCCGCGCGCATACACAACAACGGCTGATCGATCGGGATATGTCAGTCATCAAGCCGGGCGCGCCACTGACTGAATATCAACTGTTGACCACCGGAAGCAATCTATATGACCATACGGGCGTCTTCGATTGGGCAGAGGTCGATCCCAAACGCCAAATCACTACGCAATCCGCCGAGGACGTAGTGGTCAGGGTGCATGAATCCAACAGAAATCAGATTACCTATGGTCTTGGTTTTGAAGTTATCAATCGCGGTGGCAGCATACCCAGCGGCACCGTCGCGCTTCCGAATCTCCCTCCGGTTGGACTTCCATCAAATTTCACATCGAGTCAGGTAACGTTTTATGGGCCACGAGGGTCGTTTGAATACACGCGCAACAATGTGGGCGGAAAAGGGGATTCACTTTCTTTCACAGGATTCGCCGGAAGGCTCGATCAACGCGGCGCAGCCTATTACATCGTTCCAGCTTTTCGCTGGTCGGCATGGAAGGCGACGACCTTGGCTTCTGCAGAGCGAAATGAGGAGAACCCAATCTTCTCATCGCAGCAGGAACTCGCCAGCACACAGTTGCAGCGGCCAGTGGACGAGCGTAAGAAAGACACACTGTTTCTGCGTTACAGTTTCAGCCAGACCGACCTGACAAGAGTTCTGATACCCGATCTGGTGCCGACCCAGGATGAACATGTCCGGCTCTCCACGCTAGCAGCAAACTTTACTCGAGACACGCGCGACAATCCACTCGATGAGCACAAAGGAATATTGGGATCGCTCGAATTGGACTTCAATGACACCAAGCTTGGATCGAGCGTGAGCTTTGCAAAGCTGAATGGGCAGATAGCCCACTATAGGCAGGGCTTTCATGACATCGTATGGGCCAATAGCATTCGAATTGGACTGGCGCAGCCTTTTGCCAAAAGTCGCGTACCTCTAAGCGAGGAGTTCTTCACGGGCGGCGGTAACTCGCTGCGCGGGTTTCCACTGGATGGAGCAGGACCGCAAAGACAGGTCCAGGTATGTCCCAACGGCGCGACGAATTGCAACACATTTATCCAGGTACCCAGTGGCGGCAACGAACTGTTGCTCATCAATTCCGAGGCTCGCATTCCATTGCCGGTCAAGAAGCGTCTTGGTCTGGTTGTTTTCTATGACGGAGGAAACGTCTTTCCCAATGTTGGATTTCATGACTTGACGTCGCTCTATAGCAACAATGTCGGATTGGGCCTGCGTTATGCAACCCCAGTTGGCCCGATTCGTGTCGACGTAGGTCAAAACCTGAATCGTGTCACCGGAATCAAAGCAACGAATTACTTCGTCAGCATTGGACAAGCATTTTAGATGAGAATCCTATGAGTCTTCGCGACCTGTTATCTGGACTCCGCGACCGATCCAATTCCCGTTGGTCCTGGCGCCGGCATCCGTTCTTCAGAGTGATGGCGCGGATTTCTGCCGGCATTACGATCCTGACCCTGCTGGTTGCAATCGCGACCACAGTGCTGCTACACAATCCGAGCTTCCATGGTTATCTTCGTCGAATCGTGGAGCAGAAAGCCGGCAAGACTCTCGGTGTCCGTGTGCAACTCAGAGACTTCGCACTGAACTTTCACTTGTTGAGCTTCGACCTATACGGCTTGACAATCGATGGCGCCCATCCTTACTCAAGTCCGCCACTGTTGCAGGCGGATCATATTGAAACCGGGGTGCGCATTGTATCCCTTCTGAGAAGGACGTGGTACCTTGACAGCTTCCGCGTCGACCACCCTGTCATTCACGTGTTCGTGGATTCGCATGGCATTTCGAATCTGCCTACACTCAAACCCAGCAGTAGTGGCGGCAATACGAGTGTGTTTGATCTCGGGATCCGTCATGCGGTGATTGATCATGGGGAGCTGTACTACAACGACCGTCCCAACGAACTTGCGGCGGACCTGCATGAATTGACATTTCGTGCTTCGTTCAACAATTTCTTGACGAAGTATACAGGCACAGTCGCCTACTCTGACGGACACTTAATGTACGGGACATTCCGGCCCATAACGCACGGGATGGATGCGCAATTCGAGGCCACTCCGACAACATTCAATCTTACCCATGGCGTATTGTCGTCGGGCAATTCGCAAATCGTTCTTTCTGCCGTGCTAGAGAATTATAGCGACCCGCAAGTGACTGGGCACTACGAGGTGACTGCAGACTGCAAAGAGCTTGGAGATATGTTTCGCGAACCCTATGTGCCCGTGGGCATGGTGCGAGCGACGGGAAATGCGCAGTTTCATCAAGTTAGAAATCGATCAATGCTGGATTCGCTGACTTTGAACGGAGACTTGGAAAGTTCGCATCTCTATTTTCATTCGCAATCGGTTCGGGCTCAAGTGGAGCAGATAGACGCGCATTACCAACTTGCCGACGGCAATGCGGTACTTCGCGACTTACGTGCAGCAGCTGTTGGAGGGCAAATTAGCGCTGAAGGTAGTATGAAAGACATCGGTGGCGACGCCCATTCGGAACTCGCTGCTCGAGTGCACGGAGTTTCGTTGGCAGATCTAGCGCGTGCCCTCGGCCCTGCCGCTGAGACTCGCGAAGTGACTGTCTCGGGAAAGTTGAATGCGATCGCAAAAGCTTCGTGGGGAAAGAATCTCGATAATCTCGAAGTGCACACGGACGCGACACTTCTCGGACGGGTCCAGCAACGAGACAACGCTCTAATACGAGCATCTGCTGAATCTACTGTCGCCGCCAATGAGGTGACTTCTCCCACGTCCTTCCCGATCGAGAGTGCGATTCACGCGACGTATTCAGGAAGCAACGGTCAACTTGCCTTGGATAACAGCTATGCGCGAACACCTCAAACCAATCTGACCACGAACGGCGTTGTCAGTTCCCATTCCAGCCTGAAGCTTCAGCTACAGGCCAAAGATCTGCGTGAATGGGAATCGATCGCCGATATCTTCCGCGCTGCCGCGCCGGGTCAGAGTTTGCAACCGTTGGGACTGGCTGGGAGTGCTAACTTTTTGGGAACTGTGCGCGGGTCCACAACTGCTCCGCATCTGACAGGACAGTTCACGGCGTCAGATCTCAAATACATGGGAACGGCCTGGAAAAGTCTCAGAACAAATATCGATCTGAGTCCGACAATGGCGAGCCTTCAGCACGCCGATCTGGAATCGGCAACTCGCGGCAAGGTCACCTTCGACGCGTCGACTGGATTGAACAATTGGTCCTTCACTGAGAATAGCCCGATTCAGATCGAACTTGTGGCGTCGCAATTGAATATTACCGATCTGACCAGGCTCACGGGGCAACAGATACCAGTAACTGGAATGCTGAGTGCTAACCTTGCGCTCCACGGAAGTGAACGTAACCCGATTGGGCACGGCGCCGTCGAACTTGGGAAACTGACTGTCTATGAGCAGCCCATACAATCAGCAAGACTCAACTTCGAGGGCACAGGAGACGAGGCGCGCGGAGATCTTTCCATACAGCTTCCGGCGGGGAGCGTGCAAGGCAAAGCTACGATTCGGCCGCGCGAGAAGACATACACGGCAGAGCTCACCGCAAACGGAGTTCAACTGGGACAGCTTCAAGCCGTGAGCGAGCGGAACTTGAAGGCATTCGGCGTCATCGAGCTCAGTGCAAAGGGGCAAGGGTCATTCGACAATCCGCAGGTTGATGCAACGATCAAGATTCCTTCGCTGACCTTGCAAGACCAAACGATCAGTGGAGTCAATTTGCAGATGAACCTGGCGGATCACGTTGCGAGCGCTACGTTGCAATCCTCTGCTTTGAATACGGCCGTTCAGGCGAGAGCGAAGGTCAACCTGAGCGGGGACTATCTCGCTGACGCCTCCCTGGACACGCATGGGATACCGCTTGGTCCGCTGCTTGCCATTTATGCTCCACAGACCGATGGAATATCTGGACAAACGGAAATCCACGCGATGCTCCACGGGCCTCTGAAGGATAGAGACCAGATTGAAGCGCATGTTACTATTCCAGTGCTCAGTGTGGCCTATGGAAACACAGTCCAGTTAGCCGCCACTTCGCCAATTCGCGTCGACTACAAGAACGGCGTCATTCAATTGCAACGCTCGGCAATTCTGGGGACAGATACGGACCTGCAATTTGAGGGAACCATTCCGACCAACGCGGGCGGCGCGATGTCCGTGATGCTGAAGGGAACGGTGAATCTCGAACTCGCGCAACTCTTCGATGCCGATGTGCGCAGCTCCGGCCAGCTTCGTTTCAACATCGATTCACGCGGGCCAATCAACGGGTCCGAGTTTGCCGGACAGATCGATGTTGTTGACGCGAGTTTTGCAACGGCAGACTTGCCGGTCGGACTGCGGCATGGCAATGGCGTGCTGAAGTTGACGAATGATCGAATCAACATCGAGAGCTTCAAGGGTGATGTTGGGGGAGGAGCTGTGACCGCCCAGGGCGGCGTCGCATATCGACCAGAAATCCAGTTTGACCTGGGAATGAGCGCGCAAGATGTGCGCATTCTTTATCCGCAAGGAATGCGTGAAAACGTGGATGCGAATTTACGTCTTGCGGGGTCAACAGAACAAGCTGTGCTGGGCGGTTCGGTGAATTTGTCTGATTTGTCGTTCACACAGGCCTTCGATCTGAGTAACTTTATAGCGCAGTTTTCGGGTGGAGAGCCTGCGCCTCCTTCGCGCGGGTTGGCGCAGAATGTTCAACTCAACTTGGCAGTGAACTCAACCAGCAGCGTAAACCTTATGAGCAGGACGCTTAGTGTTGGCGGGACCGCGAATCTACAACTGCGCGGCACTGCTGCAGACCCGGTAGTGTTGGGGCGGGCGAACCTCAACAGCGGGGATATCATTCTGAATGGGAACAGATTTGTGCTCAACGGCGGCACCATACAGTTTGTTAATCCTTCGGAGACGGAGCCAGTGGTCAACCTGACTTTGACCACATCCATACAGCAGTACAACATCAACTTGCGATTCCGGGGCCCGGTGGACCAATTGCGCACTCAATATAGTTCGGACCCTGCGCTGTCGTCGGCGGATATCATTAACTTGCTCGCTTTCGGACAGACTACAGAGGCGAGCAACGCCAATCCGATGACAACGAATCAGGCCGCAGAGTCTCTCGTTGCTTCCCAGGTTTCGAGCCAGGTGACGAGTCGTGTTTCGAAGATCGCGGGAATTTCCCAGCTTTCCATCAACCCGGTTTTGCCAGGAAGTAGCACCCAGGGACCGCCCGGAGCAAACATCACCATACAGCAGCGAGTTACCGGCAATCTGTTTGTGACATTTTCAACGAACGTCGCTTCGGCGCAGAGCCAGACCATTCAAGGTCAATATCAGGTAAGCCCGCGCGTCGCTTTTAGCGCTACGCGCGACCCAAATGGCGGCTTTGCTTTCGACACCCTTATCAAGAAGAGTTGGTGATCTGCCGCAGAATATGATCTTAGTGGCCTGGGTTACTTGCAGAATATGATCTGGCCGTAGAAACCCCGCCGGATTCCCACAGCGGGTCCGGGATCGTAGACGAACTCAACATGATGGGGTTGGAAAAGGTTTTGGCCCACGATCGCCAATTTGACGTGACGGGTCGCAGCCCACCGTCCCGTAACATCTCCTGTCCAATACGAGGGAACTGTGATGCCGGGCAGCGCACTGACGTACCGCACGCGTAGGTCCATACTAACTGATTTTGGTAGATCGAATCCGCTCTGCATGAGCACCTGATTCTCAGGACTGGATCCTTGCACGATGGGAGCGCTGCCGATGTCTTTTGAGTTTGTTCCTTTCTTCACATGCATATCAAGGAAGGAGTACGAAGCGCTCAAGCGCCACCAACTTGCCGGACGCCACTCTGGCGTCGCTTCCCCCCCGGTCGTGCTTGCCACCAACCCATTCCCGAACTGTGCGGGAATCAGAACGTGAGTGGGAGCCGGGTTCGTTTCGATGATCGCGGGTCCGAGCAGGTCTTCGCTGAAAAGGTCGCCGTAATGGTTGTAGAAACCGGCGATGGAGATATAGAACTTCGGCCCTGCAAGAGCCCTGTATCCGAGTTCATAACCATTCATCTGCTCCGACCTGAACTCAGGATTGGCACTGAACCGCGCGAAAAGAGGTAATCCATTTGACGCGTAACCCAGGAAACTTGAGAGATTGAAATCGCGCTCTACGTCGGCCGGCGTACGCAGCGCATGCGTATATGCCGCCCACAGTGTCTGGGTCGAGGTCGGCGTGAACAAGAGCCGGATGTTCGGTTCCGCGAGCGCTCCGGTGTAATTCGTTTTCAAAACCTTGGTACCAGCGACGAGCGAAAGCCGATTCTTCAGCACCGAGATTTCATCCTGAATCAATCCCTGGTAAAGTTGGTCGGTCCTTTGGGGCGGCACAAAGGTGAGTCCGGAAACGACTTCGACTTCGTTTCCGTGGCTGAAACGCAAGGTTAGACCCCACGATATCTCCTGGCGGCGCAGTGGGAAGCGATCAAGGAAATCAACATTACCCGTGTTGCGAAGGTCTCCGAAGTTAAGCTCGTTACGTGTGGAGTGGTCGTAGTAGGCGGACAGCTGGATGTCCTTGCCCTCTCCCTGCACTCTTTCCCAACTCCAGAGAATGTTTCCACCGTAAAGAGAAGCATCGCCCTGAATGATCGAAGTGGCGGGCGGGTCATACGTTGTAACCGGTACGCTTTCGCCAAGATCCTGGCGGTAAAAATCACCTTGAAGCCGGTAGGTGTTGCGCGCGTTCGCAGTCCAGTCCATCCGAAATCCGCCCTGGCCGCCATGCCAGTCGTCGTAATTATCGCCATCGGAGTGGTACTGCGGCGCCCATCCAAATCCTTTCGCATAGACCCGGTAAGTGAATCCCCGGCCATTGCCCGAGCCATAACGGGCGTCGCCGAATACCTGTTCCACATTGCCGCCGCCCCCTTCCACCCGCACTGCACCCTGAGTCTCCTTTGTGTTCTTTGTAATGATGTTAATGACTCCGTTGACCGCATTCGGTCCCCAAATTGTGCCACCCGGACCGCAGATGACCTCAATGCGGTCGATATCTGCAATGAGCGTGTCTTGCGTCTCCCAATAGGTGCCGGCTGTAAACGTGGAGTAGACAGTGCGGCCATCAATCAGCACGAGGACGGAGCGCGACAGGCGGCTATTGAACCCGCGAATGCCAATGGCATATTCGCCACTCGTGATGCGCGCCACTTCAACGCCCGGCGCCAGCCGCAACGCTTCGGGGATGCTGTTGGCGCCCGAACGGCGGATGTCCTCCTGAGTGATGACGTAAATAGTAGCAGGGGTCTTCCAGACCATCTCCGGTTCTTTAGAAACAGTGGTGACCTCGATATTCCCGAGTTGCTCGAGGCTCATGTTTTTCAAGGAACTCTGATTTTGGCCACCCGGAAGCTTTTGTGCATTGAGCGTTGAACTGATCAGTAAGATGAAGCCGATAATAGCGAGAGAACGAAGGCATTGATGCCTGCATGGTTTCGCCACCATGGGCAGTACTTGTGCATTAACCATCGAGAATAATGAGCGATCAGGGACAAATCGGCGGAGCCGCGGCACCAGTCGGCTTTCTTGAGCGCAAGACGAGAACATCGATCTCCAATTCTCACATGGCTTTTGCGGGGGGACAGCGCCCGTTGACCCGATATAGGGCCGTGAGTGCTGTATCTAAACTTAGATGCCAGTGTCAAAAAAGAGGTTGTTTGCTATAAATAATCGACAAGATCGAGCCCTGGGTATGTTACTCATCGTAGCGCTTCTGAGGTAATGTGAAACAGAATTCTGCCCCCTGACCTACTGCTCCGCTAGCCGAAACACGCCCACCATGTCGCGCGATAATCCTTTGCACGGTCGCGAGGCCTACGCCTGTCCCTGGAAATTCCGCCTGCGAATGGAGGCGTTGGAAAGGATGGAACAACCGTTCAGCAAGCGTGTTGTCAAAGCCGGCGCCGTTGTCCCTGACAAAGTAGATCGTCTCTTCGCCTTCCACACGACAGCCAAACTCGATGTGCGCCGGATTCTTTCGCGAGGTGTATTTCCAGGCATTGCGCAGCAAGTTCTCGAGGACGACGGTGATCAGACCCTCATCAGCGATGGCCACACAGTCGTCTGCAACCGCGATCTCCACCCGTCTTCCGCTGCCCTGCGCCAGATTCCCGAGAATTGATTTCGCCAGAGCGGTCATATCCACCGGAACATGCTGGATCGGAGTGCTGGTCGCTCGAGAGAGATTCAAGAGGTCCTCGATCAAGGAGGACATCCTGAATGTGGCGGCAACAAGGTTATCCAGCAAAGGCTTGTGTTCCGATGATCCACCGTCAGACTCATAAGATTGCAATAAGAAGGCAATATTTGAGACCTGCTGCAACGGTCCCCGCAGGTCATGCGCCACGGTGTAAGAGAAAGCTTCAAGTTCGCGGTTTGTCGCAGAAAGCTCCGCGGTCCGTTCCGCAACTTTTTGTTCAAGGACCGCTCGGCTTTGCTCGATCTCATCGAGCATCTCGTTGAAGGACCTGACCAGAAACGCCAGCTCATCCCGGCGTCGCGGGACTTCGGCGCGAACGGAGTAATCCTTTTTTCGCGATACAACATGCGCAGTCTCAGCGAGGTTTTCCAATGGGCGGATAATCAAACCCCGCATCGCCGAGGTCGCGAGCAGAGCGATGGCGAAGCAGACCACCAGAATGCCCGCCGACAGCAAGCCGAACCGACTCGCCCGGTGGGTCACGTCCCGTGTCTCAGCCAGGATGTATACCGAGCCAATGGGCTTGCCGTCGGATGTAATCGCACGCCCGAAAAGAACCGATCTGTCTTGAATCCAGAATGCGGAAATCTGGCCTTTTATAAGTTTCGGCACGATCTCCTTTTGGGCCGAGTTTCGACGCGTATAACCCGCGAAAGCGCGCCCGTCGGCGCGAAAGATCTCCGCAGCCAGGATGGACGGCGCGCCCCGGAGGGCAGAGAGCGTAGTTTCGGCCGCCTGCTGATCGTCGAACAGTAGAGCGCTCTCGCTGTTGGTGCCGATAATTGTGGCTTGTGTTTCAAGCGAGTCGATCAGGTTGTGGCGAAGACTGTAAAAGTCATAAGCGAGGAATGATATGTAGGCGAGCAGCAGCGCCGTTCCGCTGACGAAAAGAACCAGCGCCGTCAGCCTGCCGGAGATGGATTGTGTCAGCCATGGCTTCATGGGCGCACCCCCGGCGAGGTCTCTCCGCTAACCGATGTTGCTACTCTGAGGAGTTCGGAGCTCAAGGTGAGCCGGGCACTTCGAACGGCATCCAGATTCACGGCAAATCGAACATGGTTTTCGACAGTGAGGAACTGAATCATCCCGCCCTGCTGAAGAAAGTTGGCAGCGTCGCTAACCGTCAAAACAGCCTGACCGCGGAGCGCGTCCAAATCGGCTCTGACGCGAGCCCCTTCGGAAGAACTGATGTAAGCAATGGCGCATCCGTGCGCGCCCGCGGAGGTTTTCAACCGCGCGACGCGGACCGGTTTGCCATCGAGCTGTTCATTCTCCGTGAGGGTGTCCAGCGTATGCCCAAGCGGATCCTCACCGACGATGCAGATATCGAAAGTCTGCTGGTTGTTCGCCGCTTCAGAAGCCGCGAACCGAACAAATTTCCCAAAATTGAAGAGATACGCGGCCTTCACAGCATATTCAGACATACGGCTTTGAGCATGGACGAATGTCGCGATTACGCAGAAAGCGACGACCGCCGCAAACCGTCTTCCTGGGAATATACGGTCCCCCGGCGTTCGTAATAAGGAGGGGGCATGAAAGGCGC
Organism: Occallatibacter sp.; assembly: GCA_050015115.1. Classification (GTDB taxonomy): domain Bacteria; phylum Acidobacteriota; class Terriglobia; order Terriglobales; family Acidobacteriaceae; genus Telmatobacter. The sequence continues at coordinate 48,312 of JBEKCA010000010.1, forward strand.
CGGTATTGGATAGACAAGAGATCATTTTCCTGAGTTTGTCCGGCAAGACTTGAATTAGGGATGACGATCTCTGAATCGGCGGAAGTCCAGGACACGCAAAGGTGCACAATCAGTCTCCGCTTCCCGGAATCCAGCTTAGCACTTTCCTGCCTGTAGCTGTGAAACCAACTTGATTAAGCCCAACGTTTCAATTCCGCCGAATCGCGAGCCGTGATTGATGAACCATTGTGCTCATTCCTCCTGCTTTCTACTTGCTGGAACAAATCTATGACTGGAACTGAAGAAAATGGCAAAGCGCTGACACCGAACGAACTTGACATAAAACCTGGCGCAGTAAGAGACTATAGACTCGACGGCGTCGAGCTCAGCCCTTCTTCCCTGCAAGCAACAAAGTGAGAGTGCTTGTCGCGGCCCGACGCACAATCGGCTTCCTTGATTATCCATGACGATAACGGGCCATGACTGATCCAGCGCTCGTGTCAACTCAAATCGGAATTCAAGTCTTCTCGGTCTATGCAACTAAGTGGGTTGACAGACAGAGATACTACTCAGGAGAGCCTCGATTGGAGCTAGTCCACAGTATCGAGGGATGAGGCGCTTCATGCAATTGCCCAACAAGCGTATTCGTGTGATTGTCGGGTTCTCTCTTCTGCTGGCGCTCTCGATCGTTAATGCCTTCGTTACGAGACATGATCTCGTTCTTCAAAACGGCGCGGAGTCCTGGGTTTCCCATTCGCACCAGGTACTCTTCGAAATGAACCAATTAGAACTGCTGCTGGCCGAGGCCGAATCCGGAAAGCGCGGATATCTTTATACTGGCGACTCCAGGTACCTCGCCGATTATCAAGAGGCAATCACCAAGATCGAGCCCCAGATCGACGCAATCGCAAAGCTCATTGTAGACAATCCCCGCCAGCAGACAAAAATCCCGGAACTGCGCAACCGAGTGAATGCAAAGGTTGCGGAAATGGGCCAGGTGATCGAGCTATACCAATCGCATAAGTCCGACGCGGCGCGGGATCTGATCCTCGCGTCGACAGACCTGCGCATGATGGACCGCATCCATCTTGTGATCGCCGAGATGGAGAACGAAGAAACGCAGCTGGAAACACAGCGGGCGACGGCCTATGAACGCACCATCCGCCGGACTATCACGAGTATTGATCTGGCGAGCGTTATGGCTGGCCTTGGCATGGTGCTGCTTGCGTATTACATCTTGCGGGAGATGGGACTGCGTGAAAAGCACGCGGAGGAGATACGCGCGCGTGAAGAATGGCTAAGGGTGACGCTCACCAGCATCGGCGATGCTGTAATCGCAACCGACAAACAAGGCGCTGTAACATTCTTGAACCCAGTCGCGGAGGCTCTTACAGGAATTGACCTGGCGCGGGCAAAAGGTAGAAATATCCTTGAAGTTTTTCCAATCATCAACGAGCACACTCACAAACCGGCCGAAAACCCAATTAAGAAGGTGTTGGAATTGGGGCACGTGGTCGCTCTTGCGAATCACACGGTATTAGTGCGCGAAGATGGGGTCCGGATTCCTATCGAAGACAGTGCGGCGCCTATTCGCGACGCCAAGGGCGAACTGCTTGGTGTGGTGCTGGTGTTTCGCGATGTTACGAAGGAACGCAAGGCGCTTGAGTCAATGCGCAGAGCCGAGCGGCTGGCTGTAGCCGGCCGGCTTTCCTCTACCCTGGCGCATGAAATCAACAATCCGCTCCAGGCAGTGGCCAGTCTGGTGTACCTCTCCCGAACGATGCCGGGGCTACCGGATGCGGTCGAGCAGCAACTTTCCCTCGCCGAAAAGGAGTTGCAACGTGTCGCGCACCTGGCCCAGCAGACGCTCGGGTTCTATAGAGAATCGCGCGCTACAGATGTAGTAGATATGCCCGAACTGCTTGAATCGGTAATCTCGCTCTATTCGAATAAGCTGAAGAGCAAAGCCATTCGCGTGGAGCGTCACCTCGGCGAGTGCCCACAGGTGCGAGGATCGTCGGGAGAACTTAGACAGGTAATTTCCAATCTACTCGCCAACGCTATCGACGCGGTACACAACCAGGGAACTATTGCCATCACGCTCGGAAGCTTGGAGCAAGCGGGCCAAACAATGTTCCATATTCTGATTGAGGATGATGGGCCCGGTATCTCGCCGGAATACAGAGCGGATTTGTTCGAGCCATTTTTCACGACGAAGAAGGATGTCGGCACCGGTCTCGGTCTGTGGCTGACAAAAGAAATCGTAGAGCGGCACGGCGGAAGAATTGAAGATATCCCTTCTGTTAATGGCAAACCTGGAGCCACCTTCAGAATTCTCCTTCCTGTTTCCTCCAATTCTTCCGAGACCGAATCCAGCAACAGAGACTCGGAGGCCTTCAATCTTCCGAGCTAGGAATCAGTGCCCGCCCGCGTGGAGATCTACCTTGCCACGAAATTTGCTATAGACAATGACGACGTAGCCGATGGCCAGCAACATTCCGAAGCTCCACCAGACCAGCCCGACGTCCAGCGTGTGCGGGCCGGAGATCGCACGGCTGAGGTCGATGTCGCGGTCGGCTCCTGTGGTGGCAGGGAGCAGCGTGGGATAGAGTCCCCAGCACGCTCCGGCGAGCATGAAGAAGAGATAGAGGCAGGAAGACAGGAACGCTTTAACGGGTTGGGCTTTTCGATTGAGGAGCCAGATGCCGGCCATCGAAGCGATGACTCCCACAGGCACTACGAACGTGATCGGGTAATTAAAGTAGTTGTTCAGGCTGGCGGGGCGGACGAAGATGGTAGCGGCGAGGCTGACTATGGTAAGGCAAGCCAGAGCAAGCCAGAGCGGGTTAACGATGCGACGAGCGCGCTGCGCCAGATCGCCGGAGGTCTTGATAACCAGCCAGAGAGCGCCGTGCAGTGAGAGCGCGACCAGCGCGACGAGCCCGCCGATAACCGTGTACCAGTCCAGAATGCCGGGGTTAACTCCAGGCCGCCAGTTTGTCCACAGCGGCAGAAAGAAGTAGCCATCGGCCTGTAGCGGAACGCCGCGCAGCACGTTGGCGAGTGCCGCGCCGAAGAAGATCGTGAGCAGAGCGCTCGAAAGCCCGAAAAGACCGTCCAGCAATGCGCGCCATACACCAACCTCGATGTGATTCCGCAGCTCGAGGCTCACGCCGCGCAGGATCAGCAGCCACAACACAATCATCAGCGGCAGATAGAAGCCACTGAATGCCGAGGCGTAGAGCAGCGGAAAAGCAAAGTAGAGCGTGCCGCCGCCGGCCAGCAGCCAGACTTCGTTGCCGTCCCAAACCGGGCCGATGCTTGCAAGGGTCGTGCGGCGTTCGGCTTCGCTGCGAACCAGAAACAGGTGAAGTACGCCAACACCCAGATCGAAGCCGTCGAGCACCACATAGCCGACGATCATCACGGCAACCAGCCAGAACCAAATAAAACCCATCATGGCAAAACTCCTACTTAATCTCTTCAGCACGGACGAAGAGCATCAATCAACGTGAACCGTACCAGAGTTACTGGCCTCTGGCCCGTTGCTGATTTCGCGATAGATCAGAACGGTAAAGAGAATGCCCAGCAGCAGGTAGAGTCCCATAAATCCAAGCAGCGTGAAAAGACCATTGCCTGCGGAGACTGTGTTTGAATAGCCCTCGCTGGTGCGCATCAAGCCATAGATGAGCCAGGGTTGACGGCCAAGCTCGGCGGTCATCCAACCTGCGGTATTGGCAATGTATGGCAACGGAAAACTCAACAGCAGCGCCCACAATGCCCAGCGCGCCGTGTAAAGACGCTTGCGCCAAAGCAGGAGCGCTGAGACGATCATCAGCAGCGCAAACCAGGTTCCGAGACCGGCCATGATGTGGTAGGCGTAGTAAAGCAATGGCAGTGCAGTGGGCCACTGGTCGTGGGGAATGTGATCGAGTCCTTTTACCTCGGCTTTAGTTGTTCCATAGATGAGGAAGCTCAACATATTGTTGACCACGATCGGGTTGTCGATCTGGCCGGTCTCTTCATTAGGTTGGCCCATCAGCACCAGGCCTGCGCCGTCTTCAGTTTTGAAGAGGCCCTCCATTGCGGCGATAGCGGCTGGCTGATTGCGCGCAACATACTTGCCGTGCAGGTCGCCGGTGGGAAAGATAATGAGAATCGAAGAAACCAGGCCCGCGATGACACCAACTTTCAAAAAGATGCGGCCGTAGTTTTCGATGCGTCCCTCAAGCAGATAAAATGCCCCGGTGGCAGCCATTACGAACGATCCGGTAATCACCGCTCCGGTCATGTTGTGCGCGTATTGGAACAGGCCCCAGGGATTCATCAGCAGTTGCCAGAAACTGAGCACCTCGAATTGCCCGTTTGGCAGGCGATCGAACGCCACAGGATGCTGCATCCAGGCGTCGGTGACGATGATAAAGAACCCCGAGATCCACGACCCCACGAAGACCATTACTGCTGAAAACCAATGCATCAGCTTGGAGATCCGCTTTTCGCCATAAAGAAACAGGCCAAGAAACGCCGACTCCAAAAAGAAGCTGAAGACGCCCTCCATGGCCAGGGGCTGACCGATCACTCCGCCGGAGAGGCGCGAAAAGCGAGCCCAATTTGTGCCGAATTCGAACTCCATCGGAATGCCAGTGACCACGCCGAAGACGAAGTTGATGGCGAAGATGCGCCCCCAGAAGCGTGCGGCCCGGTCCCACTGTTCGCTGCCTGTTTTGAGCGCCACCGACTTGAGCACCACGATCAGAAGCGCCAGACCCATGGTGAGTTGAGGAAAGAGATAGTGGAATGTGACGGTAAAGGCAAAGTGCAGCCTGTGGATCAATTCGGCTGTCATCGAGAACTCCTGTTCCAGGACGTGCGCTGAAATAGCTGCACAATTCTTGCATGGGCTGAATGCCACGCAGCAGGACATACCAAGGATAGAACGAAAAGACGGATGATGCTCATTCGCCCTCTGGTGCCCGGAGCGGGCATCCCGAGTTGGAACGGCACCATCCACGGGGTCGCGGACAATCTGAATTATAAATTTCGCGGTCGATGCGATCCATAGAGACAACATCGTGCCTCCGAATCGCCCGTCGGAACTCAGCCTATCCTTCCATCTTGAGCGGACTGGCCCTTGCGAACGCAGGCTGGCACGCGCAGCGTGACTCGAGTTCCACGGCCGAATTGACTGGCAATCTCCGCCCTTCCGCCGTGGAGAGTCATGATGCTTTGAACGATGGCCAGCCCCATTCCCGAGCCGCCCGAACTCTTGGATCGAGACGGATCGACGCGGAAGAACCGATCGAAGACCCTGGGCAATGCGTCGGCGGGAATGCCGGCACCTGTATCGGAGACCTCAATGCGAGTCGCATCGCTTTCGGCCGTGGCCGCCAGTGTGACAGTTCCTCCCAGCGGCGTATGCGCGATGGCGTTCGAGACCAGATTACTGACCGCCCGCAACATAAGTGAGCGATCCAGCTCCGCATTCAGCGGCTCTGCCACATGGTTCACGACGAGCGATATTCCTGCACCAGCTGCGGAGGCTTCGTAGTAGTCGCGAACCGTGGTCAGCAACTCGGGGATGCTCACGTCCTCGCGGCGCAACTCAGTTGACGGGCTTTCGGCGCGGGCCAGAAACAGAAGATCGCCGATCAGGTCTGAGAGCCGGACGGCTTCTTCCAGCGAAGATTCAAGCACGTCGCGGTATTCGTCGACGGTCCGTGAGCGGGCTAGAGCGACTTCGGCTTCTCCACGAATATTGTTGACCGGCGTGCGCAGATCGTGCGCGATGTCGGCTGTGAATCTCGAGATGCGCTCGAAGGACTCTTCAAGCCGCTCCAGCATTTCATTAAACGTCCCGGCCAGCGAAGCAAGTTCCAGCGGATAGCCTTCCGACGCGATCCGTTCGCGCAGATTCGTCGATGTGATTCTGCGAGCGGTTGCGGCAATCTCTTCGACGGGCCGAATGCCGTGCCGCGCAATCCGGTAACCCACCAGCGGAAAGAGAACCGACGTTGCCAGCAGAATGCACCAGAACCACCGCCGGTAGCGCGCCAGCAACTCCTCTTCCTGCGAAACGTCGATGGCGATTTGAACCGTGTCGCTGCGAGTAGGCGGCGACCCGACGGAAACCGTGGCGCTGGCGACCCGGAATGGCCGCCCATGCCTGCCCGCCATCGCAATCGAACGCTCGGAGCGGTCGCGGGTCCGGCTTGCAAGTTCCGCAAGATCCAGTTGCTCGGCCATGCCGGGCGTTGTCATAACCGGCACGCCATGTTCATCGAGGAGGCGAATGTAGAACTGCTGGTAACGGCGCGCCGCAGACTCGAGTTCAATCTCCTCGCGCAGCGCGTCTTCGTCGTCGGGACGTTCGCTGAGCATGGTGCGCAGCACATGCAGCTTGTCGGCAAGGAACAGCTCAGTGCTGCGGTCCAACTCCGTTCGCAGGACAACGTAGAGGCTCGCCGTGGCCATAATCACCAGCAGCAGACCCGCCAGGGAGTAGGCCGCCGATAGCCTGAACGCCAGCGTCCGGCTCAGCCGCGGCGCGGCCGGCGAGCTACGATTCGGCTTCAAGGACATAGCCCGCGCCACGCACCGTGCGAATCAACTTCACGGGGAAAGGGTCGTCCACCTTGCCGCGCAACCTGCGCACGTTGACGTCCACAACGTTCGTGTCGCTATCGAAGTTCATGTCCCAAACCGATTCGGCGATCATCGTTCGCGACAACACTTCGCCCGCGCGCCGCGCCAGCAGCGTCAGAAGGAGAAACTCTTTGGAAGTCAAATCAATCCTCTGCCCGGCGCGCGTCGCCCTCTGGCGCAGCAGATCGATCTCCAGATCGGCCATGCGCAGTGTCTCTTGCGGGCGCGGCGTTGAGCGGCGCAACAGCGAGCGCACGCGGGCCAGCAGTTCTGAGAATGCGAATGGCTTCACCAGGTAGTCGTCGGCCCCCAACTCGAATCCGCGGACGCGCTCGTGCACGGCGTCGCGCGCTGTAAGCATCAGCACCAGCGCTTTTCGGCTTGACTCGCGCAACCGCGCAAGCACCTGCCAACCGTTCAGCACCGGAAGCATCACGTCGAGAATAATGAGATCGAAATCGACTTCCTGAGCCAGGTGCAGGCCTTCCAGGCCGTCGGCTGCAACGTCGATGACGTAACCGGCTTCGCTCAGTCCCTTCTTGAGAAACATGGCGGTTTTGACTTCGTCTTCGATGACCAGGATTTTCATTTGTCACGCACCTCTGCAATTCCTGATTTGCTTGTCGGATCGCTCGCTAGGACCCGGCGATAAAAAAGAGTCTGGCTCTCGCCAGCGGGGCGCTCCCGGATTCTCTCGAGCGTCGCGCCATTTTCAATGAGAGTCCATATCTCTTTCGATTGGAGAATGCGGCCGTCTTCGTGTTCCTCGATCGAGAAAACGAGGCTGGAATCCTTCCGCACTGCCGACGTGTGGAACTCGTCTCCGTCGGCTCCGGTCGAGACGGAGATTCTTCCATCGGTTGTGTATTTTTGTAGCGCGTGCCGTGGGTTTTGCGAACCGTGCGACATGGTTGTTTCAATTGTGAGTTCGGGGTCGTGATGCTCGATCCGCAGCGTGACATCGCCATTGCGTTTTGGCAGGCAGCGATCGTTGTCCTGCTTCCACTGGCCCGAGAAATCGGATGCCGACTGCGCCCACGCTGTCGCCGCTATCGCCAACAGGACGAAGGCCTTCAACACAATTCGTGCACAGTTAATTGTCAGATTTTTGCTCTTTTTCATTCGCATCCAATCCCGATCGACGCGGCGGCTTTCCATGCCACCGCGTCAAGTCTGTTCGCGGCTCTCAAAACTCAAGCCTTAGCGCGAACTGCATCTCGCGCGGCGTTCCCGAGCCCACAGGAGTTATAGGCGACACGATGGCGGTATTCAGGTTGATCGTGCTGGTGATCTGGCCGAGCCCCGCCCCCGCCTCACAGGCCGTGGGACCTGTAGCTGAACCGTTACCTTCGCAGATTGCCCCCGGCTGGCCCAACTGAGGGTGATTGAAAACGTTATAGAACTCCGCTCGGAATTCAATCTTTGCGCGCTCCAGCAACGGAATCGTCTTGCCGGCGCTCATATCGACCTGCCAGGTTCCCGGCCCGCTGAGCAGGTCGCGCGGTGCGGTGCCGAACGCGCTCGTATTGCCGGCTGGATTGAGGGCCGGGATTTCAAATGCGGCGGGATTGAACCACTCCGCAACCGTTTTGCCTCCGGGCGGAGTGAGAGAAACGCCCGGAACCAGATTGGGACGCTGCGTGCCGGCCTGGTTGCCATCCGGCCCGTCCAGACTCGTGACCACATTCACCGGGAAGCCGGTACGCGCCAGTGCCGACGCGGTCAGTTGCCATCCGCCCGCGATGGCGTCGGCAACAGCACTTTGGTTCAGCAGCGCCTTGCCGTGGCCGAAGGGGAGTTGATAGACCGCGTTGCCATTGACCACGTGGCGGGCGTCCCAGGCTCCGCTTGCGCGATCACAGGCCTGGCACGCCTGATTCTGCGGCTGGATTTCGTCGCCGTCTCCGCTGCCGTTGGAGCCGTTGTCGATCTCGTGCGACCACATGTAATTGGCCGCCACCAGGAGCCCATGCGAGAACGGACGCCGTATCGACACGGAGAGTCCGTCGTACACGCTCATGCCGACCGAGCCGCGCCACTGAAAGCCCGTAGCGCAACTGCCGGCAGGCGCACTCGCGTTCCAGGCACATTCGGGAAACTGCGTTTCTGGACCATACGCGCCCGTAGACGCGTTGTACGCCAATAAGTTTGTCTCACCCTGCTCAAGCAAATGCACGCCATGGCTTCCCAGATAAGAGACCGTGCCCACCAGGCTCGCTGGCAGCTCCCGCTGCACCGACAGGCTCCACTGCTCGACATACGAGTCTTTGCGATCCCGTTGCTCGGCGCTCGGCTTATAGGCTGCGCCCGCGGCGCTGAGCGCGTTGGCTCCAGCGGCGGTCAGCACCGCGTCGGACTGGATCGGACACGTTGCGAGCGAGCAGTAGGAGAGTGTTGACTTGGAGCTGCTTGCCGAATAAGAGGGCACCTCGTTTCCGGCGGGCAGATTCTGATCGTCCAACTGCCCGTCTTCGTGGTAGATGCCGAATCCGCCGCGGATCACCGTCTTTGCGCTCTTTCCCGGCGTCCAGGCGAAGGCCACCCGGGGATCGACATCGCCCAAGTTCTGCTGGCCAAAGCTCGAGCCCACGGGGCAATATCCCTGAGGTCCGCAGGTCGCGAAATCGAAGGGTTCTGCCAGCCCGTTATTCTCGTCGAAAAGACCGAAAATGGTGTAGCGCAGCCCCAGATTCAGAGTGAGATTCGACCGCCATTTGAACTCGTCCTGCGCAAAAAGCAGGTAGTCGTTCTTGCGCAGTTCGTTAACGGGCAATGCGCCGGTCAGGCTCGCTTTTCTGACCGCGTCCGCGGCCAGATTCTCCACCGACGAAAACGTAATGGTTCCGTCTTCCGGGTGATCCTGGTTCATTTGAATGCGGCGGTACTCCACCCCAGCCTTGAAGGTATGCCTGACGTGATTCCAGGTCAGGTTGTCGTTCACCGAAAACGAATTGCCCGCGTAAAGGCTGGTGTAATCGTAGTTCTCAGTGACAAATCCGGGTCCAATGCCGTTCTGAACCGCAATCTTGTAAATGATCCCGGCGCGGCTATTGTTGTACTGGTTGTTGGTGGAGCGATTGAAACCTGCATGAGCCTCGTTCACCAGGTGAGCATTGAAAATATGCAGCAACTCCAGCACGCCATTGACCGGCGCGGAGACCTTCTGCTGCAAGTCGGTCGCGGCGGCCGAAAGCGGCTGAGTATTGACCGACCGGTCGTAGTTGAAGCGCAAAAAGCCGGTGGTCTTCGCCGAGAATCGCTGGTCGAGCCGCAGCATGAACGAGTTTTCGTTCACCACCTGCGCACAGTTGCAGATCACAATATTGGTGTTCGGGTCGCTGGTGGCGTACTCGGTTGTCTTCGCGCCTGCTCCAGGAAATCCCTGGATGATTGCATACACCGGCGAGGTGCTCGGAACCGTTGCAGCGAGCGCCTCGCTCGGCACGTCGCCGCTTGCCGGGTAGCCCCAGTTCTGCCGGTAGGCTTCAGAAGCAAGGAAGAAAAACGTCTTATCGCGCACGATGGGGCCGCCCAGCGAGCCGCCGAATTGATTCAGGCGAAGCGGCTGCCGGGGTTCGGCTGTTTCATTGAGGCTCGGGGTCCAGACCTGCGGGGTGCCCCATGCAGGCAGCGGCGCGTCAAAAAGATCGTTGCGCACAAACTCGAAGAGGCGTCCATGGAAGCGGTTGCTGCCCGAGGGCGAAGTCACGTTCAATTGAGCGCCGCCGGTCGCACCTTCTTCGGCGGTTGCCATCAGCGTGTCGACGCGGAACTCCTGGATCGCGTCCATTGGAATGGAGAGCCGCACCCAGGCGCGTTGCGTCTGATTCACGATGTTGGTGGCGTCGACGCCATCAAAGGTAAAGTTGCTGTCATCGAGACCCCGTCCGGCGAACCGCACCGATCGCTGGTTGCTGCCGCCGGTGTCGATTGCGCCGGGGACGAAGGCTGTCAGCTCCGACCAATCACGGCCATTGAGCGGCAATTCATCCGCCTGAGTTCTCTCGATCAGGCCGGTCACCGCGCTGGTGCTGCGATCCATCAGCGCCGAACTGGCCGAGACCTCCACCCTCTCCTCGCCACCCGCTACCAGCAATGTCGCATTGAGCGTGCGCGTTCTTCCAATCACCTGCTGCACATCCACAAACGTCAGAGTCTTGAATCCGGAATGATCGAATGTGATGGTATAACTGCCCACCGGAAGTTCGGCGATATCGTATCTCCCATCGGAGTACGACGCTGTCTCTCGCCGCAACTGCGTCGAGTTCTGCACGGCAATGATGCGTGTCTGCCCCAGCACGCTTCCCGAAGCATCGGTGACTGTGCCCGTTAATCCACTGCGATCGACCTGCGCGGCGCAGAGGCTGCAAAGGAAACACAACGCGCTGAGTGCAATCAAAACGCGAAGGTATTGAAACACGGCGGAACTTCCAGCGAAGGGAAATGGCATTTTCTTGTGTTGCATGGGCTCTCCCAAAGGAAACAACGGTTACCAGGGCGAATGGGGAGACTCCGAGTCAATTCGTGCGTGCATCGGAATCGCAATTCTGAGGTTCAAGTTGTGACGGTTGGAAATACATGAGTCTCGTGCAAGATTCAGTTGTGGTTGCAGATCGTGTCAGGGCATGACTTTAGTCGTGCCGAAAGAGTGACAAAGAAATGCTGGGCATTAGCCCCTGCCTTCATTTGTTTTCTGCAATTTGCAATTCCGCAGGGATTAAAGCCGCAATCCATTCTGGCCATGTGCGGCACGACTGAAGTCGTGCCCTGGCATTTCAAAATCTGACGCAATGACGGTTTTGCGAGTAACTCAGATACGCAAGTTCCCGGCTGCGGAAGGGGAACCTCGTCGGCATATCCCGCAGTGGGTTTTCAAACAGTACTTGTTGCGCGAGATTCGATCCCGCTCAATAGCGTCCGCGCAATCGCGCAACTTCTAAGGACGCCTCGAATCCGTTCAATGACATTTTTGTAATCCGGTTTTGTTATATACGGATCACACCTTTGTTAAGGTTCGATCAAATATCGATCCCCGTGGAACCAGCGATTTGTCGAAGGCCAAAACCGTCAGCATCGCCGGTAACCGGCGATGTTGCGGTTCTCAGAGAGGATGCGATCCTTGTCCGCTAAGACTGCCTTACTGCTTATTCACACCACCGTAACGGAATGACAAAACTGTAATTTTCGCGTCATGCTGGCGTCCTTTTGCGGACCTAGACTTGGGTCCGTTGGCGCTGCTCTCCCGGCACGCCATCTCCTGCAATCGAAGAGAAAGCATCCGCTTGTTTCATGTCCAGTTCCCCGAGCTCAAGTTGCATGGCCGATTCCGGGCACCATGATGAAAAACCCCAAGGAGAAAAAACAATGTCGCGAAAATACTCTCTAACCAACCGGGTGGGCCTGGTTGCCGGCCTGCTCACCGCAGGGCTGGGCGTTTCGGCGCTCGCACAGTCCGTTCCCTTCCCGACCTATCAGGTTGGCCCGCAGACGAACGGCACTTTTGTCGCCAGCGACGGCACAATCCTTGCCCCCGCCGGCACCCAGGTCAATCTCGGCATCCGGACCCGCGCCAAGGCCATTGCCCTGAATCCCACCGGCAATAACACCGCAGCCGTGCTACAGATGGGCGCCCCGCAAGTCGTCACGGTCTTCAACACCAAGAACGGTGCCGTGGTGCAGACCTTTAACCCGACTAAAGGACAGGGCGGCAGCTCTACCGGCATCACGTACACCGCCGATGGCAAGTACCTTCTCTTCAGCCAGGATGGCGATTACGGGTTGTCCTACGTTGCCGTGGCCAGCGTTGCCGCCGATGGCACGCTCACCAATTTCGCCAACGTCCAGGTTCCGATCGCCATCGACGCCACGGGCAAGTTGACCAACGTCACCTGCTTTGGCACGAATCCGGCGGTGGTTCAGACGGCTCTTCCTCCCAAAGGCACCAGCCCATCGGGAACCACAGGCAGTTTCAATATTCCCTGCGGCTACTCAGTTTCTATCTTCTCTGATCAGGCGTTCACTTCCTATCCGACAGGCATCGCGGTTTCGTCAGATGGCAGCGCCGCGTACGTGGTGCTGGACAACAATGACACTTTGGCCAAGATCACCCTTGGCGCGACGCCGGCCAAGAGTGCCGAGATCCGCGTCGGCAACGTTCCGCACAGCGTCATCCTCTCGCCGGACGGCAAGACCGCCTACGTCTCGAACGAGGCCGGACGGATTGCTACCGCCAAGGACTTCCAGGAATACTCCAACGGCACCCCGGTCGTAGCCGAATATCCGACCGGCAGCGTAGTCAAGGGCACCATTTCGATTGTGAACATCAAGAACGGAGAATTCTCGGTTACCGGCGATATCAAAGTTGGCCACCACCCGACGGGGATGGCCTTCTGGGGCGATAATCTGCTGGTCGCCAATACCTACGACGACACCATCTCGGTGATCGACGTGAAGGACAACCACGTGGTCGGTACGATCGATCTTGGGCTGCCGATCGGCGTGCCGGGCGAGTTTACACCGGCCTACGGCGCGGGTCCGAACTCGATTGCGGTCGATGCCAGCAAGAACATCGCCTACGTCGCGCTCTACAACGCCAACGCCGTCGCTGTGATTGATCTCAACAACTGGTGGGGAAATCCGGTCAAGGGCCTGATCCCGGTAGGCTATGCACCGGCCTCGGTTGTTTTGGACTCGGCGAATGGCCAGCTGCTGGTTGCCAACGACAAGGGCTGGGGAACGACGGGCAACCCCACACCGGCTAACACCTACTTCAACGGGATCGACGTGTCCGGTGCGCCGATCACAGCTGCCTCGACCACAAGCGAATTTGGTGTGAATGCCCTGGAAACTCACCAGGACCTTGGCACAGTCAGCATCGTTCCCGTCCCGAGCAATTCGGAACTGGCGACATTGACGCACCAGGTCAAGTTGAACAACCACTGGGATCTGGCGGAGAATATCGAAGGCGCCTCGGGCGGCAACACCTGGGTCAAGGCGGCAGCAATCCCCAAGCATATCGGCGATCCTTCGAAGATCAAGCACGTCTTCGTGATCATTCGTGAAAACCGCACCTACGACCAGATCCTTGGTGACGTCACCGGCGGCAACGGCGATCCTAAGCTGGCGGTTTTCGGCGACGACTCGGCTTACACGCCGTATCCCAAGGTAACGGCCAACGCGCACGAACTGGTGCAGCGCTTCCCACTCTTCGACAACTTCTACGACCCGAGCCGGCAGTCGGCCGACGGTCACAACTGGATTGTTCAGGCGATGGCGCCTTACTCCGACGACATTCAGTCGCCTGACTGGCTCCGCGACTACCCCTCCAACGGCGGCGATGCGATTGCGTACCAGAACAAGGGCCACCTGTGGGATGCGGCGGAAAAAGCCGGCGTTCGTGTGAAGAACTACGGCGAGTACGTCGAGTACAACACGTTCACCGTGCCGGGCTGCACCCCGAGCAATGTCTATACCGGCACCAATCCTCCCACTCCATTGCCGTTTGTTTATTCCACGAGCTGCGAACCGAGTTGGAGCCAGTTCTATAACGACACGCTGGAGTACGAAGCTGGCAACGAATCGCAACTCCAGTACTTCAATACGGTCAGCTCGTACACCCCGCTCCCGATCCTGTACAAGGACACATATCAAAAGTATCCGCAATTCGACCTGGGCATTCCTGACCAGTACCGTTTCGACGTCTGGCAGCAGGATTTCAACCACGACGTCGCAGCCGGCAAGGTGCCGCAGTTAGAGTTCATGTGGATCAGCTCCGATCACACCGGTGGCCCGCCGAACAATGCAGCTATGCAAGCGGATAACGACTTGGCCCTTGGCCGCTTCATCGATGCCATCAGCCACAGCCCGATCTGGAGAGATTCGGCGATCTTCGTCGAGGAAGACGACGCGCAGACAGGCGTCGACCACGTTGACGGTCACCGCAGCCCGGGCTATATCGTCAGTCCCTACGTCAAGCAGCAGGTCAACTCCGATGGCACCGGCGCCGGCGTCGTCGCAGACAGCACCTTCTACACGCAGGTCAACATGACCCGCACGATCGAGCAGATCCTCGGCATCACGCCCATGAACCAGAACGACTTGGTGGCCTCGCCGATGAGCGAAATCTTCATCGACAATCCGCCGACGAACAATTTCCTGCCCTGGGCGCACGTTCCTAACGGCGTGCCGCTGTGCTACGGCGTTTCGGGCTATACGGCTCCCACGAACATCACCCCTGGCTTCAACACCTGCAGCACCACTACGACCTCGTCTCTGCAAGTCAGCCCCGCAGTCAAGGCTCTTGCAGTTGGCTGGGCAAAGATGAAGACCGAGGTCTTCGCCGGCAGGTACCAGAAGCCGGACTCCGAAGATCCGGACCTCGTCAATCACATGATCTGGTACGAGGCCACCGGCTACAAAGTCCCGTTCCCGGGCGAAAGGAAGGTCCGTCCGGCCAGCGACTTCAAGAGCAAGGCCCACGTCGTGAAAGCTGATCTGGACGACTAATACTCCTTCCAACCACAAAAGGCCCTCTCTCCGATGACCGGGGAGAGGGCCTTTTGTTTGCGCCTCAGACGCGGGTCGCCTACGCTGATTTTCGTCTGGCTGTTGCCTTTGTTGGCTTAACCAAGCCGATGCCTCTGCGCGCCGGTTCCTTCTCGCTGACCACCGGCTTCTTCAGTACCTTCCCGGCAGCGCGATCATTGGCGAGGCTCTTGCGAAGGGCGTCCATGAGATTGATGACCTTTCCTGTACGCTGCGCAGGCGCTTCATCCTTGGGTATGGGCAAGTGGTTGATCTTAGCATCGACCAGTTCCTTGACCGCCACCTCGTACCCATCCACGAACTTGCCCGGATCGAATTTAGCCGTTCGCTTCTTGATCAGAGACTCTGCCAAATCCAGCTCATCCTCTCTGACCTCTACTTCCTTGATGTCGCGGAAGTAGTCCTTCTGGTCGCGCAGTTCGCTCTGATACCGAAGCGTGCAAGCCATCATCCCTCTGCTTTCTGCTGGAGCGATGGCAACGACATTTTCTCGACCTGTGAATGAAACTTTGCCGATGGCGACCTTCCCCGTATTGATCAGGGCTTGACGGACGACGGCGAAGGTCTCGTTCTGCGCGTCATTCTCCGGCATGACGAAGTAAGGCTTCTCGACGTATTCAGGAGCGAGTTCGGCCTGGTCAATAAATTGATCGACCGCAATCACGTGTTTGGATGGAACGCGCAGATTGTCCAATTCGCTGGGCTCGATGATCACATATTTTCCCTTATCGTATTCGTATCCCTTGACGATTTCTTCCTTCTGGACGGCCTCGGCAGCCTCATTGCTGCGCTCATTGATTGCGCTTTCAAGAACCTTCTGATGCCTCACGCGTTCACCGGTTGACCGGCTGATTTGGTGAAAGCTGATTTGACTCTTGCTCTCTGTCGCCACATAGAAGCTGACGCCAAAAGACACCAGCGAGATTTGAATCTGACCTGTCCAGTACGGACGCGCCATGGCACACCTCTATTTACTGCTTGGATTCCCGCCCGCTGTGCGAGGATGCCCAGTGAAGTCAGGGTCGACGGCGACTGGTCCCGGTACGTAGCCGAGCGCCGGCAGGCATACGGAAAAGACCGTCCAGCTTTGAGCGGGAACAGGAGAGCTTTTCACGCGAATGGTTCCCCGGTGTTTTTCGACGATGTTCTTCGAGACCCAGAGTCCAAGACCGGTCCCGACATCCTGCTTGGAGGTGAAGAACGGATCAAAGATCTGGGCACGGATCGCGGGCGAGATACCGCCGCCATTATCGGCAACGGTGAGCCGCACACCGCGGGAACCTTCGCGCCTGAAACCATCGCGCCAAACAGTCGTTGCCGATATGCGAATCCGAATGCGCCCGCCGTTTTCAACCGCGTCGATGGCATTGCTGATGAGGTTGGCAATTAACTGGCGAATTTCACCCCCGGCCGCCATAATCTCTGGATCGTCTTTGATTTCAGGTTCGATGACGATCTTCCGGTTGCGCGCCGCAAAAGTGAAAACGGCCAGCAGCGAAGTCAGCGTGGCTCCGACGCGGATGCTTCGAACGCCCTCGGTCTGACGATAAAAGCCAAGCGTCTGATTGGTCAGATGGGAGATCCGGCTGAGTTCTTCGTCAGCGGTGGCCAGCCAACTCTGGATCATGGCGGGGTCGGAGGAATTTCTGGCAAGGTAAAGCAAATTGGTAACGGCTGCCAGCGGGTTGTTGATCTCGTGCGCGACAGTGGCGGCGAGGCGGCCGGCGGCAGCGAGCTTCTCGGTTCGGCGGAGAGCTTCCTCTGACTTTTTGCGCTCAGTCACGTCAGCCGCAGTGCCGAACCATTCGAGAATCTCGCCGTCTGGTGAGAGCAGGGGAACGGCGCGGGAGGCAGTCCATCCGAGAGTGCCATCAAGACGAAGCACACGATGCTCAAGCTCGAAGATGCCTCTGGAGCGAATGGCTTCGGCGATCGTTTTAGTCAATCGCGGCTGGTCGTCCGGATGAATATATTTCGACAGCCAGTCGCGATCGGCTTCGGCTGTGTCCGCGACGAAGTCCTTCCCGGCTAGCTGACGCATTTCACTCCAGTCCGGACTCATGCGATAAACTACATCGGAGGTAGCCCTGACGAAGGCGCGCAACCTCTCTTCGCTCCTGCGCAGAGCGTCCTCGGCATTGACGCGCTCGGTAACGTCGCGCGTGGTGCCGGCGATGGCCTCGACATCACCCTCGGGCCCGAGCACCGGCACGAAGATATAGTCGTAGACGCGCCGGCCATTGGTGCCGGTAAATGGGACCTCGCCGCGGATCGGCTCTTTGGTCGCAATCACCTGCTCGATTTCAACGTCGTGCATGGCGGCGTGCCAGGGCTCATAGCCGATCTCCAGGCAGTTTTTACCGATGGACTCTTTCCAGGTGCGGCCCCACATGCTCAGCAGAGCCTTGTTGGCATAAATAAAGCGATGGTCCAGATCGAAGACATAGGCGAGATCGGGCGTGTTGGACAGGATCGTGTCATAGAGCCGGCGCTCCCGCTCAGTTTGCCGCCGAAGCTTCGCCAGCTTCACGTGCGTGGCGATACGAGCCTTCAATTCGCGCGCGGTGAATGGCTTGACCATATAGTCGTCAGCCCCCGCGTGCAAGCCCTCCACCCGAGATTCCTCTCCGGCGCGGGCCGATAGCAGAATCACTGGGGTGCCACTCAGCGCAGGTTCGCTGCGGATGGCGCTCAGAACGCCAAAGCCGTCAAGGCTCGGCATCATGACGTCGGTGAGCACCAGTGCGGGCCGCAGACGACGAGTGGCTTCGACCGCCTCGATGCCATCGGCCACAGCGTGGACGTCGTATTCGTCGCGCAGAAGATGCGTAAGATAGCCCCGCATGTCGGAGTTATCGTCGGCAATCACGATGCATTTTCTGTTGGCGGAGCCAGTCTCTTCGGATGCGCTCACAGCGGCAGGCAGATTGAGCAGAAGAAATTCGTCGGTGCCAGAACCGGATTCCTGGGGAAGCCAGCGTTGGGCCTCCTCGATATACGCTTCCGCACCCAGAGCGGTTGAAACAACACTACCGCCTGTGCGGAGGCGGTCGACAGGCAGATGCGCGGTGCCGAGGGGAATTGTGACGGTGAATGTGCTTCCCTGCCCCGGAGCGCTTTCCACGCCCACGGTTCCGCTATGCAACCGCGCCAATTCCTGAACGAGAGATAATCCGATCCCGGTACCCTCGTAGGTGCGGGAGCGGGTGTTTTCGATGCGGTGAAATCGCTCGAAAATGCGCTGACAATCATCTTTAGCGATGCCGACCCCGGTATCTCGAACAGTCAGCTCAATCGAACGGCCCGACTGCTTCAGCGTCAAATCTATTTCCCCATCGAAAGTAAACTTGAAGGCATTGGAGAGAAGATTGAGAACGATCTTCTCCCACATCTCTCGATCAATGTAGACGAGTTCGTCCAGCGGAGCGCAAGCGACCGTGTAGCGAAGACCGGCCTTTTCAATCGCGAAACGGAATGCGTTGGCCATCTCCGAGGTGAGGCTACAGAGATCCACGGGTTCAAAAACCGCCGACACGCGCCCGGCTTCGATGCGGGAGAAGTCCAACAGCGTATTCACCAGTTTCAGCAACCGCAGCGCGTTCCGGCGAGCATGAGTCAGTTGCTCCAGAGCAGTTGGACTGAGCCGTTCACGCGCCTCCGGCAGGACTTCTTCAAGCGGTCCCAGCATGAGCGTCAAGGGCGTGCGAAATTCATGGCTGACATTACTGAAGAAGAGCGTCTTGGCATGATCAAGCGCAGCAAGCTCCTCGGCGCGCCGGCGTTCCTGCTCAAAGGCCTCGACTTCGCGGATCGTGTTGCCAATCTGGTCGGCAACGATACGGCAGAAAGAGCGGAACTCTTCGCTGACGCGCTTGCGGGGATTAACTCCGGCAAGAAGAAATCCAGTAGGGAAATCTTTGCCTTTCTGGCGCATGGGAACAGCGATGGCTTCTACCGGCGGGATGCCCCAAGGGGCGGTGGGCAACCCATCGAGAGCAAATGATTGAAGGTCGATGTCGCAGCTTTCTCCGCGCGCAAGCCGGGCGAGCGGAATCCACGATGAGTCAGTTCTAGTTTGTGAAAGACGATTCGGGAGCAGGGTCGCGCCGGGCTCTGCGCCTCGGCTGGCGCGGGGTTCTTCGCCAGTCGACGCGACAAGGGTTGCCGAAGTCTCCGATTTGTCAAAGAGGTAGATAGCGGCGAATGGGAGATCCTGACTGTTTTGGGCGAGGACGCGGATGGCCGTCTGGCAGGCCTCCTGAACGCTGGAGAAACTGCTGGCGGCGCGGGCGTCTGCGAGATCACGCGAAGTGCGCAGGCGGCGCTCGCCAATCACTCGCCCGGTGGTTTCAAAGACCGGAGTGAAAATGCCGCTTACACCGCCGCTTTCATCGCGAATGGGACTATAGGAAAAAGTGAAGTAGCATTCCTCCTGATAGCCGTTGCGATGCAGCAGGAGGAGAAGATCGTCGCTGTAGGTAGCTTCTCCGCGTTCGAGCACACCATTGAGCATCGGCCCGACGATCTCCCAAATCTCCGGCCACACCTGACGGGCTGGGCGACCGAGAGCTGTGGGGTGGTGGGTGCCGAGGATGGGCGCGTAGGCGTCGTTGTAGAACGTCACCATCTCCGGGCCCCACCAGAAGACAATGGCAAAACGGGAGTTCAGGCAGGTGCTGACAGACGTACGCAGGCTCTGGGGCCATCGGTCCACTGGACCCACCGCGGTTCGCGACCAGTCAAATGCGCGCATCAGCGCACCCATCTCACCGCCGCCCCCAAAAACCGATCCGGCTAGATCTGGGGAATCAGTCGGGAGCGAATCGATTTCGGAGGCCAATAGTTTTTCAGAGCTTGAATTCATCGCACCGGGAAGAATCAAACTGAGGCTTGTCTCAGAAGATGTTTGGGGAAAAGGGCAAAGTTGGGAATCGGCCCAACCGTTCACTACAACGGTTCTTTATCAGATGCCGCAATTGCCGAAATTGTTGCCCGGGTCATTGCAAGAAATGACCTTGCCCTCAGAATGCGTAGCCCTTAGGTTTTGGTTTTGAGAGATCAATTCATCTCGTCGTAGTCGTCGTGACGGTGGGAATGTGGAAATCGGTTTGATCGATTTCCAAGGTTGGT
>JBEKCA010000011.1:0-66047 GCA_050015115.1 Occallatibacter sp.
GGCTCGATCTGGTGGCGGAGGCTTTGCAGCAGTTGGTCAAAGATAAGAAGGTCAAGAATCTCGACCCTAATCTTGCCATGCTACTGAAACTCAAGGAGTCTGGACTGGTCGAGGCCTACATTCTGATCTCCGCTGCCGACCAGGGAATCGTTCAGGACTATGCCGCATACCGCGAGCAACACCGCGATAAACTGCGCCAATACCTCGAAGAGATTGTCGTGCCCAAACTATAGAGGCTTCGGGTGCCCCAGGTCCGGATTCTCGGACCTTGGGAATCCACAACCCTCAATCGCCACTCGCAGCCTGCGCAGGCAGCCGCGCTGCGGAGAGGATCTTCACGATCTGCTCGGCCATGGGGCCGGAGGCAACCACTCCGTCGAAGGCCCTGACCCTGCCCGAGGCTAGAACGACGCCCGTCGCCCTGTCCGTGAGGACGTAGGTGTGGATATGCGTGAAGACGACCCGGTCGATCTGGAGTTGCAGTTCGGCGGGGCGCGGCTTGGTGGTGTGCGGATCGACGTAACTCGGACCTTCGACGATCGACAGGCCCAGCTTCTCCCATTCCTTTTGGTTCAGCAGAGCCCTGGAGAGGGTGGCGGAGGAGAGAAAGTCGGTATCCGAAAGGATGCAGATGGTCCGGGCATTTTTGAGAATCTGGCCGCGATCGAGATCGGCGGCGGTAAGCGGATGCTCTTCTACCGGCTCTTGCGGGGCTTGAGTGAGTTGCAGAGAACCCGTGATTTGGAGGGCTTGGGCGGGCTGCGGTGTGGGATAGGTTGAGGCGGCTTGCGACGTCTGCTGCGCCGCGAGTAGGGGGCTGAGGCTGAAGAATAGAATGGCTTGTATCATCGGACGGTTCATCGAAATCTCCTTGTTTGGCTTACAAGGACCGATATTAGGCGTAAGTCGCACGGGGCGGGGAAGCGATTGGGACACTTTCGCAAGTGTCACAGTTGCTGAAGCATTTTCACCGTTGCCGTCGTGTGAGCGTCGTGGTATCCCACCCCAGCCGCAAAAACAAATACGCGGCGAGGGTGGGGCACCCATCTTCTTATGTTCTCCTTGAAAATGCTCTAAGCAGAGGCCGCGACGCGCTCTTCCTGCTGGCGCAGCCCGGCCAAGGTCGGCCCGTCGAGAAGCGTGAAGCGCAGCGGGAAGGCGCCCTCGGGCAGTTCCAGCGCAGTGACCGCATCGCAGACTACGCCGGATGTGGTCTCGAGTCCGCGCTTCCAACCCGCCTCGGTGGCATCGCGCACCAGCAGGCTCTCGGGCGAGAGTCCGGCGGCGATCAGCAAAGTTTGGGCGATGCGTTGGAACTCCTTCCAGCGTGAGGCGATGCCCACCAGTTCTCCTGCGTGTTCGGGCATGTAGCGCTGCAAGTGGGCCATCAGTTCAAGCGAGACCGGATGCACTTGCAGCACGTTGAGCTCGGTTCCGGCGGGCAGCAGCTTGCGCACCATCTCGGCCTTGCTGGGCACGGTCACCGGCATCGAGCCTTTGAGCAAGCGAGGCTCGGCGCACTCTTCGGGAGCGCAACCTGCGACAGGCAGCGACAGCGCCTGCTCCATCTCGTGAATCACGACGCGTCGCAGCTCCGGGTCGGGGTCAATCACCAGCCAGCGCGATGGCGGCGTCAGAGCCAGCCAGCGTTGCAACCTCTCACGCACCACAGACTCCGGCACGCCCAGTTTGCGCGCACCGGCAACCAGATCGCCGATCAACTGATCGACGGCGTATTCGGCGGCCAGTTCGGGCGAGAGCGGCGCGGCCGGGCGACTGGATTGCACATAGACGCCGCTGCCATGCCGGAACTCAAGCCAGCCCTCCTCTTCCAGTTGCTTGTAAGCGGTGCTGGCGGTATTGGGGTGAATTCCGAAGCGGCGCGCAAGTTCGCGCGTGCTGGGCAGCCTCTGGTTGGGCAACAGTTCCTGGCAGAGAATGCCGAGCACAACCTGCGTGACCAACTGCTCGCGCATTGAGACTTCGCCGGTGCGATTGAGCCAGAGCCGCATATGATTCATCTCCTCATGAGCGAGGCCGGTGTGGGTTCGTCGACTCCCACCCATCCGCGATGAAGCTGCGGATGGATCGGGCACCCGACCTCCGACGCCCGTGAATCGCTAACAGCGCCGCGAGCAGCAACATAATCGCCGCCAGCACCAGCAGGCTGCCTTCAGGCCCGTCGGCACCGCCGCTCCATAGCGTGTTGCCGGCGGGGCTGGTGCTCAAAAAGTGTCCTCTTGCTTGAATGCCGCTGTCGGCTGTGCCATAGAAGTAAGTCTCCGCCCAATCCCAGGCCGTGTGGCAGCCGATGGCCCACCACGCCGAGCCGGTCACCCGCACGCTCACGCAAAAGACAAAGCCGATGAATGCCGCGGAAAAGATTCCAATCCAGTTTTCGCCGGAGTTGCTGGTGTGAATATAGCCGAAGAAAGTCGAGGTCACCCAAGCTGCTTGCCAGAACCCCGCGCCCTGGGCTTCTTTCAGGTAGAGCATGAGGCAGGGAACCAGTCCCAGCAGGGCGACGGCATACACACCGTAAACACCGTTGCCCCCAGAGCCCGGCATTACCCGCAGCCAGAGCGCGCCGAGAATGCCCGCTGGGTTGCCCATCGCTCGCAGCAGCAGGTCCAGGCACAGTGCGGCCACAATCGCCAGCGCCCACCAGAAGTTGACGCCGCGGGTCAGGGTGAATTGCAGGTAACAGCGAAAGGTGCCTTCTTCAAAGAGACCCACGAGCAGAAAGACCGCGCCCCAGGCGGCCGCATAGAGCATGATCCGCTTTCCTGAGAGACCAACCGCGCCAAAGTGCAGCCAGCCGCCCAGCGCCAAAACCCCCACGAGCACTGAGAGTGCGGCAAAACCCGCCGCTGCGCCCTCAAAAAAACTTGCCGCAGGCCGGGGCCCGGCAAGGTTGTAATTGAGAATCTTGCGGTGTTCTACCTGAGCCAGCACCGCGAGCGCCCCCACGAGCGCCAGCAGCGGAATCATCTCTCCAATCAGCGCGAATCTGGGTGAGAATTCAAACTCCGAGATTGTTGGAACGAGACCTGAGACGACTAGGCCGACTACGCCTGAAAAAAGGCGATAGAGTACTGCGAAGATTGCCAGAGACCAGCCTGCGCGCAGGCCTTGGCTGCCTGCAAGAACCCAATAAAGATCGTGAACCTCACGGGCCTCAAAGGCCGGAGTTTCGGGTCGAACTTCAAAACTCCCGGTCCCAGCTGGCGGTGCTTCCGGCAGCGGGGGCCGAGTCTCCGGGTCCGCGGAATGCATGGAGTCTCCTGTGAAATTTGGGATCGATGCGTTGAATGGTTCTGATCGAACGATACTCCACGCGGTTGCTGTTCGGGCAGTTTCGGGCTAGAAAGACTCAGGCCACTGGCGAGCGCCGTGCCAGATTCCCAGAATTTCAACCGCCTGTGAGGAAACCTGATGGACCACAATGTAAGGCGCCAGAGGTACCACAGCCTCGCGGGTTCCCTCAACGCGCCCTGTGCGCCCGGAATAAAGCATCTGCCCTATCCTCTGCACGGTGTCCAGGAACCTACGGCGGATAATGACAGTCCCTCGAGCGCTTTCACCGTGAATGTAGTCGACGACGTCGTGAAGGTCTCTGACCGAGGCCGCGGACCAGATCACACATAATATATTGTGTTATGTCGTATTACAAGCGACACCGGCAGGCTCAATAAGTCTGATCCCACCAGGGATACAAGCCTTCATCAACTTACTCGTCTCGCAGAGCCACCATGGGATCGATCCGCGAGGCGCGACGCGCCGGCAGCCAGCTTGAACCCAGAGAAACCAACACGATGGCCAGAGTGATGCCGGCAAAGACGGCGGGATCGCCGGGGTGCACGCCATAGAGCAGGCTGGCCGCGCCGTGGGCCAGCGCAAAGGCCAGCAGCAGCCCGATGCTCACGCCCACTCCGGTCAGCCAGGCCGCCCTGCGCAGAATGATACTCAGAATGTCCTGACGGCGCGCGCCCATCGCCAGCCGCACGCCGATCTCGCTCGTCCGCTCGACCACCAAATTGGCCATCACGGCGAAGATGCCTATCGCGGCCAGCAGCAGCGCGATTCCGCCATCTTTGTTCAATCCATCGGCAACGTATTTCAGCCCGATCAACTCGTCACCGATGCGCTGCTCGTAGTTCTGCACGGCGTCCAGCGGCAAAGCTGGATCCAGCTGAGCAAGCGCCTTCCGTGCAGCCGGAGCCAGCGCAATCGGATCGCCCTCACCGACCACGGCATAGGTTGTATCGGCGGGAGAAAGTTGCGCCCGGCTCTGATAGACCGCGACCTTTTCGCTCTCATCCCAATACGAGAACTTGGTCTCTTCGCTTACGCCGACGATGGTTAGCCACGCGCCATCTCCCGCGCCCATGTGGACGCGCCGCCCGAGCGGGTTTTCGCCGGGAAGGTACCGCTCGGCAAATCCCCGGCTGACGACAGCAACCGGCGTCGAATGCAAGTCGTCGCTGGGCGAGAAGAACCGTCCAGAGATCAACCCGACATGAAATACGGAGAAGTAGCCGGCGCTCACGACCACATGCAGTGTGCTGCGGAAGCTGCCCGGCGGCAGAGGCTTATTCTCGATCTGGCAATCTTCCTGGGGCGCATCGTCGATCAGTGGCAGCCCCGTGGTTGTCTCAGCGCTTTTCACGCCGGGCAGGGCGCGCAACTTATCCAGCGCAGCGCTCTGCCATGCGGCGCGCTTCTCCGGCGTGTCGTAGCGGGCCGCCGGCAGATGCACGTCGAAGATCAGCGTTTGGCCGGGGTTGTAGCGATCGGCCGCATGTAGCATCGATCCCATGCCTTTGGCCATCAGCGCAGCGCCAACCACCAGCGCCATGGCCAGCGCGATTTGGGCCACGGCAAAAGCGTTGCGAACCCACCGTCCGCGCACCGCCCCTGCCAGCGAGCGTGAGCCGGACTTCAATTGTCCCGCGAGGTTGATGCGCAGCGCATCGAGCGCGGGCGTCAGGCCGCAGACCACGCCGGCACCCACGGCCAGCAGCAGCGAATAGGCCAGCGCGTGGCCGTTGAGCGAGATGGTCGACCAGCCGGCCAGCCGCCGCGCCATCACGTCGGGCATCGAAAGCAGCACCATGTGCAAGTCCACCAGCGCCACCAAAACCCCGCCAGCCGCCCCCAGCACTCCCAATAAAATGTTCTCAGTCAGCAACTGCCGCAGTATGCGCCAGCGGCTGGCTCCCAATGCGATCCGCATGGCCAGTTCCGGTCGCCGCTGAACGCCTCGGGCCAGTTGCAGATTGGCGATGTTCAGGCAGACCACCAGCAGCACGAAGAGCGTTGCACCCTGCATCAGGTGAAAGTATTGCGGCGTCTTATCGCCATTGATCGAGCGCAGCAGAGGCTCGAGCCTGACCGACCAGCCCTGGTTGGTCGCCGGATAAGCCCGGGCCAGTCCCTCGGCTATGACGCCGATTTCGGCCTGGGCCTGCTCCTGCGTCACCCCTGGGCGCAATCTCCCAATCACCATCGCATCATGTGTAGTTCGATCGGCGCGCCCGGCCGCATCCGGCGCAAAGGGGATGAAGAGATCCGCATAGCCGAGATATTGCATTGTCTTCGGAAGCACGCCGATCACGGTATAGTTGTGCTGGTCGAGCACAATCTGACGGCCCACCACGCCGGGGTCCGAGTTGAATTGCTGCTTCCAGAAGTAGTAGTTCAGCACCACCACGTTGCTGCGGCCCGGCTGTGCCTCGCCGGAGTTAAAAAGACGGCCAGCCAGCGCATCGCTGCGCAAGACCGAGAAGAAATTGGGCGAGACGTAGACGGCCGTGACGCTGGCCGCGTCCCCGGCTCCGGTCAGACTCAGCGATGCGCTTCGCTGAAAAGCCATCTCTTCAAAGCTGTGGCTCTGTTGCTGCCAGTCCTCGAAGTTGGCCGCCGCAGCCAGCTTCAGATCGTCGCCATGGTTCTGTGCCTCGCGCACGGTCATCACGCGATCCAGATCGGGCACCGCCAAGGGGCGCAGAATCAGCGCGTCCATGATGCTGAAGCCGGAAGTGTTGGCGCCGATGCCGATGGCCAGCGAAATCACCGCGGCCACGGTGAAGCCCGGGGACTGCCGCAACTGTCGTACCGCGTAACGCAAATCCTGCAACAAACTGAGCATCGAATCCCCCGGCTATCGCGCAATTGAAGTCGTTGATGGAGTATGCAGGAGCGCGGCCAAACCACAAGAGCGGTTCGGCGTTGAATGCAAACAACTTAATTCTGAAACGATGACAGCTCATTCTTACTTGTTGTCCAGAATCGAACCCAACCGTTCAAAAACGGACAATGCATCCCCAGAAATCTTGCCCAAAAACGGTCCTTGCTTGACACAACGAGTCATTCCCTTGATGCTAAACAGTTCCGGTTGTTCGTTAATCCGGCGCAGAGGGACGGCAGGTTTTGCTTGTACGCGTCTTCTATCATGACAAATGCTTTGACGGAGCCTGTTCGGCCTCGCTCTTCACACGCTTCCACCGCGAGTGCGTCACGCCTGACGCCACCTACGAATATCACGGCCTGGTGCATCGTGCGGGCGCGCTTTTTGACGAGAGCGAGTTTTCGGGCGACGAAAACGCCATCGTCGACTTCAAGTATTCGGCCTCGCCCAGGATCACCTGGTGGTTCGACCATCACCTGTCGGCGTTTCTCACCCCCGAGGATCAGCAGCACTTCAAAGCCTGCCAGGAGGACCCGGCCTGCGGAGGACGCAAGTTCTTCGATCCCGACTACACCTCCTGCACGAGCTTTCTGGCGCACATCGGAGCCACGCGATTTGGGTTCAACACCGCGCCCGTCGCCGAGCTGATTCACTGGGCCAATATCGTCGATGGAGCGAAGTACGAGAGCCCCGAGGCCGCCGTCGAGATGGCCGCTCCGGCGATGAAGCTGACGCTCATCATCGAGTCCACTCAAGACCCGTCTTTTATTCCGCGGCTCATCCCGCTGCTCACCGAGATGCCGCTCGCCGAGGTGTTGAGCCAGCCCTTTGTGGCGGGCTTCCTGCCGCCCTTGCTCGAACGCCACCAGCAGGCCATAGCATTGATCCGCAACCGCGCGGAAGAGCGCGACGGGACAATCTTCTTTGACATCACCGACCAGCCGCAGGAGGGCTACAACAAGTTCATTCCCTACTACCTGCATCCCCAGGCCACTTACTCCATAGGCTTGTCCAGTTCCAGCTTCCGCACAAAGGTCTCGGTGGGCTCCAATCCCTGGACTAAAGCCAATCCGGCGAAGATGGTCAATCTGGCGCAGATCTGCGAGCGCTACGGCGGCGGCGGCCATGCTCGCGTCGGGGCGATAAGCTTTCCGCCCAACCAGGCCGACAAAGCGCGCATAGCCGCAGCCGAAATTGTGGCCGAGTTGCGAGCAAAGAATCCGATGAGTTAAATCCTCTACGGATTCTTGCCCCGCTGTGGCACACTGGATGCGCTATGCTGATCGAGATTTGGGAGCGCCTGCGCGGCTATGACAAGTGGACACAGACGGAAGCGACGGTAGAGTCGTCCGTTGAGCAGAAGGATACCGTCGTCTATCGCGGCAATAAGTTCGATGAATACAGTTCCAATGATGTGATCGTCTGGAAGGACGCCCAGGGTGAGAAGCAGTACGCAGACTTCACAGTGCAGGAAAACTCACCCCTATTCCAGCTCATTGACGGGAACAGTGTTTCGATCCGCTTTAACCCAGCCAAACCCGATGAGTTCTATTACCGCGACCTTCTTAGAGAAAGAGTTCGCAAATTTGTCGGTAGCGCGTTAGTGATCCTCTTCATCGCGACTCTCATCGTTCTGAGAATTTGGACAGGAATGCTCATGAGGCACTAGGAAGAGTGTCACAACCCAAGCACAGCCGCCCGCCTTTTCATCGCCTCCAAACAAAACCCAATATGCGTGTCGAGTTCCACGCCTAGCTCCGCCGCGCCGAGAATCACATCTTCGCGATTGACGCCGCGCGCGAATGCTTTGTCCTTCATCTTCTTTCGCACGCTCCGCACCTCGACATCCGCAATCGCCTTGGTCGGCTTGACCAATGCACATGCGGTGAGAAAGCCTGCTAGTTCATCGCAAGCAAAGAGTGCCTTGGCCAGATGCGTCACGCGCGGAACGCCGGAGTATTGCGCGTGGCCCAGAATTGCGGTGCGCAATTCCTCAGGCCAGCCCAGCCGCTCCAACTCGCGGACTCCGACAAAGGGATGCTCCTCTGCCGTTGGATGGCGCTCATAATCGAAGTCGTGCAGCAATGCAGTGGTCGAGTAGAGTTCAATCAACGCTGCGCGCTCTTCGCCCGCGAGTCCACGCCGATCAGCCTCGGCCTCGCCCATGGCCGCTACGCAGGCCTCAACGGCCAGCGCGTGCTTGCGCAGGCTCTCACTCTGGGTCCATTCAGTCAGTAACTTCCAGGCCGCTACACGTCCGTAACTACGAAGCCGATTGGATGCATCGTTGCCGGTGCATGGATTCATCTTTTGCTGCTCCTCGCTGTTGTCCAGTATGGTTCGCGAATCTTGTGGTTTTCGAGGTCGTTTTCCGGTTAAGGTTGGGGATCTTTGGGAGGCATCCAACTTTCTACTTGACAATTATGGTTCGCATACACGAAGGTAACATCACGTGGTGCTTCGAGGCACCGTGGAGTCCATGCTCTGGCGCTCCGCACACCACTTATGGCTACTACTTTGGTTAGCGTGGAAACACGCGAAGTTGTTCGTTGCACGTACGCCGACTGCAAGCTCACTCAGTTCAGGCCGGCCAACTCCCTCTGCAGAAGGTGCCGCAGACCCTTGGATGTTGAGGAGTCTGTACGGCCCGGGCCCGTCGCCCTCGACCAGCCCATTGTAGATCCCTCGACCGAAGCTGGATTGAAAGTTGCTGCGCAGGTCAAGGAGATCCGACGGGCGCGCCACCTCAGCCAGCGCCAACTCGCCGGGCGCATGCAGGTGCCCCGCACCTACATCTCGAAGATTGAGAATGGCAAGGCCATCCCTACCCTGGGTTCGCTCGAGCGGGTCGCGACGGCGTTGGGCGTCGATGTGCGCCAACTGGTTCGCGATACCCGCAGCCTGCACGACGATGAAGTTGCCTCGATTCTCGCCGATCCTTTCCTGGCTGAGATCGCAGCCCTGCTGCCTCACCTGGAGCCTCTGCACCGTTCGCTGCTCTTTGGCGCGGCGCGCGATATGGCGACCGGGCGGCGACGCAGCGCGTAAGGGAACGGTCGCGGGCCTGGCGTGAACTTGCGCTACCCAATGCACCATGGCATTTTCTGGCGCTCCATACCCAAGGGAAGGGATGAATTGCCCAGCGGATGCGCTTGTGCTACGGTCGATGATGCGATGCCTCCCTCCCCCGGCGCACGCTGAGATCGTGCGCCATGGCTGAGACGGCACTCTAGAGGCGAACTTTGTATTCTGCTGCAACTTCACGTATCAATGAGCTCACCGCCGATGAGCGTGCGGTCTTCGCGACGCTGAAGACCGACTGTCTGCCCGAGCATGTGGCCATCATCATGGACGGCAACGGACGCTGGGCCGGTCACCGTTCGCTCAAGCGCTTTCTCGGCCACCAGCAGGGCGCCAACAGTGTTCAACTGGTTACTGAGACCGCCTCGCGCATCGGTCTGCCCTGGCTCACTCTCTACGCCTTTTCATTGGAAAATAACCTTCGCCGCCCTCGCGCCGAGGTCAACTTCCTCATGCGCCTGCTCAGGAGTTATCTCGAGAGCAACTTGCAGCGCATGATGGACAACAATGTTCGCATGAGGTACATCGGGCGGACCCACGAACTGCCTACCGAGGTCCAGGAAAAAATGCTCTGGGCTCAGGAGGCCACCGCGCGCAACACCGGCACCACCCTCACGCTCGCCCTTAACTACGGTGGCCGCTCGGAACTTGTCGATGCCTTCCGCTCTCTGGCTGGCGAGATGCAGCAGAAGCATCTCAGCCCCGGGCGCATCTCCGAGCAGGACATTCACCGCCATCTCTATACCGCTGACATGCCGGACCCCGACCTGCTGATTCGTACCTCGGGCGAGATGCGCCTGTCGAACTATCTGCTGTGGCAGATCGCTTACACCGAGATTTACGTCACCGAGCGGCTGTGGCCCGATTTTCGCGGCATCCATCTGCTTGAGGCCATCGCCGACTTCCAAAGCCGTGAACGCCGCTATGGCGGTCTAAGCGAAAATGTTGGCGAAGTGGAAGAGGATTCCGACCGGATCAAGATCGTGGCGAATTGATTACCTCGGTTCCTTTGCGAACAACATTTCATCGACGAGTGCGTCCTATTGCTGGTACGTTCACTCGTGGAGCTATGGAAGCAGGGGGATTTTTCATTGGAAAGCACTCTATCTGGACCCGAACCGGTGGTGGCTGATGAAGCCCCAAAACAAGAGAATCCATCACTGAAAGCAAAGCGGTTGACCCAGCAGTCCCGCTTCTGGCTCAAGGAAGCAACGGCCCAGCGCGGCGGCTCTGAGGCCTTTCTTCACTGGCTGGGCTCCGACGCTGCAAAGCACGCCTGACGAGGCCTGCGCCAGCAAAGCTAAAGCCTCTTTAGATCGAAATGCGCGTGTCCACGCCCTTTAGGCCGACGGACCCCTGCCCCGGCGGTGTATTCTCACCCTTGGCATGAAACGCATCGTTACCGCTCTTATTCTGATTCCACTGGTTTTGGTCCTGGTCTTTCTGGGGCCGAAGTGGCTCTTTACGCTGGCCGTTGCCGGGGTTGCGACGCTGGCCGCGTGGGAGTTCCTCGGCATGGCCGAGAAGGCCGGTGCCACTCCGCCGCGTATCGCGGTTGTTGTCGCAATCCTGGGCCTCTTTGCCGGCAACTTCGCGTGGCCCGATCAGACTGCGGCCATCCTTGGCATGTTGAGCCTGGGACTACTGATCTATTGCACGTTCACGCGGCCCGTTGAGCAGATGATGGCCGATGTTTCTGCATCAATCCTATCGTTGCTCTACCTGGGATTCACCTTGATCTCTCTGCCCGCATTGCGCGAGCAAACCAACGGCCCATCGCTAGTGGCATTCTTGCTCTGCGCGGTCTGGGCAGGAGACACGGCAGCACTCTACGTTGGCCGCGCCGGGGGCCGTCACAAAATGGCGCCCAGTCTGAGCCCCAACAAGACCTGGGAGGGCACGCTGGGCTCGCTCGCCGGTAGCCTATTGGCCACGGGAGCTCTGCTGGGCCTGGCGCATCTGCTGGCCACGCAGTGGGACTCGGCCGTGCTTTCCTATCCCGAGGATGTCTGGTACTGGCTCGGCCTTGCCGTCGTGGTGAATATCGCTGCGCAGGTGGGCGATCTCTCCGAATCCGCGCTCAAGCGCTCGGCGGGCGTCAAGGACTCCGGCTCCCTTTTACCCGGCCATGGTGGCGTGCTGGATCGCATCGACGCAATGATCGTCGCCGCGCCTGTGCTCTGGTATGCGCTGGTGATCCATCAGTGGTTTTGATCGATTCCTGGCAGAGCCACTCGCGAGATAATTAGGGTACAAGGAAGAAAAAGAAAATTGAAGCGACTCGCCATACTCGGATCCACCGGCTCCATCGGCACAAGCACCCTTTCCATCGTCGAACAGTTTCCCGACCGCTACTCGGTTGCTGCGTTGGCCGCCGGGCGCAATGTCGACGAAGCCTTCGCGCAAACCGTCCGCTGGCGGCCTCAAATTGTGTCTTTGGCCACCGAAGAGCTGGCCGGGCAGCTCTCTGCCAGGCTCAGGCAAGCCGGCGTCACCGGCATCGAAGTCGTCCACGGCACCGAAGGCACGGTAGCCTGCGCGACCCTGCCCGATGCGGACTTCGTCGTCTCGGCCATTGTCGGCGTCTCCGGCCTTGAAGCCACCCACGCAGCGATTCTCGCCGGCAAGCCCATCGGCCTGGCCAACAAGGAGTGCATGGTGGCTGCGGGCGAGATCCTCACCCGGGCGGCCCGTGAACGCAACGTCCCGATCCTGCCCATCGACAGCGAGCACAACGCCGTTCATCAATGTCTGCGCGTCGGCGCGCATAACGAGGTCAAGACCATCTGGCTGACGGCCTCCGGCGGACCATTCCGCAAGCTGCCGCTCGACCAGTTTGCCAACATTACTCCCGAACAGGCGCTCAAGCATCCCACTTGGGTCATGGGCCGGCGTATCACCATCGACTCCGCCTCCATGCTCAATAAGGGGCTCGAGGTCATCGAGGCCTGCCGTCTCTTCGACGTCACGGCGGCGCAGGTGCGGGTCACTGTCCACCCGCAGTCCACGGTCCATTCGCTCGTGGAGTATGTCGACGGCTCAATCCTCGCGCAAATCTCTGTGACCGACATGCGCCTGCCCATCCTCTATGCGCTGGCTTGGCCCCAGCGTCCGGCCTCCACGCTCACTTTCAATATGGCCGCTCTCAGCCATCTCGATTTCGAGCAGCCAGACCTCGAGCGCTTCCCCTGCCTGCGGCTGGCCTTTGAGGCGGCAGAGAAGGGCGGCGCACACTGCATTGCACTCAACGCCGCCGATGAAGTGGCCGTCGAGGCATTCCTTGACCGCCGCATTCCCTTCATGGGAATCCCGCGTACAATTGAAAAGGTGCTTGCATCCACGCCCGAATCGCACCCGGCCACCATCGCCGAAGTGCTCGCCGCAGATCGCGAGGCGCGTCTAAACGCTCATGCGCTGTTGTCATAACCGCCTGCGGCCAGGTTGCGGACAAGTCTTAGTCTGTCGGGTGTAAAGTAGGGCGCTCTATCGAGGAAGAACCGCAAATCTATGCATGATTTTCTAGTCGCTGTCGCCGCCTTCATCGTCCTGATCGCCGTCATGGTCGTGGTCCACGAATTCGGCCATTTTGCTGTTGCCAAGCTCTTCGGGGTCCGCGTCGAGGCCTTTTCACTGGGCTTCGGTCCGCGCCTCTTCGGCTACAAGTACGGCGATACAGACTACAAAGTCTCTCTGTTTCCACTGGGCGGCTACGTCAAGATGGCTGGCGAGAACTTCAGCGAGCTAACCGACGCGGCCACTGGCACTGCCACACAGGCCCCGCTGGACGATCCCGGCGCACTCACCTCCCATCCCCGCTGGCAGCAAATGCTCATCGGTCTGGCGGGACCTGTCGCCAACTTTGTTCTTGCCTTTGTGCTGATGGTCTTCTACTTTGGCTGGATCAACGAGGTCCCCGCAGTCGAAATCAAGAGTACGACCGTCGAATGGGTCGTTCCCGGCTCGCCTGCGGCCCAGGCTGGAATTGAATCCGGCGACGTCCTTCGCCAATTTGACTCGGAGCAAAACCCCACCTGGGATAAAGTGGGTGAGCGCATCGAACTGAACCCGAGACAGACCATTCCGGTCACAGTGGATCGGGGCGGCAAGACCCTCCGGTTGGCCTTGAGTCTTCCTGCGAAACCGGACGAGGAAGACATAGCGGGCATGTTGCCCCAGTTCTTGCCCGGACCTATCGGTGTTCAGGAGGTGCAACCGGGAACTCCGGCAGATCAGGCTGGTCTGCGCGGGGGTGATGCGATCCAGTCCGTGGATGGACATCCCTTCCACACTGTTACCTCGCTACTGGCTTACATGCAGGCCGGACAGGGCAAGCCGATTTCACTGGTCGTTCTGCGCAACGGCGTGGCTCTGCCTCCCATCGTGGCGCGGCCGGCCAAGCTCGATAACGGCTGGAAGCTGGGCTTCGTGGTACCATCGGCCCCCTTTCGGAACGATCCGCTCTCGGTAAACAAGGCGATAGCCAGGTCAGCCCGGTTCTGTCTTGACGGCTCATCGCTCCTGTTGCAGATGTTGCAGCGCATTGCGGCTCACAAGGTTTCGGCCACTCACGTGTTGTCTGGACCGGTAGGGATTGCGCGAGTCGCGGGCGACGCCGCGGAAAGCAAAGGCTGGGGCTACAAGTTCAATTTGGCCGCTGAGATCAGCCTCAATCTCGGCATCCTCAACCTGATGCCCTTCCCGATCCTCGACGGAGGCATGATTCTCTTCCTGCTGATCGAGAGCACCATCCGTCGCGAAATCAATATCAACGTCAAGGAACGGATCTATCAAGCGGCATTTGTCGTGCTGATTATGCTCCTTGTCTTCATTACCTTCAATGACGTGACCAGGTTGCCGATCTTCACGCACTTGAAGCCGTGACCTTTCGAGTTTCTGGATAAATGGGCTCCCCCCAACCTCGTCGCGTTTTTGTCCTTTGCGGCTAGAGCGGGTACCGTCAGGCCGCCACAATTAGCTCTCGAGCGAGATAAAACCAACTGAAGACTTCGGTCCGAAATCCTTGGCTATTGTTAATTCGAACCGACAAAACCCGAAGCAACCCGAAGATATGTGTATAACTTCGCGTTCCACGTGGAAAACTAGGGACGAAATTGCAGCATTATCGGACACTGAGAGAACGTTGAATGGCCGTCATAACAGAAGTTCGAGTCCGTTACGCCGAGACCGATCAGATGGGTATCGTCTACTATGCCAACTATCTGGTCTGGTTTGAGATTGGCCGCGTGGAGTTGCTTCGCGCGCTGGGATTTTCTTACAGCCTCCTGGAACGCGAACACCAGTGCATCCTGCCGGTGATCGAGG
This sequence comes from Occallatibacter sp., assembly GCA_050015115.1. GTDB lineage: Bacteria > Acidobacteriota > Terriglobia > Terriglobales > Acidobacteriaceae > Telmatobacter. The sequence continues at coordinate 14,594 of JBEKCA010000011.1, forward strand.
CGCGCTGCCGCTACCGCTCTCCGGCTCGTTACGACGACAGGATCATCATTGAAACCAGCCCCGCTATGCTGAAGGGCTCGGTGCTCAAATTTGCCTATCGCATTCTGCGCAAAGCGGTGGAAGGCGAAGAGCCCACACTACTTGCGGAGGGCGAGACGGTGCACGTGGTCTGCGACGACCAACTCAACAAAAAAGCGCTGCCGGAAAACTACGCAGCCGCCCTGCGCGTGATGATGAACGGCGAAAAGCTAGTTTGCGCGCCGTCAGAATAGCGCTAGGGTGCCCGATATCTGGCGCGGCATCATCGTGCCAGATGTGGGAGACGAGAATTCCCGCACCCGCTATGCCCTGCCATCTTCGGGCTTTCCGGATAAAAGGGTCGAGGACCGCGATATCCTGATCGCCATGGAACCAAATCTCACGACCGACCCTGAACTCGAAGGAGTGCTCGTCGAACTCTCCAGCCGCGAGCCGATCTTTCATTGCCCGGAACTCGGAACCACCCGCGCCGACTTCGAGCGGATGACGGCGCACGATTTCTGGGAGACGGGCGCTTCAGGCCGTCGCTACTCAAGGCAGTTTGTTCTCGATGAGTTGGAGAAGCGCTCTTCGACTCCTCACGCCGACGTTTGGGAGACGCGCGACTTTCACTGCCGCAGATTATCCGGCGATACTTACCTGCTTACCTACACGCTCCTCCAGGACAACCAGCGCCTGACCCGCCGGGCCACGATCTGGCGCAGCTCGCCGGAGGGCTGGAAGATCGTCTACCATCAGGGGACCATCGTGCAGGACGCCTGAAGTTGGTGCGAGTTTCAAACAACGTTCGGCCGTTTGTGAAAGCAATCCCGCAGGGGCTCAAGCCCGGTCCTTTTCTTGGCCCTTATTCGGCATCCTTCGACTTCGCTCAGGGCAGGCTTTGAAGTCGTGACCTGACACAATGCTTCATGTTTGATGCAAGCTCTGTTCTTCGTTGCTGCATAAGAACTCGACTGTGGGGAGATTTATCGACATGGCGGACCTTAAATGGCTCGACGGTTACACGGGACAAACCCTCGAGGAATTGCTCGCATTGGCTGACGAATATCGCGTCGATTCACTGCTTGCGGCGATGGAACAAGCGCTGGATCGAAAGGCGGCAGACGTTGGCGAGCAGGATCTCTCGGATGAAGAGCGCATCGTCCTTGCCGTCGAGGCTCTCGAGCGCGAGGTGAATAACGGAGGATACGGCCAGTTTTTCAGCAACACATCGGGCCAGTACACTCCGATCATCGTGGCTTCTCTGCTTCACATCGGCTGCCCCGAGACGGCCAACATTACGAGTGGCGCAATCAACGCTCTCGGCACAGAGGACTATTCGCCCGAGGCTCTCGACGCCGCTCTCGAATCAGAAAATGATGAACGAGACGAGCAACTCGATGAGTGCGATGGTCTCTACTCCGGCACCGGGGAGGACATCGCGGGCCAGCTCTTCGAGTTCGTCCGCGCCCATCAGGACGCGATTCAACTCTGAACGGCCCCTTTCCATCCCTATCCGCTTAGCGCAGGACGACGGCCACCGCGAGCCCGTCATAGCCCTTGGCTCCGACCGTCTGCATTGCAGTAGCGCTCAGGCGCGGCTCGGCGGCTAGTCGGGCGGCAAATTGCCGGATGCCTTGAACCCGCGGCTCGTCGCACTCCGGATCGACGACCTTCCCTTGACGCACGACATTATCCGCGACGATCACCGTGCCGGGGCGCGAGAGCTTCAAGGACCAGTCGAGATACTCTGAGTAGCACTCCTTGTCGGCGTCTATGAAGATCAGATCGAAGGGCACATCGGCTGTGCCAACCAGCTTTGGCAGGCTGTCGATCGCCCGGCCCACGCGCAGATCCACCTGATCGCCAACTCCGGCGCGGCGCAGATTTGCCTGGGCGACCTCGGCGTGATGCGGGTTGAACTCGAGCGTTATGATCCGCCCGCCTTCCGGCAGAGCTCTGGCCATCCAGATGGTCGAGTAGCCGCCGAGAGTTCCGATCTCCAGCACGCGGCGAGCGCCCGAGATGCGCACCAGAACTTCGAGGAATTTGCCCTGAAGCCGTGAAACGCTGATTGACGGAAGGCCAGCCTGATCGCTGGCTTGCAGCGCGGCTTCGAGCTGCTCATCGGCGGGGGCCAGCAAGTCGCCGTAATAGTCGTCTACTTGCGTCCAAAGATCCTGCATCGTAGCTTCCTCAAAGATCGATCTGTCTGTACACGGTCATCAATCGTGTCGAAGACTAGCCGTGGGAACATGGGCCTCACAGGCTGCGGGAAAGGCTCGCTTCCAGGCAAAGTTCCGAAAAACATACCGCAGGGGCTAAAGCCCGAGCTGATTTTGCAACCCTTGCGGCACGACTGAAGTCGTGCCCTGACACTTCACGTGACTCAAAATGAGCCTTTCCGCAACCTGTAAAGTCGTGCCCTGACACAAGGCAGGCTTTGGATAAGTTTTACGTGACGTGTTCAACCTCTGGGCCTGCGGCTCGCGCCTCTGTCGACGACCTCTAAATCGCGCCCTATTTGTCCCGCGCCACCACAAAGTCCGGTACCCAGAGCAAGGCGCGCCTGTACTCCGAATCGGCAATGGGAGCCAGCGCCTGACGGCTTTGTTCCGCGTAGCGGTCGGCGACGTTCATGGCATATTCGATCGATCCATTGCGCGCAAGGATCTGTTGGATTCGCTCGCGGCTCACATTTTCAAAGCTGCGGTCGTCGAGCACGCGCTGAATTGCCTTGCGGTCGGCGGCTGTGCCGTGGTCGATCGAGTGGACGACCGAGAGCGTCGCCTTGCCTTCGCGCAGGTCGCTGGCAACGGGCTTGCCCAAGACCTCTTCGGTGGCTGTCAGGTCGAGCACGTCATCGACGATCTGGAAGGCCAGGCCGACGGCGCGCCCGTAAGCGGCCATGCTCGTCTCTTCGTCTTCAGTGGCTCCGGCCAGGATCGCTCCCAGGCGCATCGAGACCGAGAACAGGCATGCCGTCTTGCGATAGATGAGGTCGTAGTATTCGGCCTCGGAGACGGCGCGGCCCAGCTTTTGAATCTGCAGCAGCTCGCCCTCGACCATCTGCTGCGTCAGCTCGATCAGCAGATCGAGGACGCGTAGGTTGCGCTCTTTCAGTGCCACGCGAAAGGCCTGCATGTAGAGCCAGTCGCCAGCGAGAACGCATTTTTCGTTGCCCCATGTGGTGTTTGCCGAGGGACGGCCGCGGCGAATATTTGCGCCGTCGATGATGTCGTCGTGCACCAGCGTCGCGGCATGGACCATCTCGACCACCGCGCCCAGCCGGATTGCACTTTGGCCGGAGAACTCGAGCGCGTGAGAGGCCAGCAGTAGCAGCGTAGGCCGTATGCGCTTGCCTCCTCCGCCCCGCAGGTATTCAGCGATCTCTGTGATGGTACTGACGCCCGATGCCGCGTCCCGGCCCAACTCCTGTTCGATCGCCACCAGGTCATCCCGCAGCAGATCGAAGACCTCTTTTGCCGTCGCTATTGCCAGTGTGCTCAAAGTGCTCCGGTATTCCGGGGCTAAAGCCCGCAACGAATTTGGTGCATTTGCGGCACGGCTAAAGCCGTGCCCTTTCAAAACATCGGTCGAGAGAAAACAAATTCTGCGGATGCCTTGGTCACGAGCGCGCTTAGTTCGTGCGATAGTTGGTGAACTGCAACTCCACGCCCAGATCCTTGCCGCGCAAGAGGGCAATGATCGACTGCAACTCGTCGCGGTCTTTGCTGGAGATTCTTACGGTGTCGCCTTGGATGCTGGCCTGCGCCTTTTTCTTTGAATCTTTGACCAAGCGCACAATTTCCTTGGCTTTTTCAATGGGAATGCCCTGCTGCAGACTGATCTTCTGGCGCACGCTCTTGCCCAGCGCGGGCTCTACCTTGCCATAGGTCAGGTTCTTGAGCGAGACGCCGCGCTTGATCAGTTTTTGGCCAAGAATCTCCTTGACCGCTTCGAGGTGATACTCGCCGTCGGAGGCCAACTGTATCTCCTTGTCGCCCTCCAGCAGCGTAACCTCAGATTTTGAGTCCTTCAGGTCAAAGCGCTGGCGAATCTCTTTAAGCGCCTGATCCATGGCGTTGCGGACCTCCTGCATGTCCACCTTGCTGACGATGTCGAACGAATTCTCTTGAGCCATTCTTCTGAGTCCTCAAACACTAGAAAAGAGCTGCTGCATGCAATGCCTCTATCAGTTTCCCACGCCGGAGCCAAGACGAAACAGCCTGTTGAAGTTTTTCGCCGTTGTCGTCTCGAATTCCTGCTCCGTAACGCCGAGCAAACCGGCCAGAACCTGCGCTGTCTGTGCTACCCAGCCGGGCTCGTTGCGTTTGCCGCGATTGGGTACGGGAGCCAGCCAGGGCGCATCTGTCTCGACCAGAAGCCCATCCAGGGGCAGCCGGACCGCTACATCGCGCAGCGGCTGCGCCTTGGGGTAGGTCAAGTTCCCGGCAAACGAGACCAGGAAGCCCATGTCGAGCGAGCGGGCAGCTTGCATGTAGTCGCCGCCAAAGCAGTGCATCACGCCGCCCAGGCCGGTCGGCCGCCAGTGAGCCTCTAGGATCTCGAAGAGGTCGTCCCATGCGTCGGTCTCCTCGTCCTTCCACCCCAGCGACGAAGTCCTGTCGCTGGGGACCCCGGCATCCTTCGGCCGGCAGTGGATCAGGATTGGCCGCTTGCGCACGGCTGAGACTTCGAGTTGGCGAATAAGCCCCTCGCGCTGGACTTCGTGGGGCGCGCCCTCGTGGTAGTAGTCGAGGCCAATCTCGCCGCAGGCAATCACCTCAGGCTCTGCCAGCAGACCGTCGAGCTTCGCGAGCACCGCGTCGTCAAGCTCTGGCGTGTTGTGCGGATAGACGCCCGCGCTGGCGTAGAGCCGCGGGAGTCCCGTTCCACATTCGGGCCGCAGGTTGAACTCGCGGCAAACCGCCAGCGCCCCATCCATCCCGGCAGCTTCCTCGCCAATGCCGATGGCCAGCACCGTGCCCACGCCCGCATCCCAGGCACGCCGCAGCATGGCCTCGCGATCGTCCGCGTAGCGCGGACTGTCAATGTGGGCGTGTGAATCGATCAGCAATGGTGCCTCAGTTGTAACTCTTCTGGACCTACCTCAGACGCGCGCCTAATGGGACCTCTTCGAGGAATCCGGCCAGCACGGGCGCGCCGTCAGGCAAAGATGCGGCCAGCAACATGCCATTCGACTCGAGGCCTCTCATCTTGCGCGGAGCGAGATTGGCGACGATCACGATCTTGCGGCTGATCAGCTTCTCGGGTTCGTAGTATTGCGCGATGCCGGCCAGAATCTGCCGCTTCTCGTAGCCCAGATCGACCTCCAGGCGCAGCAACTTGTCGGCCTTGGGCACGCGCTCGGCCACCAGAATCTGCGCCACGCGCAGTTCCACTTTGACGAAGTCGTCGATGGTGATCTGCTGCAGCCCTTCCAACACCTGCGGTGGGGCCGACTGCGGCGCAACGGGCGTCAGCGCTGGGGCAGGCGAACCGGCAACCGGCTCGACGACTGGTGCGGTACTGAGCCTGGCGCTGGTCAGCTCGGCGGGAACCTGATGCACCTTGACTGCAGCGATGGTCTGTCCGGGTGAAACCGCAGTGGTCGGCGTCGACACATCTTCCTTCGCGCTCTCCTTCGATGTGTTCGCCGGTGCGGTCGAAGTCACGGACGGGGATGCGGTCGCCGCTGCGGGCGATGCCGCTTCCGATTTTGCGGCTGAACCAGGGGCAGAGCCAGCGGATGTGCCTCCGGCGGCTTCAATGACGGTCTTGCTGTTCTGATCTTCGATATTTTGCATGCGTTCGATTGCGTCCTTTTCTGCGCGGGGAAAGAGCGGCGCGGGCTCGGTAAACTTCGTTCCGGCCTTCAATCCGCCCCACGCAAGATTGGTTAAAAATGATTGCCGTGCGGCATCTGCGATCTCGCCCTGCCCAAGTTGCAGCCAGACCTTGGCGGCCGACTCCGGCAGGATGGGATAAACCAGCGCGGTAATAATGCGAATAGCCTCGGCAGCCGTAGCCAGCACGCGAGCCTGCAATGCGGCGTGGTCGGCTTCGCTCCGATCGGTGGGCCGCTTCCACGGCGCGTTGGCGGTCAAGTAGCCATCGGTCTCCGCCACCAGCGTCCACAGAGCCTTGAGCGCCTCAGAAAAGTTCATTTCGTCGAAGGCAGGTCCAAACGCGGCAATCGCGTTGATTGCGTTCTCGCGCAACGCGACCTCGGCTCCGGTCTCAGCGCCGGTCTCCGGCACAATTCCGCCGAAAAATTTGTGCACCATATTCACGACTCGGCTGACAAGGTTGCCGTAGCCATTGGCCAGATCGCCGTTGTAGCGCTGGACCAGCGCATCGAAGGAAAAACCGCCATCCTGCCCGAAGGGAATCTCCCGTAGTAGGAAGTACCTCAAAGCATCGGAGCCTAAAACGGTGTGAACCGTTTCGGCGCGCACGATGTTGCCGCGCGACTTCGACATCTTTCCCTGGTCAAAGAGCAGCCAGCCATTGGCGCGGACCGAGCGCGGCAGCGGAATGCCCGCGGCCATCAAAAACGCCGGCCAATAGACGCAGTGGAAGCGGCTGATCTCTTTGCCGATCAGGTGCATGTCGGCCGGCCAGAACTTCGCAAAGCGCGCCTGATCCACAGGATCGTCGCTGCCGTAGCCGAGCGCGGTGATGTAGTTGGCCAAGGCATCGAGCCACACGTAGATCACGTGCTTCTCGTCGCCGGGAACCGGAACCCCCCAGGAAAAACTGGTGCGGCTCACCGACAGATCCTTGAGGCCTCCGCGGACAAAGGAGATAACCTCGCGCCGCGTCGATTCGGGGCCCATGAAGGCGGGGTTGGCCTCGTAAAACTCCAGCAGCTTGCGCTCAAAGGCCGAGAGCTTGAAGAAGCAATTCTCCTCGCTCACCGTCTCCGTGATGCGTCCGCAGTCGGGGCAAGGCGTCCCCGGAGGCCCGTCTACATAGAGCTCATCAGAAACGCAATACTGACCGGTGTAAGAACCCTTGTAAATGAAGCCCTTGTCGCGCAGCGTGGCAAAGAGCTGCTGCAATCCGCGTTTGTGGCGCGCTTCGGTCGTTCGGATGAAGTCGTCGTAGGTCAGCCCCAGCCGGTCCCAGAGACCGCGAAACTCGCCCGAAATGGCGGTCGCGAACTCCATCGGCGTGCGTCCGGCCAACGCCGCTGAGCGCTCGATCTTTTGCCCGTGCTCGTCCGTGCCGGTGAGGAACCATGTGTCGATGCCCAGCGCCCGCTTCCGGCGCGCAATCGCGTCGCAGACGATGGTCGAATAGGCATGGCCCAGATGCGGCCGCGCATTCACGTAGTAAATGGGCGTTGTGAGGTAAAAGTGTGCGGGGCTGGAGCCAGGATTCGTCATAGATGGGGTGTTGCGCTGATTTCAGCCCATGTGCCGGGCGGGTTCTCAAGGCAATCTCTTCATCATTTTACGGTATTTTGGAGCGCAGTTCTTTTCAAGCCTACCGACGATTTCCGTCTTCGTGGTAGATTAGGCATAATCAACTGGTATCTTTGGCTGCTTGCGCTGGACTTCGGCAGTCATTTGTCCATGCGCGGAGGATCCATGAAGATTCTCGTCATACTTTTTTTATTTCTCGTACTGGCGACTACAGGCAAGGCCGCTGACAAGAATGCTCAAACGAGGGAGCCGATCGTGTGGGGCGCTCTTTCGCATAGCACAGGGTGTGTCATCTTTGCTGAAGGCCACAAGACCAAAGGGATGTTCTGGGGCGTCGCAGTGACGACAACGACAATGGGAAAGCTTACCGTTGTCGAAAGCCAGAACTATACTCTCGATCAGAAGGAGTACCTCGAAACACAGGAGACGATGGATGACTTGATGCAGCGCGCTCAGAGGGACCGCGTCAAGTTCGTCAAAATTCCAGAGAAATATTCTCCAGATCAACTGGAAAAGGCTCGCGGGATGTGCATGAAAGACCAATATTAGCGGGGGCCTTGCTACCACTCTGAATCGTTCGCCATGGACTGGCTCGTTCTGTGCCACACCGCGTCTCTGTTAGAATCACCCTTGAAAATCAAGGATTTTTGAGGCATACCGACGTGGTTTTGGAATTGCAGAAACGGCTTGGCGACCATCTTCGCGCGCTCCTGGCGGAAAAGTACAACCTTCAGCTTGAGACGATTCCTCTGGAGATTCCGCCGGATCTCAAGTTCGGCGAACTAGCCACACCAATTGCGTTTGAGCTGGCCCGCAAGCTGCGCAAATCGCCGAAGATCATTGCGCAGGAGATCGTTGCCGCGCTATCCGGACTCGAAGGCTTCGCCAGCTTCGAGGTCGCCGGTGCCGGATACATCAATGCTCGCCTTGATCGCACAGCGGCAGTGCGCATGACGGTTGTAGAAGAGGAATCCCAGGTCCCCAAAGGCGAGGCACCTGGGGCACCCATTCACTCGTTGGTTGAACACACCAGCATCAATCCCAATAAGGCCGCGCATGTCGGCCATCTGCGCAATGCGATTCTTGGCGACACCTTCGTTCGCCTGCTGCGCGCCGCTGGCCAAAAAGTCGATATTCAAAACTACATCGACAACACCGGCGTTCAGGTGGCCGATGTAGTGGTCGGCTTTCAGCATCTTGAAGGCAAGTCGCTGGCCGACGCCCATCAACTACTCAACGAGCTCAAGAGCAAGGGCGAGCGAATTGACTACTACTGCTGGGACCTTTATGCGAAGACTTCGCAGTGGTACACCACCGGCACCACGGAAGAGAATGAAGCCCGCAAGAAGCTGCGCTACGCCACGCTGCATGAGATAGAGCACGGCGGCAATGAAACAGCCGAAGTCGCCGAGCTGATCTCGACCGCGGTTCTGCGCCGCCATCTCGAAACCATGCTGCGTCTCGGCATCGAGTACGACTTCCTGCCCCGCGAGAGCGAGATTCTGCACCTCAAGTTTTGGGAAGCGGCTTTCGAGCAACTCAAGAAGACCGGCGTCCTCTATTTCGAGTGCGAAGGCAAGAACAAAGGCTGTTGGGTGATGACGCGGCCCGGCGCGGCAGCAGTAGCGCCGGACTCCAGTCCGGCTGTCGAGGGGACCTTCGGTCCGCGCAGCTCGGACCTCGACGGTAACGGCCCTGATGAAGACGCCAAAGTGATCGTGCGGTCGAATGGCACGGTGACCTACGTTGGCAAAGATATCGCCTACCACCTCTGGAAGTTTGGCCTGCTCGGCAAGGACTTTGGCTACAAGCCTTTCTTCACGTATCCCGATCATGAGTGCTGGATCTCGGCTGAAAAGGGCGACGAGCCGCACCCGCATTTCGGTGGGGCGCAGGCCATCTATAACGTCATCGATGCGCGCCAGAGCGACCCGCAGTCCAACGTGATTCAAGCCTTGCGCGGCATGGGGTACACCGAACAGGCCGACCGCTATACGCACTTCAGTTACGAGATGGTCGCGCTGACGCCGCGCTGCGCGGTCGAGCTTGGCTACGACGTCTCTGAAGAAGACCTGGCGCGGCCATTCATCGAAGTCAGCGGTCGCAAGGGCTTCGGCGTCAAGGCTGATGATCTGATCGACAAGCTCATCGCCGCTACGCGCGCCGAGGTCGACGCCCGCCAGACCGTCAGCGATGACGCCGAACGGCAGCGGATCGCCGAACAGATTGCCATCGGAGCGCTGCGCTACTTCATGCTCAAGTTCACGCGCAACTCGGTCATCGCCTTCGATTTCAAAGATGCGTTGAGCTTCGAGGGCGAGACTGGGCCATATATTCAGTACGCCGTCGTCCGCGCGCGTAATATCTTCCGCAAGGCTGTGACTACGCCGGAAGCGGTGTTGGCCGACTTTGCGAAGTTATCGGAGTTGGACGCCTATCTTCAAGACGAAGACATCTGGTCGCTCTGGCTGCGTGCCGCCCGCCGCACGCTGGTGCTCGATCAATGCATTGCAACGTCGGAGCCGGCTTATCTCGCCAAACATGCCTTCCAGTTAGCGCAGGAGTTCAATAACTTCTATCACAAGCACCACATTCTCAGCGAAGAAGACCCCGCGCGCAAGACCTTGCTGCTTGCGACCGCCGCCGTCGCACTGCGCGAGTTGACGCTGGCGCTCAGTTGGCTGGGTATCGAGAGCCCGGAGGCCATGTAAGCACCTGCAGCACGGCCATCGCTCACTGTCTGTTCGCAGCAGGTCTCGTATCTGCCCCACCCTTGCGACAAAAAACCAGACGCGGATCTTTCGACTTCGCTACGCTTCGCTCAGGATGATACCCTTTGTGGATTCATGGTTTCCCACCCTTGCGACAAAAACAAAAACGTCGCAAGGATGGGGCACCCATCGTACTTTTGGTTCCGAGCCGGTAACTATGCGCTGGTTGCCGGCGTCTGATAGCTTCTTACCCACTCCAGGATCGACCTCACAGCCACGCCGCTTGGCCCCTTGGCGATGTAGGGCTTTGAATCCTCCACCCAGGCCAGGCCGGCGATGTCGAGGTGAATCCACGGCGTGTCATCGACAAAGACCTTGAGGAATTCGGCTGCGGTAATCGCGCCGCCCCAGCGTCCGCCGGTGTTTTTGATGTCGCCGATGTCGCTCTTGATCAGCTCGGCGTATTCGTCCCCCAAGGGCAGCCGCCAGAATTTTTCACCCGAGGTAGCAAGGGCCGCATCGAACTTTCCCCAAGTGGCGTCGTCGTTTGAGAATGCTCCGGCGTTCACATAGCCGAGAGCGACAACGCAGGCACCCGTCAGCGTAGCGGCGTCGATCAGATGAGTTGCGCCGAGTTGACGTGCGTAAGTCAAGCCATCGGCCAACACCAGCCTACCCTCGGCGTCGGTGTTGATGATTTCGATGGTCTTGCCGGGCTTGCTGGGCGAGAGCGGCATCGCTGTCTGTACGTCGCCGGGCTTCTGCGCCGTTCCCGAAGGCATGTTCTCAGCCGCGCAGACGATGCAGATGACGCGCACTTGCGGCTTGAGCAGCGCAACCGCCCGCATTGCGCCGATCATCGCCGCGCCCCCGGCCATGTCGTACTTCATCTTTTCCATGTTGTCGCTGGGCTTGATGGAGATGCCGCCCGAGTCGAAGGTGATGCCTTTGCCGACCAGTCCGAGCACGGGGCCCTCGGTCACTCCCTTCGGTTCATAACGCAATACAATGAGCGCTGGCGGCTCGGCGGAGCCCTGCGAGACGCTCCAGAATGCGCCCATCTTCAGGTCGTGTAGCTTGTCGGTCGAGTAGTTCTGGCACTTGAGGCCAACCTCCTCGGCCATCTGCATGGCGCGCCGGGCCAGGATCGTCGGGGTCAGCTTGTTGCCCGGCTCGTTGACCAGCGAACGTGCAAAGTTCTGGCTCTCGCCGAGGATGACGCCCTCGGCAAAAGCGGCCTCGATGGCGGCCTTCATTTCTTTGTATTTCTGATCTTGATCGGTTTTCTCTGCGACGGCCCCCTCCGCGTCAGCCTCGCGCGCATCAGTCTTCTCCGCGTCGGTCTTGTTTTCGTCGGCCTTCTTCCCCTGGGCCTCCCCGGCATCGGCGACCTCGTCTTTTTCGGCATCGACCTTCTTGTCGGCATCGGCGGGTGGGGCGATCGGCGCGACCAGCGTGAACGACTGCACGCTCTGGTCTTTGCGCTCGCTGCGATAGGTGTCGGGGTCGAAGTCGCCCACCAGAGCGCCCTCGACGGCGGCGCGAGCGCAAAGTGCAGGCGAGAGCGACTCAAGTTCCGAGCCGGCTACGGCGCTTTGCGGTAGCGCCAGGACCAGCTCACGAATGCTGCGCGGCTTGGCAAAGCGGATAGCGGTACCGGCGGCATTGCGCACGGAGTTCGCGGTGGCCTTGGACTGCTTGCCCAGGCCGACGATCAGCAGCCGCTTGGCGGCGATGCCATCCGGGCCGTGCCACAGCAGAGTCTCGTTAGCGCCGGCCTTGAATTCGCCGCTGGCCAGCACGGCCTCGGCGGCGGCTATGACCGAAGGGTCGGCGGTCAGCAGCACGGGCTGGGGTTTGGCGTCGGGGGCCTTCGATGTCTGCGTGTCCACGGCCAAGACCGCCAGTAACCTGGTTTCGATTTCGGCAAGGGGGGAGAAAGACAGTTGGGTCTTCATGATGCCCATTATTTCATTGCGGCGTGAGGGTAGGGCAAGATACAGCGGAAGAATTTCCCGCTTGGAATTGAAATTGCGGTGACTCGCTGAACTCCGGCCTATAATTGCGCGGATGGTTGTTTTGGGTTGTGAGCGACAGTGTGAGGTTCGTGATGAAGAAATGGGACAAGAAATATCGCATGGTTTTCCTTGCGTTCTTGTTGGTCCTCGATTTGTTAGGGATGCTTTGGGCAGACATGATGCATTGGAATCATTCGGCGCTTACACATGAGTGTGGCACCATGATCATGTTTGCGATCATGGTACTTTGGGTCGATTACCGCAAAGCTATCGGTCTTGCGCTTTGCGTGGCCGACTTAATTGCTTTCGTCGTCAGGAGCCGCGTAGGCGGCACAAGTCTCTCGTGGCTGATTCCGATGGGACTTCTTTTGTTGTATTTTGTGTGGTGCCTTGTGGCAGTCGCTTTGAAGGCGAGAAAATCCCGTCTCCGGCTGGAGATCTTCGGCGAGGCTCGCCATTGACTTTGAGGGCAAGAGCCGGGGCTGAGCGGGGATTCGGCGCGGGCGCGGTTGGTATTTAAATGCGAGGAAGGAGACTTCCCTCAGGGGCTAAAGCCCACGTCAAGTTTTAGGCGGATTTTCGGCACGACTGAAGTCGTGCCCTGACACAAAGCTCGTTTTTTGAGGCACTCTCCGAATCAATCTGCCAACTCGACGGGATGTCAGTGCCCTATCGCCCGCCGCGGTGCTTGCTGGCGTTGACCGCGGCGCGGGCTTCGCGGTCGGCCTCGCGACGCTTCTCGGTCTCGCGCTTGTCCCAGTCCTGCTTGCCTTTGGCCACGGCCAGTTCGCACTTCACCCGCCCCTTGCGGAAGTAAAGCCGGGTGGGGATGAGCGTGTGGCCCTTGATCTGCGTCTTGGAGAGTAGCTTGCGAATTTCGTCCTGGTGCAGCAGCAGCTTCCGTGTGCGCGTCTCATCGTGGTTCGATATGTTTCCGTGGGAGTAGGGGCCTATATGCAAATTCAGCAGAAATGCCTCGCCGTTCTGGATGAGGCCATAGGAGTCTTTGAGGTTGGCCTTGCCTTCGCGGATCGATTTGACCTCAGTCCCGCGCAGGGCGACTCCGGCCTCAAACTTCTCCAGCAGGAAGTAATTATGGCCGGCTGCGCGATTGTGCGCAGCGTCCCGCTCGCCGCTGGCCACCGGGTCGCGTGGCCGGGCCGGCTTCTGCGGGCCGGTTGTCGCGGCTTGAACAATCACATGGCTGGTTTGACGGGCCATCGGGCGGGATCCTCAGATCTCAATCCTAGCATTCAGCGGGATTTGAAGCAGGTTTCAGCACAGCTTTGCTAAAATGAGGCATCGTTAGAATGGGAAGTTTCACCGATAGCAACCGTAAGAAAAAGCGCGTCTGGGGCGGCCAAGGCAGCCCGCAAGAGCCCAATCAGCAGTACGGGCCGGCAGTGACGCCTGGGAGTTCGATGAACCGCTGCTTTGATGCTCAGGCCGCCTCCAAATCCATGTCTTGCCGATCGATTTTCAGAGGAGCCGCTTCCTGGGTCGCGCTTTTTGCCGCCATGGCCGTCTTTGGCCTTGCGAGCGTCTCGCTCCATGCCGAGTCTGCCAACACCTTTTTCAAGCGCGGCCAGGCCGCCGAGACGCGCGAGGACTTCGACGCCGCCGTGGACAACTACCAGAAGGCCCTGGCCAAGGCTCCCAACTTCGAGGAATATCGCGCCGCTCTCTACCGTGTGAGAATCACAGCTTCGGCGATACACGTAACTAATGGCTACAAGCTGTTGAATGCAGGAAAGCAGCAGGAGTCGCTGGTCGAGTTTCTTCATGCCGCCGAGATCGACCCCGGCAACGAGGCAGCCCAGCAGGCCATTGCGACGGTGCGCAACAAGCTTGGCCAGCTTTCACCGGCTACTGACACCCGCCTTCCCGAACCGGAGGGCAGGCAGGAGGAACTCGGCTCGATGGGGTCGCCGGCTGTGCTCAAGCCGGTCTCCAACGAACCCCTGACGCTGCACATGACCGAAGACTCCAAAGTGATCTATCAGGCCGTTGGCAAGGCCGCTGGCGTCAATGTTCTCTTCGATCCCGACTACACCTCCAAACGCATCCAGGTCGACCTGAACAACGTCACTCTGGTCGATGCATTGCGCATCGTGGGCACCATCTCCAACACCTTCTGGCGCCCGGTCACCGACAATACGATCTTTGTCGCTGCCAACACCAAATCCAAGCGCACCGAACTGGATGAGCAGGCGGTCGAGACCTTCTACCTGTCCAATGCCTGGCAGCCCAACGACTTGACCGACGTTCAGACCGCCATTCGCAATGTGCTCACCAACGTCAAGATTTACGCTGTGCCCAGCCAGAACGCCATCGTGATGAGGGCCACGCCCGACGAGCTTCTGCTGGCGCAAAAGCTCGTTAACGACCTAGACAAGCCGCGTCCGGAGGTGTTGGTCGATATCGCCATCCTTGAGGTCAGCAAGAACTGGGAGAGAACCCTGGGCATCGCCTGGCCCACCAATGTGGGAGTCGCGCTCCAGTCGCCCAACAGCACCAGTACATCCACGACGACAGGCACCACTACAACGGGCAGCACCAGCAGCTCAGTTTCTCCCACGCTCTATGATCTTTCCCACCTCAAGGCGACCGATTTTGCCGTAACCGTCGGCGGGGCCACGGCCAACCTGCTGCTCACAGACTCGAGAACGAAGATCTTGCAGAATCCCCGCATCCGGGCCACCGACGCGCAGAAGGCGACGATGAAGATCGGCTCCAAGATTCCGGTCGCCACCGGGTCCTATCAATCCGGCGCCGGCGTCGCGGCGATCAGCGGGCTGGTCAATACCCAATTTCAATACCAGGATATCGGCGTCAATATCGAAATGACGCCTTCGGTTCACTACGACCGTGACGTGACCCTCAAGATCAAGATCGAGGTCACCACGCACAGCGGCGACCAGACGATCTCCGGCGTCACCGAACCGATCATCAGCCAGCGCGTGGTGGATCAGGTGATTCGGCTGCGCGAGGGGGAGGCGACCATTCTGGGTGGAATCGATGAAAAAGACATCACGGAATCATGGAACGGCATCCCAGGGTTGAGTTCGATTCCATTTCTCAGGTATCTCTTCGGCTCCAAGGATCACACGATTACCGACGATGAATTGGTTTTCCTCATTGTGCCTCATGTCGTCCGGTCGCAGTCGATCGAGCCCGTGAATCTGCGCGAGGTTGATACTGGTGTAGGTACGTCGATCGACATTCGCCACGTTTCGAGTGACGGCCCGCCTTCGAGTCCTGTTTCAACTCCTCCGCCATCGCGTCCAACGGTCAATACACGACCGGGCGTGGGCGTGGTTCCCGGCCAGAGCGCGATGAACGCGGCTCCGGCGGCGATCAACCAGATGCGCCAAAACGCCGAGACGATGGGAAGTCCTCAGCCGGCCTCTCCACCCCCGGTTCCTGCGCCTGTGCAAACCCCTGCTGCGACGACTCCCGCGCCGGCCCCGGCACGCGCTCAGAGTGTGACCCTCGCACTGAACCCGCCCTCTGGCCCGCAAGCCGTGGGAGCCACATTCCGGGTTCCGGTGGTGCTGTCCGGCGGGACGGATATCGGTTCCGTCCCCTTGAAGATTACGTACGATCCGGCCAAACTTTCGCTGGTGAATGTGGATCAGGGCGATTTTCTTGACCGCGATGGAAAACCTCCTGCGCTGCTTCATGTCGACGACGGGGCGGGTTTGATTACGATCAACAACTCCCGGCCGCCTGGAGCGCCTGGGATGAGCGGCGCGGGCGTCGTCTGCGTCCTCAGTTTCCAGGGCAAGGCCGCGGGAGACAGCGTAGTTGCCATCTCCGGTTCCGGGGTCACCACGAGCGGTATGCAGCCAGTCGCGGCCACGCCGGCCCAGATTACCGTGCAAGTGCGGTGAGGGGTAAGCTGACTGGGGTGCGCGCTGCCTGAGCAGCACCGATGAGGATCAATGATCAAGGCTCAGCCAATCCGGACCATACGCCCTAGTGAGCGGGGACTGACGCTGGTCGAGTTGATTGTCACCACGGCCATTCTGGCGATTCTCGCCGCCGCAGCTTATCCCGTCGCGAGTTTTCAGATCAAGCGCCAGAACGAACGCCAGCTCCGCTACGACCTGTGGATGATGCGCGATGCCATCGATAAGTACAAGGACGCGGCTGACCGCAACGCCTTCCAGATCAAGCTCGACAGCCAGGGTTACCCGCCCGATCTTGAAACTCTGGTCAACGGCGTGGAGGTCCAGACCAAGAAGGTGAAGTTTTTACGCAAGATTCCAATTGACCCCATGACCGGCAATGCCGAGTGGGGTCTGCGCTCGATGCAGGACGATCCGACATCTCAGTCTTATGGTGGGCAGAGCGTCTTCGATGTATATTCCAAGTCCACGGGAACGGCACTGGACGGAACAAAGTATGCTGACTGGTAGGGAGTTCAGCGGAGCTAGGAACAAGGGTGGCTCTCGCAGGATTCAATTGAGAATGCAAAACGCGTCAGGGCACGACTTTAGTCGTGCCGAAAGAGCGACTGATGAATATTGGGTTTTAGCCCCTGCATTTTTTCTGCGATTTGCAATTCGGCAGCGGCCAAAGCCGAGGTCTATTTTGGCTACTTTGCGGCACGACTGAAGTCGTGCCCTGACACCACAAACTTCTCCCGACCAGGATTTTGCAAGATGCTTAAGAGGGAACGTTGAGCAGCAGAGGCAAACAAAGCGCGGGTTTCACCCTGATGGAACTGATGATCGTCATGGCGATTATCGGTGTGCTCACGGTGGTCGCCGTGCCCAGCTTCGTCGGCGCGATCAGGCAGGCCAAGGAAGCGGCGCTCAAGGAAGACCTGCACGTGATGCGCGCCGCCATCGATTCCTATACCATGGACAAGCAGAAGGCGCCGGAGTCGCTTGACGACCTGCTCACAGACGGCTACCTGCGCTCCATTCCCGAGGATCCCTTCACTCACGCGAAGGATACATGGGTGCCTGAGACCGGCGATGCTCTGCACTCTCTGGACCAGACCGACCCCGGCATCGACGACGTTCACTCCGGCTCGCAGGAGACCGGCACGGATGGCCAACCCTACTCCACCTGGTAGGCGAAGTGACGGTCGCAGCGCCGATCGAAAAGGCAAAGCTAGATGTTTCGACAGAACTTTCGAGCACTCATCCTGTTGTTGTGTATGGCTTGCCTTTGCGGCGGCATCTTCGCGCAGACAGCGACAACCATCACCATCCGAGTTCTCGACGGGAAGACCGGCAAACCCCTTCCGGCCTCTGGATACCTGGTTCGCGTCGATCATGAGCAGACTGAACACGCCAACTGGGTGGTGCAAAACGATGACGGGACCGGCAAACTGACTCTTCCCGCAGGAGCCTCTCTCCTCTCGATTCGAGCGACCTACGATAATTCGATGCTGACTTACGTCAACTGCGACGCCACTACCGGGAATGGACCGCCGGCTGACCACTGGTATTCGGTCTCAGAGATTCTCGCCTCGGGCATTGTGGCTCTCAATGGCTGTAGAAAGCCCAGCGACGCGGACCGGATCAAGCCCGCCGCCAAACCCGGCGAGTTTGTCCTTATGGTCAGGAAAATGTCCACGCGCGAGCAATGGCGCGAATAGATTCTGCACGAATGAGGTTCGTAATGAGGTGAACGATCCCGGCTCGATTTGACCAATAGTCGGTCGGATTGGCCAGAATCAAGGACAACGCGGCATGAAAAAGATAGATAGGAAAGTGTTCGCTTTGGTACGTCGCGGAAATTGGAAATATGACATAATTTTGCGGTGCCTGTGATTCCCCGCACCTACTAGCTGCCTCTCACAGGTCCCTCTCCGGATCGTTACCGATTGGATGGCCAGGCTCACTTGTCAGCTCTGAATGCGATCGATGGAGGTTCTGAAATGACCCTCGATTCCTCTCTCTCCACTTCGTTTGCCGCTACGGTTGATTGGCTCTATGCGGGGCTGATTCGGGCGGCGGAATCGGACCTTTCTCCAGGTCGAGAGCAGGACCGGGACCGAGGTCTGGGGGGCAAGCTCTTTTATGCCGGGGATCTCGATGGCGTGGGCAGCGCGCTGGTGGTGGCAGCCACTATTGCAGGGGCTGCGACGCTAACCGCCTCAGCGGATGTCGCCACACAGAAGCAAGCCATCCGCGACGGGGTGATCGACTTCCTCGTCACCTCACTCGATGAGGCTTTGCGCATTCTGAAAAACGAACTTCGAAAGGGCGAGACGGTTGCGGTCTGCATCGCGAAGCCCGCGGAAGAGACCGAGAACGAGATGATGGAGCGCGGCGTGCGGCCCGACCTGCTGCCGCCCGGCACCCTGGACGCACCAAAATTTGAATCCTTCCTTATCGAGGGAGCTGGGCAGATCGAACCTGTCGCGGCGAAGCAAGGCGAGACAGTGATGCTTTGGAGCGTGACAGGCACGCAGGCTCATTGGCTGCCTAAGCTGGATACGCTTGCGGGCGAGTGCCTCGGCTGCTCCCAAGGAGGTGAGGAGTGGTCGGTTCGGCGTTGGTTGCGCCTCGCTCCGCGCTACCTTGGCCGATTGGCGCAGGGGGCGCGCCTGCTGCGCTGTCAAACCTGCGCGGCGCAGTGCTTTGTCGAGCGTGTGCGAGAGCAAGTGGCGAGTGGCGAAGTCGCTGTTCCCGTGGAGATCCGGCTCAGTGGCCAGGGCGATTCCAAGCTGCATCGCTTCTTTCCGCCTCAGTCTCAGAAAGCGGCGCGGCACTTTAGTTTTGCTGACCGCCGCTAGCCTCGATCCGCGCCCACAGGTCTTTGACTCCGTAGCCTGTCTTGGCGGAAACAGCCAGCACCTCGTCGATCTCCAGACCTGTCTTCAGTGCCTGCAGGTTGCGGCTGCGCTCGTTGCCGCTCAGCCGGTCGATCTTGGTGGCCGCCACGGCAAACTCGCGTCCGGCGCCGCGCAGCCAGTCGATCAACTGCCGGTCGCTCTCTTGCACGGGCACGTTTGAATCCACCAGGCAGATGCATAACTTCAGAGTTGACCGGATCGCCAGATAAGGCTCGATAAAGGCTGGCCAGCCTGCGCTGATGGACTTAGAAATCTTCGCGTAACCATAACCCGGCAGATCGGCAAAGACAAACCTGCGCCGCTGACTTTGATCCAGAAGCGCAAAAAAATTAATAGCTCGTGTACGCCCCGGCGTCGAGGAAACCTTGGCCGTTTTGTCGCCGGTAAGCGTATTCAGCAGGCTCGATTTGCCGACATTCGACCGGCCCAGAAAAGCGATCTCCGGCACATCCGGAGCAGGGAATTGCTCGGCAGCCATCGCCGAAAGCAGAAACTGTGTTGAATAGCGCATCAGGTTCAACGATACAGGAGTGTATACCGGTCCGGCCGCGGGTGCCCCACCTTCGGCGCAAAGGGCGCGCCGAAGGTGGGGCACCCGGCGCTTCAGTTGAGCCGGCAGAGTTACTGCGGCGCGGGCAGATTTGCCGTGATCTCACCCGGCACTACGGTCAGCACCTCGCTCGCAGCGGGCAGCGCGGTCGGCAGCGGGCCTTCCAGCGCCAGCGCCAGCACCTCGTCCATGTTCTCCACAAAGTGCAGCTTGATCGAGTTCTTGACGTTATCCGGAAGCTCGGAAACGTCCTTTTCATTGGCGCGCGGCAGGATCACTTCAAAGATGCCTGCGCGCAATGCGGCCAGCAGCTTTTCTTTCAATCCGCCGATGGCCAGCACCTTGCCGCGCAGCGTGATCTCGCCGGTCATGGCGATGTCGCGGCGCACGGGAATCTTGGCCAGCGCGCTCGCCAGAGCCGTTGCCATGGTAATGCCCGCTGACGGCCCGTCCTTGGGAATGGCGCCTTCCGGAACGTGCAGGTGCAGATCGACGTTGCGATAGAATTCGCGGGTCAGACCCAGCGCCTGCGCGCGTCCGCGGATGTAACTGAGCGCGGCCTGCGCCGACTCCTGCATTACGTCGCCCAGTTGGCCGGTGATGGTGAGCTTGCCCTTGCCGTCCAGCACCTGCACCTCGGTGGTTAGAATGCTGCCGCCCACCTCGGTCCACGCGAGACCCGTTACCAGGCCGACTTCGCTCTTCTCATGCACCTCGGAATCGCGGAACTTGGCCACACCGAGAAACTCGTGAATATTCTCTGCCGTCAGCTCTTCCTTGTGTTTTGCGCCGGCCTTGACCACCTTGCGGGCAACCTTGCGGCAAACGTTTCCTATCTCGCGCTCGAGATTTCTCACGCCAGCCTCGCGCGTGTAATTTCGAATGATCTCAACGATCGCATCGTCTTTGAAGACGATGTTTTTCTCGCTCAGTCCAGTCTGTTCGCGCTGCTTTTTCAGCAGATATTGCTTGGCAATCTCCAGTTTCTCCTGCTCGGTGTAACCCTGCAGCCGGAGAACCTCCATGCGATCCTGCAATGCCGCAGGAACGGTGTGCATCACGTTGGCCGTGGCGACAAATAAAACTTGCGATAGGTCGTAGTCCACGTCGAGATAATGATCCTGAAACGCGATGTTCTGTTCCGGGTCCAGCACTTCCAATAATGCCGAAGCGGGATCGCCGCGGAAGTCCGAAGCCATCTTGTCGACTTCATCGAGCAGGAAGACTGGATTCTTCGTGCCCGCCCGCTTCATGTGTTGGATGATCTGCCCCGGAAGCGCGCCGATGTAAGTCCGCCGGTGCCCGCGAATCTCAGCTTCATCGCGCACGCCGCCCAGCGAGAGCCGCACAAACTTGCGGCCTGTGGCCTTCGCAATCGACATGCCCAGAGAAGTCTTGCCCACGCCCGGAGGCCCGGCGAAACACAAGATCGATCCCTTGGGATTTTTCACCAACTGGCGCACGGCGAGGAATTCAAGAATGCGTTCTTTGATTTTTTCGAGGCCGTAGTGGTCCGCGTTCAACACCTTCTCCGCGAAATCAATCGACCGCGTCTCCTTGGACTTTTTCTTCCATGGCACAGCCAGCAGCCAGTCGATGTAGTTGCGGCTCACGGTCGATTCAGCCGACATCGGCGGCATTGCCTCAAGTTTTTTCAACTCCTGGATCGCCTTATCCAGAACATCCTTGGGCATACCAGCGGTCTCGATCTTCTTGCGCAGTTCGTCAAACTCACTCTTCTCGCCGCGGCCCAACTCCTTCTGGATGGCCTTGATCTTTTCGTTCAGGTAATACTCTTTTTGCGCCCGCTCCATCTGCCGTTTGACGCGCGATTGGATGTTGCGATCGAGATCGAGTTTCTCAATCTCCACATCCAGCACATCGGCGATGCGCGCGAGGCGAATCGCGGGGTCAAAGATGGCCAGCAATTCCTGTTTTTCTTCGATACCCAGTTGCAAATTGGCGGCGATTGTGTCGCTGAGCTTGGCCGGATCGTCCATGCGCACCGTAGCGATGATCGTCTCGTAGTTGAGCGACTGCTGCAGCTTCACGTACTGCTCGAAGAGGCCGGAAACACGCTGAATCAGTTGCTCGACGGCCGCGGTCATCTCAAACTGCGTCTTCCCCAGGCGCACCGTCGCCACAAAGAATCCGTCGCGGTCGTTCACCTCGATCGACTTGGCGCGCTCGACGCCCTCGACCAGCACCTTGATGTTTCCGTCGGGCATCTTGACGCTCTGCACAATGTTGCAAATGGACCCGACCTGAAAAATCTCCTTGGCCTTGGGCTCATCGATCGTCGCGTCGTGCTGCGTCGCGAGAAAGATCTTGCGGTCGCCGTTCAACGCCTCTTCAAGCGCGCGGACGCTCGACTCGCGGCCCACGACGAAGGGCGTCATCATGTAGGGAAAGATCACCATGTCCCTGATGGGCATCATGGGCAGCTTGCGCGCTTCGGATTTTTCGCGGGATGCAGTCATGGGGACACCTTAGTTGTTGGATGCGCGACAGCAGCCCCCGGTCGCGGCGCTGGCAGTACGGCTCTTATCGGATTGTACAGCGAAATCACTTCTGCGAGCGGAGCACGGGGACGGAATCGCAAGTCTCAGAAGCGATGCTGGGGGTGTTCGACTTATTCAAACTCTGAATGAATTTAAGCGAAAGCGCGAGCCATTGATGGAGTTTATCACTCTGTCTTTTTGTGGGATTACTGGCGAGAACGATAAAGAACTGTAGTTATAGATAACCCACCTTAGCTGCGAAGACAACTACGCCGCGAAGGTGGGGCACCCTGTTCATTATCTTCAATGCGAATACCGAAAACTCAGCCCGCTTTTTCCAGCAGGCAGAGCGAGAGATCGCGTCGCTCGACCATGTCCTTGGTAATCTCCATGTCGCGGACGCGCTTGCTGTTGGGCAGATGATACATCAGGTCGAGCATCAGCTCTTCGAGAATCATGCGCAGGCCGCGCGCGCCAACCTTGCGGGCCAGAGCCTCGCGCGCCACCGCGCCAATGGCCTCCTGCGTAAAATGCAGGCGAACATTCTCGAACTCGAACAGCCTCTGATACTGCTTGAGAATCGCGTTGCGCGGCTTCGATAGAATCTCGATCAGCGCCACCTCATCCAGCTCGTCGAGGATGCCCATTACCGGCAGGCGGCCAACGAACTCCGGAATCAGGCCATACTTGATCAGATCTTGAGGCTCTGTCCGGCGCAGCAGTTCTGTGTCGCGATGCGACCGGCTGGTGGCGGCATCTCCCTCGGCCGCGTCGATGGTCTTGAAGCCCAGCGCCTTTTTGCCCACGCGACGGCCGACCACGCGCTCCAATCCCACAAACGCTCCTCCGCAGATGAAGAGGATATTGGTGGTGTCAACGGCGGTGAATTCCTGGTGCGGATGCTTGCGCCCGCCTTGCGGCGGCACATTGGCCACAGTGCCCTCAAGGATCTTGAGCAGCGCCTGTTGCACGCCCTCGCCCGAGACATCGCGAGTAATGGACGGGTTCTCGTCTTTGCGGCCAATCTTGTCGATTTCGTCGATGTAAATGATGCCTTGCTGCGCACGCGTTACGTCACCGTCGGCAGCTTGCAGCAGCTTGAGGATGATGTTCTCGACATCCTCGCCGACATAACCGGCCTCGGTAAGGGTCGTCGCGTCGACGATGGCAAAGGGAACGTCGAGCATTTTGGCCAGCGTATGCGCCAGGAGCGTCTTGCCCGAACCGGTGGGGCCGATCAGCAGAATATTCGACTTCGACAGTTCGACTTCATTGCTGCGCATCTTGTTCATCTGGATGCGCTTGTAGTGGTTGTAAACCGCGACGGCGAGCTTCTTTTTGGTCTGGTCCTGGCCGATCACAAAGTCGTCGAGAAAGCCCTTGACCTCTTGCGGCTTCGGCAGGTGCCCGGCGACGTTGGCCGGATGGGCTGGATCGGCGGTACGGTCGTCCTCGAGAATCGAGTTGCAGACGGCGACGCATTCATCGCAGATGTAAGCGCGAGGATAGTCGCTGGGTGACGAGATCAGCTTGGCTACGGCGTCTTGCGATTTGTGGCAGAACGAGCAGCGCAGTGCTTCTTCAGGTCCCACACGCGTTTTCATCATACGGCTCCCCTTAGGACGAGCTCAATTCCCGTTCTGCTTCTGCGTCCCGCCTAGTTTAGCAGGTTCGCAGGTCGAACATGATGGCTAACCCCAGGCCAGCCCATTACGTGCGCGCGGCTCGCCGGTTACCCGCGCGGGCGGTCGATGATCTCGTCGACGATACCGTACTCCCTGGCCTGCTGCGCGTTCATGATAAAGTCCCGCTCAACGTCCCGTTCGATGCGATCCAGAGGCTGCCCGGTGTGCAGGGCGATCAGGTTGTTGGTGATCTCGCGGATGCGCAGAATCTCGCGGGCATGAATGTCGATGTCCGTCGCCTGGCCGCTCAATCCGCCCATCGACGGCTGATGTATGAGAATGCGCGAGTTAGGCAGGGCAAAGCGCTTGCCTTTGGCCCCGGCCAGCAGCAGAAACGCGCCCATCGAAGCAGCCTGACCGATGCAGATCGTCTCCACTTTGTTTTTGATGAACTGCATGGTGTCGTAGATGGCTAGGCCCGCGGTGATCGAGCCGCCCGGAGAATTGATGTAGAGATGAACATCCTTCTCCGGATCTTCGCCAGAGAGGAAAAGCATTTGCGCCACGATCAGGTTCGCCACCTGGTCGTCGATCGGCGTACCAAGAAAGATAATGTTATCGCGCAGCAGACGGGAGTAAATGTCGTAGGCGCGCTCGCCCCGGCTCGTCTGCTCAACCACCATGGGAACCAATGCCATTCTTGCCTCTCGGTGGGGGACGCTCCCCCTCATTTTTGTACTAGCCCGGTCCGGCCCTTGCATGTGCCGGACTCACTCGAAATCAGCTACCTCGTCTTAGACAGGCAGCCGCTCGTACAACATATTTGCCGTCTTCTCGCGCCGCAACTGCTCGCGAATCCTGACCATTCCGCCATCGGCCGCCAAACGCGACCGCAGAGTATCGATCGGCTCACGGGACTGCAATGCGGCTAGCTGCAATTCCCGGTCCAGTTCTTCGTCGCCGATGATGATCTTTTCCTGCTCGGCGATCCGGTCCAGCAGAAGGTTGGTTTTGACTTCGGCCAGGGCCCCATCGCGTTGTGCGGAACGCAGGCGCGGAAAGTCCAGCTTGCGCATCTGATCCGTATTCATGCCTTGGGCAGCCAGAGCCCGCAATCCGCGCTCCAGACGCACGTCGATCTGCTCCTGCACCAGCGACTCCGGCACTGCGAACGGATAGCGTGAAATCAGCTCGGCGAAGAGACGGTCCTTGGTCTCGCCCTCGACGCTGCGGCGCACGCGGTTAGTCATGTGCTCGCGGATGCTTGTCTCCAGATCGGCCATGCTCTCGTACTGGCCCATCTCCTTGGCAAAGTCGTCGTCGAGATCGGGCAGAATGCGCTTCTTGATCGCCTTAAGCTCGACGTTGTAGGCAACGGTCTTGCCTGCCAGCTTCGGCTCCGCGTAGTCGGCGGGATAGATGACCTCGGCCTTCAACTCCTGGCCGGCCTTGGCCCCGCGCAGAGTGGTCGTGAAGGCATCCACTGTATCCTTGCCGCCGATTTCGATCAGCGTGTCCTCGCCCGCGACCGGCGCTGCCTGTTCGTCGCCCGCGATCTGGCCGCTGTAGGTGATCTGCGCCCAGTCGCCGTCCTTGAGTGCGCGGTCTTCCTCGACCGGCTCCATCGTGGCGTGGGCGGCGCGCAACTGCTCAAGCTCGCGCTGGAAGTCCTCATCCGTCACTTCGACCTTGGGCTTGTCGACTGTGACCTTTTCATAGCCCTCGATCGAGAACTCCGGAATAAACTCAAAGACCGCCTTTACGTGCAGTGGTTGGCCGTCGTCGACCGTCAACTCCGTCACGCGCGGCTCGCCGACCGGCTTGACGCCCAGGTCGATCACCGCCTTGTTGAATCGCTCGGGCAGCAGGCCGTCGATCACGTCCTTGCGAATGCCCTCGGCAAATCGCCGCCTAATCACCGTCTCCGGCACGTGACCCGCGCGGAAGCCGGGGATTTTGGCATATTTCCTATAGTTGGCGGTGACGCCCTTGTAGGCCTTGGCAACCTCTTCGGCGGGAATGTCGAGCACAATCTCGCGGGTGCACTCGGGGTTTAGCACGGGACCATGTTGATGCTCGTGACCCTCATGGCTATGCTCGTGGCCTTCATGATCGTGGCCGTCTTCGTGGTGCGTGTGTGCTGTCTCGGCCGATTCAGGTTGGGGGGTGTTCTCGACGGTGTCGGTAGAACTCAAGGTTTTGCCTTCCAGGCGCTGAGCGCCGAATGAACTGCGGGAGTGGGTCGCAAACTCGCTGACTAGAGCTTCAAAAAGCCCTATCTTGCCCCAGAAAGTCGCCCCCGTCCTGCTCGGGACAGACTGGCTCCGTGCGGCCAGGGAGTGCCCTCGTCTCATGGTAAGTGGGTTTGCTGGCAGGGTCAAACTGGAAACGGCCCTCTTAAGCACATGGAGCGCGCTTCGCACCCTTTTGGTAAAAGGCCAGCCTTCTAGTTCAGAACTTGACCTGGCTGCGATGAATATATCCCAACCTTCCATCGCAAATATCCGTCTGGTACCAGTTGCCCTCCGAGCCAAGGATGCGAATCGATGTCTTGGCCGTTACCGAGCAAAGAGTGTCGGATGCAGTAGAGGGCGCTGCGCGGACATTGGATGGGGGATCGAAAACAATCGCAAACTCATTGGCGGATGTGACGGATTTCGGTCCCGAATCCGATGTTGCAGGTGCTCCAGTGGGACTATCCGGGTCGGATTTTGCTGGTTGGCCCTGAGCTGCCGGAATTGGGACGGCACTCGGGCCGGACCCTGACGCGGGACTGACGTCCGAACCGGTGCCAGGAGAAGAAGATGATCCAGACTGGTTGGTTGAAGGCTTAGGATCGGAGGCACTTCCACTCACCTTCTGTTGGGCCAGGGAGATCACGATAAAGCCCACCCCCAGCAGACCGGCGACCAGCCGGACCGGGGCGCTTGAGACTGCGGAATCGACCTCCGCACCAAAGATTTTAAATTTCCCGCCGGTGATGGCGACCAGCAGCAGAACGCCACCCAACACCAGCAGGCCGACCGCTATGCTTTGGGGCATGGCTGCGCCTCTCTTCGACTCTCTTATCAAGGAGCGGCTGTCAACTCAATCAAGCCTGTCGATCGGGTCAGGTCAGGACGCGCTGATTCCGGTTCCTCAAATAAGCGCTTGCAAAGAACGGAGAAGGGACAAAAGAGAATCCAGCAACGCCGGGGAGATTTGCAGTCATCGAAGGATCGATGAACCCCCAGAGCCAGGGAAAGGATTCAATTCATAGTAAGAGGGAACTGAGGAAGGGGTCAATCTGCAGGAAAGCATTCCCGCACCTGTCTAGAGGTCGGCCGCCATGGGCTTGCGGACGTAGGGCAGAAAACGTGGATGAGCCGCACCGCAGCGGGCATAAAAGGCCCGCGCCTCGGCCAGGCTGAGGTCGCCGTTGACCGTCAGGCGGACATCGGAGGCGTCGTCGTCCTCTTGCCCGTCATCCTCCCACCAGCAGACCGGGCAGAGCGCCAGAGCGCCGGGAGCCTCCAGCGTCTTCAATCCGCAGCATGGGCAGCGAAATCGAGTCTCCAAAAGGTCCCCCTATAAAAGAGGACGAAAATCGACGGCTCCGGGTTTACACAAATGAGCGATTGAGTGCCGGCCTCGAGACAGGGGGTACCCTGTGAGAGCGATTTGTGCACGCAGGGGTGGGAGACCCGGTTACACTGGCGGCGTCCGCGCCGTCAGATGTCGACTGTGGATCTGGAGACCCACGGGACAGCCGACCTGGAGGCCGGCGCTCCCAATCTACAGGTCGGCTATGAGTCTCCCGCGCCACTCAGCGAGTTAGCGATCTCGCTCACAGCTCTTTTGACATCTTAATGAAATGGCATTCCACGCCGGGCTTGAGTGTTCGATGGAGGCCGCCTTGCTGTGTGCCGGTTTCGACGAAGCCGCGGCGGCGATAGATTGGCGGAAGCTCACTCCGCAGGTTGAGAACCAGAATATCGATGGCCACGCAGCCCTTGCGGCGCAGATGGTCTTCCGCGGCGTCCATAATCCGGGTGCCCAGGCCCTCGCCCTGCCGAGCCGGATCTACCGTCAGCATCCCCATGTAGCCGCGCTCGCCTCGCACCTCTGTATAAACACAACCGACAATCCGCTCGTCGCCTTCTTCGGCCGCCAGTAGGTCGCCTTTCCGCATCATCGCGGTCAGGTCCTCATCGTCGGTGCGGTTGCCCTCGAGGAATGTTTCGATGGAAAAGGCCGAGTTGATCAGCGGAATCAGACGCGCTCTGTCGGCATCGGTGGCCAGACGGAGCAGCAGGGAAGTTTCGAGTCTTGAACCGGGAGTTACGTATTGTGTCATCGAACTTAAAGGCAATCACGAATTCAATGATGTGTCAGTTGCCTCTCCATCGATTCTAGTTCCTTCCGGGGCCTCATGGCACAAGCCCTCCCTTTTGTAGTAAACTTAAAGTTCTGAGTCCATCAGCAGGAAAACACAATGTCTATTCATCCCGTAATGCAGCGCCTGGCAGACAAGCTCAAGCGCACCGATCTCCCAGAGTTTGTGCCCGGCGACCAGGTTCGCGTCCAGGTAAAGATCAAGGAAGGCGACAAGGAACGTTTGCAGGCCTTTGAGGGCTTGGTGATCGCCATCAACAAAGGACCCCAGGGCACATTTACCGTGCGCAAAATGAGCTTTGGCCAGGGCGTGGAGCGCATCTTCCCATTCAACTCCAAAGTCATCGAGAAGATTGAGAAGATTCGCAGCTACAAGGTGCGCCGCGCCAAGCTCTTCTATCTGCGCGGACTGCGCGGTAAGGCTGCCCGTCTGAAGGAAGTGGGCCGCGTTGTAGCCAAGGAGGCTTAGGCCTCGCTGGTTTTTCAAGTCAGACAGCCCCGGCTCCGGCCGGGGTTGTCGTTTTTTAGGGCGCTGGAAACAGGTGAAGGCCAACGCCATCAGTGAACCGTGGATATTCGCTGTAATCTGTTAAAGGGACCGATGAATCCGACCGCACAGGCACGCCCTCGCAGCTTTCAAGAGACTCTTCTGAGCGCTCGCCGCACCATGGTACTGAGCGAGGTTCTCAAGCTGGCGCTGGACAGCTTCAGGTCGAACAAGGTGCGCTTTGCGCTGACGGCGCTGGGCATGGTCATAGGCACGGCTTCCGTCATCCTGGTGGTGACCATCGGCCTCACCGGCCGTCGGTTCATCATGGAGGAGATCCAAAAGGTCGAGACCAATTCGATTGAGCTGGAATACGCGGGCGCCAGCGCCGTCGGCGGTGAGGGCAAGGTCTATAACGATTCGCTGACCCGTGAAGACGAAAAGGCTGTGCTGGCGCAGTTGCCCGGAGTCGTCTACTCCTCGCCGATCCTCTCAATGCACAGCCGCATCAGCCTTGGCAGCGGCATCGTCAAAGACACGCTGGTGCTGGGCGTGAGCCCGCAATACCAGCAGATCCGCAACCTGGTGGTGCCCGAGGGCCGCTTTCTGGATGAAAACGACGATGCGGCTCACATCAAGTGCGCGGTAGTGTCGGAAATTTTCGCGCATGAGCGCTATGGCAGCGCGGATGCCGCGGTTGGCCAGAACTTCGAGATCAGCGGCATCCCCTTCACCATCATTGGCGTTTTCAAAGAGAGCGTGGACGACTTTGGCGAATCGGAGATACAGGACCAGACGATTCTGATTCCTTTCTCAGTGGCCCGCTACTTCACGGGGACGGAAAACGTGAACCAGATTTACTTTTCGATGCGCACGATGGACGAGGTTCCGGAGGCGGCAAACGAGATCGTGCGTATTGTTCATGCGCGCCATCGACCCGACTCGGTCTACCAGGCGCAAACGCTCAAGGAACTGCTGGTGATGGCCGACAAGATCATGACCTATCTCACGCTGCTGCTGGTGGCCGTGGCCGCAGTCACCATGGCGGTGGGTGGGGTCGGCATCATGAACATCATGCTGGCTACTGTGCGCGCTCGCACACGCGAGATTGGCATTCGCAAGGCGCTGGGCGCAACCTACCGCGAGATCAAATACCAGTTTCTGGCCGAGGCGATTATCATCTCCTTGATCGGCGGCCTGGTGGGCACCGCCGCAGGCTTGTCCTTTCCGCTGGCCGTCCGCTTCTTCACCGACTATCAACTGCCAGTCTCAACCTTGTCGATCGCCATTGCGCTGGCCGCGGCCGTGATGGTGGGCGTGGTCTTCGGGACCATTCCGGCGACGCGAGCCGCGCAGATGGATCCAGTGGAGTCGCTGAAGTATGAGTGAGCTTGAACGGCGGCCGGAGGGTCCGGACGACGAAGAGGACGGCCAGGGCAAAGGGCCGAATCTGATCGTGCTCTATGGTTTGCTGGCGCTGGCACTAGGCGCGGCGATCGGCCTTGCGCTGCTGATCGTGTTTCCGTTCTATCGGCGGCGGTGACGGTACAGATTTCCCTGTCAGCCGCTTGAGAAGCCGAGAAAGACGATAATGAGCCTCGTGCAAAATAACATTGAGACCGCAAGAAGCGTCAGGGCACGACTTTCAGTCGTGCCGAAAGAGCGACAAGAGAACGTTGGGCTTTAGCCCCTCCGTTAATTTGTTTTCTGCTGTTTGCACCCCCGCAGCGGCTGAAGCCGAAATCTATTTTGGCCAATTGCGGCACGACTAAAGTCGTGCCCTGACACTTCAAATCTGCCCCGATGAAGAGTTTTGCAATTGGCTCAGGTCTTCCGATTCCATTCTCGTCCCGCCAATCAAGACAGGAATTCCATCGACAATTGGATAGGCGCGGGTGCAACTTGTGCAGAGCAGGCTAGTCTCTTCAAGCCGAAGCTCGCCCAGGCAAGCCGGGCAGGCCAATTGTTTGAGGACGGAGGAGTCAAAAGCGGGAGGAGCTTTGGAATCGGCGGGTATGGAGAGGTTAGTGAATGGTGGCATCGGGACCAAGATCAGGATCGGCGGGTTTCTCCGGTCTTGCGCCATTGTTGCCTTGTTTCGGGAGGCGGGCAAACTCGGCTTCGATGCGTTGGTTGGTGCCAGCTTTGGCGGATTCGTAGGCCACGCGGATGCCGTTGAAGATGGCGCGGTCGTTCGATGACCCGTGGCCGATGATGCAGACTCCGCGCACGCCGAGCAGATGCGCTCCGCCGTATTCGCGATAATCGAGGCGGTGACGGAACTCGTTGAAGGCTTGACGCGAGAGCAACGCGCCCACCTTGGCGGTGACGGTGCGAGTGAGCGAGACGCGCAAGACTTCGCGTACAAAACGGCCGACGCCTTCGCTTGTCTTGAGAGCGACGTTGCCGACAAAGCCATCACAGACGATCACGTCTGCCTGTCCTGAGAAAATATCGCGCCCCTCGACGTTGCCGATGAAGCGAATGGGCAGCGCCTTGAGCAGGGGATAGGCCTCATGTGTGAGATCGTTGCCTTTGCTCTCTTCTTCGCCGATCGAAAGCAGGCCGACGCGGGGCGAGTCGATCTTGAGCACGCTGCGGGCGTAGATCTCGCCCATCACGGCAAACTGAGCGAGGTTGCTGGCCTTGCAATCGACGTTGGCTCCCACATCGAGAAGTACGCAGGGATTGCCGGTCGAACTGGGCATCGGCGTAGCCAGCGCCGGGCGGTCTACGCCGGGCAGGGCGCCCAACACCATCTTGGCTGTGGCCATGGCCGCGCCGGTGTTGCCGGCGGTGACAAATCCGGCAGCCTCGCCCTCGCGCACCAGTTTGAGGCCGACGCGCATGGAACTGTCTTTTTTGGTGCGGACAGCGTGCGCAGCCTTCTCCTCCATGCCGATACGTTCCGAAGCATGGTGGATGACAATCGGCAGATCTTCGTTTTCGAGGTAATCGTCAAGGATGTCGCGCAGCTCAGGCTCAGGCCCAATCAAGTGGACCCGGACAGGCAACTCCCTGCAGGCGAGGATAGACCCGCGAATCTCCGACTCCGGAGCTTTGTCGGTGCCTACGGCGTCAAGCGCAATGTCGATGAGCATGGGCTCTGGCGGCTACTTGGCGGCTTCCTTGACATCGAGGACGGCGCGGCCCTTGTACTCGCCGCACTTGGGGCAGGCGCGATGGGGCAGTTTCTTCTCGTGGCAGGCGGGGCATTCTGAAACCCCAACAGCGGTAAGAAAGTCGTGAGAGCGGCGAAGTGCGGTGCGGCGCGTTGAGTGGCGCCTCTTCGGATTTGGCATTTCAAAATTCCTTTCGTATCACGGCCCGCCTCGAGCGCTCCGAACCGTTCCTGCCAGCTTCAGGCCACACAAGATCCTGGCTGCCTTTTGGGCTCGGGCTTCGGCACCCTCAATGGATCCAGATCATCTCTGGGGGCTTTTTTCCTTGGACTCGATCCGGCTGCGGAGACCGGCCAGCGCTTCCCAGCGCGGATCCTCCCCAACGCAGGTACAGGCCTGGCTGTTGCGGTCTGCGCCGCAGCGCGGGCAAAGTCCCTTACAGTCGGGCTTGCAAAGCGTCCTGACCGGCAGGGACAAAAGCACCTGCTCACGCAGCACATCCTCAAGCACAAGGCTGTCCCTTTGATAATACCCGATTTCGGTCTCCTGTGCAGTAATGGAGCGTTCCGTGGCCTCGGCATCCGCCGCCGCGGGGCGGAAGATGAGGTCGTATTCGGCGGCCAGCGGAATCTCGACCGGCTCGACGCAGCGGGCGCAGGGAACCTGGAATTTACCGGCGAAGCTGCCCCGGAGCCGAATGTCGGCGACAACGTCTTTCGGTCCCCGGTGCTCATGCAGCACCTCAGCCTGGCCCGAGACGGCTAGCGCCCCGAGTTGCGCGGCCTCTTCACCCAGATCGACCGCGCCCGAAGGTATCTCCAGGTCGAATTCGATAGGTTCCTTTTCGAGGTCAATGATCCTGAATTCCATGCTATGAGCCTACGGCGCTTCAGTTGCGAGAGTCAATGCGGGCTAACTTTTGCGCTATAGTTCCAGGTATGGATGAAAAACGCGAAATGCTCCGCCACACGCTAGCCACTGTCGCATACAGGGCCGCTCGTGCGCTGGAAGGCGCACCCGATTCTTTTGCAGGATTCGCGGGCGCCGGCCGCACGCCGGTACAGATTGTCGCCCACATGGGCGACCTCTTCGAATGGGCGCTGAGCACGGCAATGGGCCAGGAGCGCTGGCAGGTCTCCCAGCCGAAAGACTGGGCAAAGGAGCAGCAGCGCTTTTTCGAGTCGCTGCAGACGCTCGACGCATTTCTCTCCTCAGATCAGCCCCTGAAGGCGCCAGCGGAAAATCTTTTCCAGG
Source organism: Occallatibacter sp. (assembly GCA_050015115.1). Lineage (GTDB taxonomy): Bacteria > Acidobacteriota > Terriglobia > Terriglobales > Acidobacteriaceae > Telmatobacter. The sequence continues at coordinate 47,504 of JBEKCA010000011.1, forward strand.
GCCCGATCACCGATGCCCTCACCCATGTGGGCCAGTTGGCCATGCTGCGCCGCCTCTCCGGCAGCCCAACGCGAGGCGAGAACTTTTACGTTGCCGACATTAAGGTAGGTCAGGTCGGCGCGGATCAGCCCGCGGCGGCCCGGCCCTTCAAGGCGCGCTGACCGACTGTTTCACTGCTGAGATTTTTTAGCGCGCAAGCGCCGGCTGCCGCACCGCAGGTGGCTATTGAAATGCCAGCGGCGTCCACGCGCCATCCTGCTTCACTGCCAATTGAACCGGCCGGGGCGGACCTTTGGGCGGAATCGTGACCTCAATCCACAACTCCTTGCCAGCCTTCTGCAAGGTCGGATCAGCCGCGTGCTCGGGAATGTAGAAGTCCACCGGCTCGTCGAGATGCATGGCGTCGCAGGCCGCTCCTGGCATCGCCGTTACATTCACGCCCTTCGAGGTCTGGTCGGCCTCGGGAATCCGGATCGCGACGAGCTTGTTGTTTTCGACCTTCAGCTTGGCGCGGAACTGATCGCGATCATGCAAGCCGAGTGTGAATCCGTTTGAGCGCGTCGTGCCGTCGGAGTTGCGTGGGAAGACGGCGTGCATCGCGGAGGAGAGCGTGCTCTGGCAGCCGTCCACGGTCAGTTGCAGGCTCAGATACTGCCCGCGCATCACCAACTCCGGATCGTAGGCCGCCGCGCGCGTCCAAACCCGCGGGCAATGCTGTCGCTGGTAGAGGTATTTGGCAGCAATTGACGAGACCAGCGCCAACTGGATCACAAGCAATGCGACAGAGGCTTTGGAGATTTTCATTGGGCCTCCTCGGCGGCGGGCTCCGCCTTATCCATGCCGGTGACAAGCCTGCGGCGCGCTCTTTCGACAGCCCATCCGCCGGCCAGGAAGAGAATGCCCAGCCCGATCAACCCCAGCGAGCGGCCCAGCTTGTCCATGATGCTGCTGAAGTAGAACCAGCCGACCGCAATGGCAAATCCCACAACGCCCAGGTTGACCAGCGATTTTGAGGTCTGCCGCACGCCCCACCAGATGATGAAGAGCGCAAAGACGGCGACCACCGCGTGTGAGGCCAGATTAGGCTCGCTGCGGACATAGGAACCGTGGTCCTGGTTGCCGTAGTAGTAAGTCTGCGTCCAGACTCGCTGGCACCACGGCAGAGCGGTCGCGAATGCAAGCGCGATCATCACCGGAATGGCGCTCTCGCGGATTTTGAAAACAGCGAACAAGAGCGGCACAGCGGCGATGTCGATCCATCCCCAGGTCCGCAGCCCAAGCGGCAAATAGGTCTCGTTGCCCCACGAACTCCATCCGGACAAGAGCAAGGTCACGATACCCGAGAAGAGGGCAATCGTTCCGGCGGCAAAGAGAATCCCATTCGCGATCCTGCGCTGCGAGCCGAGGAAAAATGTGAGGTAGAGAGTTCCCCAGACGATCAGAAACCGGCCCAGGTAGACCGTAGAGCCGATATGCCCCTCGGCGGCATACGAAAACTCTGAGACGATCCACGCCGGCACGAGTAACAGGGCCAGGGTCTGCTGCGCCTCGTCCTGCAGCAGCATCCAGCCAAAGAGCGCGGCAATGGCCCACATCAAAACAGCCGCCGGCCAGTGCTCCTGAATGTTGAAGATTTGGCCGACCAGCGCGATGGCCGCGCCGGTCGAGAGCGTCCCCACGGCGTGCAGCGCGGTGCCGAGGCCGCGATAGCTCTTGCGCGTCAGGGCTCCGCCAAGGTGAAAGATGCTTACCATCCCCAGGACCACGGCAAAGCGCGGGCCGGGGCCGATTTGGTCCCAGTGAGAGGACACAAAGAGCGCCACGCCGCACGGCAGCGAGATACCGCCGAGAATCATGGCAATCAGTCCCAGCCATCCCAGTCTATGGCGGTGCTTGTGTTCCGACTCCCAGCCGCGGATGCGTCGGGCAATCTCCGCATCCAGGACGCCGGCCGTCTGCCAGCGGGTTAGCAACGATTCAATGTCTGCCATAGCCGTTGCCCATCAGTAAAGCACATCGGGGGCATCTCAGGCGCGGAAAAATGAGCCTATATGATTTAGGAGGTATGCGCTTCGAGATCGTCACCATCTTTCCCGGCTTCTTTGCCGGCATCTTCGACAACGGAATCCTGCGCCGCGCGCTGGCGGAGGAACTGGTGTCGATCGGGGTGCACGATCTGCGCGCCTTTACCCACGATCGCCATCGCACGGTCGACGACCGGCCGTTCGGCGGCGGCGAGGGCATGGTGCTCAAGCCCGAGCCGCTGGCCGAGGCAATGGCTTCGCTGGGAATTCAGCCAAAAGCGGAGAGGAGTGCTTCCTCAGGGGCTAAATTCCCGGTTGATGATGGCGCAGTTGCGGCACGACTGAAGTCTTGCCCTGACGCAGAGCGGCGAGGCACTCAGCAGCCCCGCACAATGCAGTCCGGTACGGAAGATCCAGACTCGGAGCAGAGTCATTTGGCGGCTAGCGGGACGCGGATCAGTCAGCCTCGGACGCGCGTGATTCTGCTCTCAGCCCAGGGCCGGCCGTTCAACCAGGCGATGGCCCGCGAACTGGTAACCCTCGATCGCATTGTCCTGATCTGCGGCCGTTATGAAGGCGTGGACGAGCGTATCAACGAGATCTATTGCGACATGGAACTGTCGATTGGCGATTACGTCCTGAGCGGAGGCGAACTGGCCGCCGCCATCGTGGTCGACGCGACAACGCGTCTGATTCCCGGCGTGCTGGGCAACGAGGCTTCGGGCGAGTTTGAGAGCTTTGGCGTGGCCGACGCCGAGATTGCGACTGCCGAAGATGGCGTTCCGCGCTCGCAGCACGGCGCAGGCGGCCTGCTCGACTATCCGCACTACACGCGGCCCGCCGAGTTCGGCGGCTTGCATGTTCCGGAGACGCTGCTCAACGGCGACCACAGCCAGATTCGCAGCTGGCGTCGCGAGCAACAGTTGCGCAAGACTCTGGCCAACCGTCCCGACCTGCTGGAGGGCGCTGCGCTGAGTAAAGAAGACCGCAAGCTTCTCGATGCGATCCGGGAGAAAACCGAAGAGGGAAGCTAGAGCGCATGCCCCGGCGCATTCAGGTCAACCAGGCCTTCGGGCAGCGCCATCTCGACCCGCTTTGATTCGAGGTCGATCTTTCGCAGATAGCTCTTGGCGAACGGAATCAAAACCTCGCCCGTCGCGCCGCGCACCATCAAAAGCGCCACCGGACCGGCCGTCCGGTCTACCTCTTCGATCTCGCCGACAACTACTGGCTCAGCGCCGGCTACGTTCACAAGCGCGCAGCCAATCAGGTCGGCGATGTAGATCTCATCGTCGGCCAGAGCGGCGCGCTCGGTGCTCGGAATGGCCGCGATCATTCCTTTGAGAGTTTCGGCTGCGGAGATCGAGTCAACTCCGGCGAAGTGCAGCACGATGCCGCCCTTGTGCGGCCAGTGGTTGATGAGTTCCAGTTCGCGCGGAGTTGTGGCGGATGGAGAGCGTACCTCAGGGGCTAAAGCCCCAGTCGGTTTTGCGGCGTTTGCGGCACGACTAAAGTCGTGCCCTGACACTTGTGAAGGTTTCGAATGAGTCTCCCCGTCACCCGAAAAGCCCTGCCCTTTCAAAGCGTGGCTTGCACCGAGTTTTTCCAGTTTTTTATGCGCAGGATCGGTCAGCAGCCAGAGCCGCCGCCGTTCGGCAAATTTGTCAGGGAAGTCGGTGAGAAGATCGGCGAAGACCTCACCTTTGCGTCCTTGCGGGCGGCGAATCCGTGCCAACCATGTCCACTCTTCAGGCGTGGTCATCGCCGCCTCCCGTGGGGGGCCGGGTGCGTCACCAGCCATCTATGGTTCGTCTTCTTCCAGGATGTCGAGCGTGTAGCGGTGATGCATCTTCATGCTGACCGCGCCGAGAATGGTGCGCACCGAGCGGGCGGTGCGTCCCTGCTTGCCGATCACTTTGCCCACGTCCGCAGGCGCGACGCGGAGCTTGAGGACCGTGTTTTCATCGCGGCCCACGCTCTCCACTTCAACGGATTCCGGCTCATCCACCAGGGCCCGCGCAATCTCGCGGACCAGCTCTTCCACTTCAACCATACCGTCTTGGGTCATGCTCGTACCCCTCACCGGATGCGTCCAGGCAACGGCAACCAGGAATTGGCGGCCAGAAATATGCACTTGGACCGATGCGCGCATACTATCAGGCGACACCTGCCGCCGTCAGCAACTGGTTACGCGCCGTCTCCTGAGATGGGCGCGCAATCAGGGAAGAAGGGGAAGATCAGGCCGCGGCTGCTTCGGCAACAGGCGCCGGATTCTTGGTGACCAGCTTCTCCACGATGGGCGAAAACTTCGCGCCCACGCCGCGCCAGTAGGCGATGCGCTCGTGCTTCAGGTCGACCGTGGCCGGGCTGGTGCGGGGGTTGTAGGTGCCGACGACCTCAATCGAACGGCCGTTGCGGGCGCGGTCTTTTTCGATGACCACGATGCGGTAGTAGGGCTGCTTGCGGGCGCCAAATCGCGCCAAACGAATCATTACCACGGTTATACGGTTCCTTTCAGCTTCCTGTGCTCTGTTGCGATTCTTGGGGGTCTTCCCTGGCGAGTTTGAAGTCACCAGTCAAATCGGGCTAGGAGGACACGCCCAGCCGCGCAAGACACAACACCTAAGTATCGCCGAAAGCGGGGTCCCGAGGCAAATCGGTTCTCAACTCTCCGCCGGTTCGTCAGGAGTTGGGGCATGCCCCCTGCCCCGGCGGCGCAACGACCCTAAGACAATGAAGCACGTGAGCAGCAATAACACCGTGTCGAGATAACCGCAGGCCAAGACGGCCAGATCGCCAACTCGCGGAAATCCGACGCTGCTAAACCAGTCGGACAGATAGAGCCCCGGCCAATGGACGAACTCATACTGTTGACTGATCACCCTCTCCAGCGAGATCCCGCCCGCCGAAAACCTGATATCGGAAGCGTTGCCCTTGAGATAGATGCTTGCAGCTTCAATCGGCACCGCCATAATGAACGCAAATCGAATCGGGGATTTCATGGCGTTGATTCTATACCGGCGCGCTTTCGCCCCGCCGCGATACCATGAACACGAGCCGGTGCAACTTTCAGTCCCCAATGCGGAGGCGTAATCAACATGGTTCGTGAGTATCACACAGGTTATTCCAGCCGCCTGGGCCGGGAGATGGAAATGCTTGTCTTCGGCCACGCCGGGATGCCTGTCGTGGTCTTTCCCACCTCTTGCGGGCGCTTTTACGACTTCGAGGACCGCGGCATGGTCGCCGCTCTTGAAGGGAAGATCGACTCCGGGCAGCTTCAGCTCTTCTGCGTCGACTCGGTGGACGCCGAGAGCTGGTACAACCGCAAAGCAGCCCCGCGCTGGCGCATCTCGCGCCAGATTCGCTACGAGGAGTCGGTGATCCACGAACTGATTCCGCTGATCCGCCATCATAACCCCGACCCGCGCCTGATCGCTCTCGGTTGCAGCTTCGGCGGGTATCACGCCGTCAATATCGCCCTGCGCCATCCAGAGCTCTTCACCGGTTTTGTCTCGCTCTCCGGAGCCTTCGACCTCACCAGCTTCCTTCACGGCTATTACGATCAGGACTGCTACTACAACCTGCCCACACACTATTTGCCCGGCCTCAAGGATCCATGGTTTCTCGACCGCCTCCGCCAGAACAGCTACGTGCTGGCCACCGGCTGGGACGACCAGTGCCTCCGCCAGAATCAGGTTCTCGACGGTATCATGAATGAGAAGGGCATTCCCCACCAGCTCCACGTCTGGGAGGCGCAAAACTCTCACGACTGGCCTACCTGGCAGCGCATGGTGCGGGAATATCTGTGAAAGGAAGGGTTCGCGGTTCCCCTGCGGATCAGTCCCCCGCGCGGTAGCTGTACAAGACCATCGAAGGGTACTCCCGCAAGCGCCGGAAGTGCCGATCCTCATCGAGCCATTTAAGGCTGGGACCATCGACTGCGTCGTCGTCCCTGTAGGCGATAAAAACTCCGTTGTCTTTGAGATGATCGAGGGTGCGATGCAAGTCGGCGCCTGTGCCTAGCACTGGATTGACTTTCAGATTGGTGTAATAGGCGAAGACCGGATAATTGTTGGTCGAATACAGCACGGTTGAGGGCGGAAGATTTCGGGTCAGGAAATCGGAAGCTGTGATCTCGTCGGCGGCATCATGATCGATAAAAGGAGACTGGACGACCTGAATAGTGGGCAGAAAAGTAGCTCCGAGAGCGCCGGTCAACAGAGCGGCTCCAGCAAAGCGCAGTGCCCTTTGGCGGCTTTTCACGAGAACGCTTAGACCCGTGCCCGCCAGCAGGAGCAAAGGAGGGGCCAAAGGCAAAATGTAACGCGGCTCCTTGTGGCTCAATATGCTGAAACAGACGAGAACGGCAACTGCCCACAACCATAAGAAGCCCACGAGCGATCCCGAACCTCCCTCTGCCACCCCACGGCAAGAACCGTTCAGCGAAGCGCTCTGATCGAGCTTACACTTCTCCAATGCAAAGTTCACGAGCCAAAGCGCAAGTCCAGCGGCTGCGATCCAACCGAAGATATTCGCAAAGTTTCTCAAATAAAAGAGTGGCGATTCCTCGGGACCGTCAAGGTTGGCCCATCCTGAGTTGAACGTGGCCAGGAATTCCCCATAGCGAATGCGGGACCAGCACAAATAGGGTGCGCCCCCCACGACGAATCCAATGCCACACGCCGCAGCCGACCGCCAGCGCCGGGTGGCCGTGAAAGCCAGCAGCGAAATCATGCCCACCGTCGAAAGAGATGCGAAGCGCATCAGCACGGCCAGCGCCATGACGAATCCGGTGAAGGCGAACCGCACGGCGGTCTGCCTGTCGAGGGCGCGCAGCATCAGCCAGAACGCAAGCAGGATCAGTGTCAGCGCTGGGCTATCGGAGAGCAGGCTGTTGCCGGTGTAATCGCTGTTGAATCCAGCCGGAATGATCCCGACAAAAAAAGGCGAGAATGCCAGCAGAAGCGATGCGATGACCGCTGGAAGTGTCCCAGCGATCCTGCGCCCGCTGAGAAACAGCAGCGCCGGTCCAAGCGCGTTCAGCAAAGCGGTGGCAATGCAGGCGGCATAGATGTGATGCCAGAAAAGATAGATAAAGACAAAGAAGAGCGAAAGTAGCGGAGGACGGGAACCCAGTTCGGAATAGTTGGTTTTGCCGCAGCAGATGACTTCGGCATTCTGGAGGTAGACCGCCTCATCCCAGAAATGCATCATCGACATGCCCCACAGGCGCAGAATGAACCCGACCCCTACGAGCAGAAAAATGAATGAGGACCACAGAATGACCTGTCGCCGTCGCGAACCTGGGGCATGCGAAGCTGAGAGAGCGAGTGATTTCGGGTGCGTCATGCGAAGGCCCGGTCCGATTGGTGGATGGTTTCTACAAGGCTATCACCCGAATGAGAACCGGCCATAAAAAACCATGAAGGGCCGGAATCCATTCTGCAGCAACGAACCGGCTGTGGAGAGAATCCAACAAAAAAGGAGAGCAACCCAATGAGCGACCTCAACCCCTACGACCGTTTTCGCGACGGCCGCCCGCTTGAGACCATCCTGGCCGCAACAGCGCCGGAAATTGCCGCGCATCTCAGGACGGTGGGACCCGACAAGGCCACCGCATCGCCCACTCCCGGCAAATGGAGCCCGGCCGAGATCGTCTGCCACCTTGCCGACTGCGAACTTGTCTTCGCATTCCGCCTGCGTCAAACCCTTGCCGAGGACGCGCCGACCGTTCAGCCCTTCGACCAGGAGAGGTGGGCCGCGACCTATCCTGGCATCCCCGCCGCCGAGGCTTTGGCAGCCTTTTCAGCCTTTCGGTCGTGGAATCTCCGCCTCATCACTGCGGCTCTGCCCGTCGCGGCGAAAAGGCCGGTCACCCACCCCGAGCGGGGCACGATGACTTTTCTCACTCTCGTCGAGACCATGGCCGGCCACGATCTGAATCATCTTGCGCAACTGGCGAGACTGGCGAAGGCATGAGCCGGCTTCCCCTCCTTCACTTTTCTGTTCCCAACTCCCCTCTCGTTTTGTAGAATCGCGCAATGAAGGGCAATCCGAAGGTCATCGAGCAACTGAATCGTGCGCTCCGCGAGGAGCTCACCGCCATCAACCAATACTTTGTTCACGCCGAGATGTGCGAGAACTGGGGCTACGTCAAGCTCGCCAAATACATCAAGAAGCAATCCATCGACGAGATGAAGCACGCCGAACATCTGATGGAGCGCATCCTGTTTCTTGACGGCACGCCGAGCATGGACCCGCTGGCCCTCAAGATCGGTTCGAACGTGCAGGCGATGATCGAGTCCGATCTGAAACTGGAGATCGGAGCCGTGGCCATGTACAACGAGGCCGTGCGGATTGCTTCGGACGAAAAGGATAATGGGTCGCGTGACCTCTTTGTCGGCCTGCTTAAAGACGAGGAAGAGCATGTAGACTGGCTCGAAGCTCAACAGCACCAGGTCAAGGAACTGGGCTACGAGCGCTACCTGACCATGCAGACCAGCGAAGAGAAGTAGACAGGTGGCCAGCCCATGAGAAGCAGTGCCCCGCTCATCGCGGCTTCATTGTTCATCGCGATGAGCGGGGATTGATGCACGAATCATTAATTCCTTAACTTCTTCAGCAACCAGGCCATGTTTTGGCCGAGCGTCTTCATGGTGCGGATGCTCTCTTCGTCCCGCTCCACATCGCCCGGCTCAAGGCCGATCCCAATGTTCCAGTAGGACGAGCCGGGCACGATCATTTCGCTGATCATGAAGAAGTGATTGAGTGAGTCAAAGGCGTGTATCGCCCCGGCCCGCCGCACCGCAACCACGGCCGCGCCAACCTTGCGGCGAAACATGCCGCCATTGCTCTTGGCAACCAGACATGCCCGGTCCATCAGGGCCTTAATCTCTGGCGAGATGTCAGCCACATAAGTCGGCGAGCCGAGCAGAATGCCGTCGGCCTGCTCCATCTTCTCGATCAGTGCATTGCCAACATCACCCTTTTGCGAGCACCGCCGGTCCTTATTCCGGGAACATTCGCGGCAGGCCAGGCATCCGTGAATCTTTGCCCCGCTCAACTCAATCAGCTCGGTTTCGATCCCTTCGTCTTCAAGTTCCTTCAAAACGTACTTGAGCAAAATGGCTGTATTTCCGCCCTTGCGGGCGCTTCCGTTCAGTGCGACAACTTTCGCGCGACTTCCATTCATTCGTTTTTCTCCCCTTTGGCAGCCGCACAGCCTTGCGACCGCGCGTCTCAAATCCCTCACCCTCTATTGTGCTCCTCCGGTAGAATTCATTGCCGGAGATAGCACTTCGCTACACGATTTCGGTTGAGCAAGCTTTGTGTCAGGGCATGACTTCAGTCGTGCCGAGAGAGGGCCGAAGAATAGAGGGCTTCAGCCCCTGCGGGTTGTTTTTCGACCGCCCTGATGGGTCTTAAGCAACCAGTTCCCCCGCCTGTCGAAATAGTTTGCGCTGGACCGCGCAAGATTTTGCTCCCGCTTCGTTCAAAGAGAGTGCACATCGGCGATATTTTCGTTCGTGGGAGCCATTTTCGCGTCGCCAGTGTCCAAGAGAGTAGAGTTTCTTGTTGGTAGATACGAGGAGGCTTTGTGCGCCGAATTACCGCCGTCGTCTGTCTTTTTGCCCTTCCCATCACAGTCGCCTTTTCCGCGCTGACCCCGCCTGCGCCCGCAGCAGCGCCAAAGCCCAGCGCACCACAGGTGGCACCGAAGGTGCAGTTGGCCCCACCGCAGGTGGTCAAGGACCTGCCTGTCCGCAAAGTTGTGCTCTACAAAAACGGCGTGGGCTACTTTGAACACGCAGGCTCGGTCACCGGCAATCAGCGCGTGGCAATCGACTTCACCTCGCCGCAATTGAACGACGTGCTGCAATCGCTCACCGTGCTCGACGAGGGCGGCGGGCGCATCGCCGGGGTCAACTACAACTCGACCACGCCGCTGGCCGAGCAGCTCAAATCCCTCTCGCTCGCAATGAGCGACGACCCGACCTCGACGGAGCTGTTTCAGGCTCTGCGCGGCCAGCGCGTCGAAGTCCTCGGCGGGCCGGGCGGCGCGATTACCGGGCGGCTGATGTCGATCGAGTCGCGTAGCGAGAAGACCAGCGGCGGCGACAACGCGACCACGGTTGATGAGTTTTACCTCACGCTGATCGCCGGCTCGGGCGCGGTGCGGGTGATCGAACTGACTCCCGCCCTGAGCGTGCGCCCGCTCGACGCGAATCTTCAGGGCCAGCTCGACCGCTATCTTGAACTGCTATCGACGACCCGCTCGACCGGACTGCGTCATCTGACTTTGGATGCGCTTGGCCAGGGCCAGCGCCAGTTGCGCGTCAGCTACATCAGCGAGGTTCCAATCTGGAAGTCGACCTACCGCATCGTCTTTCCGCGCACGCCCAATGGCAGCGCCACGATGCAGGGCTGGGCCGTCGTCGATAATACCGTCGGCGCGGACTGGGACAACGTGCAGCTTTCGTTGGTAGCCGGAGCGCCGCAGAGCTTTATCCAGCCGCTCTCGCAGCCGCTCTACCAGCGGCGTCCCGAGATTCCCATCGCGACAGAGGCGCAGTTGACGCCGCAGACGCACGAGGCGGCACAGCCTGTTGCGCCGCCGCAAGTTGCGGTGGGAGGACTTGGGGATCTCAAAGCCAAGCGGCTCTATGCACCCATGCGTCTGCAGCAACAGCAAAATCAGATGCAAAACATGCAGAACAACGCAGCCGAGACAGTCTCTGTTACTGCGGAGCCGACTACTTTAGGCAATCTCGAAAATGAGGTCGGAGGCTCCGGCGGCAGCCTGGGCGGCGTCTACCGTGCCTCCGACGCGATTCAAGAGGGCGACGTCACTACCAACGCCTTCGACGACTTCTTCGAGTATGCGCTCACCGCGCCCGTCACCATCCACAAAAACGAGTCGGCGATGGTGCCCATCTTGCAACAAGACCTTCCCGCCGAGCACGTCACGCTGTGGAGTGAAAAAGATTCAACGCCGCTGCGCGCCGTATGGCTCGAGAACAAGTCCAAGCTCACTCTTGACTCCGGGAGCTTCTCCATCTTTGAGTCCGGCGAGTTTGCAGGCGAAGGCCTGCTCGATCCGATCCATCCCGGCGAAAAACGCCTGCTCTCTTACGCCGCCGATCAGGCTGTGCGCGTAAAGGTGACAGCCCGCGACGGTCAGCGCACGTTGCACCACGTTCAGATTTACAAGGGCGTCATCGTCGAGACTTACATGGATACGGACTCGAAGACCTACTCGGCGATCAACTCGGGCGACCTCGACCGCGACGTGCTCATCGAGCAGCCGCGTCACATGAACGACTGGACGCTGGATGGCGATCTGAAGGCCGCGGAAACTTCGCCGAATCTTTATCGCTTCAAGCTCCCGGTCGCGGCACATACGACCGCCAAGCTGGAGGTTCGCGAGCGCGGGCCTGAGAAGACTGCCGTCGACTTGAATGCCTACAACAATCAGTCGGTCTATCTGCTCGACCTGGTCAAACGCGTTCCCGATGCGCTCGACAAGCTCAAGCCCCTAATCGATGCGGAAGACGCGCTGGCCGATCTGGATCGCCGCATCAACGAATCGAAACAGACAGAGCAAACTGCCTCAGCCGACGAAGCACGCGACCGCGAAAACCTCACCGCCCTCAAAGGCAACGATGCCGCCAAGCGTTTTGTTGACGAGCTGAATCGCGCCGAAGATCTTTTGCAGACCACGCGCAAGCAGACCGCCGACCTCGAAGCCCAAAAGAAGGCCGCAACGGAAAAGCTGAACGACCTGATCTCGCAGATCAGCTTTGACTGGGATGTGAAAAGCAGGGAATAGGAAACAGGGAACAGGGAAAATTCCAGGGCAGGTTTCAAAGTCAAGTTTTGTGTCAGGGCACGACTTGAGTCGTGCCGCAAAATGACCAATAGAACTCTGGGCTTTAGCCACTGAGGCTATCTTTTGGTCACTTTGAAAGGGGTTCACTTAATCAGTTCAAGAAAATGCGCGAGCGATGGACCGCATCAGTCTCCCACCCATTCCGCAAAATGACGCGGAATGGATGGGGCACGGAAGATCGTAGTAAACGGGCTATACGCTGGCTTCTGTTCCCTGTTCCCTGTTCGCTATTCCCTGCAAATCGCCATTCATCGCGTAGAGAATCGCGCGCGCGGTAAAGTCCTCTTCGGGGCGCGAGCTGATCATCAGGTCGTAAAGGTGCGGGTTGCACCAGCTCTTGCCGTAGTACTGCTGCAGATATTTGGCGCGCTCCTCGTCAACAATCCGGATGCGCTGCTCGGCGTGGACGCCCTTGTCCAGGCGCGGGCGGAGGCGTTCGAGCCGGTCAAGATAAGGCGCGTAGATGAAAACGTGGTAGACGTCGGGCTTGTGTTGGAGGATGCACTGCCCGCCCCGGCCCACGATGACGCAGTTGCCTTCGGTGTAGGCCTCTTCGATGATCTTGCGCGATATCTTCACCATCTCTTCGCAATCGAAGACGGAGTTCTCGCCTAGTTCCAGACCCGCGGCCAGGGCGGCCGAGCGCATGGCCTGCTGGTTGATGCGGCGCAGCCACGAATCCACATGCTCGTCGTAGTGCTGCACCACCTTGGAATCTACGTGCGCGGCGTAGGCGATGGCATCGATGATATCGCGGTCAAGCAGCTTCCATCCGAGCCACTCCGCGATGGTCTGCGCGATGCGGCCCCCGCCGCTGCCAAACTCTCGATTGACTGTGATGACGCGGTAGTCCACGTTCCCCCCAAATAACAAAAGGCCCCACTCAAGGTTACTCCTCTCCGAGCGTTCTTTCCAGTTCCGCGAGGGCCACGCTCCGGTCGACCTCTGCCTGAAAAAGCGCCGCCTCAGCCTCGGCCAGTTGCGCGTCAGCCTCCTTTAACGCCGACGCATTCACGGTCTTCGCTTCGACCTGATCGGCGGTGATGCGCCGCATCTCAGTGCGTGCCTCGACACTCTCCCGTGCGGCTTCCAGCCCGGTCTCGGCACGCCGCACTTTGCGTACGGTCTTCTCCGTCGCGATGCGCACGCGATTTTCCGCCGCGCGAAGATTCTCCTCAGCCTCGGCCACCTGGGCCTGGCGCTCATGCACCTGCCCGCTTCGCTTGCCAAAATCGGCCAGCGTCCAATTCATCCTCAGGCCCACCGCACCATTGTTTTCACTCAGCAGCGGCACGCCGTCTTGGTAGACGTACTGTGCAAACATGCCAATCTCGGGGATGTATTCGGCGTGCGCGGCGCTCAGCCCGGCCTTGGCCTTGGACAGCGTCTCGTTGGCCGCGGCCACTTCGGGGTTGTGCTGAAGGGCTTTGCTTTCGAGATTGTCCAGAGCCATGTCTTTGCTCTCGGGTGAGGGCGCAACGAGTTCGACTTCGGTCTCCAAAGGCAGTCCGGCGAGATCGTTGAACTCGACTTTCATGTCGGCGATCGCATCGTCAAGCGAACCGAGCGCATGGCGCGCATCGGCGATCTGCGCCTTGCCTTCGAGCACTTTCAGCTCCAGCACTGCGCCCGCTGCAACGCCATTTTGCGCCTCGGTCAGCCGCTCCTCTCCGGCTTCGATGCGCAGTTCCCCGGCTTGCTTGCGGCGCTCAAGCGAAAGCAAATTTAGATAAAGTTCCTTCATCTTCAGCGCGACTTCATCTTCGGCGCGCCGTGCGTCGTCGCGCGCAATGCCTGCGTCGGCCCGCGCAATATTCACCCCGGCGTGGATCTTGAAAAACTGAGTAATGGGTTGGGCCGCCGTGGTCTGGCTGAGCAGGAAATCCTGATTGCCTAGCTTGATGGAGATGTCTTTCCCCGGAATCGCTCCGTCGCTGGGATAGGTGCCGAGCGCGCCTTGCGGAATGATCAGGCTGTCCATTGCGCCGAGGTGCACGGCGTTGGTGTCATTCGAGAGGACGGGGAAGTAGTTGGCGCGCGCCTCGGTCACTCGCGCATTCATCTCCTTCGTTTTCATGTGCGCCATCTTCACGGTCGAGTTCCGCGTCGTGGCCAGCCGAACGGCCTCATCGAGCGTGATGCGCCGCCTCTCGGCGTGTGCGATGCCGGTGAGTGCAAACAGAAACAGCATGGCGACTGCGGCCTTTTCCGGGTGCCCCAGATCCCGCTTTTCGGACCCGGGAGACAAGGTTCTCCTGTGCACCACAACAAACAGAACAGGAATGACGACCAGCGTAAAAAACATCGACCCTAGCAATCCGAAGGCGATGACGCTGGCTAGCGGAGACCACATGCTCGATCCGGAGAGAATCATCGGCGTCACTCCCACCGCCGCGGCCATTGAGGTGAGAAAGATGGGCCGCAGACGCCGCTCTCCGGCTTCGAGAGCAGCCTCCTCAAGTTCCACGCCGCTTTTCATCCGCTCGTGAATGTAGTCGATGAGGATGATCGAGTTGCGCACCACAAGGCCGCCCAGGCTCACGATGCCCATGAAGGCGGTGAAGCCGAAGTTGTTGTGCGTGATGAAGAGGCCCACAGCCGCGCCCGGCAGCGCCAGCGGAAATGCCATCATCACAATCAGCGGATCGATGAGCGTGCGGAACTGAAAGAGCAGTATCAGGAAGATCAAGACGAGGCTGATCAACAACGCATGCTGCATCTCGCCAAAGGTCTCGTCCTGATTTTCGCGTTCGCCGCCGTAGTAAATCCGATAGCCCTCGGGCAGTGCGATTTTGTCCGCCTGCCTGCGCATGTCGGCGAGGATCTCACTGGCCAGACAGTTGCCGCTGGGGAAGGCGCGCACGGTCAACATTCGCACACCGTTCCGGCGCACAATGCGCCCTGGCTGCCAATCGGGCGCAAGCGTCGCCACAGCCTCCAGAGGCACCCGCGCCCCAGTCACGGGCGACGTCACGTAGGTGTCGCTGAGATTCTGAAAGTTCTGGCGATTCTGAGGGTCGAGTCGCAGCACCACATCGACGTCGCGGTCGCCCTCCCAGTAGGTCGTCATCGGCGCGCCCTCGAAGCTTCCGGCCAGTTGCTGGGCGATCGCTGCATTCGTCAGTCCAAGGCGGCTGGCCACCTCTTCGCGCACCTTCACGCCCATCTGCGGAGCGTCCTCGTGCCAGTCGCTGTGGATGTAGGCCGCGCCTTGCGTATGCGCGAGAACATCTTCGACGCGGTCGCCGAGCGCGCGCAGCTCGGCCTCATCCGGGCCGGAGATGCGCACCTCGACTGGAGCCTCCATCACCTGCCCCTGCTGCAACTCCTTCACAAAGACTTTGGCCTCGGGCGCAACATCGCCCAGCCGTTCGCGCAGGTTGGCCACAAGCTCAGGTGTGCCCGGGACTCGCTTTGTGTTGACCAGAATCTGCGCATAATTCGATGCCGGCATCTGCGGATTCACGTTGTAATAAAAACGTGGCGCGCTGATACCCAGAAAACTGGTGTAGGAGGTGACCAATGACTCTTTGGCGAGTACGGCCTCAATCCGCCGCACCGCTGCATCGGTGGCCTCGATCTTCGCGCCCTCCGGCAGCCAGACGTCCATCACAAACTGGTTGCGCTCGGCCAGCGGAAAGAACTGCTGCGGCACGAGCTTGAGGATTCCCAGGCCAACAATGAACGTGAGTCCGCCGCCGACGAGCACCTCACGTTTGTGCGCCATTGCCCAGGTGATGGCCCGGTTGTAGTAGTGTTGCATGTGGTCGAGCGGCGTGAACCTGCGCTCGCCCGCATCGTGTTGCCGGTCGTGGTCTTTCAGACCTTTGCGAATAAAGAAACGCGCTGTCAGCGGCGTCAGCAGCATGGCCACAACAAAGGAACTGCCCAGTGCGACGGCCACCGCGATCGGCAGCGCGCGAATGAACTCTCCGACCGCGCCGGTCAGAAGTAATAAAGGCAAAAACGAGGCGATAATCGTCAAGGTCGCCGTCAGAACTGGGACCGCCATCTCCGTCGCGCAGCGCCATGCAGCTTCATCTACGGGAGCCTTGCGGTCAAGCAGTTCGACATAGTTGTCGGCGATCACGATGGCGTCGTCGACCACCATTCCCAACACCACGATCAGCGCAGAGATCGATACCTGCTGAAGCTCGATGCCAAATGTATTCAAGAGCGCAAAGCTTATCGACACCGTCACCGGAATCGCGACCGCCGAGACCAGCGCCACGCGCATCGGCAACAGCAGCATCGTCACCAGGATAACTGCGACGATAGCAATGCCGAACTCGCGGAAGAAGTCCCAAATGCGCTCTGAGACCACCTTCGGCTGATCGGCGACAAGGTCGAGTTTCACATCCGGGGGAAGGGAAGTCTGAATGTTCCTGAGCGTTTGGAGCAGCGTCTTGCCAAAGCCGACGATGTTGTTGCCTTCGCGCATCTCGACAGCCAGCAGGATCGCAGACTCGCCGCCGATGCGCGCATATTCGGTCGGGTCCTTGTAGAAACGAGTTACATTAGCTACATCGCTGACATACACTGGCTGCCCGGTGGGCGAGAGATCGACCATCACGCGGCGAATCTGTTCCTCGGCTTCGAAGCTCCCACTGGCCTCGATCGGCAGCTTGCTCTCACCCGCCGGCACACGGCCCGCGTACTCGACAACGTTGCGCCCCTGGAGCGCCTGCATCATCTTCTGCGGGTTTACCGAGTACTGCGCCAGCCGCTCGCTGGATGCCGTAATTTCGATCTCTTCCTTCTGATCGCCGATGCGCTTGATCTTTGAAACCTCGGGAATCGCGCGCAGCCCGGCCTCGACCTTCTGCGCGTAGTCCTTGAGTTCGGCGGGGCCGTAATGACCGCCATGCACGGCGATCAGCACCGCAACCGTGTCGCCAAAGTCGGAGTCGACGACCGGCCCGCGCACTCCGGCCGGCAGGTCGGTGGCCTTCAGTTGCGCCATATCCAGGCGCAGCTTCGACCAGAACTCGTCGGCGTTGTTGACCTCTTTGTTCAACTCGACATTGACCACGACAACGCCATTGCGCGTCGTTGAGAAAGTCTTATCGCGACGGACTTCAGCGAATCGAAATAGCCGCTCCTCGATTTTGCGCGTGACTTGGTCTTCCACCTCTTCGGCTGTTGCGCCGGGATAGATGGCCGAGACAATTCCGACGCGAATTGTGATCTTCGGGTCTTCGCGGCGCGGCATTGTGAAGAGCGAGTAGAGGCCCGCGGCGAAAAGCATCGCCGCAATCACCAGCGTGACCTGCGGATAGCGCAGCGATGCGCGAACGGGGTTCACTGGCCACCTCCGGCGAGCCTGGCTGCCGAGCCCTCGCGCACGTTCTGCTCTCCGGCGACCACCACCTGCTCGTTGCCCGCAAGGCCGCTCTGAATCTCGATCTCGCTGCCCACTGGCGCGCCTGCCTCGACCCGCCGTGCATAGACTCGCTGCGTTGCGGGTTCGTAGACGTAGACCTGCGTCGCGCCACGTGCATCGCGGCCGATAGCATCGGCGGGCACGGTGATCGCGTTCACCGTCTTCGAACCGTAGATCCGCGCCTCGCTCACCATTCCGGCCCGCAGCAGGTGCCCGGGATTTTCGACGGCGATCTTTACTGTGTAGGTGCGCGAGGCCGAGTCGGCTGCCACGCCGACAGTCTCGACCTTGCCCTGAAACTCGCGGCCATCGAGCGACGGAATGGTGATCGTCGCCCGCGAGCCCTGTTCCACCTTGCCGATCTCGGACTCCGGAATCGCCACGCGGATCTTGGCCGGGTTCAAGTCCAGCACCGCGATCACCGGCATTCCGGCGGCAACTGTATCGCCCACGTCGATGCGCCGCATGCCGACGAAGCCCGCGATCGGCGCGCGCAGTTGGCAATCCGCCAGCCGCTTGCCGGCCTCGCGCATCTGCGCCGCAGCAGCACGCGACTGCGCTCCAGCCGAATCTTTCTCTTCGCTGCGCGTGCCCTGCCTTGCCATGTCGTATTTTTGCTGGGCGGCCTTGAACGCTGCCTCGACTTTTTCAAAATCGTTGGCCGTGAGGCTCTTGCGGTCGTAGAGCAGCTTCATCCGCGTGTACTCGCTCTGCCAGCGCTCGAAGTCGATGCGCGCTTCTTCCAACTCCTGGCTTCGCAGGCCGGCCTGGGCCTTTGCTGAGACTGCGCGAGCCGCATCGGCCTGTGCTGCCGCAGCGTCGTAGGCATTGCGATAGTCGGTCGCGTCCAACTCGGCCAGCACCTGGCCCTTTACCACGGCCTGGCCCTCCTCGATGTAGACTCGCGCCACGCGTCCGGCGATCTGGAATGCGCTCTGGGCGGTTACATTGGCCTCGACCGAACCACTGACCGCCACCGAGACCGGCTGCTGAACGTGATTGGGCGCGCGCACCCGCACGGGTACCGGCTGGTCAGCGGCAAGCTGTGGCTTTGGGCCACAGCTCGCCAGGGGCAGCAACGCCACAAGGCACACGGCAAGGATTTTGGGTTTGATGGTACGGCTAAAACTGACCTTGCCCCCGCAAAACGTATCCCTTGACGAACTGCTTAAATAGCAGAAAGGGACACTGAATGAGGAACGGGAAACGAGGCCGATACACCCTGGAATTCAAGCAGGAAGCAGTGCG
>JBEKCA010000012.1:0-62851 GCA_050015115.1 Occallatibacter sp.
AGGCGGGGCTCCGCTTCCGACGATGATCTTGGCCGGTCGAAGCCAGAGGCGGAACCCCTGTGAGATACGATCCTCTTTGTCTCAGTTTCCGCTGGGCCGGACAGGCTTGCGACCGACTGGGCAGACTACTGCGACGAGATCATTTTACGCCGATGCCCGGTTTGTGAACGGGATTCGATCATTGGCCACGGACGGCGCCGCAAGCAGGCCCACGACGAGCATCACGACTGGATTTGGGTCCATCGCGGCCGTTGCTCCGGTTGTGGGACGACCTTCACTTTCCTTCCGCTGTTTTCTCTTCCCTACACGCATTACAGCCTGCTGGCGCGCTGCCAGGCATTTCTTCTGCGCTTTGTAGAGCACTTTTGCTGGGACCAGGCGTTGCCAAAGCTCAGGGACCCTGATCGATTAGCCGACGCTACGGCGCTATATCAGGTCTGGCGAGATCTTTCGGGAGAACGCGGCGGCCGGCCTGGGGATCTGAGAGTCCGCAAGAAAACTTCGCCGCTCCGCAAACGCCCGGGAAGATTCACTTCCCGGGCCTTGGCTCTCCGCCTATCCGAGCTCGATCCGGTTACTCACGAATTCTCAACCTGGCCGAGAATCCACCTTTGGCCAATGCAAGGAAATTCACAGAAAGGAGGTGATTAGAAACGTACGTCTGTGCCACAGGCTTCAATCCGAGCACAGTATCTCAAGCAAAATCACAGGCTGCGAGCAGGTCAGAAATTGGCCAGTGCCGCAGCCATTTTTGTGAAGTTAAGACATTAACTCTGTCGAAAACTTTCTTTTGTTAATCGGACGGCAAAACGAGGCTGTTCGCACTACTCTAATCGCGAGCTACTCACTTTGCATCCCTGAACCGAACCCCACAAACCAACCTACAAGGAGCTCAAGTATGACAAAAAAACTTTCTCAAATGTTTGCCGCCGCAATTTTCAATGCTCATCATGCGATGTTTAGGAACCGGCGCAGTTCCGAAACAACTAACTGCGAGCCCATTCGGCCGGTGCATCGCGTGCTGATGTATTTTTCCAAAATAGGTGGCTATTGGTACTGCGCCTTCTTTGACGGTCGCGAGTTGAAAGTCCGGCTACCGAGACGGGTTGCTTTTCGAGATACCTCGAAGATCTATGAAATGGTACAGCGCGGCAATGCTGAGCTTGCAAGCAGTGACGCTCGCGAAGAATTCAATAGCGCAGTCGGACGCGGTTGCGGCAAAATCTGGCTGCGGCTTACGGATGAGCAGAGAGCGACGCTCGACAAGAAGATTGCCGCATGAGGCTGGAACCAAAGCTGCAATTAAGCCCTTGCTGGACAGCGAGGAGCGTAGGTTCCTGCGATGGCGCCGGAATTGCACCTCCACCGCACTGCCGCTGCCACACACGCAATAGCAACACCCGCGAGACTTACCGACAGGGCCAGCATGCCGGTCTTAATTCCTCAGCCATTCCACCGTCTTCCCAGCAGTCGAATCAATCGAAGAAAGGCATCACGCAGACCATCCAGTAATATCATCCAGCGCAAAAAGTCAAAGAGGCTAGGCAATCTATCGGGTTTCATTCAACCTTAACGTGTGGCATTCTGCCCATAGCAATTCGATTGCGCCGCACCTGATTCAACCTGACATTAATTGTAGTGAAGCTTGGCTTAACTCACCCACAAGGTAGTCCATTACCTACGGATCTCATCGCGCGGCCGGCGCACTGATTGAAGATCCGCAATTTATAGACATAATCGCTCGCCCACTCTCAAACATTCATTAACCCACAGTCCTGACTCTTCAGGGCAAAGCCGAACAGCGTTCGCTGCTCGCAAAAGGACATTGTATGACCATTTCCGCTGAACGATTCTTGCTCGACTTCAAGCTGCGCGCCAGAAACATCCATGCGCTGCAAACTCCTAATTGCCAACCAAATTCAGTTGAACTGCCCCAGGCCATTCGCGACGCGGCCATGGGGCGCAAGTGGCGGATCTTCCCGGTTACAACCGGCTCCTTGCGGGCCCCAGCCGCCAATGCACTGATCAGGGATGCGACATCCGATATCTCTGCCCTTGAGGAGCAACTCGCACTCTATCCTGGTTGCCAGTACGGGCTGGCAACTGGACCAGAATCTGGCGTATGGGCCATCGAGTTTGATGGAGGATGGAATGCCGCGGCGCTTTACGGCCTTGCTGGAATCGTGATGTCCTGCGCCGACGATCATTTGGACGGGATCACCTTGCTTTCTCGCGAGGGCTCCAAGACTTACGCTTTCTTCAAGTGGCCGCTAGGTCTGGGGATGCAGCGCTCCTGCATCAATCAGGTACCCGGCCTAAGAATCCACGGTGATGGTTCTTGGGTGCCCCTGCCGCCCTCAGAATTTTCGGGCGGGCGTTGCGAATACGTGAACGATGAAGCGGTGACCGAGACGCCGGACCTCCTTGTGAACCTCGTATTTAAAGCTCAAGGCGCAGGTTCCGGTCTTGCTGGCCCCCCGAAGTACCCGCCGCAGCCAGTCTTTTCTGGAAGCTTGCCTTTTAGGAATCAACATGGAAACTTTAGTGAAAACCAGACGAGACGCGAGAAACCCTACTTGTCTCGTCGGCGCGGCATTTTCCTCGTTTCCCGCCGGCGATAACATCCGCAATGGCAGGGTGAGACCAAACCTGCCCGACAATCGAGCATGTCGCCGCGACGAGCCTTAACGGGAATCGTCGCGGTTGGTTTGTTTTCGACAACGGCAACCGCATAAGAATTGCGCCTAGAATTTCCTTGAAACGTCGTATCATGGTTCCCAATGCCGGCGAGAGCCAACATCGGCGACGCAGACGATTCCGTACCTTTCTCAGATATCCAGAATCTTAGTCTTAACGATAATGCCAACACTCGCGAGCGCATCAGCCTGCATTACAACATTCCATTTTAAAATCATTTTCAACATGCAGTAACCCTACAAGGAGTAACATATGACCATTTCTGAAAAGGTCGAGTCGATCGATCACGCAATTACCGTGTCTGAACTTTCCGCGCTTTTACACCTTGGCAAGACAGCCATCTATGACATGGCGCGCAGGGCCGCACTTCCGCATTACCGAATCTCTGGCAGCCTTAGATTCGACCCCCAAACCATTGCCGAATGGCTTCGCGAGCATACTATCGAGAACCCATTGCGCCGCAAGAGGAAATAGTCACACTTCAAGCATGTGCCGAAAGTGGCCAGAGACACTCGCATTGATCTGCGACGTAAGCGAAACGACCGACATAAGTCCAGCCCTTAATTAGAGTCGAAACGGTCGAACAACTCATACTGATACAAGGTGTGATGACACACATACGAGGATGTTAAATTCAGAACCACCGCGACTATCCTGGACATCATTGTGCTGTGCTTATCAGCTGCATGTCTTTTGGAAACTGACTCGAAAGTCAACTTTCGAGAAATGGTCCACTTGGCATTTGACCCAGATTGAAACTGAGTATCTGCGCAGGACATGGGCATCACGCTTCATCACGACTGTTGCCCGTAAGCGTCCCTGCCGAGTTTGTGTGGAAGCACCATCGTTGTGCCTCATATCGGCAGTTTCCCTCTTCTTGCGTCACGATCCACGAATGAAGCATGGCGCTACCGTTCGTCAATCCATTCACGCGACCCGTCACTAAAATCGGCAATACCGGAGGCGGTCACTGAACACACAGGTCCGCTGCGACTCCGGACAGAATCTTGGAAGAGATTGCAAGAGGGGAGTTTATTATACAATCATCCTTAAAACCATGTGCTACTAGTAAAGAATATAATGTTATCTATCTAGGTACTAGTGCGGTGCCACGGAAGAAAACCGTCACTAACAATATGATTCTTATGGATGTTGCAAAGTCCTTATACAACGAAATCTTTTTTTTGAAATCTCTTGACAAATCTGCCAAATAATTATCTAAGTCGCGTTCCTTCGACGGAATTTATCCCGGCGAACGCAACCGAGACTTAACTGCAAGTTTGCGGACTTCACACGACACTCAAGTGGGAAATGAATGCCACTTAAACGCAAGTTGCTCATCCGCACTCGGAAATTCTTGCCGTGTCTTGCATAATCTGCCAGATTCTCTAGACTGGCACATGCCAAAATCAAGTTCAAGCAGAACGTCGGATTGGAAGAGATTTTCAAGGTTAAAAGATCCTGCGCGATCATCTCGTCCGGACAATGGCTAATTGACTCGGCAGGCATCGCGAGTCAGCGAAGCATGAATTCAAGTCTGTGCAATTGAAATCGTGAGGCGAATTGACCAATGGCAAATTGGCTACATCTCGTAATTCTCGGATGCGACGAGTGGCAAGCCTACTTCGAGCAAATTGCAGAGGGCGCCACTCCTCCGCTCAAATTCCCGCTCCCTTATGTCAAACCAAGAGTGAGAATGTTAATCGAACTGCAATATCTCCCAAAACGCAAAGAGATAGCCCAGCTCAACATAGAATACCTCTCAACTGCCAGTCCAGACTGCCTCAGAAAGATTACGAGCCTTTGCGGTGACATTGCTCAAGATTGCGCCGACATCGATTCCTACTTGACTGCAGTTGAAATGCCCATTGACGACATTCTCCGTCCGACAAGATTGACAATTGAATATCCAACACACCGCACATTTGCCGCAAGCGCTAGAAATACAGGCGAAGCGACTTTAACCGCACTAGAAGTCATGAAGCGTAGATTCAAACTGGTCAGGCTAGTACTTAAGCACTTTCTGCTTATCCATAGTGCTGGTGTCTCTAGGGATCGCTCAAAGCTCTCGGTCCTACTCGCGAGCATTTCGAATTCGCCAATCACGATCGCGATGAATAAGGCACCCGAGAGGGCTTTTCGCGCCTGCTCGGAAATTGGCGCAGGCACGAACCGGCAGCAAGCATTCGAGATTGTGAGTATTTGCGAGGAGGTAGGTGTCGAAGCCGTAAAAAAGGCATTCTATAACTACAAGAAAATAGATGGATCGCACGCGCAGGGAACGTCTTAAGTTCTCGCTGTTCGCGCACTCGGGTATTTCGAGTAAATTGTGTACTTTCCACCAAATACTCTCGTTTTGTTCACTATATATCTCTCATGACGGCTCGGATTCACGGATGCTTGGGTAGTTACAAACCCAACTTACGCACCAACGATTGTCAGGATGATGGTATCCAGTATCGCGGTTTGGGGCTTTGTCATGTGGTTTTGTCTTTGTCATGAAAATTGACCCGACATCGCGGATTGAACGCACATTTCATTGCCATACGTGCAATTCGGAAAACCGTGATACGGCTATAAACAGGGGAGTTCGTGCAAAAGCCACCACGACTCAATGAGTTAGCAATTAGTGCGGTATGGGCAAGACGATCCTCGCCAACTCACACATTCTAAATGACAAAATCCCGATTGTCATGTCGTTGTCATGTAAGCAGGAGAATCGAAATGATTGAGCGAATTAAGCAAAGAACAGTAACCCTCATGAACAGGGCTTGCATTGACGGCAACTGGATCCGAACTAAAGCGGTGTATGGAAAGAATGGGCGAGTTGTTCCAGGCTTGATCGTGCTCGAGGGTGGTCGCGAAATTCGGCTCTCCGAAGTCTCATACGAGCTGCGTTTCTACTTGCGTGGCAAGCCTCACTATCGTCCTGTTGGAAAGAACGCATCCGATGCAGAAGAAAAACGAAAGATACTCGCAATAGAACTCACAGCAGCGGTCCTCGCGAAGAAGGCAGGCGCAAAACTCGAACTATCTGAGCCAAATCGCAAAACGATTGAGCAGGCGCGCGCACAATTCTTGACGAGGAAGAAGAAGATCGTGGGGTGGCAGCAAGCGCGACGTTATGAATACGCTACTGAGATGTTCATTGGCGGGTGTGACAAAATTTATATCGATCAGCTGGACGAAGACGACTTAATAGACTTCATTGATCGTCTTCGCAAGGAACCGGCATTTAAGACCCTCCGGGTGAAGCCGAGCAACCGAAGAAACGCGATCCAGCGACGCCGCCGGAATCCGGTCAACCATCGACCGATCGGACCCAAAACTGTATTTAACTACTACATGGCAGTTCGGCATTTTCTCTTGAAGTCCGGGGTGCCGCAAGATATTTTCCCACCGACACCGAAGTTTGAAGAGCCGGAAGTGACGATCTACACGCCAGAGCAAATCGAGGTCCTATATTCAATTTTGCATGGGCCTCTCAGAATTGCTCTGAGCTTGATGCTGAAATGTGGTCTCAGGATGAAAGAGGTGGCGCACGCTTACTTTTCCGATATCAATTACAACGCTAAAGTATTCACCGTACGTGGCAAGCCCGAGTTTAACTTCCACGTAAAAAACTATGTGCAGAGAGAAATTCCTATTCCTGACGACTTTCTGCTGGAATTAAAACAGTACGATAATGAGCACCCAAGGCAACGACTGATTGTACCGAACGAGAACGGGAAACCAGATCTTCGTCTACTCCGGAAACTTAAAAAGTTTGTCTATTTACATGGATTACGCTGCGGGCGATGTGATCATTGCTTGTCTGGAAATCCTGAGTGCGAAGATTGGGAGCTTCATAGATTCAGGCGTACTTACGCGACGGCTATCGTGCGTCACGTGGACCTAAAAACTGCGCAGACGTATTTAGGGCATCTGCGGATCAGTTCGTCCGAGCGCTACCTCAAAGCCGCATCTGCCGCGGAGGGGCAGACGAAAGTATCGGCAATCGACTTCACAAAGTCATTCTATGGCAAGTACCCTGGTTTATCCACATCAAGGGAACGAGCCAATTCTGAAGGAGTCGTGTCGAGTACGGATGCTCCGGAAAGGCACTGTCGAAACTGACAATTTATCAAGGCTGAAATGGGTTAAGGAGAATCAGTGATCAAGGAAAACTACCGACTAACACTTGCAAGGCGCGTGGAAGAGTTTGCACCCGCATCAACCGAATCGATTCAGAAGATCATCGAATACTGTGATGCTCATCCGGAGCTTCATCTAGCACGAGATATTGTACGCGTTGTAGCGAACACCGGCATGACAAATGAGGAATTGGGCTCGCTGCTGGTTTCGAGTGTCAATGCAGATGAGAAATGGCTGTTCGCCGGCGAAGGCAGGGCGTCCAGACACGCCAAGCGAATTCTTCCACTTCGCACCAAGACTCACAACGCATTGATGTCTCTGCATGAGTTGAATCCTGCGTCTTCGCTCGTATTAGGGGATTTGTCGAAACGCAGATTTGAGTGTGTTCTGGCGAGGCTTCGACCTCTGTTTCCGGAACTCTCACGAGGCAGACTGTTGATGTGTTCGGTTCGTCAGAACTTTGTGTCTCGGCTCATGTTATCCGGGATCCCCCTCAGTATCGTGAAGTACTGCCTTGGGCAACTGGATTCGGCGTCGCTGATGGCGCATCTTCCACTGACGCTAGAGCAGAAACTCGCAATTCTGCGCCGCAACTTGGAGAATTTCGTTCCGGAATTGTAGCTGTAACTTGAGTGACGTTGACTCACTTCGTCAACTTAGTTGCTTTTCGGTTGGAGAGAAGTGAGATTACAAAGTGGATCGCATTCAGATTCCATTGCGCCGCCCCCTGGTTCATATCTCGATTCTTCTCCTCAATTCATTTGCCGGAGGGCGAGGCACGCATGACGCCAGGTTCAACCATTCACCCTTAACACTGAAACCACGAGAGGAAAATAGCCATGGCAGCTGAATACTATGCCAGTTTTACGGGTCTTACCGTCGAGTTGTCCTCAATATCAACGGAGAACGTGAAAGAGTTTCTCAGGCTCGGCTTTGAGGACGCTACTCCCCGCTTGATCCACCATGTTGGTCGTGTCATCGCAAACACCGGAATACGGACAGGTGAGCTTGCAAGGCTCCGAGTCGACGACGTCGATCTTATCAGAGAGAGGTTGAGAATTCATAATCGCTACAGCTCTAAAAGTGGGCGGCTCATTCCACTTCGGATGAAGACCATAGAGTCGCTGAAGGCGTTGCATCGTTGGAGTCGGAGGTCGGATTTCATTCTCGGCGACTGCGCACATCGTCTTGTCCGCAAAGCCATTGTGCAGCTTAAGGCAATGGCTCTTCGTAATTGTGACAATCAGATTACGCTGCATGCTTTTAGACGCAACTTTGCTATAAGGCTTCGTCAAAGCGGAGTACCGGATGCCCTGACACTGTATTGCTTGGGAAATGTGAATTGGTTAACGGTTAAGGGCGGCATTCCTCTGTTATCCGGAGATGAACCCGAGTTGCTTGCGTTGGCGATAGATCGCTATGTGGAAGAACTCTAACTCCATATCCAGATGCCTGTGGCGAATATCCATTGGTAACATTCTCCGGAGAGTTTATAGCTTCCTTTTGCCTTGCATAAGGCTTGACCCTGGAGAAGGTCAAACTCCTGGCCAGGACCTCAAGGTGCATTTAGGTGATCTGTAGGACTTTCCGGGGAAGTCTAAGGAAGTATCGTTTGAATTGACTTTTTCTCACGAGCCGCATTTGGCACCCCAATTTGCGTAGACCTATAGCAACCGTCCCAAGCTCTCAGATAGAGCTTACCCGCGAGGTGGAAGCCCGAAGAGCTGTCGAATAACTGGCTGGGATTCTTCTCGAGCTAACTTAACGGCGCCGTCCAGGGACCATTATGCGATTTGACCGAGAAAACCTGATGTCTCCCCGAGAGCTCGCGGAGAACTTTGACCTCTCGATTGACACCCTTGCAGACTGGCGCTCGCAAATGAAAGGCCCGCCTTACTTAAAAATCGGAAAGAACATCTGGTACCCAAAAGAACATATAGATACATGGGCCGAGGCCCATTTGATTGGAGAGAATAATGGCAATACGAGCACGATGCGGAAAGTGGCACTTCCGGTTCAATTACCAAGGGAAGGAGTACGCGGAAACAACAGGTTTGGTCGCCACAGAAGAAAACAGGACGGATGCCCAACAGTGTGAGTTTGATTATCGGAGAGTGTTGAAGGACGGTACAGGTCCAACGCCAAAGATTGTAGTTTGTGAATTCAGTGAAGCGGTAGGGAAGTTCCTAGCCTGGGCCAAGGCGAAATATCGCGAACATCCCAGTAGTTTCCGGCGCATCAAAACAAGCCTGGCGAGCGCGCTTGAGTTTTTTCCAAGAGAATGCGTCAGCCGTATCGACGCAGGGAAAATCGATGACTACATGAGCTGGCGCGTAAGCGAACACGACGTCCGTGATATCACCATTCGTCACGATTTGCATGCACTGAGTTTGTTCTTTAAGTATGCGATCCGCAAGCATTGGACGAAATCGAACCCGATCGACGAAGTCGAGATTCCTTCGGATGCAGACGCAGTCAGGATGCATGTCCTAACGCCCACTGAAGAGATGGACTACTTCAAACGAGCTCAGAAGTATCCAAACTTGCACGACGTGGGACGTCTAATGGTGAACCAGGGGATGCGCCCAGAGGAAGTCACGGCTCTCGCAAAGGTGGACATCGATTTGGGCCGCGGCATAATCCACATCCGCAAGGGAAAGTCGACGGCGTCGAAACGAGTACTCGATATGACGACTGAATCGCGCGCAATTCTTCAGCGCCGGACGGAGGGTGAATCTCCATGGATCTTTCCTTCCAGAAGGAGACACGGAAAGCCCATCGGCCGGATCAATTCCGCGCACGACACCCTTGTAGCCGAGGCCGCCAGGGAGGGAATGACGATCAGCTTCGTTCCTTACGACCTGCGCCACACCTTTGCGACCCGAGCCGCGCAGGAAAATATCGACCTGCCAACGCTCGCTGCCCTTCTGGGGCACGCGTCTATTCGGATGGTCCAAAAATACGTTCACCCCACCGCCGACCACAAGAAGGCCGCGATGGCACGTTACGACCGGGCGATCATGACCACCGAGGCCAAGGAGAATTCGCGGCGTGTATCGCTGGACACCCACGATTCCACTGCCCGCACTCAGACGCCTCAATAGCAGGCAGAGTCCGAAAATGCTGCGTCTCTAACCTCCGCACCCAAACCTGCACGGAAATCCCAGACAATTGACCGTATAGAGGGTATCGACGCCGCTAGGCGCCCGATAGAGCGCGCAGCTGCCGCCGCCTCCGTGCACCCTCATTCGCAGCCAGCCGAAGCCGATGAGTCAATCGGCTTCGGTTGATTCCGGGAAATGCGTAGCTTGATCTTTTGATTCTGTTGCAGCATTGACCCTCGTTTGCGTGGATTGTGGTGAATCCCGAAGAGCGTGCAACTGGCCGCCATTGGCCAGACAGGATGTAAAGGAACACGAGTCGAGCGATGATATTCGCAGCCGGTCGGATGACAGCTACAGCCCGCGGCGACACTGGTGCTCGATTTTGAGCCCGATCGAAAAGCGTGGGTCTGGGGTTGCGTACAGACATGTGATGACGTTTGTCGGTTTCTGACGACGATCTCGATTGGGAGTTTGCTCTGAGTCCGCATCCCGGGCATCCGACCGGCATGATCGGAGGAGCAAATGGCCAAGAAGAGCAAAAGAAGATGTGACACACTGCCGATCCTGCATCCAGATGCCGCCGGCATAGACGTTGGCGCAAGTGAGTTGTTTGTCGCTGTCAGCGCTGATCGAGACCCACACCCGGTCCGCAGTTTCCCCACGTTCACTCGCGATTTGCATGCGCTGGCCGACTGGCTCGTGGAGTGCGGGATTCGCTCGGTAGCGATGGAGTCTACCAGCGTTTACTGGATTCCCGTCTATCAGATTCTGGAAGCACGCGGCCTCGAAGTTTACCTCGTCAACGCACAGCACGTGAAGAACGTGCCAGGCAGGAAGACCGATGTTTCCGATTGTCAGTGGCTGCAGTACCTGCACTCGGTTGGCCTGCTCCGTGCCAGTTTCCGGCCGCCCGGATTCATCTGCGCCATACGATCTCTCTGGCGACATCGCGCCAGCCTGATTCAAATGGCAGCCGAGCACGTGTTGCACATGCAGAAGGCTCTGGATCAGATGAACCTACAGATTCATCGCGTTCTGAACGACATTACTGGAGTAAGTGGCTTGAGGATCCTGGACGCGGTCCTTGCAGGTGAACGAGATCCCCTCACCCTGGCGCGGCTCTGCCACGGCGGCGTGAAGAGCAGCGAGGATGTTATAGCGAAGTCACTCGAAGGCGACTACCGTCCAGAGCACCTGTTCGCACTTCGCCAGTCCTTGGCTGCATTTCGCTATTATCAGCAGCTCGTTCTGGAAGCTGATCGGGAGATTCAACTGCAGTTCGGGGAATTGAAAACGGCTGAAACAGCTCAGCCAACGACACCGGCACGAACAAAGGCAAACCCCCATTATGCGCGCCACTACGAGCCGAGAACATTCGATCTCCGAGGGGAACTCTACCGAGTGTTTGGAGTGGACCTCACAAATGTGCCTGGCATCAGTGCGCTTACAGCCCAAACCATCCTGTGCGAGGTCGGTACGGATGTCTCCAAGTTCCGAAATGCCTCCGCTTTCGCCTCCTGGCTCGGGCTTTGTCCTGAGAGAAAGATCAGCGGCGGAAAAGTCCTCTTTACCAAAAGCCGACGCGTTCGAAGCCGCGTTGCGACCGCCCTTCGTATGGGCGCTCAATCGTTGCACCACGCTAAAGACTACCTAGGCGAGTTCTTCCGCCGCATCACCCGCAAGCTCGGCAGACCTCAAGCGATTACAGCTACGGCTCACAAGCTTGCTCGTATTGTCTTCCACCTTTTGAGCACCAAGCAGGGCTACGACGAAAGTGTCTTTCACAAGTGTGAAGAAGACACCATAAGGCGTGCAGAATACCGCCTCCGCAGGCAAGCCGCACAACTCGGATTTCAGGTCATCCCGGCAGAGAACGGCTGATGTTCCTTGGGAGTCGCTGGGGCTCTGCCCGGAATAGACTCTTTGGCTTGGGTCTTGCATAGCATTGGGGGACAGGGGCAAGGTCATCGCTTCTGTTTTTTGTCCGACCCCCCACTGATTCTTTGTCCGACTTTTGTCCGACCCCCCAGCACGATTCAGCCCCATTTTCGCCGATTCACCACGATTGAGGACGAATTAGACACAACGGACGGAGTGGACGAGGGATGGGAGATACTCCACAAACTATTGATTTTAGGGGGAAAGTATGGAGGCGCGGGCCGGGATCGAACCGGCGCATAAAGGTTTTGCAGACCTCTC
Organism: Occallatibacter sp.; assembly: GCA_050015115.1. Taxonomy (GTDB): domain Bacteria; phylum Acidobacteriota; class Terriglobia; order Terriglobales; family Acidobacteriaceae; genus Telmatobacter. The sequence continues at coordinate 12,135 of JBEKCA010000012.1, forward strand.
CCTTACCACTTGGGTACCGCGCCTTGGCAGGGCTGCCTATAAATCTAGTCGCTCCATGCCGCCGTAGCCAAACCGGCAGACGCCGGAGGGCGGAATGGAGCGGGAGACGAGATTTGAACTCGCGACCCTCGCCTTGGCAAGGCGATGCTCTACCACTGAGCTACTCCCGCTTGTTGCAAGATTGAGTATACCGGGTGGCCCAAATGAGGTCAAACCGCAGCAGGCGAACCGTCCGCGCTCCATGAGGATAGGCTGGACCTGCTTCCGTTTTCGACTTTCACGATTTCGCCGTCGCGCATGTGCAGAATTCTGCCGGCGATCGAGGCCGCATCGGGGTTGTGAGTGATCATCAGCGTTGTTTGGCCCAGCTCGCGATTCGAGCGAAGCAGCATCTGCAACACCGCGTCGGAGCTCTTTGTGTCGAGGTTGCCGGTTGGTTCGTCAGCCAGCACGATGGCGGGGCGAGTGATCATAGCCCGGGCGATGGCCACGCGCTGCTGCTCGCCGCCGCTCAGTTCGCTGGGCCGGTGCTGCAGGCGGCCACGAATTTCCAAAAGATCACTCAAGTGGTCAAGATATGCGCGGTCCAACGGCGTCTTGCGACCGCTCACCTCGTGCGCGATCTCGATATTGCCCATGGCCGAGAGTGTAGGCAGCAGGTTGAACTTCTGAAAGACGAAGCCGATGCGGTGCTTGCGCAGGCGGGTTCGTTCGGCGTCGGAAAGCGTGGCGAAATCAACGCCGTCGATGACCACGCGGCCAGAAGTGGCCCGCGTCAATCCGCCGAGCAGATAAAAGAGGGTGGACTTGCCCGAGCCCGAAGGGCCGACGATGGCAACAAACTCCCCCGGCTCGACAGCCAGAGAGATACCGCGCACCGCAGTGACTTGGATTCGACCCGCCGCATAAACCTTGGTAAGGTTTTCGGCAAGAATGATCGGCGAAGAGCTTTCTGGCTGCACGTTTTCATTGTAAATGCCCGGCGGGGATGATTTGGTGATTGCTCGACTTGCAATGGGGTTTGTCGGAAGTGATTGATACTAAGGTGGTTCAGCGCGGGCGAGCTATCTCAACGGGAAAGACAGGAAATTGTCAGCGAGTTTTGAAATGATTTCACTGTTCTCGAACACAATTATCGTAGTGCGTTTTGAGAGTGCTGTGTTAAGCTGTGGCCGAGTCCCCGCTGATCTTCCCAATTTGTCTCCGCGCTGACTCCAGACACTCCTTCAACGCTCAACGAAAACAGTGGTAAACCGCATCCTTATTATCGAGCATCCACAGTCTGGCCCCTACTGTGGTGGGGACGAGGCTGTCTACGCACCAGAGTGGAAAGACGCCCGCCGCGCATCGTGGGAGTCTTTCTCTCCTGAGGCTCTGCGCTCGATGAAAGACAGTCTGGTGGTCGCGAATGCCGTCGACGGGGGCGTCAAGGTCGCAGAGTTCTTTAACTGGCTAAAGAGAAATCCGGTCTCGGTTCCTATCTTTGCGATCTTGTCGTCCGATGATGACGCGTTGCTGCGAGTAGCCACGGCGACAGTCGACGATTTTCTGATTTGGCCTATCCGGCCCGAAGAACTCAAATCGCGGATTGCGCGATTGCTGGGACCTCTTTCACAGGAATTGAGCGACATTCAGACAACTCTGGCTGCGGAGATTGGCCTGGGGCAGCTTGTCGGGCAAGACCCCGCGTTTCTCAGCGCGCTGGCGCAGGTTTCGCTCTTTGGCGGCTGCGACGCGCCGGTGCTGCTCACCGGAGAAACCGGCACCGGCAAGGAACTCTGCGCACGCGTGACTCATCTGCTCAGCAAGCGCCACCGCGGCCCGTTCATTCCGGTCGACTGCGGCGCTCTGCCCGATCACCTCTTTGAGAACGAGCTCTTCGGTCATGCTCGCGGCGCGTTCACCGATGCGCGCACCGATCAGAAGGGGCTGGTCTCACTAGCTCACGGCGGAACCTTGTTCCTGGATGAGATCGACAGCCTTTCGCTCTCGGCTCAAAGCAAGGTGCTGCGGCTATTACAGGAGTGTGTCTACCGCCCGCTGGGTTCGGAGGTCTTCAAGCAGGCTGAGGTGAGAATCATCGCGGCCACCAACCGCAATCTGGAAGAATTGGTGGAACAGAAGACCTTTCGTTCGGATCTCTATTTCCGCATCAATGTCTTGCGGATTCATCTGCCCGCTTTGCGCGAACGCCGTTCCGACATCGCTCTGCTCGGTCGACACTTCATCGATGAAATCTGCAAGACCAACGGGATGCCGCGCAAGTTTCTCTCTCCGGCAGCGGCAAACAAGCTGGAACATTACTCATGGCCGGGCAACGTCCGCGAGCTTTACAACTCGATGCAGCGCGCGGTGCTATGCTCGCCCGGAAAGCAGATCGCCGCTTCGATATTTCATCTCGATCCCCCCGACGATGGTGGACCTGGCATCTGCGAGACGGCGTGTGTAGGCTTTCGCAACGCCAAGCTGCGCGCGATTCAGCGGTTCGAGCGAGAGTACGTGAAGGAGCTGATGGACAAACATAAGGGCAACATTACCCAAGCCGCTCGCGAGGCCTGCAAAGACCGTCGCTCTTTTGGACGCCTGGCGCAAAAATATAGGATTCTCGGCGTTTCCGATTGATGGGTTAGCCGCAACCCATCCGGGTCATTCTTGACCCACCCTGCTAACTTATCTACTTCCATCGCATTCGGGCGATTCTATCGCTGTCGCGAGCGCAATTCACCGGGACAAAAATCTCCCACCCATGCAGTGAATCCTCGCCGATCAATCTGTAACTCGCAGATTCCCTTGATACGGAACTTCTCGGTCATTTGGCCCGCGAGGTGCATTAGCTCTTGGCAAGGGCAATCTTGTGACAGATGAGAAGCCTGCGAGTATGGCGGTTGCAAAGCAAATTCTGAGCTATTTTCTGCGCAACCCCGACGTGGCGGACAGCCTAACGGAGTTGGCGCGCTGGCGACTCATGGAGGAGCAGGTGCGGTTGAGCGTTGAGAATACGCAAGCGGCGCTCAACTGGCTGGTTGGCCAGGGCTACGTGCAGCAGGAGGTCCGAGTTGGAACAGAGAGCCTCTTTCGTTTGAATCCGGCGCGCCGTGAGGATGCGCAATCGCTGATCGAGGAAGAACCAAGTAGCAATCAGTCGCAGAATCAGAGACCCGGTAGTTGAATGGATCGCTGAAGACGGCGTCGATCGATATAACAGTTACCGGCGTTATGAGTTCCAACTTGCCGGAAGCACGAGGAGAACCCCGTGGCTGATTATCAAGCCGTTTTTGCTGTCGGGGACGCGCTTGCGAAGTTCCTCAATAACAACTACGACCCCACGGTCGTCGGGTTCCCCTGCAACTTCAAACTGGTGTCGAGCGCTGAGATCGCCAACGAGGATACGACCCAACTGGACAAGACCGTCTCGCTTTTTCTTCATCGCATGACAACTGCCGAGCACTATCGCAATGTAACTCGGCTTTACGACCAACCGAACGATCAGCCGGTGCTCTATCTCGACTTGCATTACCTGATTTCGTACTGGGATGCATCGGCCGAAGGCGCTGAGGCAGAGCAGAAAATACTTGTTTGGACCATGCAGCAGTTGCAATCCAACCCGAACCTCGACGCTTCGGTTCTCTCGCTCTCATCGTCCGCGCCCGGATGGACCAAGAGCGATTCGGTACAAATCATTCCCGCCGATCTGAGCCTGCAGGACATTCTCGATATCTGGGACGGTCTGGGTCCGAAGTACCGTTTGACGGTGGGCTACGTGGCGCGCGTAGTGCGGGTTGACCGGACGATCACTCCAGGATTGCCGGTGGTGGCCACGCGCTTTCAAATGCAGGAGATACCGCAGCAGAACGGAGGTCTCTCGTGATTGAGAATGTGGACCGCCGGGTTCTGGGAGCCTTTGTCTGCGTGGATGCCATCACCGGCAACTCGGTGATTCCGGCCATTCCCGTCACGGCACCGCAGTGGACAGTCACGCCCAATCGCAGCGGGATTTATGTCATCTTCGACGGGCCAGGTTTCGATGCTTTGACCGATGAATTCACTCCCTCTGAAACGTGGCCCGCGCCGGTGAGCTTTGAAGTCTCGCTGCAAGATCCAAGCCTTCGCTATCTTCCCCGACGGGCCAATGTGCAAGCGCCGATTGCCGCGCCGAGTTACCCTCCGGTTCCAACTCCGCCGACTGGAGTCTTCGCACCGCAGCAGGTCGCGGTCTATCCATCGCCTGCTGGCGTGATCGGGTCGAACTGGGCATCGATTCACGCGTCGGTAACGCTCGTGGGCACGACTCCGCCGCAGGGGTTGCCGTGGGCGGTTCTTCAGGTAGTTCAGAACAGCAACAACGCTGTGCTGGCCACCAGCCAAACCGATCTTAATGGTGAGGCTCTGCTGGCTATGGTTGGACTCACAGTGCAGGCCAATACCGGCGGCAGCGGGCCGGTAACGACATCGACGGTTGCAGCCACAATCACAGCGTATTTCGACCCCAGCGTCTTGAGTCAGCCAACAAGCTGGATCCCCAACCCGGACGACATTTTGAACAACTTAACCAACCCCGCGCTCAAGTCCAGCAGCCAGGCTGTCGAGCTTAGCTCAGGGCAAGAGATGGCGATGAGTTTTGCAATCACTGTTTAAAGCAAGCGACGAGGTCGACAACCGGAACCGAGTATTGAAGCAAGCAAGGAATTAAACCAAGGAGGACCGCCGTGCCCACTTACCAGTCACCAGGGGTATATGTCGAAGAAGTCAGCTACAGCGCACCGACAATTGAAGGTGTGGGGACCACCACCACCGCCTTTGCCGGACCTACATTAACCGGCCCTGTCAGCGGCATGCCGTATGGTGGGCTTCCAGCCAGCGGCAGCGCGGTTGCAGGCAGTCCTGCTCCTACCGTTCCGCAGTTGCTGTCAAGTTTCGGCGACTTTCAGAACATCTACGGCGGTTATGACGACCTGTCGTTGACGATCTCGCCGGAGAACGTGAATCCGGCCAGCATGGTTAACATCAATAATACGGCGATGGCCGTCCAGGCATTCTTTCTCAATGGCGGATCGGCGCTTTACATCTCCCGGGTCTTCTCGAACAACCCCGGCGCGACGGCTGGAACCATCGACCCCGGCATTGCCACCTCTGGCACCGCAGGGGCAGACGTTGTGGTCGTCCAGGGACGGTTCCCCGGGTCCTTCCTGAACACGGAGACGGTATCGGTCACGCTTACTGCTGCCCGCGTGCTGAACTTCAACAATCTGGCGAACCTGCCCACTGGATCGCTGCTGGGCCAACCGGGAACGGGCGACGGTGCGCCGACCCTCTATGCAAACGGGGCTGGCGCGACCTTCATGTCCAACGCCACTGTGCCGGCAGCTTTGACTGCAGCGACCTTCCCGGCAAAGCTCTACGTGCTGACCGTGCAAGTGACGGCGCCGGGCGCAAACGGATCGCAGATGGTCTACTCAGGGCTTGGGCTCGATCCTAATCACCCCAGTTACCTCGGCGATACACTCGGCGTCAATCCGCCGCGGCCGATCGATCAACTGCAAAACCAGATATGGTTCAACATCGGCAGCTCCCTGGCTACGGCCCCGGCCCTGTTTCCGGTTCTCTTCCCGACCTGGATTGATCCCTCGACAACACCGTCCTCATGGAAGGCCTCAAACGCATTCACGAGCGGACAGGTCATCTTGGATTCCCTCGGCAATATCGAAATCGTGACAACCGCCGGTACCTCTGGGACGGCTGCGCCCTCTTGGAGCCCCAACTCCGGCCAGACCACCACAGATGGTTCGGTGACCTGGACGAATCATGGCTCATGGCATCCGGTTACAGTCTTCACTCTCGGCACCGGCAAGAACGGCGCCACCGCCGGCGACGATGGAGCCGAGCCGATGGCTGACGACTACGTCACGCCGCTGCAATACCTATCTGCCCTCGAAGACATCGCCATTGTTGGAACGCCCGGGTCATCGATCTTCGCAGACAGCACGAACATCATGATTGGCAGTCTTCTTCCGCATGTGGAGGCACAGCGCGCTTACCGAGTCGCGATTCTCGAGGCCGGGCCAAACCTGCTCGACTCCGACTATGAGAACGTTCGCGCGCAGATCGACTCCAGCTACGCGGCGCTCTATGTGCCGTGGATCTATGTGCCCAACCCGCTGGCGATTGCGGGCACGTCAAGTCCGGCTCAGATCCTCGTCCCCCCGACTGGTTCCATGGCAGGCATTTATGTGCTCAACGATACGCAGAACAGCGTGGCCAAGGCCCCGGCGAATCAGGTGGTGCAAGGGGCCGTCGATTTCGAGCGCCATATCACCTTTGCCGAGCAGACGATCCTCAATCCCTTGGGCATCAATTGCCTGCGCTTCTTCCCCGACCGAGGCTACAGAGTCTGGGGAGCACGCACGGTTAGCTCCGACACCGAGCTGATGTATATCAACGTCCGGCGCTACCTGATCTATCTCGAGCACTCGATCGACAGCGGCACGCAATGGGCGGTCTTTGAAAACAACGGTCCCTCGCTCTGGGCGCGTGTGCAGGACTCGATCGACTCGTTCCTGAACAGCGAGTTCGCCGCAGGTAACCTGCTGGGCACTTCGCCATCGGACGCATACTTTGTCCGTTGCGACCGCACCACCATGACTCAGAATGACCTGGACAATGGGCGCTTGATCTGCCTGATCGGAGTCGCGCTGCTGAAGCCGGCTGAGTTCGTCATCTTCCGCATTGGCCAGATGACGGCAACCGCGCCAAGCTAGGGCCTGCTATAGCCACTCACGGCGGCCTGTTCAGTTTTATCAGGCCCCAACCATCACGCTGAAAGAGGAGGATTCCGATGCCGAACCGTACCGCACCCTACCCATCCTATAACTACCTGGTCGATCTGAAAGGCCCGCGCGACCCCGAGAAGCCGCTGGGCGGATTCTCCGATGTCGCCGGCCTCAAGACCGAATTGCACATCTCCGAATACCGCGACGGCAACGACAGCGCCAACTTCGTCCACAAGTACTGCGGCATGCATACGACCGGCGATGTAACGCTGAAGCGCGGCGTCGTGGACACGTCAGACCTGTGGGACTGGATCACCGACGCCCGCACCAACGGCTCTTCCGCACAGCGCGACGTGACCATTACTCTGCGCGACGAGGCCAACAATCCCGTGCAGATCTTCAAACTCTATGCCGTTACGCCGAAGGGCTACACGGGACCAACATTCAGCGGCAAGGGCGCGGGCGATATCGCAATCGAAGAGCTGGTGCTGGCTCCAGAGACGATTGAAATCACCGCGGCCAGCTAGAGCGATAGAGCAATCCGGCAAAACGCACCCGAGAGAATGCCATGAGCCGCGTGATCTTCAACAACCAACCCGCTGCGCCAGTGCTGAACCCAGGCCGCGCCGACATCGCCTGCTTTGTCGGGCTGGTGCGTGTGCTGCCTGGGGCCACTGTATCTGTGGCGATGTCGTCGTGGCTCAACTCTCTCGGATATTCAAGCGCGCAGATCGCAACCATCACCAACATTCCAGTGATGGTTGAAAGTTATCTCGCATTCACATCGATCTTCGACGACGGCAGCGCGGGCACGGGATACGGCACCGACTATCTGGCCACGGCGATTCGCAGCTACTTTGCGCAGGGCGGAAGGCGATGCTATGTGGTGCGTGTGGACGACCCGGTCACGCCCTCTGACACGCCGCAAACCAAAGCCGCCAAACTGCAAGAGTTGGCTCCAAACCTCGCTTATGCGCCAGACACCGCCGCAACCTGGACCGGCGTGGGAAGCCTCGCAGCGCTTGAAGACGTATCGTTCCTCGCCACGCCGGATCTCCCCATTCTCTGTGCCTCAACGCAGACTGGAGCTGTCGGGCAGCTTCCCGCAGCCTCCAGCGGTCCCGAAGAATTTACCATCTGCGCGCAGGGCGACATCGTTCCGCAACAGTACCGGACATTTCCCTCGCCCGCGCCGCGCCTGGCCTCAAGCGACTATGTGACCTGGGCCGCGAGCGTGGCGACGATTCTGAATTACCTCGCCAGCGGAGTCACGACCAATCAGCTTCATCTGCGCGAGATTCAATTTGTCGCCGCCTTTCCCATGCCGCAAGATCTGGACCCGGCAACAGCTGCCGAGAATCCGTCGAGCGCGGAGATCGCGCAGGACATTCATGAAGTGATTGCCGCGCAGATGCCCGAGATCGCGCCGCCACAGGGCATGGTCGTCACGGGTAATATATCGAGCGCGTATTTGCAGCTTGCCTATCCCTGGCTGAAGACCTCCGGCTCGGGCATTCTGCTGGAGTCGCTTGAGGCTCCCGATGGAGTGCTCACCGGGCTGCTGGCGCGCAACGCATTGGTCAATGGCACCTTCACCAGCGCAACCAAGATCACGCCCGCTGAGGTCTACGACGTTGAACCCGCGCTGCCCGCGCAGGAGATGGTGAGCTCGGCGCAACCGCTCGCCTGGGGCCCCGAGGCGCCAACGACGCCGCCCAAAGCTCTGATCGAACGGATCAGCCTCTTCGGCTTTACGCCGACGGGGCTGCAACTGCTCTCCGACGTGACGGCGTATCCGGGAGAGAGTTATCGCCCTGCGCCGGTGAATCGGCTGACCGGCGTGATCTGCCGGGCAGCGCGTCGCATGGGCGAGAGCGCGGTCTTCCAGAATAATGGTCCGGCGCTATGGGGGCGCGTGCAGGGCTTCCTCAAAAATCTGATGACACGGCTGTGGAGCTTGAATGCGCTCAACGGAGCAACGGTGCAGCAGGCATTTAGCGTGCGCTGCGACCAGACCACAATGACGCAAAATGATCTCGACAACGGGCGGCTCATCGCGCTGATCAGCTTCACGCCTGCGTCCATGATCGAGACGATCACGGTAACACTGGCCATGGAGACCAGCGGGACCAGCGTGCAAGAGATCACAACCAATCTGGCGGGGGTGAGCTGATGGCGAGCGCTTCGTTATCTCCGCTTCATGTTTTCCGCTTTCAGGTGGACTTCTTCAGCGATTCGCTTTCCAATGACGCGAGTCACGATCAAATCCAGGTTTGCTCCGGATCATTTGCCGAATGCACCGGCCTCGAAGCGACGATGGAGCCCAAAGTCATCAAGGAAGGCGGACGGAACTACGGCGCGGCACAGCGGGCCGGAGGCACTACCTTTGCAACGGTCGTATTGAAGCGCGGCATCAGCAACAACCAGAACCTCTATCAGATCTTCAACTCGGTCAGCACCGGAACCTTTGCGCCGCGCATGCAGGTCACCATCAATGTTTTCGACATCGACGGAACAGCGATTCAGTACGCCTGGCAACTGGATAAGGCGATGCCCATCAAGTACAAGTTTTCCGATCTCAACTCGAAGAACGGCGAGATCGGCATTGAGGAATTGCACCTGGTTCACGAAGGCTTGTGGTCGGTGACGCCCACAACGCTAGAGCTATAAGACCATGCCCCAGCAACCGCCCATTGTCGCCAAAGCCACTCTGACCGCCCTGCCCGGCGGCTCGCCGCTCACCGTGCACTTCAACCCCGCGTCGCTGGTCTATTCCGTAGAGAATTCGGTAGCGCAGCAATCCGGAAACCCGAAGAAGGCGCAGTATGTCGCGCAGTTCTCGGGCAAGCTGACAATGGATTTGCAGTTCGACACCACCGACTCGGGCTCCGATGTGCGGACGGTGACCAACCAGGTCGCGCTCTTCATGCAGGCCTCGGGCAACGCATCAGCCGCAGCGCAAAACTCAGCTCCGCCCAGTGCCAACGGCAACTCCTCGGGGCCGCCGCCGAAGGCTCCGCCTGTGTTGATGTTCCAATGGGGAACTTATCAGTTTCAGGGAATCATGGACTCCTTCAAGGAGACCATCGATTTCTTTTCAAACGATGGCGTGGCCCTGCGCGCATTGGTCAGCATCGGCCTCTCGCGCCAGGATCAGGTCTTCGATGAAGGCGCGAATCTCTCTGGCACGACGACTTCGGGCAGCCTGGTTCCCAGTTCGAGCACCGACAGTGCGCAGTCGATGGCCACGCGCGGCGGGGACCCAGGCGCTGCCCGCCAGCTCGGCGCGGACAACGGCCTGGAGAGCCTGCGCTTCACCGGCGGAGCCTCATTGCAAGTCAGCGGCGGCGGCGTGCAACTCAATCCACCGGCCGCGTTTGTTACGGCATCTGCCGGCGCGGGAATGAGCCTCGGAATTTCGGTCGGAGCCTCAGCTGGCGCCTCTGCGGGAGTCTCGATAGGCGGCAGCGTGGGAATCTCGGCCGGGGCTTCGGCTGGCGTGTCCTTTGGCGCTTCCAGCGGCGCTTCCGGTGGCATTTCGGCTGGTGTACAAATCGGCGGCCTTGGCCCGGCCTTTGGAGCCTCTGCCTCCGCGGGAGTAATGGCGACTGCGGGCGCATTTGCCGGCTTGCAGACCGGGCGCGCGCCAACCAGTACGACAGCAAATCTGAATCCATTGCAGATGCTGCCGGCAATCGTGGGCACGGATGTAGGCGCATATAACGGCGCGAGCTTCAGTCTTGGCGGCGCGGCAAACAGCACCGGCTCATCGGGGCTCTCAACTGATGTCGGAACGAACTTCAGTTTCAGTGATCGTTTGACCTTCAATACCGACGATTAACGCGAGGGTAAGAGATGGCAGTCACCATCGACGAGATGCACGTGCAGGTTCAGGACGCCCCGAAAGCTGCGAGCGCGCCTGCGCCGACCGACGACAAGAAGAAGGACGTGAGCATGCACGAAGCCATGGAAGCGCTCCACGAACGCAAACTGCGATTGAAAGCGGACTGATCTATGCCGGAACAGCCACTCACACAAAACGCCGTCTACACCGCGATCCCGACCGTGCAGATCGACGGCCAGCCGAACGACAAAGTCACGGCCCAATTGCTCAGCATTGAAATGCGCGAGCAGGAGGGGGGCATGTCGTCGCTCGAGATGCGCCTTAGCAACTTCGGCTCGTTCTCGACCGGACTCGCAGACCTGGTCTTTGAAGACGGAGCGATCATCAAACTGGGCTCGGCGGTTCTGGTTTATGCGGGTGATGCCAGTACGCCGACCGAGATCTTTCGCGGCAAGATCACGGCGCTTGAAGGACGCTACCCCGACAGTGGTCCGCCCGACTTAGTTGTGCTTGCCGAAGACGCACTGCAAGGAGCGCGCATGCAGCGGCGCACCAAGAACTGGGATTCGACTACACTGACGGCGATTGCGCAGCAGGTGTCTACCAATCTCGGCCTCACTCCGGTGCTTGCCGGCCTCGACACCAACATCGGCACGCAGCAGCAATTCAACGAGAGCGATCTTCACTTCCTCCGTCGTCTGCTGGCGCGTTATGACGCCGATGTGCAAATCGTCGGAGCCGAGCTGCACGCCTCGCCGCGCAGTCAGGCGCAGCGCAATTCCATCGAGATCGATTTGAACAGCCAACTGAAAGAGGTGCGTGTCATCGCCGACCTCTCGCACCAGGTTACGCAAATAACCGCTACGGGGTGGGATTACACACAAGGCCAGAGGATCTCCGTGACCAGCCAGACAACATCTTTCGGTCCTGGTTCCGGACAGTCGGGCAATAACTGGTTGCAGCAGGCACTGAGCACGCGTTCCGAGCAGCTTGGCCAATTCACAGCCCTCACCTCATCGGAGGCACAGGCGCTGGTGGACTCTGAGTTTGCCCAGCGCACTCGTTCCTTCGTCGTCGCTCACGGAGTCTCCGAGGGCAATCCCAACCTGCGTGTAGGCACTTATCTGCAACTTGCCGGACTCGGGCCGCGATTTTCAAACACGTATTACACCACCGCGACGGTGCATCACTTCGATACGCAAGGCGGCTACGAGACTCGATTCCGCGCCGAGTGCGCTTACCTGGGAGGTGGTTCATGAGCCGCCTGCTACAGGAGCACAGTCTTGCGATGCTGGGCACTGGAGCCTTTGTTGGAACGGTGGTCAGCGTGCAGGATCCCGCCAATCTTAATCGTATTCAGGTGCGCGTCTTCGACGTCGACGGCATCAACGATCAGGACGGCGCGGTGTGGGCGCGCGTTGTGGTGCCTTTCGCCGGCGACAACCGCGGTTGTTTCTTTATCCCCGATGTTGGCGACGAGGTCCTTGTGGTCTACCTAGGCGGCGACTCGCGTTATCCGGTGGTTCTTGGCGGATTGTGGAACGGCCAGGACTCCGCGCCTGACGCATTCGGCGGCTCGGGCACCAGCGTCGACCGCTGGACCATCACCGGCAAAAAAAAGACAAAGATTGCCATCATCGAAGACTCGACCGGTCCGACGATTCAGTTTACGACACCCGGACAGCTCACGGGCACGATGACCGACTCAGACGGCTCCATAGAATTCTCAGACGCGAATCAAACCTCGATCCGAATCGACAGCAGCGGAGTTACGATCAACGCGCCTACTGCACAGGTGCAGGTGACGGCGGCCAGCAGCATGAGCATCACCGCGCCCCAACTGAGCGTGAACGCGGCCATGGCAACCTTCAGCGGCATTGTGACATGCCAGGTGATGCAGGCAACGACGGTGGTGGCGACGACCTACACGCCGGGAGCAGGCAACGTATGGTGATGAACGAAATGCTGGTGCAGGGCGTTGATTTAACCGGCATGGAGCAGAAGCCGCCGGTGATCCTGCAGATGAACGACGATGATTTCCCCGCGCGCTTCCTCAAGGATCTCGCCTCGCCGAATTCAACTCCAATTTCGAGCGCGGTCATTGTCAACGCCGCTGCACAGCCGCTCTACCAGCCTGTGCAGCGCATGTTGAATGTCGCGCTGGTCGATCTTTCCTGCACCCAGCTGGGCAACCCGCGCATCGATCCCACTCGCATCGTGTCGTCGGGCCTGGTGATCCGTCGAGTCCTGCGCAGAAGGGGCGGCAACGGCACGACATACGAAGACTATGACACGCTCTCAGCTTGGATGAGCAACCCGGCCGGACAATTCCAGTGGGTCAAGCTTACGCACGAACAGGAGTGCTGGGACCCTGACCCGACGAAGCGTCCACAGCTCAAGTCAGGCCAGCCCGACATCGATCAGCAACTCGCAGCGCTGTATCTGTCCACCGCAAACACCGAGAGCACAACGCCAGCATACGCCGCGCCTCCGGCAACCTGTGCGGCGGTGGGCAGGACAGTCTTCTATGCGGTGATTCCGACAGCAAGCAGCGAGGTCAGCGATTTGCCGCCGATAACGCCGCCGAAAATTCAAGCGTCGGATTTGATTCCCAGCCTTCCCGCGCTGCTTCGCTCCAGCCAGTACACAACGCAGCCGTCCACTCCCTCGCCAGCGCCGGTCGTCGATTACCACTGGATGTCGGACGAGTTTCTCAACGTCGTTTATCCGCCGACGCTTTCGACGGCCAGCCCACCCGCAGCGCCAACGCCGAATTCAGATGCCGCGCTCTTTCATGGCTTCACCACCGCGCTTCGCATGTTGCACACCGTCTTCGGCGCATTCGACGGCACCACTCAGGGCAATGGAATTCTGACTGTGCTCAACGGGCACGAAGTGACCTTCCCCGACGGCTCGACTCAGCACATGGGCGACTTCTACCAGGCGGCAAAGGTGGCACTGCTCGATTACAACCCTTATCCCACGGCATCGCCAAACCCGCCTACGCTGCAAATGCCTTCCTCTTGGGACTCGCTCAGCGACAGCGATCAAAGCGCGCTGGTTGCCGCGCTGATTGCCGCCGTCGGCCCACGTTCGCAAAGCCTCAATCTGCTTTCGCCACAGGGCCGGTTCATGGACAGCAATCGCCACTACAAGCTGCGCATGTTTTTCCGCGTCAAAGGCGACACGCCCACCTGCCCGCCAAAACTGGTCTGGAGCCAATACAGCGACCCATTCCAGATTGCACCATGGCATGCGACCGGAAGCCGCGCCCATGCGCCGATTCCGCTGCCCGATCCCACATCTGACTTTGTGAAGAACGCGAAGCCCAATTGCAGTTTTCAGGTCCCCGGCAATCTGATGAGTGCCATGCAAGGCAGCAGCATGTCCGGCCTGATGAATGGCGCGGGCGGCGGTAGCGGACTCAGCCTGGGATGGATCTGTGGCTTCAATATTCCACTGATCTCCATCTGCGCGTTTTTCGTGCTCAACATCTTCTTAACTCTGTTGAACATTTGTTTTTTCTGGCTGCCGTTCATCAAGATCTGTATTCCGTTTCCCGCGCCCAGCGCACCCGACGAGGGATAGAAATGACCGTTACTTATCATGACCCGATTGGCTGGCCGTTCCTGCCTGTACCGCAGGCGGGCCAGCTTGTTTTCCCCGCGCTGGAACAAAGTGTGCGCGACTCCATTCGAGTGATTCTAATGACCAGCCCTGGAGAACAGCTCATGCGCCCGCGCTATGGAGCGGGTCTGGAAAACTTTCTCGATGAAGGAAACACCGTCGCTCTTCGAAGCCAGATACAAACCACGATTATGCAAAGCCTGCAGAACTACGAGAACCGCATCACGGTTGACGCCGTGGATGTCGACCCGGTGACCAACGCACCCGGCCAGGTCCAGGTCCAGATTCACTACCGCCTGCTGCGCACCAATGCTCCTCAGCAGATCGGCCTAACCATGCAAGTGGGTTGACATCATGCCCTTGATACCGCCCGTTCTCGACGACCGCTCCTATGACGATTTAGTACAGGAGATGCTCGCCAACATCCCGGCGCACACTCCGGAGTGGACCAATCCGCAGCCGGGCGACCCCGGCCGCACGCTGCTGGAGCTCTTCGCTTGGCTTGCCGACACCATCCTTTACCGCGCCAATCTGATTCCGGAAAAACAGCGAATAGCCTTCCTCAAGCTTCTCGGCCAGCCCATGCAAGCCGCGGCCGCCGCCACTGGCATCCTTTCCCTCTCGCTCGATCAGACATCGGTTGCGCCGGTTACGATAGCTTCTGCAGCCAAGGTGAGCGGGGCCGTCAACTTCGAAACTCTGAGCGAAATCGACATAGTTCCCGTGACGGCGCAGGCATATATCAAGGTGCCGCTGACGGCCGCACAACAGGCGGCTTCCATGCCGTTGCTCGCCGGGCTGAAAACGCTCTACAATCTCTCTACGCTGCCCGCCGGTTATACAACCACACCGGTCTTTGCCAACAATCTGGGCGACAGCAACGGCATCGACGTGGTGAACGGGACAACCGACTCGAGCCTGTGGCTGGCGTTATTGGTCGCCAATCCCGCAAACCTCGCTCCAGTGCTCACCGCGCTCGGCCAAAGCGAGCAGATCTTGAATATCGGCTTTGTGCCCGCGCTCGCAGTGCCGGGGCTGTATTCGGTGCCTCAGCAGTACGACGCGAGCGGAACACCGACCGCAGTGCAGGCATCATGGATGATGAGCCAGCCGCCTCCGCCCGTAGGCCAGCCCATTACATATACACCGCTGAAGATCCTCGGCGACACCACTCAGAGCCTGACTCAGCCGGGAGTGATTCAGCTTCTAGTGCCGCCAAGCACGGTGATCGGCGCGCCCGCTAACAATGTCCGTTCCGACCCGCAGGCGGGCGTTGGAATGAAGCCACCGCGCGTCGACGACACCTCGATCACATCGCGCCTGCTCACGTGGGTGCGGCTCAGCGTGCAGAGCTCGCTGCAAGTGAGCTGGCTAGGCGTGAATGCAGTTCGGATCGACCAGCGCACTACTTACAACTCGATCGTCATCGGGGTCAGTGACGGCAGCTCCAACCAACAGTTTGCGCTGCCCCAGTCGCAGATCGATCCGGGCACTTTCTCTCTCGCCGTGGATATGCCGGGCCACGGATTTATCGCCTGGCAGCAGGTCGATGATCTCTCTGTGCTGCAAGGCCCGGCGATGGCCTATGTGCTCGATCCCGAGGCCGGCACAGTTACCTTTGGCAACCAGCTCCAGGGAATGATTCCACCTGCCGGCCGTCGCGTGATGGTGTTGACCATGCGAGCCGGTGGAGGGTCTGCGGGAAATCTTCCCGCTGGCTCGCTCACTGCCATTCAGGCCTTCGATCTCTCGGGCGTTCAGGTGCCGCAGACCATTACCGTTCAGCAGCCCACCGCCACCACTGGTGGCGCTGACCCGGAGACGCTCGACTCGGCGCAGCAGCGCATTCCTTCACTGCTCCAGAATCAGAGCCGCGCAGTTACTGCCAGCGACTACTCCAATCTTGCGCAGAACATTCCGGGGGCGAATGTCGCGCGTGTGGAAGTGCTGCCGCTTTTCATGCCGCAAACGCGCGCTAGCAATGTTCCCGGCGTCGTCTCCGTCATGGTGATCCCCAACAAAACGGGAATCCTGAATCCTTGTCCGCGCGCCGACCGTCCGACGCTGGAGACGGTCTACCAGTATCTCGATCCCTGCCGTCCGGTGGCCGCGGAGATGTATGTTATCGCCAGCGAATACGTTGGGCTTGGGATCTCAGTCGGCGTCGAGGTGAAGACCGGCTATGGCCTGCTGCAAGTTTCGCAGGCAGTCGAGACGGCGCTGCGCAACTACCTCTGGCCGCTCGCACCGGGCGGCATCGATAGCACCGGCTGGCCGCTGGGCCGCAATGTTCGCAATCTCGAGTTAGAAGTCGTCGTCAGCCAGGTGCTGGGCGTGATCGAAGTGAATGGATTGAATCTCTTTCAGGTACTGCCTTCCGGCGCTTATCAACTGATCGCGGCCGACGCAAGCGGTTCGCCGGAACTCGACCTGGACAGTTGGCAGCTTCCTGAAGTGCTGGCTGTGAGTGTGATTGCCAGCCCGGATGGCACACCGGCCACGGTCCCAACCACACTGACCCCACCGCCTGAAACCGATAACACGGTCGCGGTGCCTGTTGTGCCCACGATTTGCTGAGGAATTGAGTATGGACTCGAACGGTCTGCGCTTCTGGATGCTGAGCCAATTGAACGATTGGCTGCCGCCGTGGCGCGCCGTCACGGCTTACATTCTGGGGCAGAGCATCGTCGATCCCAACGGCAACATTCAAGTCGCGCAAAATGCTGGAACAACTGATGCGATTTCCCCCATCTGGAGCACGATGCTCGGCGAGACCACCGTCGATGCGGGAATCAGTTGGATCAACGCAGGACCCGGCGTATGGCAGCCGACGACTGCATTCTCAACCGGGCAGTACATTCTCGATTCAAACGGCAACTTGCAATGCGCGACTGCGATCGCCTTCAACGGAACGACCGGCGCAACGCAGCCCGCGTGGCCGGTGGCGCTGGGGCAAACCGTCATTGACGGCAATGTGACCTGGAGTTGCGCCGGACCCACGCAGACCGGCCTCTTCTATTGCAGCGAGAGCAACCGGTTGCAACTGCGCAGTGTTCGCACCGGTGCCCCTCCTGTCGAAGACTTCACCACCGCAACCATTATGGTCTCTGCGGTTCCGATGACGCGTGACCAATTCGGCAACTATGCGCGCTGGGATCCATCGAGCGGCATGGTGATGGCCGGAGGAGGCGGAGCCTGCGACCCTGACGCACTCGATGAAGTGCCCATTTTCGCTCCGGGCTCGCCGGAGGTCACCGATTTGGCGATGGGCTATGACGGCATACTTTACGTTGCCGTGGGCGGCTCGCTGGTGATGATCGACCGCCGCGGCCGCTGGCCCAACTTCACGCTGATCGAGCCCGGCTTCAGCTTCTGGCGGCTGACGTCTCTGCCCGAAGGCGGCGTCCTCGCGCTCGACCGCAACGCGCCGCAACTAGGCAAGGTTACGGGTCAACCACTGCAGACCGGACCGGCCGACATTCCGAATCCGGGCATTCTGCGCCCGTGCAATCCGAATCCCAATCCGCCGCGGATCGTCTGCAGCACCGCGCTGCCCTCGTCGGAAACCTTTGTCGCGCTTGGGCCAATGGATATGACCCAGCAGCCTCCTCAATATGCGCTGCTCTCCTGGGCCACGAACAGCGCGACCAATCAAATCGCGAATCTTCGCTTCGTGAATGAAATTGCTTTTGCCAATGGCGGATTGCAGGTTGGTTCCGCATGGCAGCTTGGCGGGGTTCGCCTACCGTATGCCGTTGCGGGCCTGGGCAATCAGCAACTCGCGGTCTTCGCAACCAATCTGAATGAGGCTCTGATCTACGACCTTTCCGATGCGGGCGAGACGCTGGTTCCCGCCGGCGAAACCTACATCCTCGCGGCTAACGACGTCGGCCCGTTTGTTCACGGGTTCAATTTGCCGCCGAATTACTCCAATGTTGCCGGCGCGCTGCCGCTCATGCTGCCGCTGCTACCACTCTCGCTCAACAGCCTTGCCGCAACGGGAGCAACGAACCCGGCAGGCCCGGCGATCATCGACGGCGGCATCTCGCAAGCTGTCTGGCATCGCCTGTTCATCGAAGCCATCGTTCCGCCGCGCTGCGGTGCGCTCGTCTGGCTCACCGCCTCCGACAGGCTCGCCGATCTCGTCGATTCCACTTTTACCTGGTACCCGCACATTCTCGGCGACGCCGATACTTCGCCGATTCCCGCGGCGATGCTGCCCGCCACTCCCACCGCGATCTGGCAGTCGATTCCGACTGAGGTTGCATACGCTCCAACCCTGCTCGGCGAATGTCCCATCGAAGACACGCAGGGACTCTTCATGGTTCTGATTCAGCGGGCAAACAAGGTCGTCCGCAACCTTAGTGGGCGCTATCTTGGCGTGCGCATTCAACTCAATGGAGATGGCCGCAATACGCCGGAGATCGCTGGATTGAGAGCCTACGGCCCGCGCTTTTCTTATGTGCAGAAGTACCTGCCCGCTATCTATCACGAGGCGAAGTTCCCGCCCGCCGCCGACGCCGACGGTCCGTGCACGCGGCGCGATTTCCTCGAGCGATTCGTCGATCTCTTCGAATTGCAGTTCACGCGGATCGAAGACCGCATCGCCAACGCATACCTGCTTACCCGCTCGGAGGTTGTTCCCGACGATTCGCTGCCCTGGCTCGGTAGTTGGATCGGCATCAAGCCCAGCAACTATCCGCCCGACCGCAGCCGCGCGCGAATTCAAGCGACGCCCAGTCTCTATCAGTGGCGTGGCACCGCGAACGGAGTTACGCAAGCCTTGGATGTTGCCACCAACGGCGCATGCACACGCGGCGCCATCATCGTGATCGAGGACTTCCGCCTGCGCCACATCTTTGCAACCATCCTCGGTGCGGACTTATCAATCAAAAACGATCCGCTGCTCCCCGGCTACTCTCCCGCCAGCAACTCCATCGTCGGCGACACGCTGTTTCTCGGCGACCCGCGCATCCAGGCTGAACTACAAGCCCTCTACGAAACCAACCTGAATATCCCCGGCAGCGCGCAGGCCGTTCAGTCTTTCTATGACCAACTCGCAAACCGCATGACGGTCTTCATTCACAATCAGGTCGAAGATATCAATCTCAACCTGGTGCAGCGCGTCGTCGAGGCGGAAAAACCCGCGCATGTGCAGGCCTTCGTCCGCGTAGCCACCGAGCCATTCATGATCGGTCTGGCCTCGCTGCTTGGCGTGAACACCTATCTTGGGCCGGTAGCGCAGCCCAACCCGGTCACTGTCGATGTCAGCGATGTAGGCCGCTACGACGTCGTCATGCAAATGCCAACCCTCGATCCGCGCATGGACAACGGGCAGGCCGCAGCGCAATTCAGCCAGCCGATCGCCACTATCATTGCTCCGGTCACCGTCAAGGCAGGGAGCGCGATCACATTGAACGGCGGGGCATCAAGCGCCCCCTCGGGCACAACCATCACCTCGTATCAGTGGACGTTGGTGCAGCCGTGACAGCAAAAAAGCGTACCACCAAGGAGAAGCAAATGGCCCCGTCAGAGAACACGAGCGAAAACCGCCCTGAAGCTGAGATATCGCCGATCATCGGCCCGGTGACACCTATCATTGGCCCCGTAACCCCGGTGGTCGGCCCGGTGACACCGGTGGTCGGCCCGACTTCGACTTCGACGCCACTCTCGCCAACCAGTCCCACCGTCACCACGACTGCACCAAATTCGAGCGTCTCGGTCACCGTGCCCAACACCTCGGGCACCGTCACATTCTCGCTGGTAGTCACTGACAATCTGGGTGTGTCGAGCGCGCCGGCCTTCGCCACGGTGACCATTCAGGGTGCACCCACTGCTGTGATTGCTGCGACACCCGCCGTAGTTGCGGATGGCGGTGCGATCGAACTTTCCGGAGCCGGTTCCACATCCGCCGGCAGCATTGCGAGTTACACATTCGCCCTTGTTCCACCGGCGGCGCCAGCTCCAGTCATCGCGGGGACCTAGGCAATTAGATCCTCACCCACGAATCGGAATAGAACCGATGGAATGAAGAGACTACGATGGCAACGACGACGACAGTAGCAACACCGACCGATAATCTGAATCCACCGCCCTCGCCGACGCGCGTCTACTACTCGCTCGGACGCATGTTGGGCGTGGACGACTTCCAGGCCGACCAGGACTATCACCGCGGCTGCCTGGCCCGCGCGCTCTTGCAACTTTGCGGCACGGGCACGGTGGCTGGATTGAACGTCACCATTCCGCAGGTCTGGCAGGCGAATACCGCTTACCCCGCGTTTGCTTTCGTCTACGACGCGAGCCAGAATGTGCAGGTCAACACCGGCATAGCGGGAATCAGCGGCAGCGCCCCGCCGGCCTTCAACGCAACACCAGGCGGAACCGTAACTGATGGCACGGGCATCGAGTGGACTAACGAGGGTCCCGTCAATGCCAATGGATGGCGGCCCAATGCGCCTTTCACTTCACCCTCGGCGATCGTTGACTCCAATAGCAACATACAGATCCTCAATGGCAACGCCACCTTTACTGCCGGTCCGCTCCTGCCGGTTTGGAGCACGGCCATTGGGAGCACAACCCTCGATGGCAGTCCGGCCGTCTCCGCATGGACCTGCGTGGGCCCATCGCAATTGGAGATCGAGGTGACGGCGGGTCTCGCCGTGGATCGCGTGGGCCGCATGATCGAGGTGCCGAGCACGGTCTGCATCGGCATTCAGCCGTGGCTCGCCAATCAGCCGCTCGCCTACCTGAACAGCTTTCTGACCTCCGGCAGCGGCAACATTCTGGTCGATGTCTTTGCAACCTTCATTCCTTGCACGCAGGGTGTGACTCCATGCTTTGCCACACAAGACGACTACTCGGCAACCGACGCATTCTCCGCGAACCGGATGCTGGATTCCTTCGCCATGCAACTGGTTCTGCGCAACGATTCCAACCCGCAGCTTCCCCAGGACTCATGGGATCCTGCGGGCGCAATCCCGGCCGGCGGAATTACGACAGCAATTGCTCAGACGCTCAAGCAAAGCATCCTCTCTTTGAACGCCGGACCGGCCTCGACGTCGCCCTTTGCAGCGGCCGGAATCGCACCCATTGAGATTCCGCCGGGCTTCGATGTCAGCTCGGTCTTTCTCGCGCGCATCTCGATTCCCGCGACAGAAGGCGCGTCTGGAGAGCCGCCGAACTACAACTTGAATGGCATCGTCATCAATAATCTTTCGCGGCTATTCCTCTATCCAGCTTCGCTTGTGGCCCGTTCCATCGGCCTCAGTTCGGGAACCTAATTTAGGAGCCAGCCATGCCCAACTATACGCAAGGCGATACGCGCATCACTCTCTCGCAAGCCGACGTCATTGCCGGCCAGAACGACGGTTCGCTGGTGATCGACAGCGAGCGCAGCCGACCTTATTGGTTCGACGGGCGCTTTCTCGCGGCCCGCGATCTACAGCGCGAGCAGGATTATTTTCTGCAGCGCCAGTCAGATCTGGGCCAGGCAGCCGGCTTCAGCGTCATTCACGGCCTGATGGTTGACACGCCGTCGGCCAGCGATACCAGCGCAACTCCAGATACGGTGATCATTCGCGCCGGGCAGGGCCTCACGCCTGCCGGCGAACTGGTACTGATGCCCAACGACCTCACCGTGGAGTTGTCCGACCTGCCCGACGAGCAAAATCTGGACTCACAGTTCAACTTGGCTCCAATCCCCAACACGCCGCTGCGCAATCGTACCGGTGCTTATGTGCTCGCACTGCGTCCAGTCGAGTTCACCGCCAACCCGATCGTCTCTTATCCCACCAGCATTCAAGGCACGCGCACCACGCACGACGGCGACATCGTTGAAGCCACGGCAATCTCGCTTGTGCCTTATCCAAGCCCCGTCAGTTGGACCAGAGCCAGTTCGCAGGACGCATCGCAGTTGCGCGCGGCTCTCGCGCGACAGATCTTCCTCAACGCCAATCCCAGCCAGCTCTCCGACGCGCTGCTGCCGCTGGCCATGATCTATCTGCAACGCGGAGTCATCGCCTGGGTCGATCCTTATCTGGTGCGGCGCGACAGCGGCCCTGAATACAGCGGCCTGCGCCTGGGCCTCGCCGATCCTCCGACTCAGCAGGCCTTTCTGATGCAATACGACTCACAGTTGCAGGAGACGGTTTCAACCCGCCTTGCATCAGGCGCATCAGCCAGTTTTGCCGCAACGGATTTCTTCCAGGCTCTGCCGCCGGCCGGACGCTTTCCCCTCGCCACCCTGGGCATCAACAGCCAGGGAACCTCGCAAAACTTCACCCAGGCTTTTTTCCCCCAGCAGCTCGACGTGCGGCTCAGCGTGATTCCCATCGATGAGATTCCGGCGCTGGTCGAGGACAGCATGTCGTTGCCGCCCATTGACTTGACTCTTCCCGTGAATGCTTACGCGGATCTCACTGTCTTTGCGCTGGTTCCTGTTCCGCGCAGCGGTTTTGCGGCGCTCAAGGCCAGCCTGCCCACTCTCACGCCCAACCCCACTGTACCGCAGATATTAAGCTTCCGCACGCCGTCGCAACTATTGAGCCTCTATCAGGGTGCAATCAGCATCACGCTGCCCACCCAGAATCAGAACTCGGCATGGTTGAACGCCATCGGAAACCAAGTCTACGGTTTCTTCATTCGCGCCAAGAGCTCGCCGGCTTATGTGAGTTTCGCGACAGGAACGTAATCCTAACCAAGAGAGGCTCGTATGCCCGCGACACCCATTCTCGATCCCGCAACCGGCGAATCGCTGGTCGGCACAGAACCGCAGCTTCAGCAGCAGGTCGATCCCGGCTGGTGGCGTCAACGGCTCAATCTCTATACCGGACGCACGCTCAGCGTCTCGGCCCTCGACAGCGAACAGGGCTATCGCGGCGGCCTGCTTGCGACCATGGGGCAGTACGTCACTGCGGGAACCATAAGCGGTCTCGCGCTTAGCCTTGACCTGAGCGGGGCGGACCCGCTCCTGGTCGTCACGCCCGGATACGGCATCACCGCCAGCGGCCAGGACGTGGTGCTGAATGCCACTCTTAAGGCCCATCTGAGCACTCTCGCGGTGATCGACGCCGTCACGGGAGTGGAGATGTATGACTTCCATCAATCCGTCGGCGACCCGACCAACTCCACCTATGCCGGCATCCTACTCTTGCAGCCGGTGATTGCGCAGGTCAGCGGGCAGATGCTCGACACTGGCACGCCGCCGATCGAGGTGAGTGGCAACCTCGGCGCGTCCTGCTATCAGGACCCAAGCGAATACGCCTTTGAGGACTGGCAAATCGCCGACGCCGTTCGCCTGGTCTATCTTCCCTGGCCCAGCGGCGTTCCCGCACTGCCGTTGCCATCGAATGCCCAGGCTGCGACCTGGAGAAACCGCCTCGCCTACGCCATCTTCGAAGCTGAGTCGCTGCTCGGCGCTGACGACCAGTTGCCGTGGGCCATGCTCGGCCTTCCGGTTGGTCTTATCGCCTTCGATCCCGGCGTGGCTTGGGCCGCGAACACAGCATACGCCGCTGGCCAGCACATCACCGACCCCAACAGCAACATTCAGATTGTGACCACCGCCGGAACCTCTGGCGCTGCGCAACCCGCCTCATGGAGCACAGTCTATGGCGGCACAACAAAAGATGGCAGCGCCATCTGGACCAACAACGGACTGGCCTGGAAGCCGCTCTTCGTCGACTGCTCGGCGGTGGTTCGCGCCGGAGGTCTGCCACGCCGCCGTTATGTGCTTCCCTCGCAGCCGCTGCCGCTGATGCAGTGGCAATCGAACACCGACTTCACCGCAGGGGAGTTCGTCATTGACGGTAATCAGAACATTCAACTGGTGCAGACTGCGGGCACATCCGGCGGGCCGCCGCCAAAGTGGCCAACGGCCTTCGGCCAGACTATCTCCGATGGGACCGTCGTCTGGGTAGAGAACGGCCCGTCAAGCTGGCAGCCGAACACAGCCTTTGCAGCCGGACAATTCGTCTTCGACTCGAACGGCAACATGCAGCACGTTCTTACTGCCGGAATTTCGGGGAACGCAGCGCCGGCGTGGAACGGTATCTATCTGCCCACAGCCGACGGATCGGTGACCTGGATCAACAACGGATCGGGAAATCCGCCGATCATTCAGCCGGCGCTGGCGCAGGCGAGAATCAATCAGCTCTCAGAGCAACTCAGTCAGACGATGGCCGTAGCGCATCCCTTCAACACGTTGGCCAACATCTTTCCCACGCTTCCCCCCAGCGGAATCCTGCCCGCCGATGCCGTGAACTTCTCCCAGCAGAGTGCTCCCTGGCTCCCACCTAACTGGTCCGTCACTGCCGCTCCGGTTCGACTGGAAGAGCTTGAAACCGTGCTCGAAACCGGCATGTCGCTGGACCTGCTCGCCGCCGAGACCTCAGCACCGGAAAACGCGGCTCTGCTTGAGCCGGTCGAAGTCCTTGTCCCGCTGCCCGATGCGCTTTACGATCCCGATATTCTCATCCAGGAGACAGTCGCCCCTGCCTTTTATCAGGAGGTAGCTCAGGCGACGCAGGCGCGCAACCAAACTCTGCAACAACTGAACACGGTGCAACAAGAGATTAACACTCTCTTTGCCGCTGTGGGCCCCAATCAACCGACCAACCCCAACTTCATTGATCCCAATGCCGGCCTGACTCCCGACGAGCTTGCCGGACGCAATTCTCCGCCGCCTTACACGCCTACCGCGGCGGAGAATTTCGCAGCGGTTCTTCAATCTACGTGGCAGGCATCGACTGCTTACTCCGCGGGCCAGATCGTCATCGACAGCAACGGAGCGATTCAGGTCGTCCAAACCGCCGGCACATCAGCGGCAACCGCTCCGACTTGGAGCACCACCGTTGCCGCAACCACCACCGACGGAACCGTTACATGGTTGAATAATGGCCCGTGGGCCTGGCAACCGAACACGGCATACATCGTCGGCCAGTTCGTCGTGGATGCGGGCGGCTTCATTCAGGCAGTCTCAACCGCGGGCACATCCGCATCGTCGCCGCCCGCCTGGTTGCAGCCTGAAGCGGTGGGCACAACCCGGCAAGACGGTGGAGTCACCTGGCAGGCCGGCGGCAAAGCCTTCTGGCAGCCAAGCCATGCTTACACCGCTGGTCAACTGATTCTGGATGGCAACAACAACATTGAAATTGTGCAGACGGCCGGCACCTCTGGCCCCTCGGTTCCTATCTGGGATCCAAATCCCGGCCAGCTTACGCAGGAGCAGAGTGGCGGAGTGGTTTGGAAGAATCTGGGCCACGCCACTTGGCAGCCGAACACAAACTACTCGCAGGGTCAGGCAATCATCGACTCGACCGGCAGCATTCAAACTGCGACAAATAGCGGGGCAACAGCCTCAACGTCCCCAAACTGGTCTCAACCCGAGGCTGCCGGTGAGACCACGCAGGATGGAATCATTTGGCAGTCTGCCGGAAAGTCGCTTTGGCAGCCGGACTTCCTTTACAACACGGGTCAATTGATTCTCGATGCAAACAACAACGTGCAGATCGTGCAGACCGGCGGCATCTCCGGCGATTCCGTTCCCGCGTGGAACCAGAATCTCGGGCAGACCACACAAGACAGCGGAGTGACTTGGCAGAACCTCGGCCACTCTCTGTGGCAGCCCGGCACGAGTTACACCACCGGCCAAGCAATTCTCGATTCGAGCGGGAGTATTCAGATCGCGACCGTCGGCGGCACTTCCGGCGTCACGCAGCCCGCCTGGACCGAGGGCGCGAATGCGACGACGATGGACGCCGCCGTGATCTGGACTAACAAGGGGCCTCTTACCTGGCAGCCAAATACAAGCTGCGCCGCCGGTCAACTCGTTCTCGACTCCAACAACAATCTCCAGATCGCCGCAGTAATGAGCGCCGCTGGAAGCCTTCAGACCGAGGGAGTAACCGGAATGTCGGGAAGCACGTCTCCGGTGTGGAACACAACGCCCACCGGAACGACCACCGACAATAACATCACCTGGACCTACCTCGCCTACTATTCTTCGGATCTGCTGCAACTCAAGACAGTGGTCAGCCAGTCGCCCTACACCTTTTCCTTCACCGATTCAACGGGCACCTCCTACACCATCTCCCTGCTCAGCAGCGATGACTTGAACAATCTCTCGACCAATGGACTGCAAACGCTGATCACCAGCCTCAACGCCCGAATCTCGCAAGCCAACGATCTGCTCGACACGGCATTCCTTACCGTGCAAACCGACATCTATCGTTACCGGCAAAATGTGCTTGGGGCCACGGCCGCAAGCGCTCTGGCTACCTCTCCGATCCTCGCGAATATCGCTACCGGCGAAACCGCCTCAGCCACGGCCGAGAATCTGCAAAGCTACATCAGCTCGCTTCAACCGCCACCAAACCCCACCACCGGCTACCAGCCGCCAGCGCCCATTTATATCCCGCCCATCGTCCATCCGATCCAGGATCCGGTAGTGCTGGCCAACACGCCGATCGCGATCAAGTCTCCGGTTCTTAATTTTGCCGCCAAGCCGCAATCTCTGCGCAGCCGCGCAGTCACGGCGGCCCTAAGCAACATCAAACAAATTGCTTTCAATCCCGGCCTCGGATCGATCCATCTCAATCCGACCAACCTGGCGGGACAGCAGCAGGCATCCTCCGGAGTCACTGCAGGCACCTTCAAAATCAGCGATCCAAATCTCATTGCCGACACAGGTGCACTGAGATTCATGGGCGGTCTGAATTTTACGCAGACAGCCGTGCAGGCAGGCCCTGCGCAGATTATTAATCCCGGAGTCAATGTCGATGCCGTTCCCAACGACATTACGGGACAATCACCGCTGGCCGGGGCACAGTTGAATCTGCGCACGCTGACCATTGCCGAACGGCTGCAGCAGTCGCCCTCGCAGGAGGCGATGTTCTATTCGATCAGCAACCGATTGAGCTTTCTTCAGGCCCTGCAAACCATCGAGAACGACCTCAATCTGGTGGCAGACGACCTGCCGATCCTTGTCGATTCACAGCCAACGCTGCCGGCTCCGCCGCCGACAACGCCGCTGCCTTCCCTGCCAACTCCCACCGCTCTGCGCTCACCCTTACCGACATTTTCCGAGTGGCTCGGGCCGATTAATCCGCATGGTCTCGCCTATCCCAACAATCAGGCGGTCATCCAGGAGCAGATCCAGTCTCCCTATATGATTTCGGATTCCTCCGAGGCCACTCTATTCTCGGTGGGCGTGCGCGTGTCTGAGCAGCACACCATGCTGCTCCGCGCTCTCGAGGCCCGCGTGCAGCAATACTCCGACTTTGTCACACTCTGCACCAACGCGCTCAACAACATTCAGAACAACATCCAGCAGGCGCAGACTTATACCACGCAACTCACCAACAATCTGCTGCAAGACCGCCAGAACGTAGCCTTCACCAGCGCATTGCTGAGCGACGAAAGCAATCGGGTGCAGGGCGTCAATATGCAACGCCAGCAGGTGCTTGCAACTTCCGTTCAGCTGGTTGCCTACACACGCGCCCGTACGCTTGAAGCTACAGACACTGCTCCCAGCCGACAATTGGTCCCCGCCAACATCACCAATCCTGTCCCCGCCTGCCTGCAACAATCGGTCGCAATTCCCGCCGAGATACGCGAGATCGTCGGCCAGCTTCGCGAAGCGCCGGTCAACTGGCTGCCATCCGTTTTATCGCAAGTCGGCAATCTCGAACGTCCGATCCTGCTGCAACAACTCGCTGTGAGCGTACAGGCTCGCGCTGCGCAACTATTGCAGATTCCTCTGCTGCCATCGTCGTCGGCGGGCGAGAGCGGAGTTTACGCCTCATCAATCTCCGGAGTTTACAGCGCTAACCAGCAGGTCTTCCGCAGCTTTGAGATGCAGCGGGCAGCCATTCAGCCGTCCGCGATGATCAACCTCAGTTGGAGCAGCCAGGTCGCGAGCGTACAAAACTTTGCCGCAGTCAACGATCTCATCTCCGCCGAATCCGTGCACACCGAGATCAGCAATTCCGTTGCGCGGCTCGTACAGCAAATTTCAAGCGTCGCCACTTGCCTCTACACGAGAGTCAGCATTGCCTTGCCCATCGACCGTCTCGCGTGGGCCGAATATCTGAGCGGCGCTGGTCTCTCCGTGCAGATGCAAAGCCTTGGAATTCTGCCGAGTTTTAACCAACTCTCGTATACCGACCGCCAGCAGATGCAGATGCTGGTCGACTGGCTCTTCCTTCAGATCGACAACACCAACTCAGCGGCCATGGCCTTCATGAGCGATGTCGTGCGTACGGCAATCCTGGTTGCTAGCGATGTTCCCATCGACAACATCATTTCCGGCAACATTATTGCGCGCACGCAACCGGCTGTCGGCGGCATCGTCTCACTCAACCTGCCATCGGATCGTATCTCTTCGGGAATGTACGTGAATCTTTACTCCGGCGCGAACTTAGCGGCTCGCGCCGTGGTCAGCGATCTCGACAACAGTTCAGTCAGCGCAACTGTAACCAACGTCTTTTCGCCGGGCACGTATCTGGAAACATCGGATACAGCCCACTTCACAACACTGACGCCGCAGGCAGTCGCGCTGCGTCCTTTGTTCGCACTGAGCTGAGTAACTCGCGGGTGCCCCACCCTCGCCGCATCTTTGTTCTTGCGGCCACGGTGGGAGACAACGAACCCTGGGTGCCCCAGGTCCCTCGCATTTGGGGACTTGGGAATCAAGCATTCTCCACGAGGAGCCCAATCGATGGAATCCACATTCGCTCCCCAGACCGGAAGGCTTGACCGCCAGGTGCGGCGAAGCGTTCTGCGCGTCGGCGAGGGTGTGTCGCGCCATCGCATCGCCTATTCGCTTGAAGAGGCTCTGCGCCTTGCCTGCCTTCCTGGCGAAGAGGAGGGCCGCATCTATTGCTTCCGCCGCGTTTCCGTCTCTGGTATCCCGGCCGAAGCGAATCGCCGCCTGTGGATCGAGCAGATCCAGCAGGTGCTCGGCACTTTGGCCGCGCAAGCGGTCCATGCGAGCGATCCCGGTGCGGGGTCAGCCAATGCGGTCTACTTCAACAACATCGAGGAGGCCCTGGAGACGCTGTTACGAAAAGCCGTCCGCGCCACCAGTGGCACTCGCTGGACGACTCCCGAGTGGTTTGCAAACTCGACTCTCGGCATTGAGCCGGAGAGTGGTTACGCCGCGCAGATTCCGGTGATCGTTGAGCGTCTCCGCCCGCCGACAATGACCCCTGGCGCGGCTGCTGCGATTCTATTTGCGGCTCTGGGCGATGCCGATCCTGTTCCTCTCGTTACGGCCCTCCCCATCGCTACCGTTCGCGAGTGGGTTCGCGAACTGGACGCACAAACGAGTCTCTCCGCTTCCGTGCAGCCTGTGCAGCTACCGAGCGAAATGAAGACCGCGCTCCTGCGAACCGCATCGCACTTCGGATGGAAGGACCCTGCGACCTTTTGGCTTGCCTCGCAGGTCGTGCTCTCACTTTTGCCGGGCGCGTGGAACTCCGGCACAGCCGTCAAGCGGGCCCGCGCTACTCTGCGGGTGCTCGAAGACGAGCAACTCCGCGAGCCGCAAAGCCGAACCACCGTTGCGCTCCGCGACTCCTCTGCCTCTCAGTTCGTATTCGACGACGACGAGGAGACTGGCACGTCACGCCAACTCTCTCTCCGAGATGGTTCGGCCAGCCCATCGACGAGTGACGATGTGAAGCTCTCCCATATGCGCGCACGAAATGGTGAAGAGCCAAATTTCGAATCTGCGCCTGCAACTCAAGAATCATCCGCTGTTACCGCACCGACAACGATCAAACTGCCTGAATTGCCTGCCGTAAAACCTCCAGTTTTCGGTGAGGCCACGCAAGCTGCAGGCTTGCTCTTTCTGCTCAACATCCTTCGCTCGCTAGGCATCGTTCGCGCACTCGAAGCCCGTCCAGAGCTTGCTGAATCCGATCTGGCAGTCCACCTTCTGCGCCGACTCGCAGCCGAAGCAAATGTCGCCGAAGACGATCCGATCCTGCTCTGTCTTCCTCTGCCGCAACCAGCATTCGCTTTGCCCGAAAAGATTCTTGCCAATCCTCCGTTCCAGCCTGAAGTCTGGCCAAAAGGATTTGCGGCCTCGCGACGTGCCGGCTTCGACAGCGATTATTTTCTCCGCGCGTGGACTGTTGCGACAAAACGATGGTGTTGGCGCATGGGACGTCTCACCCTCCGCGACGTGGTCTACCGCAATGGCCGGGTCTGGCTCACCCGCACTGATATCGACGTCACGTTTCCGCTTGCCACGGCCGATCTGCGTATCCGCCGCATCGGCCTTGATATCGATCCCGGCTGGCTGCCATGGTTTGGCGAGTTCGGCCGCGTTGTGCGCTTCCACTACCGTGATCGCGAGCCGGAGGGCCCTGCATGATCAACCACGCCACAACCGCAGTCATCGAAGATCGACTGGACTCATTCGCCTTTGTTCTTACGGGTCTTGCGCGTCTGGCCAACTCCTGTGAAACCCTCGACGAGAGCATTCAAGAGAGCCTGCGAGCCATTGCCGCCCGCCGTATCGACGGCCGCAAGAGTCTGCTCTCGGCCTTTCAGGAATATCTTCGCGATCCCGACGAAGCCGATACGGCGCTTGCCGAGGCTGCCCGTCATTTCAAACTGCAATCTATCGAATTACTCGCCATTCGCCTGGCGATTGCCGCCGAGCAGGATCTGTTGATCGGCCATCTTCTCTCACATCTGCAACATCCACTCGCTTTGAGCCGCCCGACCGTCGGCCTTGTCGCACAGGCTTATGCAGCCGATGATCTGCACCAGGCGATGCATGTTCTGGGCCAGGGCAACGCAGTGCGTTGCGGGCTCCTGCAATTTTGCGGCGATGAGCTTCCGCTGCCTGAGCGCCAGATGCGCACGCCGTTGCCGACGGCTCTCGCTTTGCAGAGAATGGAAAGCACGTGGCCGGGGACAGCACCGATTACATTCGATCAGTATCCGGTTCCATTAAGCTCGACCACCGAAGCCCGTGCCGCAGACCTGGCCCGCCGCCTGCACGCATCGGAAGGTGCAAGCCCTGCTCTTGCTATTCGCTGCGGCGATGCTCTTGAGGCGCGCTCGGCAGCTTCTCTGGTTGCCTCTCACTCCGGCGCTCAAGCAGTTCTCATCCACACCGATCAGTGGATGGGCATGGCACCATGGCTCGTTCTCAACGGTCTCATTCCTGTCTTCTCGCAGTGGCTGGTGCCCGGCGAACGCAAGACGCTCCCAGTCATTCCCGGCTTCCTCGGGCCTCTCATCTTGCTCACCGGCCCCGAGGGCGAGTTTGAATCCGACGATCGCAGCGTTCTCGATTGGCGGCTTGAAATTCCCTCAGCAGCTGAGCGCACCGAGCTCTGGGCCGCTGCAATTAGCGACCGCGTGCTGGCCAGCCGAATTGCCCTCGCCCATCGCCACGCAGCTGGACGCATCGCGACGCTGGCTGCAAAAGCGCAGGAGGAGTGCGCCGCACGCGAAGCCAGCGGCGATAACTCATCTCTGACCTACACGCATATTCGCACGGTCTCGCGGCGCGGCGATGCAGTGGGATTGGGCGCACTCGCTGAGTTGATTCCAGATGATGTCTGGGACGAAGCACTGGTCGCGAACGCGACTTTGCGCCGTGAGTTGGAATCGCTCGTAACTCGCTGCCAATTGCGCGAAGACTTTTCGCGCTCGCTCGGTCCCTCGATTCAAGCGCGCTATCGCCCCTCGGTGCGCGCACTTTTTGTCGGGCCATCGGGAACAGGGAAAACTCTCGCCGTCGCATGGCTCGCGACTCGTTTGGGTCTTCCGCTCTTTCGCGTCGACCTATCGGCCGTTACTTCAAAGTACATAGGAGAAACCGAAAAGAATCTTAGCCAGTTGCTGGCCCGCGCAGAGCAGAACGAAGTCCTGCTGCTCTTCGACGAGGCTGACTCGCTCTTCGGCAAACGCACCGACATTCACGAGGCCAACGACCGCTTCGCCAACGCGCAGACCAACTACTTACTCCAGCGTATGGAAAGTTACGATGGCATCACGATCCTCACCAGCAATGGACGCGGCCGCTTTGACGACGCATTTTCAAGGCGATTCGATGCCATTCTCACCTTTCCCCTGCCGGGGCCCGAGGAGCGCCGCGACCTGTGGCTGGCTCATCTCGGCCCGGGACATAACGTCAACAACGGGCAATTAAATTTACTATCTGCGGTAGCCGAGCTGACGGGAGGACAGATCAGAAACGCCGTGTTGCGCGCAGCCGTTGATGCAGCGCAAGGCAAAAATGAAATTCGGTTTTGCCACCTGCTGGCCGGAGTCGCCAGTGAGTTCCGCAAGATGAGCCGGCAACTGCCGAATGAGTTGAAGCAGGCACACGCCGCTGCACAAGCCCCCGGCCAGAGCTGAGGAGCATCGCACAGCCAATGGCAGCCAATGCCACCGCCGCTCCCAAGCACGCCCCTGCCGCCCCGCGCAGTGCGACGGTCGGCCGCGCTCCGGTTAAAGCCGCCGCGCCGGCAACGAAACATGATGCCGCTCCAACGCCCTCGCGCACTCCTTCGCCCGCACCTGCACTCCCAGCCTTTGCCAAACCAGCCGTCGCCACTCTGCATCCGGCGGCCTCAGCGGCCGCTGCTCCAAAGCTCATTCCAATGCCGGCACATCCGCAAATGCATGAAGCTGCGCATGGATCTGCTTCTCCTATAGCGCCCGTTGCGGCCAAGCCCCCTGTGCTATTGAATGCGACCCTCAAACCCGCTGAACATCCGCACGAAGCGCATCTGCACGCATCCCACAAACCCGCAGTTCCTATTCCAATCACGCACAAGGCTGCCGCACCTGCGCCCGTCGCACCAAAGCCAGCCGCACCCAAGCCCGCTGCGCCGACACATAAAGAGAGTCACACTGCCGTCAAGCCGAAGCTCGCTCCGCTTGGACCGCCAAAGACCCCCAGCACGGGCGCCGGACAGCCGCTGGCCCCGCATATAAAAGAAGCGATCCAGAACAGCCTCATGGTCGATCTCAGCTCCGTGCGGCTGCACGCCAGCACCGCCGCGGAGCGCAAGGCTCAATCGCTAACCGCACGCGCCTTCACCTTCGGCAACGACATCTTTCTCGGTCACGGCGAGCATCCGACCGACCTGACCCTCATTTCGCACGAGGCCGCTCACGTCATCCAGCAGCAGCATGCCGCGCCGGTCGTGCAGGCCTGGTCCTCCGACCGCAGCGATCGTTACGAGCGTGAGGCCGACCAAGCTGCTGCGGCGGTTGCGAGCGGCCGCAGTTTTGCCGTCCGCGAGCGGGTGGACTCTCCCCGCGTGCAGCGCTTTGGCATTAGTGACGCACTCGACTGGCTGGCCGACAAGGCTTACATTATCCCGGGCTTCCGCATGTTCACCATCGTGCTCGGCGTCAATCCCGTCAACATGCAGCACGTCGAGCGCTCGGCTGCCAATGTACTCCGCGCTATCGTCGAATTCCTCCCCGGTGGAACTTTGATCACAGACGCTCTCGACAAATACGGCGTCTTCGACAAAGTCGGTAACTGGATATCGGGAAAGATAGACGAACTCGGCATGGTGGGCAGTTCCATCAAAAATGCGCTCATGGACTTCCTCGACAGCCTGAGCTGGCGCGACATCTTCCATCTCGGCGATGTTTGGGACCGCGCCAAGCACATCTTCACCGATCCCATCGATAAGATCATCAACTTTGTCAAAGGCACGATCGAGGACATCTGGAAGTTTGTCCGCGATGCCGTTCTCAAACCCATCTCGAAGCTCGCTGAGGGTACCTCCGGCTGGCCGCTGCTCATCGCGGTTATGGGCAAAAATCCCATCACCGGCGAAGCGGTCCCGCGCACCCCCGATACGCTCATCGGCGGCTTCATGCACCTGATTCACGAGGACGAGATCTGGGAAAACATCAAAAAAGCCAACGCCGTTGCGCGCGCCTTCGCTTGGTTCCAGAGCGTGCTCTCAGGCCTGCTTGGCTTCGTCTCGCAGATTCCCGACCTCTTCATCAAGGCCCTCAAGTCGCTTACTTGGTCCGACATTCTCGACCTTCCCGGCGGCTTTATGAAGATCGTCGGCGTCTTCGGCAAGTTCCTCGTGAACTTCATCAGTTGGGCCGGAGGCAAGGTCTGGGATCTGCTTCAGCTCATCTTTGAAGTCGTCGCGCCGGCCGTGATGCCCTATCTCAAAAAGGTGGGCGCGGCCTTCAAAAATATACTGAAGCACCCCCTCGATTTTGTGCGCCACCTCATAGCCGCCGCCAAGCTGGGCCTGGAGAACTTCGTCAAAAAGTTCCCAGAACACCTCAAGAAGGCCTTGATCGACTGGCTTGTTGGAGCCTTGCCGGGAGTCTATATCCCGAAGGCCCTTTCACTGACCGAATTCGGCATGTTCGCTCTCAGCGTGCTCGGCGTCACCTGGGCGCAGATTCGCGCCAAGATCGTTAAGGCGCTCGGGCCCAACGGCGAAACGATCATGAAGGGCCTCGAAACGGCCCTCGACATTGTTGTCGCGCTCATCAAAGGCGGCCCGGCTGCGGCTTGGGATCTGATCAAGGAGAAGCTCACCAATCTCAAAGACATGCTGGTCGACGGCATTGTCGGATTCGTCACCGACACGATCATCAAGAAAGCGATCCCAAAGCTCATCTCCCTTTTCATCCCAGGCGCAGGCTTCATCTCGGCCATCATCTCGATCTACGACTCGATCATGGTCTTCGTGCAAAAGCTGGCCAAGATTGCTGCGGCCGTCAAGGCATTCGTCGACTCAATCGTCGCCATCGCCGCGGACCAGATCGATGGCGCTGCCCAGAAAGTGGAAGACGGACTCGAAGGTATGCTCTCAATCGCCATCAGTTTCCTCGCCGGTTTCCTCGGCCTGGGCAATATCGCGAGCAAGATTCTCGAAGTCATCAAGAAGGTGCAGGCTCTGGTCGACAAGGGCCTCGATGCAGCCATCAACTGGGTCATCACCAAAGCCAAGGCGCTCTTCGCCAAGCTCTTTGGAAAGAAAGAAGACAAGAAGGATGAGCGCACCGAAGAGGAGAAGACCAAAGCCAAGCTGGCAGCCATCAGCGATGCCGAGGCTCTGGTTCCTGAAGAGGGCTTTGATGAGCAAATCACGCGAGGCAAGCTGGCCCCGATCAAGAGCAAGTACAAGCTGCTTACCCTCGATCTCGTGGTTGAGTCAAAGGACGACAAGATAGAGACTCTGCACTTCGAGGCATCCGCGAGCGACAAAGTCTCAGGAAAACAGAAGAAGACCAAGGTGGCAGTTGCGCTTAGTCTCGTCGTACTGAGCAAACCTTTCGAAGCCCGCGAGAAGCCGGCCAGCGGCCCTAAGCTCGCGATGACCAGAGCTGAATTCCATCGTCAGGTCGGGATACAACAAGCTGCCCTGAACAAGCTGAGTGTCACAACCTGGAGAGCAAACTGGAAGACATTTTACGGGACCGAGGGAAAAGAAGACGACGCAGAAGGCCGTACGGAAGAGGCGCAAGCCAGCCGGGACCGCGCAGCGGCAGTTGAAGTCGAACGCATCAAGGTTGCAGGCATTTGGCTGAAGAACAATCCCAAAAAGGCCGCCGACGACGCCGATGCCTTCACCACCAAGTTATTCGCTCCAAACCCGGGTCCCAAGCCGTCGCCGAAGGCCTATCCTTTCCTCAACAAGTCGCTCGTTTCGAATGGCGTGGAATATGTCAATGAGGCCTATGGCAAGAGCATTCTGCATGCTGCCGATCAGGCCGCGGGTGGAGGTTCAGAGACCGCGGGCCTGGGTGGCTCAAGAGAGAACTTTTCCATCGGCGCGCAATGGGACCGCGGTGGCCGCGCTGAGACCTTGAAGGGCCAACTGGATACTGAGATTGCCAGTGCCTCGAAGACGTCGGCACCGAGTATCGTAAATGCAAGCAAGCTAAATGTTGAACTTCCCGTAAAGGATGTCTGATCATGCCGGTCTCCCTCTTCGATTCATTTCATGCAGCCTTTCCTCCTAGTTCGGAGCGAGTACCTTTCGATCCGAAACGCCATGATGCTTTGGCGGCAAAGGTGCCCCCAGCCCTGGCCGCCGAATGGCGCGAATTCGGCTTTGGAGCGTATGGTTCAGGCATTGTCTGGACCTGCGATCCAGTTGCTGAGCCCTTCCTCGACCCGGATGACTGGTCGCCCTTGGACGGAACCGGCATTGAGGTGCTACGCACAGCCTTTGCCGATGTCTGTCTCTGGCAACAGGAGCAGTTCATTCTGCTCAGCGTCCACAGCGGAAAGAGTTTTGAATTTGGCTCGAATGCAGAGCTATTCTTTGGCAGTCTCGTCCATCAACCTTTCCGCAAGAGTTACCTCTTGGAGCGTCTCTTCGGCATAGCGCGCCGTCGTTTTGGCGAGCTTGGCGCGGATGAGTGTTATGGATTCGCTCCGCTCCCGGCTCTCGGCGGAGCCATCGCCGAGGAGCATCTTATCAAGGCGCCAATGCGCGAATATGTTGCTATGGCAGCTCAAGTCGTTGACTGAAAACAAGGACGGCTAACTCGATTCGCACAATGATACGTTAATCTTGTTTTCTGACACTATGCTCTGAAGCTCGCCGATTCCCCTCGGAGGTTGTCAAGCTATGACAGTGAGTCTCATCGGCTGGGGCCGTTTCTTCGACCAATACGGCAACAGAATTACCGTGCCCGCGCCAAGCACCGATCCCGGCAAGCCATGGCTGTGGGACCTGCTAGCTTCCGAAGCGCAGAACCTTGCCAGTGTTGGCTTCGATCGCATCCAACTTCCCCCAGCGAGCAAGGCCCAGGGAGGCGACGGCGACGGTTGCGATGGCTACGGCATCTACGATCCCCGCGATCTCGGCACAAAGCCTCAGCAGGGCAGCACTCCGACTCGTTATGGCTCCGCGGATTCGCTGCGCCGTTTGGTCGCGGTGGCTCATCGCTATGGCTTGTCGGTGGATCTGGATCTCGTGCTTCATCAGCTTATCGGCGGTGAAAACGCTACTTACCTCTACTTAGGTGCAGACGGCAAGACTTTGAACGGCAAGGGCGCTATGCATCCGGGCTGTTTTCGCTATACCCCGGGTGGGGGCACGCAGCCGGAGGACGACGTGCCGGTTCCTGCGGACGATTCGTCC
This sequence comes from Occallatibacter sp., assembly GCA_050015115.1. GTDB lineage: Bacteria > Acidobacteriota > Terriglobia > Terriglobales > Acidobacteriaceae > Telmatobacter. The sequence goes on from JBEKCA010000012.1 coordinate 49,487, forward strand.
TTCGGCGACGAGAAGGTCTATCAGAATTCGAACCCCGCCGGTTACACCATCAACGACGCTCTCGACTTTGGCGATTGGACCTTTCGGACCACGGGCGCGGACGGTGGAAGAATTGACGATGTGAAGGGCCTTTGGGCTCAATTTGTAGCTCAATTCATAGACCACGGCGCAATGGCGAACAAGCCATTCTTCGGCGAATACTTCGACGGAGATCCAGCTAACTTGAATTGGTGGGCGACCAGTTGGCCGATCAATGGCCGTTGTGGCGTCGAAGACTTCGACATGCACTTTGCCATCGAAGATGCATGTAACAATCTCAATGCCTTAGCGCTGGATGGAGCCGGATATTCGGAGTGGAACAGTGGCCTCTCCTATGGCTTCGTCGATAACCCTGACACCGACACCAGCCCCGGCGAGCAAGTCATCAGCTCCAAGGCGCTCGGCTACGCATTTCTTCTCACAGTGAATTGCCGCGAAGCGCTCATCTACGGCAAAGATTACTTCACCTCTGATGTATGGCCGGGCGCGTACGGATTGAAGCCGCTCATCGATAACCTGATCTACATCAATCGCACCTTTGCCTATGGCGGACAAGTTACCCGCTGGGTCGACGACACGGTGATCGTGATTGAACGCGACGGCAATGGAGCGCCCATTGGCACGAGCCCCGGACTGCTGACCGCAATGAATTTCGATACTTACAACATTCGCGAAATCACCTGCGCCACCAGCTTCGGCGCCAACGTGCAACTGCACGACTACACGGGCCGCCACTCGGATATCTGGACTGACTCGCAAGGCAACGCAACCTTCTGGATTCCGCCCAATGCCTACACGGGCGGACAGAGTTATCTCTGCTTTTCGCGCGCCTTCAGCGATAAGCCGATCATCCAGGAATCGCGCCGCACAACTCAGGAGTTCTTCGGTTCACCCGAGCTCGACATACCGCCGGCGAGCCCTGGAGAGTTCAAGCCCATTGCCCGAATTTTCGTGGAAGGAAACACCAGCGTCGTCTTCTCCACACATAACAACATCGAGGCTGCACTGCTCGCCGGTGCGGTAGAGGTTCCTGGCAACCAACCCGCAAAAACCGGGTGGTACAGCATCGGAGTGAAAACCACCGCCGCCGCGCCGGTAGCATTTGACCTGAGTGTGAACTATTACGCCGGCGCGTTGTGATAACTCCATTCAACCCCGAGGAGGTCAAGTCATGAAAACTCAAACTGGAGAGAAGTTTCTCTTGAATCGCCGGAGGTTTCTCGCGCTCAGTGGCGGAGTAGCCGCATCGGCGTTCTTACCCTCGAAAGCAGCATTAGCGTTGCCGCCCTCGGGCATAGCCTCGCCTGTTCTCACGCGTGGCAACGATAACGACCGCTCCTACTTCTACAATGACACGGTTCTTAACGTGGCTAACGTCAACACCCAGGGGATTCGGCGATATTTTTCGCTCTACATGGAGGGCGATGCCCGTGGCGCTGAGGCTCAGGCGCTCATCCAGCCGAGCGTGCTCTGCGACGACGGCAATGTGCGCGACGTCATCATCACCGCCTCGATGAACAACACGGTCTGGGCCTACGATTACAACACCTCCGATATTCTGTGGGTCAAGAAGCTCGGCATCCCCATCAACGGCAGCGGCGCGATCGACATGCACATGATCAACGATCACTGGGGCCTGCTGAGCACGGGAGTGATCGATCCGGACACCAATATCTGGTATGGCGTTGCATGGAGTTCGCCTGACGGTACCGCCGGGAACGGCGCGCATTTTGTTCACACTCTGAATATCGCTAATGGTAGCCGCGTGCACGCTCCAGTTCCTCTGGCGGGGCTGACTTATCAGCCACCCAACGGCGGCGCGCTGCAAACCTGGGGCGCAACCATGCGCAAGCAGCGCAGCTCTCTCGCCCTGGCCAAGGTCAACGGAGTGAAGACCGTCTTCTTCGCCGCCGGTACCGTTCTCGAAACGACAACCGGGTCTGCCGGTTGGATCGTCGCCTTTGATGTGGCAACCAACACAATCGCCGCGGGGCTGGCCATGAGCGCGGGCTACGGCGCAGGTGTGTGGATGGCGGGTTCGGGCTTGTCGGTCGACGATAATGGCGACTTGCTTTTTGAGACGGGGAACGGCAGCTTCGATCCCACGCACGGCGACTACGGCGAGAGTGTATGCAGAGTTCGTTACACGCCAGCCAGCGGCAGTGCGCCTGCCACGCTCGCCGTTGTCGATTGGTGGACGCCCTATACAGATGCCGGCCGCGAGGGTGAGGATCCAACGCTGTCAACCCCAGTGTCCGCAATTTCGCCAAAACTCGCGGGCGTCAGCGCACCTACATCAGGCGGCCACATGCCTACGAACATGGCCTCCGAGCGCGATGCGAACGGAAAAGTTATCGCCGGCCACCTCGTTAGTACCGTGCCCACCCAGCAAGGCGCTGCCTTTGGCGACGAAGATCTTGGCTCCGCGGGCCCGGCCATGATTCGCAAATACCGCATCATTCTCGCGTATGGCAAAGACGGCATCGCCTACCCGGTCAAGATGGATGCGATGGGCAAGACCATGCCGGCGGACTTTGCCAACGCGGCCGCGAACTATGCCAAGCTGGCGCAGCCGCCATTCTGGTACAGTTACTTCGCAGGCTTCAATGTCAATGCCGCGCCGCAAGACCCAAGCACGCTCGACTTTCTCTTCGATAACAAAACGCAACATCTACACTCCACTTCGCCTCAGTTTTTCTCGCAGACCCACGGCCAGATGCTCGCCTGCTGGGGAGAAAACGGGCAATGTCGGGTCTGGACCATGCAGTCGAACGGCCAGATGACTTTTTTGGCGGATTCCGACGAAGTTGCATCGGTCAATTGCACACAGGCCCCCGGCGGCATGCCAGGAGGCTTCATGTGCATCTCGGCCAACGGCAACAAGCCCGGTACAGCGCTTTTGTGGGCCCTGATTCCCTACGGAGACGCCAACTCGACGATCACCAATGGCCGCTTACTGGTCTACGACTTGGAGAATTTTGTAACTCGGGCCGATGGCAGCTCGAAGCTCAATGTTCTATGGGACAGCCAGGCGCAGAATTACACCTTCCTCTTCCCGAAATTCAATGTGGGCGTGGTGAGCGGAGGTAAGTTCGTCCTGCCACGCTACGACGGCGGCATGGATGTGTTGGGCCTCGCCTGACCCTCCCCCGAGCCACCCTATAGTGCTGGGCAATCCTGAGCCAAGGGGCCTCGGCGTAATGGAATTGCCAAGTCAAAATCGACCCGTATCACCCGTATCAATAGTCAGTCTTGTTGGGTGAAGCAATCCATGCAGCGAAACTGGCCCAAGCCTCATCGCCGAGCAACTGTGTCGTAGGCAGCAGTTTGCGCTCGGCGCTGTCTTTGCGCAATTCCTGGTATAGAAAAGCATCGTCGAATCCGGCGCGCGCGGCATCGGCGGCGCTGGCGCCAAAATAGATGGCATCCATCCGCGCCCAATACGCCGCTGCGAGGCACATCGGGCAGGGTTCGCAACTCGAGTAGAGCTGACAACCCGCCAGCGTGAAAGTGCCTAGCGCCTTGGATGCCGCGCGGATCGCGTTCACCTCGGCGTGGGCCGTGGGGTCGTTGGTTGCAGTCACGGTGTTCGCGGCCTCGGAGATGATCCGGCCAGCGCGCACGACCACTGCTCCAAAAGGGCCGCCCACTCCGCTTACGACATTCTCTGTGGCCATGGTGATGGCGCGGCGCAAAAACTCCGGGTTAGACATGATCTGCACCGCTCCATAGTAAAGCAGAAAAGTAGGGCGTAGGAATTAGACACTGTGAGCGGCGGCGTTGTGAACATAGCCATGTGACGAACGATGTGGAAAATCAGACAGGAATTTTTGCGGCTCTTTTACGCTAAGATTTCGATGCGTAACAAGGGTCGGCTGAGCGAGTTGCGGCCTCTTTTTACACAATGCGCCTCCCTCCGGCAAGCGCCGAACGATGAATTTCCGGTTGAATTTCGCGCATTCGGCGCTATCCTATAAATACCCCCGCAGTACAGGCTGGACCATTCAAACGAACACATAACAGTCGCAAGCGGTTCGGCCAAGTCTATTTTTCAACTGAAGAATTCAGATTTCTCTTGTCAGCCATACGTTTTTTGAACAGCTCAAAAGACACATGGGGAGATCCCTTTTCCGAGGCCTGCATCATGAAAATTTTCCCGCGTTCGCTCTCTTCTTTACCTTCCTGGCTGCCCGTAGTTGCGGTGGCCGTTGCGCTGTGCAGTTCATCGCTTGTGGCACAGCAGACGCTTGGCGGCGTCACCGGTGAGGTCACCGATCCAACCGGCAATGAAATTCCCAGTGTGCTCGTAACGGCGACAGATGAACAGACCTCATTGACGCGCACGGCACAGACCAACGGCTCGGGCGTGTATGCCTTCGTGAACCTGCCCATCGACACCTATACGCTGACATATACGGCACCGGGGTTTGAAGTGCAAAAGATGCAGCATATCACGGTGCAGGCCAACCGCACGGCCACGGTGAATGCGCAGCTCAAAGTTGGCGCGGCGACCGAGACCGACATTGTGGTTGCCTCACCGCTAATGAACGCGGTTGACACCACGGTTGGCTACGTCCTCGACAAGCAAGAGATTGAAGCCGTGCCGTTGGCTACGGGCAGCTTCACCGGCCTGGCCACCCAATCGGCCGGAGTAAGCGCAGAATTCAGCGGCGGCACGGGCGCAAACTCCGGACTGGGCAATGCTCCGATCTGGGCCAACGGTCAGCGCGATACGTCCAATTCGTTTTTGCTGAATGGCGTCGATGCCAGCAACCTGTTCAATGGCAAAAGCACCAGCCAGGTCGCGTCGGCCCGAGTCATCAACTCGACAGGCGTCCAGACCAGCCCCGGCGGCGGCGGCGGGGTCATCCAATCCGCGGCGTCGATTTATCTCTCCATCGGCAACGCCATCCCCACGCCCGCGCCTGAAACCATTACCGAGGTCCGGGTCAACGCGTCGATGTACGACGCGCAACAAGGCTCGACCTCGGGCGCGCACATCGATCTGAGTACCGCCTCAGGCACCAACCAATACCATGGCTCGGCTTACATTCATCGCGGCACCAACTGGATCAATGCCGCACCATTCTTCTTCAACCAAGATCCGGATGTCCCGGCCAGCGACAAGGTGCCGCAGTTGCACCGCTACGTAGCCGGCGGCACCGTGGGCGGCCCGATTATCAAGGACAAGCTCTTCGGCTTTTTCGCCTATCAGCACATGCATGTTTCGGATCAGGAACTCGGTGACTCGTTCTTAGACGTTCCTGTTGGCCTCAGCGACGATCGCTCCGCGTCCGGTCTGGCGACCATCAGCAATAATTCATTCGGCGCGAACCTCGGCAACCCAAACATTACATCCGCCAACATCGATACACTGGCCCTCCAGTTGTTCAATTCCCCCGCACTTCCCGGCGAGCCGGGCAATTGGCTAATCCCCAACGACTCTCTCTTTCCCGGCATACCAACCGCTGCCCATCTCGACAACGCATTCATCCCCGGTACCGGACGGTTCACATCGGATCAAGGAGTAGCGGACGTCGACTATAACGCCAACACCAAAGACACACTCAGCCTCAAATACTTCTACCAGCACGATCCAACTATCGCACCCTATGCCTACTCCAGCGTTCCCGGCTTCACCGAACACCTGGACTCAGGCGCGCAGGTTCTCTCGTTCACCAATACACTGATCGTCAAATCGAACCTCTCGACCACACAGACCTTCGGCGTGCTGCGCGAGAAAAACTGGGGCGACAACGAGCAGGCCTTCGGGCCCAACTCAATCCCCGGCGGCTCCGCGGGGACGGGATCGATCAATGTTTTCGGATCGAACTACTTCCCCGGCGTCTCAATCGTCAACGTACTGGGCCAATATCAGCCGGTGGGCATTCCTCTGCAAGCCGTGTTGAATATCGGACCCAATGCCGAATCGCAGTCTGCCAACACCGGCGTCTTCCAGAACCGCCTTGCTCCCTCGGGGAACGCCATCTGGATACTGGGCAAGCATACCGTGTCATTCGGCGCAAGCTACACTTACACCCAGCTCAACACCATCGACAAGCGCACTGGCACGGGAACGGTTGCAACGGATGACTTCAGTCAGATGCTGCAAGGCTTTGTCACGCCTGGCAGCTCCGCTTCAGACTTCTACGTCACGTCGTTCCTCGAGGGCAACGCGAGCCGCTACTACCGCGCCAACCAGCTTGGCACTTATGTGCAGGATAAGTACCAGATCACTCCAACGCTTTCGCTGACTGCGGGCGTCCGGTATGACTGGGACGGCGGGCTTACAGAAAAGTACGGCCGCATCTTCAACTTCGATCCCAGCCGCTACAAGTACAACGTCGGCTCCGACACCATCGAAGATCCAGGCCTGATCATCGCCGGAAATAACGCCAACGGCACCAGCGGCGTGAGCAACACCACGCTCACCGGCCGCCAGTGGGGCATCGGCCCGCGCGTCGGAGCCGCATGGCAGCCGGAAATCTTCCACAGCAAAGTCGTGGTGCGCGCAGGCAGCGGCATCTACTACGATCGTGGCGAACTCTTCACCTATCTCTCACCCGGATACGCCATCGGCTCGGTCACCGGCGGTCCCTTCGGCGTCAACCAGCAGCTCCCCTTCGTCTCTGCCACAAACTGCCCCACAGCATCGCGGTCACTCTACGGCGACTACTCCACCACCTCCGCTCCCGATCTTTACGTACCGACCTGCGGAGGTGGCGTCAACGGCAAAGACGCCTCGGATTTTCCCCAGGGCCTGCCGTCTGCCGAGACAGGCAATCTTGAAAACCCCTATGGCATGGCGCCGCCGACGCCGATCAGCAACCCAAAGGCCTCGGACCTCGGCAATTACCTGCCCAATGCCTGTAGCATCGTGAACACCGGACAGGGAGGCGTTCAAAATGTTTGTCCCTCGGGCGTGATCAACAATGGCCAACCCGTTTCGCTCGGCGTCTACGACCGCGCCAACAAGCTGCCCTACACCATCAACTACACCCTTGACATCCAGTGGCAGCCGCGCAGCGATCTAGCCATCGAAATCGGCTATGTGGGCAATGTGGGCCGCCACCAGGTGATACCGGTGCCCTTCAACCAGCCGACCATTGCTTCCTCGACCAACCCCGCGCTGCCGGGCAGCCCTTACCAGCAGAATTACAGTTACGGGTACAACGTCGTGGGCGGTTTTGTTGACCCCGCCGGCACAATTCCTTACCAGGCCAACTACGAGGGCGGCAACGTCGACCTTCGTGTGCCCTACATCGGCTATGCGGCTGAGTCCATCTCCTATAAGGCCGCCGGCATCGATGCCTACAACGCACTTCAAGCGCACGTCGACAAGCGCATGAGTCACGGATTGCAAGTCGGCGGCTCTTACACGTTTTCGCACGCACTCGATGAGCAGAGTGGGCTGGGCCTCTTCTTTAACGGCAACAATCCGCTCGACCTGCGCAGCGCCTACGGCTCCTCGGACTTCGACCGCACCCACGTCGTCAGCTTCAACTACGTCTTTCAGGTTCCCGATTTAGCAACCAAGCAATCCATTGAGGGCAAGGTCATCGACGGGTGGTCGCTGCTGGGCGATACGGTGCTCCAGAGCGGACAGCCCTACAGCATCATCGATTACTCCGGCGCAATTGGCAGCATTTTCTATTCGACTTCAAACGGTATCACCAACCCCATTGTCCCGCTGGCGCAAGGTTGTACGGCCAAAAACGCCTTGACCGGAGCCTCCGGAGCATGGACCCCGTCTGGGGGAGCCCCGGCCTTGAAGCCCAACTGCTTCACGCTTCCGTTATTGCCGGCCGGCGGTCTCGATGGAGCCATCCCCAACTCCGATCCATTTGAAACCGGATTCACCACCGGCCAGCGCAACATCTTCCGCCAGGCCTTTCAGAAACGCGCCGACGCTTCGCTCGTGAAAGTCACGCCGATCACCGAACGGTATAGCCTCAAATTCACCTTCGACGTCTTTAACCTGACCAACACCACCAGCTTCGATATTCCCGGCAACGGCGTCGCTCAAAACGAGTACTATAATCCCTTCCCGACGGCCGGCACAGCCGCACTGCCCACCGGTTGCAGCGCCAACGGAACCCAGACCAACACCAGCTTCTATAACTGCCCATCGGGCCTGGGGATCGTCACGCATTCCATCGGCAGCCCGCGCCAGGTGCAGATGTCTTTACGGCTGGATTTCTAGCGCAGGACGATCGAGAGACAGGCAGAAGGGCGTCCGTGCAATGCGCGGACGCCTTTTTTGCGTTGTGGTGCAGTTTCCGGATAGCCGACCGCTCGACCACGATCAGCAGGAAATCACTGCCAGAGCCGCCGCCGTGGAGTATCATTCGGTCGAAAGGTAGCTTATGCGAACTCTGACCTTGCTGCTCACGGCAATTCTGATTATTCCTGTTTCAGCCGCCCCTCCTCACGACGCAGTGGTAACAATCTATTCCAATGGGAATATCTTCACGACCGGTGCGCCCTATGCAAACCATGCGGCGTTCCTCGGCCGGATTTTCGATGGTAAACAGCCCGTCGGGTTCGTTCAACCTGGACATTTCCTCACTCTGCACCTCTCACCCGGGCCACACGTATTCTCTGCGAGCCTGAACACCAAGCACCCAGCAGCGAACTCACAACTCCCACTTGATTTGGCCGACGGGAGAATGTACTTCATTCGAGTACAGGAGGAATCGAGGGGCGCTCTTTTTATGGGTTCTGAAACTGGACGTCTCGAATTGGTAACATGCCAGATCGCCCATCAGGAAGCCGCAAATGCAGGCCCGACAAATTCCAAGAGAATCGTACTCGAAATGAGAGATAAGGTCGCATCAGCGGTATCGATGCCGTCATGCGAGTAATTGACTCTCGACTTCCTGGATAATTGGCTATTTCCCTAACCAATGAGATCAGAAACCCCCTGCGACCGAATCGCCAGTCAGCCGGAAAATAACACCGCCGCCCATTCTTGCGTCTCATTGTCGCGGCCGAGCCGATCTGCGAAGATGAAAGAAAAAGACTAGGAATACGAGCACGCATGATCCGCCGCTGTGACAACCGCGACTTTGAATCAATCTGGGCCATCGTCAACGATGGCGCGCAGGCTTATAAAGGCGTCATTCCAGAAGACTGCTGGACGGAACCGTATATGTCCACCGGCGAACTGCACCATGAGATCGAGGATGGCGTCGAATTCTGGGGCGAAAAGGAGAACGGTGATCTTGCAGGCGTGATGGGCATTCAAAAGGTTCAGGACGTGACCCTGATTCGCCATGCGTACGTCCGCACCACCTGCCAGAGGCAAGGAATCGGCGCACGCCTGCTCGCGCATCTGCTGGGTCTGACTTCTCGACCGGTATTGATCGGAACCTGGGCGAATGCGGTTTGGGCGATTCGCTTCTACGAAGCGCACGGCTTTCAAATAGTTTCTCCGGAACAAAAAGACCTCCTTCTCAAACGGTATTGGTCGGTATCGGTGCGGCAGATAGAAACCTCAGTAGTTCTGGCTGACCGTCTCTGGAGAGAACTTAATCCTGAAGGTTGATCTCCGCATGGCCCTGCACTCAACCGTGTCTCGACTTAAACTTGGAGAATTATGGATCCGTTCTCAGACGCAATCCTGAAGAAACTGCTCTCAGCAGAACCGAACGCCGACACATTAGTGGCGAAGTCGAAGACCAGCCAGAAAAAGCCTGCCGTTCAATCCGATCATTGGTCAGCCGCTGTGCTTTTGGAGCGGGCAGCTTATCTGCGCAAGTTGGCTAAAAGCGGCAATGGAGCTGAGAGCGAAACCTTAAAGGAGTTTCCGCGGCATCACGCAATGCTCCTGGTTCGCAGCAGGGACGGCGGAGCCGAGGTGCATGAGAACTTCGCCGATCTCTTCTATGTTCTCGATGGCCGAGCATCATTGGTCACTGGAGGCACGGTGGCTGGCGCAGCGAGTGTCGGGCCGGGAGAAATTCGCGGTTCGTCGGTGGAGGGCGGCAGACGGCAGGAGCTTCGCGCGGGCGATATTGCGCATGTTCCTGCAGGCACGCCGCATCAAATGCTGGTCGCAGGCGACAAGACGATCACCTGCCTGGTGATAAAGATCCAGGAGAATTAGTAGAGTCCATGGGCATTGAGGCGCGGCCCGTACTTTTTATCTGAAACCAGAATGTGCGAAAAGAGCCAATCGCGCAGGAAGTCCATCAACTCCAGATCGAGCATGGCGACGGATTCGGATTTGAGCCGCGCTTGCACCCTCGAGATCCGGCGGATGAACTGATCGTGTTCCGTCATATGCTCGGGCGTGGCCACGTACCCGGCCTCAAGCAACATCTCTTCTTCTCTAGTGAAGTGGAAACGGGTGTAGTCGATCAGTTCACCGAGAACCGCTTCAAGAACCCGTTTGTCGTGTCCCGCCATGATTCCAAAGTGCAACTGGTTGATGATGCCGATCAGCCTCTTGTGGTCGTCGTCCAGAGTTTCGACGCCCACGCTCAGGTCGGTTGTCCAGGTCATGAATTCCATATGGAGTTCATCCCCCTTCTGAATATCGCGCCACCCATCGTCGTGCTTCGTCGCCCGCAAGACTCAGATCCAGGCACCCAAATCTACCGCATCATTGACAAGACTCCTTCAAAAGTACACACTGCCTCAAGTTTGCCCCACTCTTGTTCCGTTTTCAGATCCCTAATTCCGATTCCCTGTTTCCTCAAACTCTTCGTTCAGCCACTTGCTGAAAGCTGCAAACTCCTCGTCGCGCCCGAGAAAGTCTCGCACCATCTGACGCCCGGGTTTTGACCCTCCCTGTTCGAGCACCGACTTGCGGTAGCGGTTGCCTGTGTCGCAGTCGAGCAAATCGTTTGGATCGAACTGGGAGAAGAAATCCAGCGCGATGACCTTGTCGAAGGCGTATGTGTAGTAGTTGGACGAGTATCCAGTGAGATGGCCAAAGCTCGCGTACATGCGGTTGCCTTCCATCCAGGTCCAGGGCTGCAGGCTCTCATAGAGCCGCTTGGTAATGCTATCGAGATCGAGCCTGGCTGGGTCCTGGTCGTGCAGGTCGAGCGAGAGCGTTGTGTAGTAGAGCTGCGAGCGCACCCAGTCTGCGCGCCCGAAGGCTCCGGCCAGTTTCATCTTCTTGATCGTCTCGGATGGGAGCGTCTCGCCCGTTTGATAGTGCTTTGCAAAGGCTTGAAGCAGCTTCTCGTCGCGGAAAAACTCCTCGAGCATCTGCGAAGGCACCTCGATAAAGTCGCCCTCGGTGGCAAAGCCGGAGATTCCTGCCCACTCAGTCTGGCCGCCGAGGATTGCGTGCATGAGATGGCCAAACTCATGAAAGTATGTGACCACGTCGGAATATTGCAGAAGCCCGGGGTCTTTGTTGTCGCCGCCAGGAAAATTGCAGATCAAAGCAGCCTCGGGCAACGCGCTGCCGCGAACGCCGGTGACGATGGGCGCGGCGGAGAACCATTTGTCCTTACCTTCGCGGGGGTGCATATCGAGATAAAAGCGGCCGACGCGCTGTCCTCCGTCGAGGACATCGAAAACCGAGACGTCCGCGTGCCACGCGGGCGCAGCCGAAGAACGGAACTCTATCTTGAAGAGACGCGCGGCCGTCTGAAGCACGCCGGCTTCAACCTGCGCATAGGGGAAGTAGGGCCGCACCGATTGCGAATCGAAGTCGAACGCAAAGCGGCGAAACTGCTCGTACCAGTAAGCGCGGCTGGTGATGTCGATCGCTTCAAGCCCGGGCTGGCGCTTGCGCGTGAAGTCGAGAATCAGATCGAGTTCGCGCCGCGCGCCGTCCAGACTGGCTTCGTTGAGCTTGGCAAGAAATGTGCGCGCGTTGGCAGCAGAGCCCATCATCTGATCGGCGGTGGCCAGGTCGGCCCAACTGCGAAAGCCGAGGACGCTTGCAATCTCTTGCCGCGTGGCGAGCAGGTCGAGAAGGATCTGCCGGTTCGCCGGATAGGCGCGCGTGTTGTAAGCAATGAACATCCGCTCGCGCAACGCGGCATCTGAGGCGAAGGTCATCACCGGCTGCATGTCGGGCGGGTCAGTTGTAAGAGTGACGCGGCCATTGGCGTCTGGTTCGTGACGTGTGATGCAGTCAGCCGGCAGGCCAACGAGTTCAGCAGCGGTCGCCTCGATCGTCTTGCCGCCCTCCTGAATATTGCGGCTGAATTCAAGCGAGAGTCGCGTGGCCTTCTCGTGCAGCGACTGCAACCGATCACGCGTCGCCTGATCTTTATCGACTCCGGCCAGACGGTAGCTAAGCAGCGTGCGTTGAACGAAGTGCTTGGTGGCGGGGCTCGCGCCATCGAGTTCTATAGCGGCCAAAGCCTCATAGACCGCGCGATTCAAACTCAGCGCGCTGCCAGCCTGCGCCACGCGCTGCGCCTCCTGTTGTGCCTGATCGCGAACGGCCTTGTCGGCGGCAACGGAGTTCAACACGCCGGCCTGTGCTCCCGCAAGGTTGAGCTGTTCGATGGCCGCATCGTAGAGGCGCAGCGAATTCTGAGGCGTGCGCGTCCCGCTCACTGCAAGAAGAGCATTCAACGCCGCCTCGTGCGCCGCGAGACGCGCGCCAACCCAGGCCAAGAGCGCGTCAGCGGAGGTAGCCCCACCAGCCTCCCATGCGTTAAGTTCCTCTCTTGCGGCAACATCGGCTGGGTCTTGAATGGGCATGATGAACAATCTCCTCCAAAGTATTAGAGTGCCACAGACAGGTGGACTTGCGTGGCTTTGTTGAGAGGTTCGCATTCCGCGGCTACCAGCAACGTCAGTTCATCGGATGCGCGAGCGGTCGATTCGGCTGGGGTGTCCTCGCATCGGAAGAGAGTTTCTGCAGCGCTTACGCGTATTAGAAAGTGCGCGGTATGGCTCTGATCACCGCGTTTGGCGCGCTCTTCAGCGTCTTGGCGCTCTTTCGGTGCAGTTCGCGTGCGGAGATGATCGCGCATTGCTGGCGCGATTTGTTTTCCGGATTGGCGTTCGCATTTCTCAGATGGAATCACATCATCTGAAGCGACGAATGCGAGCTTCGATCCGGCACTTGAAAAAATTGTTGCCTATTTTTCCACCACCATGTCGTTTTTCTCTTGACACTTGCATTACATAAATCTATACATTCTTCAACTGCATTATCGTTTGCAGGGACGAAACAAAAATCGTCGAAAGGGAGAATAGGCAAATGGCAACCAAGAAAGCAGCCAAGAAGGCACCCGCGAAGAAGGCGGCAAAGAAGGCCGCAAAGAAGAAGTAGCGGTCCCTCCAACCAAAAGGCAACACTTCAGGGGAACGCTTCAAGCGTTCCCCTGAAGTGTGTTTGGGGCC